>CAUFXM010000005.1 GCA_959597175.1 uncultured Methanomassiliicoccales archaeon
ACATCTGCTCCTCACGTGAGCGAACGTGAACCCACCAGGAACCTGAACAGCAAACGGGGTCCCGGAGATAAGGGCCGGGACCCCACATTCCCATCGGTTCTCAATCCGACAGGCAGGATCAGGACCGGACGTTTTGGTCCCGTATCGCATGATAGGTCTCTGGTGTCCTCCGCACCCTCCGTCCGGATGCGACACGTGTCACGGACATCCATCCATCACAACCGTCCAGTAGCCGCCCGTCCATGGTCTGGGCATGGCTAGACAGATATCCACCTGCGACGAACCGTACATGGACGAGACCGACTCCTGGCTTCATCATCTGGAGTCGATGGGCAGGAAAGAGGGGACGCTGCACACCCACCGCAACAACGTCCGCAGGTGCCTGGAGACCATGGCCGCCGACGGCAGGTCTACCAGGGCGGAGGACATCACCACGGACGACGTCCTGTTCCTGTGGAGGACGCTGGGGGTGAAGGAGGCCGTCAGGAGGGCGTACCTCAGGAGCCTGTCCTGCATGGTCAGGCACCACACCGGGAGGGACGTGCTCAAGGACGCGAACCTCCTCCACAACCGCGAGTCCAGGGACAGGGTATTCATCGGCAAGGACGACTTCGCCGCAGTCTACTCGGCTGCAGACCCCCGCCAGAGGGTGATACTGTGCCTCGGGGCGTACATGGGGCTCCGCCGCTCCGAGATAGCCTCGATCCGCGACGGGGATCTGAGGGACGGCAGGCTGGAGGTCCACGGCAAGGGCCACGGGGATGACGGCATGGTCGTGGTGGTCCCCGTGCCCCTCAACGTCATGCGGGCGATCGAGGAGTACCGCGGCTCCCCCATGAAGGACGGCCCCAGGAGCGACGACCATCTGGTCCAGAACAGGGACCACAGGGGCATCCTCCACGGGATGCACCCGTCCAGGATATCGGAGACGATCAGGTGTCTGGGCGACTCGTGCGGCGTGCCGATAACCGTCCACTCCCTCAGGAGGTTCTTCGCCACCACCCTCTACTACGAGACGGGCTGTGACATACAGACAATCAGGGGGATGATGCGCCACGCCGACGCCGGCACGACCCTCAGGTGCTACGTCGAGCCCTACAAGGAGCGGGAGGACCTGGCGCGCAGGGACCTGGAGGAGTTCCTGGGAGCCCTGGTGTCAGGGCGATCGGGGTCTCTTCGATCCCCTGTAGAGGACCCCATGGTCACTGATGAAGATCTCCGCGTCGATCCCGACGGAGTCCAGCATGGACAGCATCTCGTCGTCCCTCACGATGGACATCCCGTACTCCTGGCACATCGCGTCGACCCCGGTGTCGTCGCCGGATCCGTACCTCAGCTCCGAGCCGATGGCAAGCACCCCTCCGGGCGAGAGGATGCGCGAGATCTCCGCCAGTCCCCTGCCGAGGTCCGGCCAGAAGAAGTACGTCTCCATCGCCGTGACCATGTCGAAGGAGCCGTCGTCGAACGGCAGGTCGTCCACCGATGCCAGGCAGAGCCCCAGGGTCCCGTCTGACACCAGGTCCGCATCCACCTCGGACGTCATCCTGAGCGACTCCTCCGATATGTCCGCACCCTGCAGCGTGGCGTACGGGTACCTCTCCGACAGCCTCCTCAGGAAGCCACCGCCTCCGCACCCCACATCCAGGATGGAACCGTCCATGCTCTTCGGGAGGTGCGAGAGGCAGAAGTCCCATAGGGGCCGGTGGTGCTCGTTCATCCCCTCGAGGACCGTCCTGCCGTCTTCTCCGACGGGCTTCCTGTACTGCTGGCTGAGCGGGTCTTCTGTCATGCAGTCTGGATGCTTCGGTGAGTATTTCAGGAAGATGCACGGGACGGTGTCTCGGGGTGAGTTGTCGGACATGCACGCTGTCATCCGGCCCATCTCCGATCATCTGTGCTTTGTACCGACTCCTGTAATCAGACCAGCAGATTGCCGTTGAACTGCCGCCCACGATCGTGGTCTGACGATACTGGCTCCCGGATGCCACAAATGGTGGCGATGTCCCGGGAAGCAGACATGCATCTCACGCTTCCATAATGATTGGAACAATGCCTGCGAACGGCATCTATAGTCCCAGATTGAATCAATTAACAACGTTATATTCATATCCGCGTTGACGTTAGCATCCCTCATGGCAAATCAGAACGAGAACGTCGTACCCATACGCGACGGCATCTACTGGATAGGCGGCGACGACAGGACCGCATCCATATTCGAGGGGGCGTTCCCGATCCCGGAGGGCGTCTCCTACAACAGCTACGTGATCATCGACGGGGAGACCTGCCTGCTGGACAGCTGCGACGCGTCCATAGCCAGCAAGTTCTGGAGGAACCTCCGCACCGTCCTGGATGGCAGGCCCCTGGACTACTTCGTGATCAACCACATGGAGCCGGACCACGGCGCATGCATCACCCAGGTCCTGGAGACCTGGCCGGACGTCACCGTCATAGGGAACACGAAGACGTTCGACATGCTCCAGAACTTCTACCACATCGACCCCGCCAATAAGATGGTGGTCTCGGAGGGGGACGAGCTCCAGGTCGGGTCCCACACCCTCAGGTTCTACTTCGCGGTGATGGTCCACTGGCCGGAGGTCATGTTCACTTACGACGTCGGGGAGAGGATGCTGTTCTCCGCAGACGCGTTCGGCACATTCCGCGCCCTCTCCGGCGCGCTCTACGCCGACGAGACCGACTTCGACAGGGAGTACCTGGAGGAGGCCAGGAGGTACTACTCCAACATCGTCGGGAAGTACGGCAGCAAGGTGCAGGCCGTGTTCAAGAAGCTCGACGGCGTCCCCATAGACATGATCTGCCCCCTACACGGACCCATCTGGAGGAAGGACATCGGGTACATCCTCGGCAAGTACGACCTGTGGAGCAGGTACGAGCCCGAGGACAAGGGCGTGGTGATCGCGTATACCAGCATGTACGGGAACACCGCCGCCGTGGCCGACCGTCTGGCACTCCTGCTCAAGGAGAGGGGGGTGTCCAACGTCACCATGTATGACGTGACCAGGACCCATCCGTCCTACGTCGTCTCGGACGCGTTCAGGTTCACCAACATCGTCCTGGCGGCGCCCACCTACAACAACGCCCTCCATCCGACGATGTCATCGGTGATCGAGGACATGGAGAACATGGCCGTCCAGAACCGCAGGTACTCCATCATCGGCAACGGTTCGTGGGCCCCGCAGTCGCCCAGGATCATGGAGGAGCGCATGTCCAAGCTGAAGGACATGACCAAGGTCGGCGAGACATTCGTGATAAAGTCGTCCATGAGGGACGACCAGCTGCCGGAGCTGGAGAAGCTCGCCGACGATATCGTGGCCTCCATCCAGTGATCGATATCAGACCCCGCCCGTGAGGGCGGGGCACTAACCCCTTCCTTCCGATGGCGCAGGAGCAATGTGCCAGACATCCGAGGACGGTCGTCCCCGACTGCGTCTTCAGAGACCCAGGAGCTCCTTCTTCTTCCTGTCGAACTCCTCCTGGGTTATTATCCCCTTGTCGAGGAGCTCCTTGTACTTCTCGACCTCTGTGAACTTGTCCTCCTTCCTGACGGACGGCACGTCGAAGGGGAGGTTGATCGGCTCCGGCACGGGATTGTACTTCCTTGCGGCGGCGATGGCCTCCTTCTCCTTGGTCATCCTCTCGAGCTCCTGGCCCGTGTATGTGTCCTTGGCGGCGTACAGGTTGGGGGACAGACGGTCGAGACAGCCGCCGCAGATGTATCCGTCCTTCACCTTGGTCTTGATCAGGTGTATCTTCCTACCGCACATGGCGCAGTTCTCGGACATCTTATCGGTGGTGTAACGGGCCCTGTCGGTATAATGCTTCCCCGATGCTGATTCACATCACGGGGGCGTGGCGGTCACGGCGGAGACGACTTCGATTTCCGGAAAAATATCTAATAATTAATGAAGATTGTATATATTTGAATGATTATATCGCAAAATTATAGAAAAATAATCATATGATGATGAACCTGGACAATGAAACAAACGGATTCGGACCGGGGCGAGTCCGCCACGGGCTACGCCGTTGGGCTTTAACGTTGTTATAACTTCATTGGTCGTTTTCTGATGGATATGGAATCCATCCAATCTCTTATTTTATGGTTAATATAATAAGAAACATGCCGTCAGGAAGAGAGAGCGACTGTGGAATGAAAACTTTATATACCGTTTTTCGGGGGCACTCCCTATCGGTAACATTTCCGTCACCTCTGTTGGTTCCCGTGTACCTACCGAAAAATGAGGTCACTCCTACGATGTAGGTAATATTTCGGGCACATGCCTCACCCCTTTAAATACTCTCCAACTGGATTTCTTTCACATGCCCGCCCGCTATGGGCAGGAGGGCATATGTCTGAGAACGAGTCCATACTGCAGAACCTGAAGAAGTCCGTTGAAACGTGGGACTACGACCTGATGGAGAGATCCGTAGAGGATGCTCTCTCCGCAGGGATATCGCCCGACGTTATTGTGTCTCAGGGGCTCGGAAAGGGTATGGAGACCATCAGCGATCTGTTCAACGAGGGCAGGATATACCTACCGCAGGTATTGATGGCCTCGAGGACGATGGAGGGGGCGCTCGACGTGCTCCGTCCGCGGATGGAGGCAAACGACCACATGTACCGTGGTACGATCGTCATGGGCTCCGTTCAAGGGGATATTCACGAGATCGGGAAGAACGTGTGCTGCGCCATGCTTCGTGGCGCGGGATACCGTGTCATCGACCTCGGACCGGATGTATCCCCTGATATGTTCGTGGAGGCGGCGAAGCAGTACGATGCCAGCATCATAGGCGGCTCCGCCCTCATGACCACCACTCTTGTCATGCAGGAGAAGATGGTCAGGACGACCAAGGAGGACGGGTGTCCCGTCTTTCTGATTTTTGGAGGGGCACCCTGCACTCCGGAATGGGTCGAGAAGATCGGAGGCGACGGTTACTCCGCCTCCGGCGCCGAGATCGTCAGGCTCGTCACGGGCCTGATAGGCTCGGCATCGGCCCGTGCCACGTCTCTACGGGAACCTGTACACAGTACAGGAGGGGATTCATAATGGATACAACGAAGAAAATATCGTATCTGATCCTCCTGGTTGTGCTCGTGATCATCGGAGCGGTCCTGCTCGGGATGGAGGGAGTCGATCTCGGCTCCATCGGTTCCAGCCTCATGACCCCCGGTGCTGACTGGGCTCTCCAGGAAGAGACACAGTTCGGAAAGAATCTTGACGTATGGTTCATGCTTATGCTCGTGGCCTTCCTGATGATCTTCATCAAGAAGTACGAGTGGGGTGTGGCCCTGGCTGTCCTGCTGTCCGCGGCCGCCAGCTTTGTGGTCTACCTCGGGATCCAGGACTTCTACTTCGATGCTGCCTGGAACCAGGGTCTCCTGATAAGAGCTGTCGTCTGCGCCATCACGCTGGTCATTGCCATCGGAGTGTTCCTCGGAACCGTGAAGATGTGGCAGTACCTCCTCGTCGGAGTGGCGTTCGCCATATTCTACGCCTTCATCGAGTGGCTCATGCTCGGCGGCTTCACCGTCGGCGATGCGATGGCGAGGGACCCCGGAGGCTCCATACTGGTCCACATGTGCGCGGCCTACTTCGGTCTCGGATGCGCTCTCGGAATCAGAGAGAAGCGCGCGTTCGACGAACCCATGTACACCACCACTCACAGCGTCACGTTCGTCTGGCTGGCAAGCATGCTGCTGTGGATGCTCTGGCCCTCCTTCGTGACCTCCCAGCTCGGACTCGAGTACGTCACCTGGGGAACCGTGACCTGCTACATGGCCGGAATCGGATCCGTCATCAGCGCGTATCTCGTGTGCATGTACTGCCAGGGCAAGGTCAACCCGCTGACGTACACCTATGCAATGCTCTGCGGACCCGTCGCCATCGGAGCACCCCTGCTGTCCGTCGGACCCTGGGGAGCCCTGCTCATCGGAATCATCGCCGGTGCCGTCTCGGCCCTGTGCTTCATCTACCTGCAGCCCTGGTTCTGCAAGAAGCTCGGTGTGCTCGATGTGATGGGTGTCCACAACCTCCACGGAGTCGGTGGCTGGATGGGTGCCATATTCTGCACTATCATCATCCTCGCCAGTGGCGGTTCCGGAAGCGAGGCGGCCGCGACCATCGCCATGGCCGTCATCGTCTGCGTCCTGTCCATCGTCGTCGGTGCCATCGTCGGAGTGATCATGAAGGTCACCCGCGGAGACATCGAGGACTTCGCCACGGACGATGTGGACTTCATCAAGAACGAGGAACCCGCCGAGCCCGCCGCGGCCGCACAGGCCCAGTGAACACGGACGATCCACAAACCCCTTCCCAAACCTCTTACCTTCTTCACCCACTCATTCTCCTCTCTGTTCTCCAGTCCATTCCTGCCATGGCCGTCGGTGCCCGCGGATGGCGACGATCATCCCAATACTGCAGCCGAGTGACGGATTATGCGGTCTCCGTCCATATTTCGCTGTGAAATTGGACATCTATCAGAAATCTTAAAATAGAAAATCTGGCAGATTCAAATTAGTGTTAACATAAACTTTAAATATTGAAAAAATGGACTGAAAATGACAATAGAAAAATTTAAATAATGAACTAATCGAAGTTGGAAAATTATACAAAATCATTATATACTGATGAGTTGGATGTATTATTCGCAGTCCGCGAGGAAACCCGTGGCCGTGAAAGAACGGATACTGCGCTGCCCAAGGGCAGATAAAGGAGGAAACGAAAAATGTCAAACGAGCAGATTCTTGCGGACCTCAAAAAGTCCGTAGAGACTTGGGACATCAAACTCGCCCAGGAAGCAACACAGGCCGCCATCGACGCCAAGATCGACATCGGAACGATTATCGGAGATGGACTCGGAAAGGGAATGGAGGTCATCGGAGACAGGTTCGACAAGGCCGAGATCTACCTGCCCCAGGTCGTCGCCGCTTCCAAGACGATGGAAGCCGCTCTGAAAATCCTCGAGCCCCTCATGACCGCCGGTGCCGGAGGCCTGAAGGGAACCGTCATCATGGGAACAGTCGAGGGAGACATCCACGAGATCGGAAAGAACGTCTGCTGCGCCATGCTCCGCGGTGCCGGTTACAAGGTCATCGACCTCGGACCCGATGTATCCGCCATGGACTTCGTCGACGCCGCCGACGAGAACGAGGCACAGATCATCGGAGGCTCCGCCCTCATGACAACCACTCTGGAGTCCCAGAGGGAGGTCGTCGAAACCGTCAAGGAGATGGAGGCCCCCTACAAGTGCATCTTCGGAGGCGCCCCCTGCAGCCAGGAGTGGTGCGACGAGATCGGCGCTGACGGATACTCCGAGACCGCGAACGAGATCATCGGGCTTGTCGACAAGCTCGTCGCCTGAAGGTGATTGAAATGGCAGCAACAAGGGCACTTACGATTCCGGACGTCTACGACAGGTTCGTGAAGGGGAAGAAGGTCTCCGTCGAGGACTGGGACTACAAGATCACCCCCGGCAACCTGACCGCTCTCAAAGAGAAGTACAACATCAAGTTCGACCCCAAGGAGATTGTCCCCGAGGACAAGGACATGGTCAACAGGCTGTTCCAGGCCGGACTCGAGATGCTGGTCACCACCGGATACTACAACCAGGACCTGGGCCGCGTCATGCACGTGACCGAGGAGGAAGTCTGGGAGGGCATCCGCAAGACCCCCACCAAGCTCGAGTTCGGAGAGAACAAGGACGTCGCCAGGTTCTACCCCAGGCACGGCAACTCCAACGTCAAGCCGGTCATCCAGGGAGGACCCACCGGATCCCCCATCAGCGAGGACGTCTTCGTCCAGGTCATGCAGTCCTACGCCCAGGAGGGTATCGTCGACACCATCGTGAACGGTGTCATGACCACAATCGAGGGACACCCTGCCAAGACCAAGACTCCCTACGAGATTCGCGCCACCATGGCGGAGCTCAGGGCTGTGAAAGAGGCCAAGGTCAGGGCCGCCAGGCCCGGTATGGGTGTTTAGGGACCCGAGACGCCCCTGTCTGAGGCAGGGCGTCTCTGCGCGGACCTCCCCAATGCGGGACACGGCATCAACGATGCCCACGAGTGCTCCCAGCTCAACGAGCTGAAGATCGACATGACCGGTCTGAACATGCTGGCCGGATGGACCACCGTCGGTGACATGATCATGATCGAGCAGATGCCCATCTTCGGTGGATACACCGGAGGAGTCGAGGAGACCGCCATCTGTGACGTCGCCACCACCCTCGGATCCTTCGCCTGCTTCAGCGGTAACTTCCACCTCGACGGACCCATCCACATCAGGTGGGGAGTCACCACCGCGAAAGAGACCCTGCAGGTCGCAGCTTGGGCCGCCGCCGCAATCGACGCCAACACCGACCTCCTGCTGGCCAACCAGTACTACCCCATGGCAGGACCCTGCACCGAGATGTGCCTGCTGGAGACCGCCGCCCAGGCGATCACCGACACCGCCTCCGGAAGAGAGCTCCTGTCCGGATCCGCCGCCGCCAAGGGAGTCGTCCAGGACAAGACGACCGGAATGGAGGCCAGGATCATGGGAGTCGCCGCCGAGGCCACCTGCGGAATGAAGATCTCCGACGTCAACGAGATCCTGAACAAGATGGTCCCCGAGTACGAGGCCCACTACGTGGACGCCCCCGCCGGAAAGACCTTCCAGGAGTGCTACGACGTCAAGACCGTCAAGCCCACCAAGGAGTACCTCGAGGTCTACGACAAGGCTGTCGCCAAGCTCAGGGACTACGGCCTGGACATCAAGCACTAAACGATAACTGAGAAAACTATCTCCTGAAACCCGTTAGGGGGAGGGGGAGACACACCCCTCCCTTGCCCCTTTCACTCCTGTCATCCGGTCGGAGGGAGAGGGGCGAAGAATCACAAGGGCCCCCGTCAAAATTCGCCTGTATTTTCCTCCTTCTGACGGGGGCGAACCCCCTATATACTAAATCTATTTGAAGGCAATCGGAAGGAGAGCAGATGGTGGCGCGCAAGTACATCGACGTCTTCGAAGCGTACGACAGGTTCGCTAACGGAAGGAAGGTCTCGGAGAAGGAATGGGACTACGCGATCATCCCCCAGAACTCGAGGATGATGAAGGAGCGCTACGAGCTCGACTTCGGGGATTCCATCGTACCCATGGACCAGGACATGGTCGACAGGCTCTTCATCGCAGGGGTAGACATGCTTCTGACCACCGGGATATTCAACCCGGACCTCGGAATGGCCCTCACCATTGACGAGGACGAGCTGTACGAGGGGCTCAAGATGGCTCCAAAGAAGCTCAAGATGGGTAAGGGGAAGGACAAGGTCTCCTGCAAGGCCCGCAGGGGCAACTCGATACGCAAGCCCGTCATCCAGGGCGGACCCACCGGGGCACCGGTGTCGGAGGGCGTGTTCACCAACATGGTCGAGGCGTACGCGCAGGAGCCCACGGTCGATACGATCGTGAGCGGGGTTCTCAGTTCGGTCGATGGCCATCCCGCGACAACCAACACGCCTTGGGAGATCAAGGCCACGATGGCCGAGGTCAGGCACGTCCGTGAGGCCACGCGCAGGGCGGGTCGTCCGGGCATATGCATATAGGGACCTCAGACTCCGCTGTCCGCCACCGGGCGTCTGGCTTCCGGTCTCGGCGACGAGGGTCTGAAATGGTTCGACTCCCATGAGTGCTCCCAGTTCAACGAGCTGAAGATGGACATGTCCGGCCTGAACATGCTTGCAGGATGGCACAGTGCCGGGGACATAATCATGATCGAGCAGATGCCGATCATGGGAGGTTACACTGGCGGGGTCGAGGAGACCGCCATCTGCGACGTGGCCGCGACTATCGCATCATTCGCGCTCTACAACTGCGACATACATCTCGACGGTCCGATTCACATACGCTGGGGTACAACGACCACCAGGGAGACCCTTCAGGTGGCGGCCCATGCGGCGGCGGCTCTGGACTACAACACCGACCTCCTGTTGGGGAACCAGTACTACACTCTGTCCGGGCCCTGCACCGAGATGTGCCTGCTGGAGACCGCGGCCCAGGCGCTGGTGGACACCGCGTCCGGGAGGGAACTGCTCTCGGGGGTTGCCTCGTCGAAGGGAACGGTGCAGGATAAGACCACGCCCATGGAGGCGAGGATCATGGGCGAGGCGTCCATGGCGGCGTGCGGGATGAGCATCCCCGAGATCAATGCGATCGTTGACAGGATCGTCTCCCGTTACGAGGGGAACTATCTCAACCCTCCGGCCGGGAAGCGCTTCCAGGACTGCTACGACGTCGACAACCTGGTGCCGTCGGACGAGTATCTCGAGGTGTACGAGAACACCCTCAGAATACTGTCCGAATGCGGGATCGACTTCTGATGTCAAGTTGGATGAGTGGATGGTTCCGACCACTGTGCCAGATGATGCGTTTCACAGCCGCCGGCATCAAAAAACATACGTTTTGTACAGCCACCGATATATATTAATTTCCCGAATCCATTCCCTCGTCCGCGATGATTCGTCGCGACATCCGCCGAAGAGTCCCCAGGGACGTCCCCGACGGACATCTGGCACATATGTACCGACAATCATTAAATAACCTGAAACAAGCTTTTACCACGTGGAGGGCGGTCCGGCGACCAGCGGGTCTCTAAAACCTAGCCAGCGGGGATCGACACCCCGGCCTTTCGCCTTCCCATCACTTGGTTGAGACTATGGTTGGATTCACAGACCCGCAGATACAGCACCTCATGGAGTACGGAGACGAGGACCGTTCGGACATGGACTTCGCGGACGCAGCTGAGCGCGACAGGCAGTTCGCCAAGCTGATGTCCAGGACCAAGGCGGTCAACGATGCAGGGATCAAGGAGCTCATCGCGGAGCCGCACAGGCACGACCTGTCGCAGCTCGAGCAGGCGATCGCCGACAAGCTCACCGCGAGGGGATTCATAGAGGTGCGCACGCCAATCATAATGTCCAACTCTGCACTGGCCAAGATGACGATTACTCCCGAGCATCCCCTGTACAAGCAGGTCTTCTTCATCGATGACAAGAGGTGTCTGAGGCCCATGCTGGCGCCCAACCTCTACGTGGTCATGAGGAGGCTCAGGGACCACACGGACGGGTCCGTCAAGATATTCGAGATAGGCTCATGCTTCAGGAAGGAGTCCAAGAGCTCCCGTCATCTTGAGGAGTTCACGATGATGAACCTCGTCGACCTCGGGCCGGAGGGCGATCCGACGGAGTGCCTGAAGACGTACATAGACGACGTCATGACCGCTGCGGGCCTGGAGTACACCCTCTCCCGCGAGGAGTCCGACGTGTACGTCGAGACCCTGGATGTCAACATCGGCGACACAGAGGTCGCCTCGGGTGCCGTCGGGCCCCATATCCTCGATCCCGCGCACGACATACACGAGCCATGGGCAGGGGTCGGTTTCGGGCTCGAGAGGCTGCTGATGTTGAAGGAGGACAAGAGCAGCGTGAGGAAGACCGGCAAGAGCCTGACCTACCAGGACGGGCTCAAGATAGACTGAGCCGATATTATGTCCATCCGGTCATCGATAATCACTTACAAGCCACGGACCCTCATGCCCGGACGTTGCGACGCGGGGGCGGTGTAGAGTGAGGCTCTGTATCGTCGGAGGGGCGCTGCAGGGCATGGAGGCGGCGTTCCTAGGCCATGAGGCCGGGTACACCACCATCGTCATCGACCGCAGGGCGGACGCCCCAGCGCTCTCTATATGCGACGAGCCGCATGTCCTGGATCCGCTGAAGGATGTGCATTCGGCCCTTGAGATATTCTCCACCTGCGACGTGGTTCTGCCAGCATGCGAGGAACTCGATCTCCTGGAGTCACTGGACGACATGCTCCGCGACGCCGGGATACCCTTCCTATTCGACCTGGAATCCTACGGCGTATCCAGCTCCAAGAGGTTATCCAACGAGATCATGGAGTCCGTGGGCGTACCGTTGCCGGGACACTGGCCAGAGTGCGGGTTCCCCGTGGTAGTGAAGCCATCCTCCCAGAGCGGGAGCGTGGGTGTGTCCGTGGCGTTCAACGACGACGACGTCAGGAAGGGGCTCGAGGTGGTGGACCGGCTGGGCGACAAACCGGTCATCCAGGAGTTCGTCCACGGCAAGAGTGTGTCCATCGAGGTCATAGGGGACGGGGAGAGGGCGACCGCCTACGTCACCACCGAGGTCGTCCTGGACACGAACTACGACTGCAAGATGGTCCGCTGCTTCCCGGACATCCTCGATCCGGAGCAGGAGCAGGAGTTCAGGCGCATAGGCAGGGACGTGGCGGAGGCCATCGGGCTTTCCGCCCTGATGGATGTCGAGGCCATACTCACGCCCAAGGGTCTGAGGGTCCTGGAGATCGACGCCCGCATCCCCAGCCAGACCCCCGCCGCCATCTACATCGCCACAGGCGTGAACCTGCTCGAGGAGCTGGTCACCACGGCCCTCGGAAGCCCCGCGGGCCGCAACGGATCCGGTGGGTCCGGCATCTACTGGCATCTGCATTACAGGGACGGCGTCCTCCGCACCACGGGGGAGAAGGAGTTCGGCAAGGTCAGGAGTCCGAAGATGGGTTCCGGACTGTTCGGCTCCGACCGTCACATAACGGATTACGCGCCCGGCAGCCGCGAGTGGCACGGCACGTTCATGGTCTCCGGCAGGACCCCGGAGGAGGCGGAGCTCAGAAGGCTCCAGGTCCTTGAAAGTATCAGGCGGGAGTGCGACGTCAGGGAGTACCTGGACGGCACCCCGGAGGTGGTTTGATGACTAGGCTCACACCGGATCTAATTGAGGGGGTCCCGGACGACAAGCTCGACCTGGACCAGAAGCTGCTTAAGGCCACGGGGAAGACGGTCAAGGGCATAGCCCTGGAGGCCGCAGGGCTCCCCGACGACACGGACCTGTCCGGGTTCACCGCGGTATCCGTCCCGATAACATCGGGGATGGGGATCATCAGCGGGTTCTCCGCGTCGGTGGACGCGATCGTCAGGAGGCTCGGCATGCAGTGCCATGTGACCGACGGCACCGACGTGTACGGGTTCTCCCAGGGGGTCGACGAGGGCGTCGACATAGTGATGATGGCAGATGACCGCAAGTTCGTCGCCTACAACATGAGGGAACGCAGGTACACCGACAACTCGTGGGGCACTGCGAGGGGGTACTCGGTCGCTCTGAAGAACGCCGCGGGCGGGCTCGAGGGCAAGGAGGTCCTGGTTATCGGGGCGGGCATGGTCGGATCATGGGCGGTCAGGTTCCTCGTGGAGATGGGTGCCGAGGTGTCCGTCATCGACATAATCCATGAGAAGGCGGACCGTCTGGCGAAGGAGGGGGCGAAGCCGCTGAACGACCTGGCGAAGGCCATCTCGGACCACACCCTCCTGCTGAACGCGGCGCCCTTCATAATACCGGGCGAGATCATCGCGGAGGGCTCCATAATTTCCAGCCCCGGCGTTCCGCACTACTACGACCAGCTGGCCCGCAGCAGGGCGAAGGCGATCATACACGACCCGTTGGAGATCGGTGCCGCCGTGATGGCGGTGAACAGCGCGGGCTACTCCATAAAGGGATGACAGTCGGGGCCGCGACGGCGGCCATTCGATAAAACGGAAGTGATTGAGTGAGATACGGCATAGCATTGGACATAGGGACCAGCGGCATGCGCTGCCAGGCCCTGGACATGGACTCGGGGGAGACCCTGGGGACGGCGATCACGGAGAGGCACCCCATACCGGGGATGAACGTGATCGACCACGTCAACTACGCCATCAAGGCCGGCGAGGACGTCGCCAACAGCCTGATGATCGAGACGGCGAACAACCTGTTCGCCCAGCTGAACATCGACCTGGCGGACGTCGAGACCATCGCAGTCTGCGGGAACCCGTTCCAGCTCTCCCTGTTCCAGAACATAGAGATCAGGGATCTAGCGTACGCGGGCAAGAACATGATCAAATCCCTGGGGATCGTCTCCCCTCCCAGGGACGGGGACGTGGTGGATGCCGCATCCCTGGGACTGAAGGGGATGCCGAGGGCCAAGGTCATCATACCTCCTGCGGTCACGCACGAGATCGGGGCGGACGCCATCGCCATGATGCTGATGACAAACATCCTGGAGGAGAGGGAGCCCTGCATCGTCGTCGACTACGGTACCAACGCCGAGATGGCGCTGATCAGGGACGGGAACGTCTACACCGGGTCCGCGGCCGCTGGGCCAGCACTGGAGGGCCAGGAGATCGAGCGCGGAATGCTGGCGGCACCGGGCGCCCTCAGCGAGATAGAGATCACCGACAAGGGCTGGAGGTGCTACGTCCTGGACGACACCCTCGCACCGCAGCCCGGGGACGTCATCGACCCGTTCACCGGGGACGTCCTGGAGGAGGGTCCCATGCATGGTAAGGCCGTCGGAATCACGGGCACCGGGGTCATCGCCGCTCTTGCTAACGGCATGAAGACGGGGGTCATCGTCCCGCCCAAGATATGCACCGACGAGGGCGTCCTCAAGCTCCAGGATGGGATCACGATCACCAGTCACGACGTCGAGGAGGCGGGGAAGGCCATCGGGGCCCTCCGCGCGGGGTTCCTCACGCTGCTGGATGATTCCGGCCTCTGGGTGGAGGACGTCAAGAAGGCCTACATGTCCGGCGCGTCCGGCCTGTATGTGGATGCCAAGAAGGCCATGGAGGTGGGGATGGTCACACCCGGTGCGACGGAGATCGTCCAATTCGGGAACACGTCCATCGGCATGGCGAGGAAGATCATCCTGGGTGAGATCGACCTGGACGGTCTGAGGGAGTTCGCCAAGAAGCTCAGGGCTACACACTGCATGTTCGCCACGTCGGACTTCTTCAAGAACGTCTACTCCATAGAGTTCTCTGTCTGGTGCAGCAGCATGCCCATGGACCAGTACAACGCCATGATGGACGTCTACGGCCTGAAGCCTCTCCCGCCCATGCCGGCGCCAGAGGACATAAAGGTCACGAGGCTCGCGAAGAGGGACCTGCCCGACACCGAGAAGTGCAAGGTCAAGATCATCTGCTGCGGGACCGCCCTCACGGGGATCGTCGAGGGTTGCATCGGATGCAAGAAGTGCATGAAGGAGTGTCCCGAGAAGGCCATAACCATAGAGCCCGAGGGCATGTCCCAGCACAGGGCCACGATAATGTCGGACCGCTGCGCCGGCGTGGCGTGCAAGAGGTGCGAGAGGATCTGCCCCAAGGGAGTCCTCCACACCCTGGACCTGAAGATCAGGGCCTGAACATCTTTACCGGGCTCCGGCCCGGTTCCTTATATTATCAGGGGGAGACGGACGCCGATGCGGTCGGTCTCCCCGCCAACCGTCAATGTGTCGGCCCGGATGTCACTTGATGAGGATGCTGGACACTCCGCGGCAGGACCTGAGCTCAGGGATTATCTCCGAAGGGATCTTCCCGTAGACGACCACCAGGAGCACCGCCGAGTCGCCGTCGCCGGTGTCGTCAACCATCGCCTGCCTCACGGATATCCCGGCTCTGTAGAGGACGTTGGTGATGTCCGCAAGGATCCCCGGCATGGTGGAGTCGGTGGGCGTGATCACGATGGAGGAGCAACCGATCTCCGGGGCCAGCTCGGACATCGACAGTGTGCACCTGAGCTTGGAGAATATCCCGTCGAGACTCGGTGTGGATGATATCCGGTCAAGGGTCATCCTCACGACCCTGCGGTCCACGCCGCATGCGCGGCCGATGGCTGAGTCGCCCAGCTCGATGTTGCCGCAGTAGGCCTTTCCGCCTTCGACCCTGACCCCCTGTTCCAACAGGAGCTTCGCGACCTTCTCCTGGGAGGGGAAACCGTTGAAACGGCCTTCTAGGATGTCCATGTTTTTGTGAATGCGTTGACAATTATAAACATTATTGCACAGATTTGGTTTTTCAATCATCTAGAAGAATCAGAAGATAGTCGGTACCGCTCATGATCGGCAGCATCTGCATCGTTAATAAAGTCGGTATTTGGATCGAGTCATCCATGATACGAAAGCACATCTTCGTTGGATATGAATCAAATGAAAATCATGTACCGATGCCCCTGTGACCAGTCCATGTCCGTCGCAGTCAGTGGAGTCGTTGATTGGGTACCGTGACCGGTCGAGGGCCCGTGCGGAGGGCAATCGGGCTGCGCATCATCGGCCTTCGGTTGAGGAACCCGTACATAAGGTTCCCGGATATGGTGGAGGCGCAGGCGTGTCGTTACTGACGGCGAACAAGCTCCTCTCCAGAAGGGGATCCGAGGGAATCGTCAGGGAGATAAAGGGGAAAAAGCGCAACCGTCTCTATCTGGTCGAGGGGATAATGGATATGCCGAGGTGATGTCCTCAGCTCGTTTCCGCGCCAGAAAATACTTTATTTCCCTATAATATCGCAAACTGAACAGGTGACCCCATGCCTAACACGGAGGAACTCAGGGAGCAGATAGAGGCGATTGACGAGGAGATAATCGACCTCATCGCGACCCGTATGGAGATCGCTGACGAGCTCGCGAAGGCCAAGAAGAAGTCCGGACAGAAGTACTGGGACGAGGAGAAGGAGCGCGAGGTCATTGCCAGATACCACGAGCTCTGCGAGGAGGTCAGTCTATCGGAGAGCGAGGCTGACCAGATAGCCAAGGTCCTCCTAAACATCTCGAAGGAGAGGCAGAAGGTCATCTTCGAATGAGTCCCGGTCCCGCGGATCTCCTGTACGGACCGGCTGTCGAGGGACTATGAACTCTGCAAGGAACTCCGTCTCGTGCGAGAAGATGCTCGCCTCCTATTTCAGGGATCATCCCAGGATAGCCATGGGATACTCAGGGGGCGTAGATTCGTCGTTTCTCCTCCACTCCGCCCACAAGATGAAGGTCGACGTCCTTCCGGTGTATGTGAGGACTCAGTTCACCACCGACCACGACCTGGAGTCAGCGAGGCGCTTCTGTTCGGAAGAGGGTGTGGAGCTGGTGGTGTCCGATCTGGATGTCCTGTCCTCAGCCGACGTGGCCTCCAACGGGCCTCTAAGATGCTATCACTGCAAATCCTTGATCTTCGGAAGAATCATCGAGATAGCAAGGGAGCGCGGATACGAGGTCGTCGTGGACGGGACGAATGCCAGCGATTCAGAGAGCGACCGGCCCGGGTTCAGGGCTCTGAGGGAGCTGGGAGTCGAATCCCCGCTCAGGGAGTGCGGTATCACCAAGAGCATGGTCCGCAGGATATCCATGATCGAGCGCCTGACAACATGGAACGCCCCATCCAATTCGTGTCTGGCTACGAGGATAGGGGGAGGGGTCACGATCACGGAGGGGATCCTGAAGAAGGTCCACGATGCGGAGACCGCGCTATCATCCATGGGATTCTGGGACTTCAGGGTCAGAACCGATGGTGAATGCGCCATGATCCAGTTCTCGGCGACTCAGTACGGCGATGCCATGAAGAGGTCATCGGAAGTGCTGGCCGCGGTGGCTCCCTACTTCCAGCATTGTGAGATCGACGAGGAGACCAGGATATGACCGACGGGAGGGATGCCAGATGGATACTCGAGAGGGTGTCCGAAGGCACGATGTCCGTGGACGACGCCCTCCTGGCGATCAAGAAGGAGCCGTTCGAGGACATGGGGTTCGCAAAGGTGGACCTCCATCGCGGTATCCGTCAGGGTACGCCGGAGGTGATCTTCGGTGCAGGCAAGACGCCTGAACAGATAACGTCCATAGCGGCGAAGATGATGGAAAGGGGTGAGGGCTCCGTGGTCATCACCAGGATGTCCCAGGAGGCCGCAGACATCGTCTCGGCACAGATCGAACTCAGATACGACCCGGTCAGTCGCATCGGCGTGGCCGGCCACAGGTTCCCCGAGAAGATGGGCAAGGTCACCGTCATCACCGCGGGCACCAGCGACATCCCCGTCGCCGAAGAGGCCGCCCAGACCGCGGAGTACCTGGGGAGCAACGTCATCAGGGTGTTCGATGCCGGGGTCTCCGGCATACACAGGCTCCTGGCGCATTCTGACGACATTATGACGTCCAACGCCGTCGTCGCAGTCGCTGGGATGGAAGGCGCCCTGGCGAGCGTCGTGGGCGGGATGGCAGACTGTCCCGTCGTGGCGGTACCCACCAGTGTCGGTTACGGTGCGTCCTTCGGAGGCGTGGCGGCTCTTCTCGCGATGCTCAACTCGTGTGCCAGCGGTGTCAGCGTGGTGAACATCGACAACGGTTTCGGCGCAGGGTATCTGGCGAACATGATCAACCGCAGGGTTGCCAGCGGTCTGTGAGCCATCCTCGGTGGCAAACGCTCTATACATGTCCCTCCTGCCGGGATCCAGTGCGTGGGTTGCCGGACAGGTCCTTCGCACATTGGCTTAACAGCGGTTTTCATCGGCGGTATCCAGATGCAGATACCAGGGGCGACGATGCGCGGGATGACACCAACGGCCACCCTTATCTATCTAATACAGGATAACCCGGCAAGAGTGATTGTCAGATGAGCAAGATCAGCGTAGCGGTCCTAGGGGCCACGGGAATGATCGGGCAGAGGTTCATCCAGATGCTGGAGGACCACCCGTACTTCGAGATCGAGGGGCTGTACGCCTCCGAGAGGTCCGAGGGCAAGAGGCTCGGTGACGTGCTGAAGGTCAGGGACCACGAGTACCTGGACGATACCGTAGAGAGGCGCATCGAGACCATGGACATCTCGAAGATCGCCAAGAACTGCAGGATTGCGTTCAGCGGCATCCCCTCCGACCTGGCGGGGCCCACCGAGTCCCAGTTGGCGGAGGCCGGGGTCGCCGTGTTTACCAACGCGGGCAGCCACAGGATGGACCCCCATGTTCCGATCCTGATCCCGGAGGTCAACCCGGACCAGTTCGAAGCGGTGAAGGACCAGCCCACATACAACTCCACCGGCGGATACATCATCACCAACGCTAACTGTTCCTCCACCGGCATCGCCGCACCTCTGAAGGCGATCGACGACGCATTCGGCCTGGAGCAGGTGTTCGTCTCCACGTATCAGGCGCTGTCCGGTGCAGGGTACCCGGGTGTGCCTTCGCTGGATGCGGTGGGGAACGTGGTGCCGTTCATCAGCCACGAGGAGGAGAAGATGGAGTCCGAGCTAGCCAAGATGCTCGGAAAGTACGAGATGGGTGAGTTCAGGTACGCGCCGTTCAAGGTCATGGCCAACTGCGCCAGGGTCCCCGTGGTTGACGGGCACCTGGAGTCTCTGGTTCTGGATATGAGGGATTCCCCCACCCTGGAGGAGCTGGAGAAGTGCCTGGTGGACTTCCGCGGCGAGCCCCAGAGGCTGGAGCTGCCTTCTGCCCCTGTTCAGCCGATCATCGTCAGGCACGAGGACAACCGTCCCCAGCCCGTGTTCGATGCCATGGCAGGCAGGCCCGCCCGCGCCAGGGGCATGGCGGTCACCGTCGGAAGGCTCAGGCAGAGCAACGGATACTACAAAGCGTTCGCCATGTCCCACAACACGCTGAGGGGAGGCGCCGGGGGGTCGGTCCTCAACGCCGAGCTCGCCAAGGCCAAGGGTATCCTCTGAAACCTCAAAGGGGCACCGCGCCCCTATTCCATCCGCTTTCCGAATCAACAGTTATAATAATGATTGGATAATACATCCATCTATGAACGCCGGCAAGAAGGCGATCCTGGTCGCCAGCTTCGGAACGAGCTACAACGACAACCGCGCCAAGACCATCGGGGCAATAGAGGACCTCGTCAGGGAGAGGTACCCCGACTGGGACGTCCGCAGGGCCTTCACCAGCAGGATGATCATCAGGAAACTGAAGGAGCGCGACGGCGAGGTCGTCGACTACGTCACCGACGCCATGGACAGGCTGTCTTCCGAGGGCTTCGAGACGGTCGTGGTCCAGCCCACGCATGTCATGAATGGCATGGAGTACGACGACGTTGTCAGGATAGTGTCCGAGCACGTCGGCAACATTCCGGTGCTGAGGATGGGCAAGCCCCTGCTGACCACGTCCGAGGACTACGACGAGCTGATTGAGGCGATCGACTCCACCATCATTCCGATGCTCGGTGACGGGGAGGCACTGGTGCTCATGGGCCACGGATCCGAGCACTATGCCAACGCCACCTACAGCCAGCTGCAGATGAAGCTCTGGCTCTCGGGTCATGACAGCGTCTTCGTGACCACCGTGGAGGGCTATCCGGAGTTCGATGACACCCTCGAGCTGATGAGGCGCGCAGGATGCAGGAAGGCGCTCCTCTTCCCCCTGATGGTCGTCGCCGGCGACCACGCCAACAACGACATGGCTGGTGAAGAAGACGACTCCCTGAAGTCTGTGCTTGAGGCTGAGGGCATCCAGGTCAGGTGCCTGGTGAAGGGCATGGGCGAGTTCCCCGAGTTCAGGGAGCTCTTCCTGGATCACATCAAGGCGGTCGTCGATTCCCTCTGATCACAGGTTCAGGGCAAGGATCCCGGACGCGGTCTTGTCGTTGGGCTGGTGGTAGTACTCGTGTATCATGTCCGAGCTGGTGGAGCACGGGTACCACAGAACCGCCGAGGCCTCCTCCGGGATCCAATCCCCGCGACCCCTGTAGGGGATGGACAGAAGCTCCATAGTGGTGGTTCCCTCCATCGGCAGATGGGGATACATCACGAAATCGTCGGATATGAAGACCACGTCGTCCCTCCCCATGAACTCTGGTATCTCGGCGTTGGTAAGGTCGTGACCGATCATGTTGCCATTGGAGTCCAGCATCCTCATGCTCCTGACGTCCGGGTGCCAGAATCCGAGGTCCTCGAACACGCAGACCCTTGTTTTACGCTCCATGCAGTCTTTGAGCCCGGAGTTGATTATCGGCATGTTCCCCATGGCACCGGACACGCCGGACTCCTCTCTGACTATCCTTTCGAAGAGGTCGTCTGGCATGATCTCGACTCTGACCGCCCCATTCTCGGAGCGGAGCCTCTCTACGAGCTCCTCGACGTCCATGGTCGAGAATCGAAATGGCTGATATAAAGAGGATGACGGCATCCGGGCCAGATATGATAGACGAGGCGTTGCTGTGGGTCCTGGTCGGGGGCTTCCTCGAACCTGTCTGGGTCATAGGGTTGAAGAAGTACAATGAGACGCACAGCCTCATCTGGGGGGCCGTGGCGGTGGTTTTCGTCTTCGTGAGTCCGTTCTGTCTGACATTCGCGATGCAGGGTCTCTCCGTCGGTGTGGCGTACGCCATATGGACGGGGATCGGAGCCGTCATGACTGTCATATCAGGGGTGGTGCTCTACAAGGAGCGTCTTGATCGGCTCAAGGTGTTCTTCATATTCCTCATCATCGCCGGAGTCGCCGGTCTCGAGCTGTCGTCGGAGGTGTCGCTATGAATCCTGCATGGGCATGGGTGTTCGTAGGGGGCGTACTGGAGACCGTCTGGGCCAGCGGCATGAAGATGTCTGACGGGTTCTCCAACATCCCGTGGACCATCTTCACCATGGTGTTCATCGTTCTGAGCACCCTGTGTCTGAACAAGGGTCTGAAGTCCGATCTGCCCATGGGGATATGCTACGCGGTCTGGGTGGGCATCGGCGCCGTGGGATCCATCATCGTCGGCCTCCTCTTCTTCGGGGACACCCTCAACATCCTGGGATGGGCGTTCCTGGCGGCGATCATCGTGGGCATCGTGGGACTGAACATGGTGGGAGAGTCCGACGGTGAAGAACAGGATGCGGACGTGCGCGACTGAAAAGTTATTTACGACGCCATCATACGAAGGACCAGAGGACTCAAATGACGCTTAAACTAGGGGTTCCGAACAAAGGACGTTTGAACGAGAGGGCGGTGGAGCTGCTCGTCAAGGCCGGCATCGATCTGGGCGAGGACATCGGTAGGAGGCTGTACATAAAGGCGCGCAACCAGGACGTCGAGGTCCTGTTCCTCCGTGCCCAGGACATCCCCGAGTTCGTATCCGCGGGAGCTATCGACATGGGCATCACCGGGGAGGACATGGTGGCCGAGGCTGGTTCCAACCTTGTGGAGCTCATGGGGCTCAGGTTCGGGTACTGCCACATGGCCGTTGCCGTGCCGGAGGAGTCCGGAATAAAGGACGCCAAGGACATCCCCGAAGGCAGCAGGATCGCCACCTCGTACCCCAACATCGCCAGGCGCTACTTCGAGTCCATCGGGAAGGATGTGAGCATCATAGTGGTCACCGGTGCTGCGGAGATCATGCCGTACCTCGGGATCTCCGACTACATCGTGGACCTGGTCTCCACCGGCTCCACCCTGAAGATGAACCGCATGATAGAGGCGGGGAGGATCCTGGATTCCCAGGCCGCCGTCTTCACGTCCGAGGGGGCCAGGGCCAGATACGGTGAGCAGATTGACGAGCTTGTCAACTCCATCGAGAGCGTCATCGAGGCGGAGAACAAGAAGTACATCATGGCGGACGTCCCCAGGTCCAGGCTTGAGGAGGTGGAGAGGATCATCCCCGGAATCGGGGGCCCCACCGTCCTGGAGATAGCCGGCAACAGCGGGTACGTCGCCGTTCACGCCGTCATCGACTCGGATCAGACGTTCCACACCATTGCCGAGCTCAAGAAGATCGGCGCCAAGGGGATCCTCACAACCCAGATTGAGAGGCTGGTGAACTGATGGCGATCGACAGGAGCATCATGAGGGAGACCGCCCAGGGTTTCCAGACCTACTACAGCCCCATGCTTCACGGGGAGATAAGGCTGGACACCAACACGAACGTCCTCGGATCCAACCCGGCGGCGGAGAGGTACCTCAAGGAGGCGAGCTGGGACCTCAACGGCTACCCGGACACGTACTCCCGCGGACTCCGCGGTGAGCTGGCGGAGCTCTACGGTCTCCAGCCGGAGAACCTGATGGCCGGGAACGGCTCAGACGAGATGCTGGACGTGGTCTTCAAGACGTTCACCAACTGGGGCGATGACAGTGTCGTGCCGGTCCCATCCTATTCCCTCTACGACTACTTCGTCAAGAGCAACGGAGGCAGGGCGATAGAGGTTGACCTAACGGAGGACTTCCAGCTGGACGTGGACGCGATGGTGGCCCACAAGGCGAAGGTGACGATAGTGCCGTCCCCCAACAATCCCACGGGGAACTGCTTCAGGCAGAAGGACCTGGAGGACCTGATCTCGAGGTTCGACGGGATAGTGGTCGTCGATGAGGCATACTCCGAGTACGCCGGCTCCAACAAGGGGATGATCTCCAAGGTGGACGAGTTCGACAACCTGGTCGTCACCAGGACCTTTTCCAAGGCCTACGCCCTGGCCGCGCTCCGTGTCGGGTACATGGCCGCCAACAGGAAGCTCATGGAGATGATGATGTGCGTCAAGATCCCCTACTCCCTCAACGCCATCAGCGAGGGGGCCGCCATAGCAGCCCTGAGGGACCAGGAGTTCATCAGGAGGAGCGTGGACATGGTCAGGGGCCAGAGGCCGAAGCTGGACACTGCCCTGAGGGGTCTGGGCTTCGAGACATTCCCCTCCGATTCCAACTTCATTCTCGCCAGGGCGCCTGTCGACCACAAAGTCCTGGTCGATGGCCTGAGGGAGAGGGGCGTGCTCATCCGCGACTTCGGGGCCAAGCGCAGGACGGAGAACTGCGTCAGGACCACGGTGGGGACGGAGGAGCTCAACGCCATACTCCTGGAGAAGACGGAGGAGGTGCTTTCGGGATGCCGCTGAGGGTGTCCCTCACCGACTACGGCGTCGGCAATCTGTACTCGATACGCAGGTCCTTGGAGAACTGCGGGGCCGAGGTGACCGTCATAAAGGACATGTCCCAGGTTCTGGACGCCGAGTGCGTGGTGTTCCCGGGCGTGGGCGCCTTCGACAAGACCATGGAGAAGCTACTGCCGTACAGGGACGAGATACGCGAGATGCTGTTGTCCGGCACGCCCGCCCTCGGGATCTGCATCGGAATGCAGATTCTCTACGAGGGAAGCGCCGAGGGCAGCTCCCCGGGGCTCGGGCTCTTCAAGGGCGGCGTCGTCCCGCTGGAGGGCAGGGTCATCCCGCACATGGGATGGAACCAGGTGGTCTCCGACGATCCGCTCATGGACGGGGTGGGGGACAGGAACTTCTACTTCGCCCATTCGTTCCGCGGTAGCCCGGAAGAGGACATAACCATCGGCACGACGGAGTACGAGGGCATCACGATCCCGACGTTCTTTCGCAAGGCCAACGTCTACGGCACCCAGTTCCATCCCGAGAAGAGCAGCGCTTCCGGCATGGCCGTGCTCAGGAACTTCATATCGTTCGCGGAGTCGGTACTGTGATCGTCATCCCGGCCGTGGACGTTCTGGACCATCAGGTCGTTCAGCTCGTGGGAGGGGTCCCAGGCAGCCAGCAGATTGTCATGCCCGACCCGGTGGAGGTCGCCGGCATGTGGGTCTCCAGAGGTGCGAGGTACCTCCACCTGGTGGATCTGGACGGCGCCTTCGGCAAGGAGAGCAACATCCCGGTCTTCAAGAGGATAATCGCCGAGCTCGGAGTGCCGGCGGAGGTCGGGGGCGGCATCAGGACGACGGAGACCGTCGACGACCTGGTCGCCGCGGGTGCCGACCGCGTCGTCGTGGGCACCAGGGCGGTCAAGGAGTCCGAGTGGCTGGAGGAGATAGCCGACAGGCATCCCGGGCGCATCGTCCTCTCGATGGACACCAAGGGCGGGCGCATAGCCATAAAGGGGTGGCAGGAGTCAGCACAGATGACCGTCGACGACATGTTCGAGCGCATCAGGGACATGCCCCTGGCGGCGGTGCTGAACACCAACGTGGACGTGGAGGGGCAGAGGAAGGGCATCGACGAGGCCCAGGCCAGGAATTTCATCGCCAGGTGCCCCTTCCCGGTGATAGCGTCCGGAGGCGTCACCTCGAGGCATGACGCCGAGGTGCTGGCGGACGCCGGCGCGGAGGGCGCGGTGGTCGGTCTGGCCATGTACACCGGCGTCATCAGCCCCTGGGAGTGGGACACGCCCTGGATGGCACGAGGCCATGTGCCAGCGTCTGAGGCGCCATGTCCGTTTCGGGAATCCTAACGGAGTTAACTTTAAGATGGAAACGCCGTTTAATCCGTGATACAATGAAGATGCCCTGCGAACTCATCGTCACCCACATCCTCCCCACGGCCAGGGGGGCCCTGGCGAAGGAGCTGGTTCACAACCACGGGATGACCCAGGTGCAGGTGGCCAAGCTCTTCGGTGTCACCAGCGCCGCCGTGTCCCAGTACATCAAGGGCCTCAGGGGCGGGAACAACCTCATCGACCGCAGCGCCTACCGCGACGACTTCTACAAGATGATCGCGGACTCCGCCGACGCCGTCGCCGCGGGTGAGGACCTCACGGAGTCGCTCTGCCGCATCTGCGCGTTCGTGAAGGAGAGCGGTCTGCTCAGAGCGCTCTACGTTTTCGAGGGCTACAGCGGGGACCTGGGCATATGCGCCGAATGCCCCCGTACGGCCATCACCGTGCCCGAGGACATCTGATCCCGCGCGCACATTCTTAATAGGGCCGGGCCTCTACGCCCGGTCATGAGCAGAGCGTCCTCTATAGAGCGCAGCACCAGGGAGACCAGGGTCTCGGTGGACCTGGAGATCGACGGCTCCGGCGCATTCGATGTGGAGTGCGACATCCAGTTCCTGAAGCACATGACAGAGACCCTCGCCAGGTACGCGGGGTTCGACCTCCGCATGAGCGCGTCGGGGGACAACGACCACCACATAATCGAGGACGCGGCGATAACGCTCGGCAGGGCCCTCAGACAGGCGATGGGCGACGAGCCGATCGAGAGGATGGCCACAGCCATAGTCCCCATGGACGACGCCCTCGTCATGTCGTCACTGGACCTGGTGGACCGTCCCTACGCGGACGTGGACCTCCCCGATCCGATCTACACGCACTACATGCGCAGCCTGGCGATGTCGGCAGGGATGACGATCCACATCGTGGTCATCCGCGGCTTCGACGAGCACCACATCGTGGAGGCGGCGTTCAAGGCAACCGGGAAGGCGCTCGCCGCCGCGCTCACGCGCAGGGGCACCGAGCTGAGCACCAAGGACCGCGAGGTAGTGGGGTGAGAAGATGCTGACGAAGAGGATCATACCCTGTCTGGACGTGAAGAACGGGAAGGTCGTCAAAGGGATCAACTTCAAGGGACTGAGGGAGGTCGGATACCCCCCGGAGATGGCCTGCGAGTACGAGGCCCAGGGGGCTGACGAGATCACTTTCCTGGACATCACCGCCTCTCTGGAGACCCGCCAGACCATGCTGGACATCGTCTCGGAGACGGCCAGCAACCTGTTCGTGCCGCTGACCGTCGGCGGAGGCATAGGCAGCGTCGAGGACATGAGGGACGCGCTGAACGCGGGCGCGGACAAGGTCTCCGTCAACTCGGCGGCCGTCCGCAACCCCCAGATGATCTCCGAGTGCGCCGAGAGCTTCGGCAGGCAGTGCGTCGTGGTGGCGATAGACGCCAAGAGGGTGGACGACCACTGGGAGGTGTTCACGCACGGCGGCACCAGGTCCACGGGCATCGATGCGATAGAGTGGGCCCAGAGGGCGGAGGACCTGGGCGCGGGGGAGATCCTGCTGACGTCCATGGACACGGACGGGGTGAAGAACGGCTACGACATACCCCTCACGGCCGCCGTGACCGACGTGGTGTCCATCCCGGTGATAGCATCCGGGGGATGCGGTTGCAAGGAGCACATCCTGGACGTGTTCTCCGGGACCGGTGCCTCCGCTGCGCTGGCGGCTTCGATCTTCCATTACAACGAATGCACGGTGGGCGATGTGAAGGCCTACCTCAGAGACAACGGGATCGTGGTTAGATGACCGACCTGAAGTACGACGACAAGGGGCTGATCGCGGTGGTCGCCCAGGACTGGATCACGAACGAGGTGCTCATGGTCGCATGGGCGAACGAGGAGGCCGTCTCCAAGACCATGGAGACTGGATACGCCCATTACTGGTCCAGGAGCAGGCAGAAGCTGTGGAAGAAGGGCGAGGAGTCCGGGCATCTCCAGAAGGTGAAGTCCATCCAGGTCGACTGCGACGGTGACACGCTTCTGTACAGGGTGGAGCAGGTGGGCGGTATCTCCTGCCATCTCGGGAAGCCGTCATGCTTCGACGAGGTGATCTACGGCAGCACGGAGGAGACCGCGGCCATCGTCCCGGACCTGCGCAGGGTGCTGAAGGACAGGCACGAGAACCCCGAGGACGGCAGCTACACCTGCAAGCTCTACGGGAACGAGACCAAGATGTGCAAGAAAATAGTGGAGGAGGCAGCCGAGTTCGTACTGGCCATAAAGGACCGCAAGGATGACGAGATGGTATGCGAGCTCGCCGACCTGATCTATCACACCATGGTTGCCGTCGAGAAGGAGGGCGTTCCGATGAACGAGGTGTTCAGGGAGCTGTGGGAGAGATCGCAATGAGGGCGGATCTGCACACCCACACCGTCTTCAGCGACGGGGAGCTCATCCCCGCCGAGCTAGTCCGCAGGGCGATGGTCCTGGGGCATGACGTGATAGCGATCACGGACCATGTGGATATGACCAACGTGGAGTTCGTGGCCTCCAACGTCGCGAAGGCCGTGGAGCTCTGCGAGGACTACATCAGGGTCATCCCAGGGGTGGAGATCACCCACGTCCCTCCGTCCAAGATCGACAAGGTCGCCAAGCTGGCCAGGAAGGCCGGCGCCGACTGGATCGTGGTGCACGGTGAGACGGTCACGGAGCCCGTCGCACCCGGCACCAACCGCGCATCCGTGGAGAACCCGGAGATCGACGTCCTTGCGCATCCCGGTTTCATCACGGTGGAGGAGGCCCAGATAGCAAGGGACACCGGGGTGATCCTGGAGGTCACCGGTCGCATGGGCCACAACATCACCAACGGCCATGTCGTGAACGTGGCCAGGGCCGTCGGGGCGAAGATGGTCGTGGATTCGGACACCCATGCCCCTGAGAACTTGATGGACGAGGCCGCCGCCCTCACGGTGGCTCTCGGGGCGGGCATGACCAGGGAGGAGGCCGAGAGGGCCCTCCACGTCACGCCTTACGAGGCCATCAGGCACATCGCCTGAACCCGGCCCATGAGTCCGTCGGAGACTGATGGGTGGATGGCGACCCTGGCGGAGAGGCTCGTCGATCGTTTCGGCGACAGGGTCGTCTTCGTGGGTCTGCAAGGCAGTCGCGCCAGGGGCGAGGCCGGCGAGGACAGCGACATCGACGCGGTCGTCATCCTCGACAGCGTGGGCTATGGGGACATCCTCGAGTACAGGCGCATCCTGGACTCCATGCCCCACAGGGAGAAGGCATGCGGGTTCCTGTCCGGAAAAGGGGAGCTCGCCGGATGGGACCCAGCCGACCTGTACCAGTTCAGACACGATATCCTGACGGTATCTGGGGACCTTGGCAGCATCCTCCCGCCGGAGGGCCCGGACGATTCTCGGCTCGCGGCGAGGATGGGGGCCTGCTCCGTGTACCACATGTGCGTCCACAACATGCTCCACGAAATGTCCGTGGGGGTACTGGACGCTGCCCTGAAGACCGCACGTTTCGCCATACAGGCGGAGGTGCACAGAAGGACGGGGACGTACCACCGCGGGCTGTCGGATCTTGTCGGGGCAGCATCAGATGAGGAGGCGGGGATACTGAGGATGCGTGAGGAGGCAGCGGGGATGGGGTCATGGTGTCCGCGCGCAGAGGGCATGTCGTACGCACTTGTCGCATGGGCGTCCGCGCAGATCTCCCGTTCCGGTCAGGTATGAACGCCGGACTGCAGGATGTGGTCCCGCAGGACCCCTTCATGCATCCCGGGCCGATACTGTCATTTTATATCCTGTCGTCATTCCACGCCACATGCCTAAGATTGCGATAATCGGTGGGACCGGCATCTACAACCCGGACACCTTCGAGACCATCGATGAGGTCTTCCCCGACACCCCCTACGGGAAGCCCTCGGACCCGATCCTCATCGGGAGAATCAACGGGGTGGAGGTCGCGTTCCTCTACCGTCACGGAAAGCAGCACCAGCATCCTCCAACCAACGTCCCGTACAGGGCGAACATGTGGGCCCTGAAGGAGCTCGGATGCAGGTACGTCATATCGGCATGTGCCGTCGGATCCCTCCAGGAGGTGTTCGCCCCGGGGGACCTTGTCATCGCCGACCAGTTCATCGACTTCACGAAGAGGCGTGAATACACCTACTTCGACGACAGGGCGGTCCACATCTCCATACCCGACCCGTTCTGCCCCTACCTCAACGGCATCTTCGCCGAGACGGCGGAGGAGATGGGGATAAGGTATCACAAGGGTGGAACGTACCTGTGCATCGAGGGCCCAAGGTTCTCGACCAGGGCCGAGAGCGCGATGTTCAGGCAGTTCGCCGACATCATCGGCATGACCGTGGTGCCCGAATGCCAGCTGGTCAGGGAGCTCGGGATGTGCTATTGCAGTCTCGCCACGATCACCGACTACGACGTCTGGAAGGACGAGGCCGTGGACATCGAAATGGTCAACAGGACCATGGCCGAGTGCCTCGGGAAGGTTCTCAGGCTCCTCGAGCTGGGTCTCCCGAAGATTGGGGACGGATGCACCGAGTGCATCGAGGCCGCCAAGGGTGCCGGAGCCCTCTGAAACCCGCGGGGGCCTCCCCCGCAGAAACCCATGTTGATTTTCGCCTACGGCACGCTGACCCTACCTATGATCAGGGACAGGGTCCTTGGCCACCCGGTGGATGCGGAGGAGGCCGAGCTGAGGGGATACTCCAAGGTGTGCGGATGGGACTATCTAACCCTCGTCCCTTCGGACGGTGTGGTGAGGGGTGTCGTCTTCGAGGCCGATGCCGGGGACATGCGGCTCATGGATGCATGGGAGGATGTGCCCGTCTACGAGCTTGTCCCGGTGCTCGTGACGACCTCCGAGGGGGATGTGGAGGCGCATTCCTACATCATGCCGGAGCCCCCCGAGCACTACGAACCTGTAGGGGACGGGTGCATAGCCGCGATCCCGATAGACGAGATTGCCCGTGACCTGGAACGTCTGATGGGACCACGCCGACGAGCGTTCCATCTTTCATGCATCTAGAACATTTTTGATATCAAATACTGCACAGCGGTTGCATTTTACATATTATAAATGAACAATGGATGTACAGTTATAATAATAAAAACGATTTACCAATATGCGTCGCGAAATCGAGGACGTTCTGACCGTGTGGAGGGACAGAGGTCCCTCTGCCCCCATGGTCATAGAGGGCGTCCGCGGGTGCGGGAAGACGCATACCGTAAGGAGGTTCGCATCCGCCAACGCGGACAGCGTTTACTTCGATGTACGTTCGGACGGACTCGAGCACATATTCTCGGAAGGGCATCATCATAGGGTCCTTTCGGAGCTCGGGGCGATCGGCGGGACCCGCATAGACGATGGGACGCTGATAGTCCTGGACGGGATTCAGGGCATTCCAGGCATCGATGGTTTCCTCGAGGGGATGCGCAGGATCCATCCCAAGGTGCTATGCACATGTACCGGCACGTATCCGGGTGCGGTTAGGATGGAGCCGATGTCGTTCAGGGAGTATCTACGCGCTTCCGGGATGGATTCGCTCGCCACCGCCCTTGCCAGGGATCCGCTATCCGAAGAGGTCCGTTCCAACCATGGGAAGCTGTCGTCCATGATGCGGGAGTTCTGGGCGGTCGGGGGTCTGCCTGCTGCCGTGAGGGAATGGATGGACTCCGGCGACGAGAGGTCAGTGGACAGGGAGATACGCAGGGTCATGGACTCAATCAGGAGGGATTCAGCGGTTTCGATCCCGGACGACTCCGACGCTGCATCCGATGTTCTGGGGAGCATACCCGAGCAGCTGTCCGGGAGGAACCGCAAGTTCATGTTCGGAAGGGCTGTGCCCGGTGCCCGGTCGAGGACGCTAATGCGGGCCGTAGACTGGCTGGAGTCTCAATGCGTCGTCGGCAGGGTGCAGATCACCACGGAGGCATCCGGTCCGAAGGGGGAGCAGTCGCCTCCCAACTACAAGCTGTACATGTTCGACACCGGTGTTCTTAGGGTGGCTTCGGGGATCCCCGTGGGACTCATGGCCTCGGACATGAGGCCCGTCCAGGATTCGTACGGGGGGTTCGTCGAGAACCTCGTCTACCTGGAATTGTCCAAATCCGGGATCAGGGACCCGTTCTGCTGGAGATCCGGCAACAAGGCCGAGGTGGCATTCGTCTTCGGATCGGACGGATGCAACGTGCCCGTACAGGTGAGCTCCGGCAGGATGGCTTTCACCCGCAGCCTTGCCGAGTACCGGAGGAGGTGCGATCCCGGATGCTCGTTCTTCCTATCGCAGACGCCCCCTTCAGTGGACACCGGGATGGTACGTCTGCCCTTCTACGCTTCCGGGTCCCTGGCATCGGTCGCCGAGGGTATCATTCAGAAATCTTGAAATACGAGTGCAAACACTGTCAAAATCCATGGTCAAGAAGACGAAAGGTCAGACGCTGGCCGAGGATATCCTCGCCAATCCCAAGAGCCTCCCCGAGAGGGACCCCAAGCTCCTGGCGAAGGCGTCCGAGTTCTGCGAGGGGTACAAGAGGTTCCTGTCGAACAAGACCGAGCGCGAGGTAGTGGCGTACGTTCTGCCCATCCTCAGGGATCACGGATACACCGAGTATGTCAGGGGCACGGAGTACAAGCCCGGGTCCAAGTTCTACAAGGTCAACCGCAGCAAGACCATCCTCATGTGCACCAAGGGCAGGAGGCCCGTGTCGGAGGGCGTCAGGGTCACGGTGGCTCACATCGACAGCCCCAGGCTGGATCTGAAGCCGCATCCGCTATTCCAGGACAGCGACCTCGCCTTCCTGAAGACCCACTACTACGGCGGGATCAAGAAGTACCAGTGGACTACCATCCCCCTCTCGCTCAGGGGAGTCGTATACACCAGGGACGGGAAGACTGTCGACGTCCGCATAGGGGAGGAGGACGACGAACCCTCCTTCCTGATCACAGATCTGCTCCCACATCTGGCACAGAACCAGATGAGGAAGAATGCGTCAGAGGTCGTCGAGGGGGAGCAGCTCAACATCCTCATCGGATCATGGCCTCACGAGGACGAGAAGGTCAAGGACAGGGTGAAGCTGGCCGTCATGAACGTGCTCTTCGAGAAGTACGGAATCAGGGAATGCGACTTCGAGACAGCCGAACTCTGCGCGGTCCCGGCATTCAAGCCCAGGGACATGGGCCTGGACAGGTCCATGGTGGCCGCTTACGGTCAGGACGACAGCTCCTGCGCATACGCCGAGTTCATGGCGGAGCTGGACACCAAGGATCCGGAGTACACCACGCTCACCATATTCGCGGACAAGGAGGAGACCGGCTCCGACGGTGTCACCGGGATGAGGTCGTTCTTCTTCAGGGACTTCCTCGAGGATATAGCCCAGGACGAGGGCTGTGAGGTCAGGCACGTCCTGCAGAACTCCGTCTGCCTCTCGTGCGACGTCAGCGCGGCGTTCGACCCCGCCTATCCGGACGTCCAGGAGAGGAATAACTGCTGCTACATGAACCGCGGACCGTGCATCGCCAAGTACGACGGGTCAAGGGGCAAGTACAGCACCAACGACGCCTCCGCTGAGATGATGGACTACGTCATCGGCATCTTCAGGGACGCGGACGTGGCGTGGCAGATCGGCGAGCTCGGGAAGATCGACCTGGGCGGAGGCGGCACCATCGCCTCGGAGATCTCCGTGCACAACATCGATACCGTGGACATCGGTGTGCCTGTGCTGTCCATGCACGCGCCGATAGAGGTCACCGCCAAGGCGGACGTGTACATGCTGTACCTCGCGATCAGGGCGGTGTACGACTCCAAGAGGCCGAAGGCCTTCTGACACTCATGCCTCCTCGGAGGCGAAACCCCTTCTGAGGGCGTCCAGGAACAGCCTCTGTGCCTTTCCTTGGACCCCTCCCTTCTTCCAAACCAGCGACATACCCACCCTGAGTTCTGGTTCCAGGGGGACGAAGCGCAGGCCGTTGCCGTCCGTGCCAACTATGCCCTCAAGGCACAGCGCGCTGCCCATCCCTTCGGACACCAGCAGGGAGGCGTTGTAGAGAAGGTTGTAGCTGGCAACCACATCCAGTCTCGACCAGTCACCTCCGAACCATCCGGAGATCCCGTTCACCGCGGCCCTCTGCTGGGAGACGATCAGCCTTCTGCCGACGAGGTCGGAAGGTTCTGCGAACCCCTTGGTGGCTACCGGGTCATCCTCTGTGACCATCAGCCCCCATCCGATGGTGGCGGGTATGGAGACGAAGTCGTATCTGCTCTTGTCGGCCGGTTCGATCAGGACTCCGAAGTCCGAAAGCCCCCTGTCGAGCCTGTCGGTGACGTCGCCGGCGTTGCCGCTGTGGAATTGGAACATGACGTCCGGGTGCTCCTTGGAGAAATCCTTTGCCACCCTGGCAATCATCCTCATGGCATCGGTCTCCCCCGCGGATATCCGGACAGTACCTCTCACGTCGGATGCGGAGATCTCCTCACGGGCCATCTCGGCCAGCTCAAGCATCTCGGACGCTCTCCTCCGGAGTATTGCCCCCTCCTCCGTCAGCTCGGTCCTCCTACTACCCCGTACGAGAAGCTTCACACCAAGCTCACCCTCCAGGACGGACATCTGGCGGGATAGGTTCGGTTGGCTCACCCCCAGCCTCTCGGCTGCGGCGGATATGCTCCCCTCATCAGCGATGGTCAGCAGGTAGCGAAGGGCCTTCAGGTCCATGCAATCACCATGATATAACAATAAAGCATATCCAGATATCAAATATAAATGATTAATATGGATTGGAGGATGGCACCGTCATGGAATACACGGAATCTCAGTACAGGGAGGACCTTCCGAAGCTTCAGGAGCTCCTCCGTCAGGGCAGGAAGGTCGATGGGCATTCGCCGGAACACAATGCCATGACATTCGCGGCGTACGAGGCCCGTAGGATACTGATGGACCTCAACACCAACTTCCACACGCACGACGAGATCGTGGATCTGTTCTCACAGTTCATCGGTAAGCCTGTGGACCCGTCGTTCGGGCTGTTCCCACCGTTCTACTCCGAATTCGGGAAGAACATAACCGTGGGTAGGAACGTCTTCATCAACGCAGGGTGCCAGTTCCAGGACCATGGCGGCATCGTGTTGGACGATGGTGTGCTGATCGGCCACAACACCGTCATCGCCACTCTGAACCATGACATGGATCCCAGGGACAGAGCATCGCTGCATCCGCGGCCGGTCCACGTTTGTCATGATGTTTGGATCGGTGCCGGGTCCGTGATATGCCCCGGCGTGACCATAGGCGAGAACTCCATAGTGGCAGCGGGTGCCGTTGTGACGAAGGATGTTCCCCCGAACGTGATCGTCGGGGGTGTGCTAGCAAGGGTCATCAAGCCTCTTCCGGACTTCCGGGAGTGACGTCTCACAGTCTCCTGCCGCAGACGCGGCAGAACGAGTCCCCGGGATCCAGAGGGGATCCGCACTCGGGGCAGCGCATTGCATCATCCAGGCCATCCCGTGAGGAACCGTTCAGGAATCCGAACCCCGCTAGAGGGAAGAACAGGAACAGGGTGAAGAACGGGAAACCCAGGAACAGTCCCACCACGGAGATGATGATGGTGGCCACGGAGGCCACTAGAAGGATGATTCTCCAATCCGTTCTCACGATATCGCAGCCTCCTGCCGCACACCCCGCAGTGCTTGTCCCCGTCGTTCAGGGCGGATCCGCACTCGGGGCAGTATCCGAACCCCATCCCGCCGCGCTCCTCCAAGGGAGGGCAGGGTTCCGGGGGCGAAGGGCTGACGGAAGACCCGATAGCCTTCGATGGTCTCATGAACAGCATGAGGCCTGTAGTCACGCATCCGAGGAAGACGAACAAGACCAGTGCCCACAATGGGCTCCAGTTGACAATCCCGTAGACCATCATGACGAACATGGCCGCCCCCACGACCACGAATGCTGCTCCCACCGGTCTGTGCCAGTCCATCGTAGCCTCCTCCCGCACACCCCGCAGTAAAGGAACCCATCGCTGAGGGGCGACCCGCAGTAGGGGCAGTACCCGTTGGACGCGCCCCCGTGCTGGGGAGCCCCGGGGACGCTCTCGTCGGATGCGGGCGGTTGCTGAACGGGGGGCGCCACATTCTCCGGGGCCTTGGCGACCTTGACCATCCTGGTGGCCCCGATCATGATGAAGACGATTCCGAACAGCGTGAAGATCGGGCCTATCGGGGCCGGGATCATCAGGGTCATCATCGTCCACACTATCCCGAAGACGACCACCGCACCCAAAGTCAGCATGCTTCCCGTACGACCCATAGAATGCACCCATCGCGGTATGGAGGATTCGGTTGTTAACGATGACGTCTGGATGACGGAGACTCCGACGGTTCTTCCATCCACGGATGCAGGTAATCCTTCCAGAAGCACCGTTTTCGCAGACCGTCGACCGAAAAGAGGTTAGGACGAGTCGCCATCCGGGTGGCATGGAACTCCCTGTAGATGCGGAAGGGCTCAGGGCATTGGCTTCTAGGTACCGTGAGGGTGAAGGCGTGGAGAGGGACGCGGCAAAAGCCATCGATCTCTACAGGATGGCCGCGGATATAGGTGATGCGGCATCTGCATCATCGTTGGGATACATGCTCCTGGTCGGGGAAGGGTGTGAAATCGACGGTGACGAGGCACTCAGGTACCTGAGGATGGGTGCCGAGGGCGGCGATTCTAAGGCGATGGTCAACCTGGCAAATCTCATGCTGTGCGACGATCCGGCATCTGCCGCCAGGTGGTTCTCCCTAGCCGCGGAGATGGGGAACGTCACGGCAATGAGGAACCTCGCCACGATGCTGCGCAACGGTCAAGGGGTCGGGAAGGATCCAGAGGCCGCGGTCGCGCTCCTCTGCAGGGCTGCAGACACGGGCGATCTGGATTCGATAAGCATCCTGGCGTACATGTACCGTACGGGCGAGGGGGTGGAGGAGGACAAGTCGGAGGCCCTGAGGCTCTACCGCATCGCCGCGGAGGCAGGCGACCCAGACTCCCAGTACGACCTGGCGTTCATGCTGGACACCGGCGAAGGGGTCCCTGCCGAGCATGCCGAGGCCGAGAGATGGTTCAGGCTGTCCGCCGACCAGGGCGACGTCGACGCCTGTCTGTGCATCGGCGGGATACTTTACGAGCGCGGGGACTTCGAGGGAGCCGAGGGCTATTTCATGAGCGCGGCCCTAAAGGGGGATGTGAAGGCCGCGTACAACCTGGGGCTGATATATCTGGAGGGGTCTCTCGGGGAGCCGGATACGGACAAGGCCTCGGAGTGGTTCGAGACTGCCGCATCGGAGGGGTTCGCATTCGCCCAGACGATGATGGGCACGATCCTCCTGGATTCAGGCAATCCGACCGCGGCAGCGGATTGGTTCTCAAAGTCTGCGGACCAGGGGGAGCCGACGGCCATGTACAACCTCGGCGCCATGGCCCTCTCCGGCCAGATCGCGATGGACGATGCCAGGGCGATGGACCTGCTGGTTAGGGCCGCCTCCTCGGGCATCCCTCAGGCGGCGGAGCTGATCTCGAGGATCACCAGCGGAGGATCTCGTCGAGGGAACCTATCGGATACGTGCAGTCGATCTCTGTGTCGTTGAGGCCGTTGTGGCGGTTCACGATGGCGCAGTCCATGCCCACAGCCTTGGCGGCGAGGGCGTCGTTCAGGCTGTCCCCGACGTAGAGGGCGTCATCGACCGGTACGTCGAAATGCGAGAGTCCGAGGAGGATCGGGTCCGGGCTGGGCTTGTGGTTGACCGTGTCGTCGAACCCGACGATGACCTCGGGGAACGACTCCATCCCGTTGGCCCTGAGGAGGTTCTCGATCTTGTAGGTCATCTTGCCCGAGACGATGCCCATCCTCTTGCCCGCGGACCTCAGCGTCTCCAGGACCATGCGGGTCTCCGGGAACGGTTCGGCTCCGAGGTAAGCATCGGACCTGACGACCTTCATGAACTCCTCGCGGTACGCTTCGTACATGGAGGGATCGTCGCAGTACCTCTCGAACACCTGGTCCATGGACAGTCCCAGGCATTCCGCGAACCTCTGTTCGTTGTACTCCACCCCGAGCAGCGGAAGGGCGTTCCTCAGGATGACCGTGATGCCGTACCTGGTGTCGAACAGGGTGTTGTCGAAATCGAACAGGTAGAGCTCGTATTCCCTCATTTGGTCCCCACGTAGATGTTGACGGCGCCGAAGGACTTGACGTAGAACCTGGCATCCTCGAATCCGGCCTTGCGGAAGATCCTGACCATGTCCTCTCCGTAGGGGAAGCCCTCGATCGAGGCGGTGAGCCACTCGTAGGCGGACTGCCGGCCGTCGATGGATTTCCCCTTGTCGTACTTGCGGCCGTACCTCTTGACCCTCTTCATGTAGATGTTGTAGAAGAAGCGGATCACGCCGTTCTTGGGTTTGGAGAGCTCGGCGACCACGACTCTGCCGCCCGGTGCCAGGACACGGTGCATCTCGGAGACGGCCTTCTGTATGTCGCAGACGTTGCGGAGCATGTACCCGGATGTCACGAGGTCGAACGATCCGTCGGGGAACTGGAGGTTCAGGGCATCGCCCTCCTGCCAGTCGATCTTCACGGGGAGGCCCAGCTCCGACTCCTTCCTGGCGGCCAGCTCGAGCATCCTGGGGGTAATGTCCACGCCGACTACCGTGGATCCCTCCCCGGCGGTCCTGGCGACGTGGAACGCGATCTCTCCGGTCCCGGTCCCGACGTCAAGGCATCTCTTGCCGCGGATGTCCCCGGCCTTCCTCATCATGAACTTGTGCCAGCCCTGCACCATGTGCATGCTCATGATCTCGTTCATCTCGTCGTAGTAGTCCGCGATCTCGGTGAACACATCCTTGATGTACTCCTCCTTCCCCTCGAACTGTACACCGGTCTTGAGCTCCTCTTCAGCCATCTCAGATCACCTGTGAAACATAGAACGAAATCAAATACCCTGCTACCAGCAGAACCCCGAAGTGCCAGTTCATCCTGAACGCCATGGGCACGAGCATGAAGCTCGCATGGGGGTCGGATGCCGCCCGTCCCGCGTTCTCCACGAGTCTCCAGAGGTCGTACAGGGCGATGAACGCGATCGCGCATCCCAGGGGGGCGATGCCTGCGACGATCAGTACGAGCAGGACCGGGAACCCCACGGAGCACATGAAGTAGTACAGCTTGAGGGCCCCCCCGTAGGAGAGGTGCCCGCACAGCGTACCGACGTCGGCCCTCTTGTCCTCGTGGTAGTCCCTCGTCTCGTTACCGGTGAGGACCGCGGTGATCATGAACGCGTTCGGCAGGCCCAGCAGGAGGACCTCCCAGGAGAACATCTCGCCGGTGAGGACGTAGTACGTGCCGAGAGGCATCAGCAGGCCCATCATCAGGAAGACCGACGGCTGTCCGAGTCCGTAGTACTTGTACGCGGGGCCTACGGTGTACATCCCGGCCCCGATGATGCCGAGGACCCCGTAGACCACGATGCCCCATCCGACATGCCATATGAACACGAGCCCTATGAGGCATGTGACCATGATGCAGGCGACCCCCATCATGAAGACGTGCTTCGGTTTGAGCACTCCGGTCACCAGCTCGGGCGAGCGGGTCTCGTTCTCGACGGTGTCCGTGCCCTTAGCGAAATCACCGTATGTGTTCAGCAGGTTGGACGCGGACTGCAGGAGTATCCCGCCGATGAGCACTAGGACTAGCAGCACCCACTCCAACGGGCCGAACGAATGGTGCGTGTACGCGACCGCTCCGCCGATGAGAACGGGTATGACCGCACCGTGCAGCGTCCAAGGCCTGAACGCGTTCCACCAACCCGCCTTGACGGGCCTGACTCCGGACATCGTCCCCGTGAACGTGTCAACCAATTAGAAACATTGGTTCCCATCGCCGTCTGGGCGGGGGCAACCGTACGACTGGTCCGGCACGGGATGAGCCACGGGGATGCTGCGGGGGTTTCGGAGGGGGGGGGGGACCCCCCCCCTCCCATGTTTACGACCGGCAGGCGGCTCAGAAGAGGCTGAACACCCTGTCGGAGTACCCGAGCATGTCATCAACCGGCATTCCGGCGATGAGCAGGGCCTGGTCGTACATGATCCGGGCCATCTCGGCGGCCCTCCCCCTGTCGGTCGAGTAGACCTCCTTGAACCTGGCGTATGCAGGGCTGTCTGCGTTGATCTCCAGGACGCGCCTGGCCTTCACCCTGCCGCCCTCCGATCCGGGGATCGAGGCGAAGTACTTCTCCATCTCCAGGGACACGTCCCCGTCCGTGCTGAGGCACACGGCGTGGCTCTTGAGGGTCCTGGACAGTCTGACGTCGACGACCGCGTCCCCCAGGGTCTCCTTGACGAAGCCGAGCACCTCCTTCTCGGCCTCCTGGCGCTCCTCATGCTCCTTCTGCTCGTCCTCGGAGTCCAGACCCAGGTCGCCACTTGTCACGTCGCAGAACTGCTTCCCGTCGTAATCGCGCAGGGTCTTGGCCACGAACTCGTCCGCATCCTCTGTGAAGCAGAGGATGTCGTATCCCTTTGACCTGACCTGTTCGGTCTGGGGCACCTGCTTCGCCCTGGCGACCGACTCCGCCGATGCGTAGTAGATCCTCTCCTGTCCCTCGGGCATTGCATCCACGTACTCCCTGAGGGTGACGGGCCTCTCCTTGTCGAAGGACTCGAAGAGCAGGAGGTCCTTCAGCAGGTCGGATTTGGCCCCGAAGTCCTCCACGATCCCGTACTTCAGCTGCGGTCCGAAGCTCTTGAAGAACTCCAGATAGGTGTCCCTGTCCTCATCCAGCAGTCTGGAGAGTTCGGCCTTGATCTTCTTCTCCAGGTTGCTCCTGATGGTAGCAAGCTGGCGGTCGTGCTGCAGCATCTCCCTGGAGATGTTGAGCGATAGGTCCGGGGAGTCCACGACGCCTCTGACGAATCTGAAGCATTCCGGGAGGACGTCCTTGCACTTCTCCATGATGAGCACGCCGGAAGAGTACAGCTGCAGTCCCGGTTCGAACTCCCTGCTGTAGAAGTTGTACGGTGCCACCTTGGGGATGAAGAGCATGGCGCGGTAGCTGACCACCCCCTCGGCGTTGACCCTGATGACCGAAACGGGGTCCTCCCAGTCGTGGAACTTCTCCTTGTAGAATGCCTTGCAGTCCTCGTCGGAGACCTCGTCCTTGCCGCGCTGCCATATGGGGACCATGCTGTTGACGACCTCGTCCTTGACGGTCGTGACCCAGTCCTTCTTGGGCTTGCCCTCCTCGTCGGTCTCACCGGTCTCCACGTAGTCCTCGTGCTCGATGTCCATGTGGATGGGCCAGCGGACGTAGTCGGAGTACTTCTTCACGAGGTTCCTCAGGTTGTACGGGTCGAGGTACTCGCTGTACCTCTCGTTCTCGTCATCCTCCCTGAGATGCATGACGACCTCCGTTCCCCAGGAGTCCTTGTCGCACTCTTTGATGGTGTATCCGTCGGCGCCCTCGCTCGACCACTCCCATCCCTGGTCGTCCCCGTATGCCTTGGACCTGACCGTGACCTTGTCCGACACGAGGAACGCGGAGTAGAACCCTACGCCGAACTGTCCGATGATGTCGACGTCATGCCCCTCCTCCATGGATTTCTTGAAGTCGAGCGAGCCGCTGTGGGCGATGACGCCCAGGTTGCCCTCCATGTCCTCCTTGTTCATCCCGATCCCGTTGTCGATGACGGTGACCGTGCGGGCATCCCTGTCCGGCACGACCCTGATCTGAAGGTCCTCCCTGGCCACGGCCACGGAGGGGTCGGTGATCGACTTGTAATGGAGCTTGTCCAGCGCATCCGAGGCGTTGGAGACGATCTCCCTCAGGAAGATCTCCCTATGGGTGTAGATGGAGTTGATCATCAGGTTGAGTAGCTGCTTGGATTCGGCTTTGAACTGTCTCTTTGCCATCCTAATCGCCTTCTGGTCCCCCTCGTTGTAGGGGGCGGATGAGATTCTACTGTTAGAACTTCTATAAATATTCATCTATTATTCCCATGAGCTCTATAATATGGTCCATGACGATTGACAATGTATGAGGCGGTATCCGGCGTACCTGTGGGCGGTCGTGGCGTACATGGCGGCGCTCATACTGGGGGCGACCCTGGTCACGATGAACGTCTGCGGGATGTCGGCCACGGACTCCTTCTACTTCGTGGTCCAGACCCTGTGGACGGTCGGTTACGGGGACATAGTGCCGCAGGGCGAGGAGGGCAGGGCGATAGCGATCGTGGTCATGCTGTTCGGGACGGTCGGGATAACCTCCGCGCTGGGAGTGGTCGGCGGGATGGTCCTCGACATGCACTCGAAGCGTCACGAGAAGCTTGAGACCGAGATAGAGGACATCCGGAGGAGGAACAGGGAGGCCCTGTACCGCTGGGGCGAGAAGCGCGGAATCCCGAGGGAGTCCATCGACAGGGCGCTGGAGGAGATGAGGGATGAACAGGGATGAGCAGGCGGTCGTATACGCCCTGTCGGCGTTCGTCGCGATCCTGGCATTCGGGACTGCGATGTTCTCCTGGTTGGAGGGGTGGGGGATCCTCGACTCGCTGTACTTCACCCTGTACACCGTAACGACCGTGGGTTTCGGGGACATGGCGCCGTCCCCTGAGAACAGGCTGTTCACAGCCGCTTTCATACTGATATGCACGACGATGACGATAGGGTGCATCGCCGTCATCGGCAATTGGATAGTGTCCGCGCTCCAGAGACGTAGCGCGGCGAACAGGGCCGGCGAGAGCAGCGAGAGGGCCCGCAGGGCGATGGATTTCCTCGGCGGCGGGGATGCGGCGGACATCGACGAGATCGAGAGGTCCGTAGTGGGAAGGATAAGGAGGCTGCGATCCCGGCGGACCGTCAGATGCCCTCGAACGGCCTGGTCCCCCTGCAAGACGGGTAGTCGCAGCAACCGTAGAACGTCCTCCCACCGTAGGATGCGATCCTCATCGGACCGAAGCATTCCGGGCAGAAAGGGGTCGATCTGGAGAGAACGGGGCTCTGCTTCAGAAGCTCGGTGACGAAGGGCGATCTGGCCGATTGCGCGTAATGGTCCTCGTCCGTGCGGTTGACGATCAGCAGGCGTCTCCTGGCGCGCGTCATGGCAACGTAGAACACCCTGCGCTCCTCCGCCAGGGCGATCCCCTCGTCCCTGGTGGCGAACAGGTCGGATACCTCGTCCGACACCGTGTTCGGGAACCCTCCCCGGTCCCTGTCTGCGATAAGGAACACATCGTCTGCCTCAAGGCCCTTGGAGGAATGTGCGGTCAGGAATCTGAGCTTTCTCGCGTCCCTCCATTCGGCGGAGTCCTCGTCCCACACCCTGTATACGATGTCTACCGTCCCGGACTGGGACTGGACGAACAGGAACTGGCCGTTCCCGTTCCCGAGCGCGTACACATCTGATCTGGTCCTCCCTATGATGAATACGGTCTCGTCCTCCGGGAGGTGGTCGAGGCGGTTGGCGATCATCCTCGGTATGTCCCTGTCGGAGTTCACCGGCAGGAGCTGGACCGGTCTGGGGACCGGGTCGCGCACACCCCTGACGTCCTTCCTTCTCTGCATCGGGTTGGCCGACACGAAGGTGCCGCTCAGGTCCACGAGGGTCTGCGGGCAGCGATAGGTGGTCTCGATCAGCGACACCGAGGTAGTTCCGAATCCAGCCCATTGCTCCTCGAACCCGTAGAACTGCCACACGTCGCCTCCGCTGAAGGAGTAGATGCTCTGCCAGTCGTCACCCACGCAGAACAGTCTGAACCCCATCCTCCTGCGTAGCTCCCTGAGCAGGCCCACCAGGACGGGAGAGACGTCCTGGTACTCGTCGACGAGAACATGGGTGTATCTTCTCCCCACGGCCCCTCCGGCACGCACAGACTCGGTCGCCTGGATGACCATGTCGTCGTAGTCGGCCATGTCCCCCTGGAGGCAGGCGAGGTTGTACAGGTCCCACACCCTGTCCAGGAGGAACAGCTTCTCCTCCACCCTGGGACGTGTCGCGGTGTCGTTGCGGCCGTTGGCCCTCCTCAGGTCTGCCATGGTCGTCATGGTGGACTTGCATCTGGAGATGAGGGCTCCCATGGCTTCCGGCAGTCTCTCGCCCCAGGCCCTGACGACCTCTGCGGCGAGGTCGTTGGGGTTCAGGCGCTCACAATGGAAGGAATGGCGGTCGAGGTACTCCCATGCCTCGCGCCGGTCCTTTGCCGCGGCCTTGGCGATGTCGTCGTCGGAGTAGACCCTGATCCTGTGCCCCCTCCCGTCCTCGGCGGTTATGTGGCCCGGGCGCTGCTCGCCATCCGCGAAGGATGGCCTCTCGTACGAGCAGCGTATCCCGCACTCGAAAAGGATGTCGGAGAACACGCGCAGGCCCCTGTTCCTTATGCTGACCCCGCTCAGGGAGACATCCGAGTGGCCCGCGGTCCTGAGACCGTCCACATAGAGGAGCAGGGCCCTGGCGAATCTGCGGTCATCCTCTGCCGCGTCGTACATGATCCTGCCGATGAGGCCGTTCCTGTCTCCCCCGACGCAAGGTCTCCGGCGCAGGATCCTGTTGCCTAGGGCATGGATGGTCATCACGTCGCCGGCGAACCCTCCGTCGAATTCGGCATCCACCGACGCCCTGAGGTCCGAGACCGTGTTGTTGGTCAGGGATATGAGCAGTATCCCGCGCGGGTCGACGCCGGTGTCCACGAGGCGCTTGACCTTCCCCACGAGCGTGGTGGTCTTCCCGGTTCCGGCCGCCGCTATGACGAGCTGGGTGTCGGAGCGGTCCATCACGGCAGCGAGCTGCTGCCCGTCCAGGGGATGCCCTCCGACAGTGATCACATCGCTCCGGTGTCCGCTCATGGGCGACCCCAATCGCCCCCGGCTCAATAATCTTGCCATCCTGGCGCGGATCGCTTCCCGAGCGAGGCCATGACGGTCTCGTAGGCCTCGCGGTAGGGGATGCCCCTCTCCCTGCACAGGGCCGCCAGGTCCTCGTATTCCGGATGCGCCTTCTCCGTTCCGTTGACGGTGCAGAACTTGACCCTCACCCTTCCGAGCGGGGTGTCGACCTCCTCGATCCTGCGGTCCATCACGGTGCGGTCCATCACGGATCTGCGGATCCCCACGGTGGAGGTCTCCTCGAAGATGACCGACTCCAGGCGCTCCCTGTCCGATTCCACGCAGATCACCGTCAGCAGGAACGCCGGGCGTCCCTTCTTCATGAACACAGGGGTGAAATGGGCGTCCCTCGCCCCCTCCCTCATCAGCCTCTCCGCCGCGAACCCCAGCATCTCGCCGGTGCAGTCGTCCACGTTGCACTCGAGCTTGACGACGGTGTCACTCGGGGGCCTGGGTACTATCAGCATGGCCCTCAGGATTCCGGACCTCTCCGACTCCCTCTTCCCGGCGCCCATCCCGATGCGATCGATGCGGAATGACGCCGGCACATCGCAGGTGCGGGCCGCCGCCGCGAAAGCCGCTCCTGTTGGAGTGACGTATTCGCCCATGGAGTCCGTGACCCTCAGGGGGAGCCCGTGGGCCCTTGCGATGTTGACGACGGCGGGCACGGGAATCGGGATGACCCCATGCTGGCACCTTACGCACCCCGTACCCTCGTAGAGTTCGGAGAAGCAGACGTCGGACACCCCGAGGCTGTCCAGGCAGACGCCCAGGGCGATGACGTCCACTATCGAGTCGACGGCGCCGACCTCGTGGAAGTGGACCCTGTCCTTGGGGACCCCGTGGGCCTCTGCCTCGGCCTCGCCGATGATGTCGAAGATCCTCCTGGAGACCGTCCTGGCGCCGTCGGTCATTTCCGCCGAGTCGATGATCGCAACGATCTCCGGCAGGCCCCTGTGGGCATGGTGGTGGCCGTCGTGACCGTGGTCATGTTCATTGTGATCGTGCCCGTGATGGTCGTGCCCGTGATCGTGCCCATGGCCGTACAGGTACTCCATGTCGTGGTCGTGGTTGTCCTCGTCCAGTATCACGTCGAAGTCGCATGCGTCCAGGCCGGATTTGCTCACCCTTGTGATCTCCGTCCTGAAGCCTCCGATCTCCAGGGACGACAGCGCCCTGTCCAGGGCCTCCCTGTCGGCTCCCAGGTCCAGCATGGCCGCTACGGCCATGTCCCCGCTGATCCCGGAGTAGCATTCGAAATAGAGCGTCCTTCCGTCCATGTTATCACAGCGTCTCCAGCTTCCTCGCCACGTCCGGCATCAGATCGCGGACTTTTATGTGCTGGGGGCATACGGCCTCGCACCTCCTGCATCCTATGCAGTCCGACGCTTTGGACACCCCGTGGGACCTGTTCATGTAGTAGAACGGGTGCGGGGACGGCCTTCCTTCCGGGATCCTCATGTGGTTGTTGTAGATTGAGAAGTAGTCGGGGATCGGGATGGCCTTTGGACAGACCTCGGTGCAGTATCCGCATCCGGTGCATGGGACGGCGGTGACGGAGGAGATCATCACAGCCGCCTTGCGCAGGACCTCCATATGCTCATCGTCCAGGGGCCGGACGTCCCTGAACGTGGACATGTTGTCCTCCAGCTGCCCCATGTCGGACATCCCGGATAGGACGGTCTCCACCCCGTCCAGTCCCGCCACGAACCTGAGTGCCCATGATGCCGGGCTCCAGTCGGGTTCCACGGATCTGAGCAGCGCCTCCACGTCCCCGGGCACGTCGGACAGCACCCCGCCCTTCACGGGTTCCATGACCACTATGGGGAGGTCGTGCTCCCTGACTATCTCGTAACACTCCCTGGCGCGGACGGACGGGTTCTCCCAGTCCAGGTAGTTGATCTGGAGCTGGACGAACTCTATCCCATCGAATGTGTCCAGCACCTCCCTGAGGTACGACGGGTCGTCATGGAAGGACATCCCGAGCCTGCCTATCCTCCCCTCGTCCCTCATCCTCAGGCAGAACCCGAAGGCGTCCGTGCGGTCGGTTGCATCCCTGAACCCCCTGCACAGGTTGTGCATGAGGTAGCTGTCGAACATGTCCACATGGCACCTGGAGAGCTGCTCGGAGAAGAACCTCTCCGGGTCGCCCTTCTCCTTCAGCGCCCTCAGGGGCATCTTGGTGGCAAGCCTGAAGCTGCCGCGGGGGTGGCGGTCGGCGATGGCTGCCCCGGCCGTCGGCTCGCTCCTTCCCTGATGGTAGAAGTATCCCGTGTCGAAGTAGTCCCATCCGGAAGAGATGAAGGCGTCCACCATGTGGTCGACGGCGTCCATGTCGACGTCCTTGGGATCGTTGGACTCCCTCAGGGGGAGGCGCATCAAGCCGAAACCGAGACCTGCCGCAGTCATGGCCCGGCCGATGGGGCGGATTGTATTTAGAGTTCACTTGAAGTCGAAGGGTCTCTGAACGAGCAGGGCATGCCCACCATGCATTTGCCGCATACCGTCGGTCCGAGGGCCCTGCCGTTCTCGTCGCAGCGCCTGTCGCACGCATCTCTGTCGAATCCCTTCCCGTCAAGTGCTCCACCGGGGCAGACCCTGAAACATCTCCCGCACCTGCCGTCACGTCTGTACAGGCATCTCTCCCCGGTGAACGGCTCGTCATGCTCGCAGGGCATGTCGGTTATCAGCGAGAAGTACCTGCCGCAGCATCCGGATTCGGAGATCAGCATCCTGTTCTCACCGAAGCTCCCGAGCCCCGCGATCCTCGCCACGTGTCTCTGGGACCAGTGGCTGTACGTGGTGCCATCGATCTGTCCGATGTCCTTCGGGACCTCGGCACGGTAGCCCATCTCCCTCATCCTCGATGCGATGTGCTCGCTCATCTCGGCAGCCATGGCGTTCGTGAGCTTGTACGCCTTCGCCCAGCCGACGGTGGGCCTGTCGCCAGCGATGTTGTCCTCCGCAACCTCCTCCACGAACGGCAGGAAGTACGATACGACCGTCACAGGGTCCTCCAGGTAGTCCGAGGGCATCCTGTGGTCGACGTACGCGATCTCCCTCAGCTGCGGGAACAGGGGGGACCTGGCGTCCGCCAGGCCAACCAGGGGCCTCCTCCATATGGGTTCGACGCCATGTCTTCCGCAGTAGTCGGGGATGAACCCCTCGATCAACGATACGATCCAGTCCCTGGTGTCCATCCGATCACCTCGAGGGATCCCTGAACGAGCAGGGCAGCCCGACGATGCACTTCGCGCATGCGAATACGCCGAAGGCCTGACGGGACGAGTCCCCGTCCCTGTCGCAGCTCCAGCGGTCGAATCCGCCCGGCGCGATGGCGTTCACCCTGCATCTCTGCATGCACACCCCGCAGCTGCCGTCCTTCCTGTACAGGCAGCGCTCCTCCTGCGGGATCGGGTCCGGCTCGATCTCCATGGTGGTCACCACTGAGTAGAACCTGCCGCAGCACCCCGAGTCGGTGATCAGCATGTTGTTCAGTCCGTATGTGCCCATCCCGCAGATGCGGGCCACGTGCCTCTGGGACCATCTGCTGACGATGTCCCCGTCCAGGCGGCAGATGTTCTCAGGCATCCTGGCCTCGTAGTCCAGGGCGCGGATGTCGGTCTCGACCGCATCGGCCAGCTCGCCGATGATGTTGTTGGTCAGGACGCAGGCGTAGGCGAACTCCGGAGACACGGAACCGCCGGAGATGGCGCTGTGGGCCACGTCCCTGGAGAACGGGATGTAGTACGACACGACGGTCCTGGCTCCGGGCAGGACCTCCTCCGGCGTGTAGTGGTCCGGGTGGACGATCGTCTTCAGCTCGTCGAACATCGGGGACCTGGCGTCCCCGAACCCGACGATGGGGTCTCCCCACACCGACTCTATTTCGTTCTCCCTGCAGTACCTGTCCAGGAACCGGCGGATGGTGTCGGCGAGCATCTCCCTGACATCGAGGTCCATGCTCCGCCGACACTGTGCCAGATAATAAAAATGATGGCGGCCGGTGCCGCCATCGGGGCCATCACAGGATGCCCATGTCGGTCAGCTTCTCGGGGAGGTAGTGGTCGGTGACGTAGTCCAGACCGTACCTGGCAAGCGCCTGCTGCTCGGCTTTCTTGTTCATCCCCAGCATGGCCTGGATCTCGTTCACCCAGAACTCGTCGGCGAACCTCGGGTCGGAGAGCTCCGCGTTCAGCGCCCCGACGTCCTTGTCGTTGAGCTTGTCGGTGGGCAGGTCGTAGTTCAGGATGTCCGATGCGGTGATGCCTATGAACTGCGCCGTGGGTGTCGCCAGGTACTCGGATATGTGGGCGGTCTTGATGGCGCCGTACGCCACCGAGGCGTAGATCCTGAACGACCACGGGTCGCCGTCGGTGAACACGGTCACGGGGATGCCGAACTCCTCGTTCAGCCTCTTGATCAGACGCCTGGTCGACCTTGTCGGCTGTCCGGACAGGTGGATGAGCGTGCATCCGTATCTCTCCGGGAACCCGTTCTCGATCAGCCTGGCGTACATTCCTCCTGTCTCGATGGCCATGACGAACTTGGTGTTCCCGGGATCGATCTGGAACGTGTCCTGCTCCACCTTGTACGGAACGGAGAAGCCGGTCTCGGCGACGTCGTCCATGCAGTTGATGGTCTTCATGCCTTTCTTGGTCATGGTCGTGAAGTTGATGTCCCCGTACACATGGGAGCTCCCCTCCTCCGGCCTCAGCCTGAAGTCCTCCCTCATGCAGTGCGTCACCGTCTCAAGGTCCTCTGCCAGGAGGTTGCTCTCGTCCTGGCTGTGGAACTTGGCGTTGTTCCAGCCCTCGGAGATGTAGTACATCTCCCTCAGGGTCGAGGACTTGTTCTCGCGGATCATCTCGTTGATGAAGTCCGCCGTGTACACCGTGCGCAGCATCGACACGGCACCGTTCACGGTCTTCGCCGAACGGGACGTCCTGAGGTCGCCGTACTTCCAGACGTTGTGCTGCGGGTCGAACTCGATGTTCCTCTTGGACCTCATGGGGAGATCCATGGAGGGGATCTGGCCCTGGTCCATCTGGTCGTAGATCTTCTCGATGATGTGGGTGAGGCTCTCCATCGCCTCCTGCTGCCTGTCACTCGTCGTCAAGGTCTTCCACCTCCTCTGAGTCCTCCTCTTCGTCCTCCACGAAGTCCCCCTCGTCGGTCTGGACGATCTCCATGCCCTTTATGCCCCAGTCTCCCGGGAGGAGCTCCGCGCCCATGACCATGGCGGGGTTCAGTCCCGAGAAGTAGATGTCATCGGCGTCGAACGTGTCCGCCATGTCGCCGGTGAGCTCGAATCCTATATCCACATGCTCGGACGGGGCCAGGTCCTTCACCTCCCAGTTGGCCTTGCCGTCGTCCTTCATGTCTACGAACATCGGGTTCGAGAACAGCGTCAGGTTGACCGCCTCTTTAGGGACCTGGGCGTGCAGCATGAGTGTGCGCGGGAGGCTCGTGTAGTTGTACACCGTGTACTTCACGTCGATGGTCTTCCTGTCGACCTTCTTCGTCTCCGGCTCCACCCACACCACGTTCATGATGCGGGTGATGGTCCTGTCGAGGTTCGGGACCGGTTTCCCGAGGTGGTCCGCGGCCTTCTTCGCCATGTCCGGGAGGATCTCCTGCACGATCTCGAACTTGGCATGGGTCTTCTTCTTCCTCTCCAGCTTGTTGAGGTGGCTCTTCAGGTTCCTGGCGCAGAGCCTCAGCGCGAGGCCGATCTCGCTCTGCAGCTCGGGGAAGGCGGCGACGGCCTCCTTGCCCTCGGATGTGAAGGGCACCTTGGTGGATGCCACGTGCACCAGGATGATGGCCGGTCCGTAGGGGATGCCCTTGCCTCCCCTCTGCTCCAGCCCGTACCTCCTCCAGTCCATCTCGGAGATGGCCTTGGTTATGGCGCAGGCGCCCTGCTGGTAGAGCAGCGGGACGCGGTTGGCGAACCTGAGGATCTGCACCGGGCCGTCCGACGGGATGTCGCCGCCGTAGACGATCCCCGCCTCCACTATGAACGGGTTGCCGTTGACGGCCTTCGGCGAGCGGGTCACCGGGGTGGCGTAGTAGTCCGGGCGCAGTCCGTCCAGGACGTGCATCAGACCCTTCTTGATCAGCGTGTCGCCGATTGGGGAGAGGCAGTCCGTGGGGGGAGCCATGATCTTGCAGGTCTTTATCGCCGCCAGTATGGCGATGGCGTCGTCCCTGGTGATCTTCTCGGGCTTCTTCTCCCCGTCGACCTTGGATTTCTCCAGTATCTCGGTGGCGAGCCTATCGGTGATCCTGGAGAAGTCGTTCTTCAGGAACGCCCTGACGGTCTTCTGCGCGGAGTTGGACGCGTACTTCAGCAGGTCCCCGATCTCCATGCCCTCGGGGTGGGGCTTGATCTCCTTGGGCCTCGGAGGCATGATGTCGGTGGCCCTCTCGAACACGTACTTCGTGCCGTCGGGGTCGTGGAACGTGATCTGGGCATGGGGGTTCACGATGGCGGTGTCCTTCAGGTACTCGAAAACTGACTGCTTCCCGGTGATGTACCTCCCCTTGATCGTGTACTCGATGCTGGTCCCGTGCTCCTTGCCCTCCCAGGTGAACGCCTTGTCGTTCGTGACTATGGGGCGGTTCGTCTTGGTGTCGATGACGATGTCCATCCCCCAGGCCACCTCGTCGTCGCCCTCGATCTTGGACATCACGTGTGCCGGTTTTCCAGTGGTGATGTTCCCGTACATGACGGTGGCGGATATCCCGATACCCTGCTGTCCCCTGGACTGGCGCAGGGCGTGGAACCTGGAGCCGTAGAGCAGGCGGCCGAAGACGTTCGGCATCATCTTGTGGACGATCCCGGGTCCGTTGTCCTCGATCCTGATGCGGTAGTCCTCGTCGTTCAGCCTCTCTATCCTGACCTCGACGTCCGGCAGGAACCCCGCCTCCTCGCATGCGTCCAGCGAGTTGTCAACCGCCTCCTTGATGCCCATGAGGAGGGACTTGGAGCGGGAGTCGAATCCCAGGATCTGCTTGTTCTTCTCGAAGAACTCCGTGACAGAGATCTCCTGCTGCTTGCTGGCGAGCTTCACCGCCGTGGCCGTCTTCTTCTCCTTGGGCGCGGCATCTCCCTTTGCGACTTCGTCAGAGGGCATCCGGATGCTGCAATGGGGAAATCCCATTTAAAGAAGCCGTCAGGAAGTCCGTCCGGGCCAGTCATGCGGCAGGGCAGGGATTATTTCCCGTCCTCCCATACATGAACGGGGGATCGATCTGAGGGCAGAGGACGCGCTGGACGAGCTTGCGAGGGTGTACGTGGAATGCGGTTCGCCGCAGCTGGCGTCCGAGGCGATAGCCGCGGCGTCCCGTCTGGAAGGCCGGTGCGCGGAGACTCTGACCCGCGAGTCCCCGAGGTTGTTCCGGAGGACTGTGGACCCGGAGGTCACCATTCACGTCCACGGGTTCCTGCGCGAGCACGGTTGCGAACCGAGGGGGGAGGCGTTCCGCATGGGTTTCGAGTACCTCGGGACCGAGTTCGGGTACCTGAGCTGCGATGCGGACGGGCCTGTGGCGGAGCTCCACGGCATCATGGTCCACCATCCGCGGGGGGACGAGGTCTTCGGGTGCATACGCTCGGTCGGCGCCGAGGCGATGCTCGTCGGTGCGATGTGGCACATCCACATGTGCGCGCTGTTCCTCTCGAACCGCAGTTCGGTGGAGCTGTCGGGGTTCCTGGGGGAGCTCGGCTGCGGATCCGCGTTCCTGGGGTACGGCGACTGGTTCTCCGCAGTGGGTCTGCGCAGGGGCCGTCTGGATGGGCCGATAGGCTCGCTGAGGGCATGGGCTGCGGTCATGGGCATATTCAGGGGTTTCCCCAGGGTGGTGGCGATGAATCTTGAACGCCTCGGGAGGTCTGCGAGGGTGAGGAGGCGGGAGTCCGAGACGCCGCTGAACGCATGTTTCGCCAAGGTGGAGTTCGATGGACGCATGACCGACCAGGCGATAGCGGAGGTGGGGGACTGCTTCTCAGGCATGCTTGGGTCAGGGGTCCTGCCTCCGGTGTCCAAGGGGTTCCTCGCATGTGTCAGGTTCAGGAGGTACTCCCACGTCCGCATCAGCCAGGGTCTGGAAAGCGTCGCGTGGTACGAGGGCGACTTCAGGACGGTGTTCGTCAACGCGCTGTCCCCTGGGACTTTCGTCCACGAGTACGGCCACTGCCTGGACCACAGCCTCGGCTGGATCTCCGCGAGTGCGGGGTTCCGGGAGGTGTACGACACCTATCGCCACGAGGTCGACGGTGCCCTGCCCCAGGGCAGGGAGGACTACTATCTGCAGAGGAGGGAGGTGTTCGCACGCTGCCTGGAGATCCGGGCGATGTCCCGGACCGGTCCGTGCACGCTCCTGAACGACGTGTCCGGTTCCCAGGTCCACCCAATGTCGCCCATGATGGTGGGGGTGGTGGAGCGCTTCTTCGACTCCTTGCAGGGAGGGCCGGCGAACCGTCCAAATATCCACGAGGACATGACCGTCCATGGATCCAGAGAGCAGGTCTGAGTCGATAGTGAGGTTCCAGAGGACGGTCGTCCAGGAGATTCTGGGGAAGATCCCGGAGACGGAGTTCCGCATCGATCCGACGGAGGGAACGTGCGAGTCGCTCGTCGCCTGCGCCAGGTCCCTCGCAGAGGTGGCGATGGGGGGAGACGGGGATGTCGACGAGTCATTCGAGGGCACCGTGCTCGATGCGGTGGAGCTGTACGCCCTCGCCGTGTCGGCGGTGAGGTGGTCGGAGTGCCCCTTGTCGGCGGAGGAGCCGGACGCCCCGTCGAGGATGATCTCGATGATGATGTCCCGCACCATGACCGCACCGCTTCCCGTTAAGACCCTGGCCAACGAGTTCCGCCTGGCGCCGTACCGGGCGCCGGAGGTGGTCAGGTACCGTCGGTTCTGCCACGGCGGGAAGGTGGATTTCGACGAGTGGGAGTCCGATTCGGGGGACCCGGAGTACGTCCGCATGCTCGCCTCCGTCACCCGTGGGAGTTAACGGTATTAACGCCGTTATCACATGTGACGAACCCTTTATATCCGCTCCCCGAGTGGGAACGGGCATGATATTCGTCTTCTCGGGAACCGGCAACTCCTACCATGTGGCCCGCCGCATCGCGGACGCGCTGGGCGTGGGCATGGTGGACGTAGCCGCCGCTGTCAGGTACAAGCGCTTCGGGTACGATGCCGCTGGAGAACCCATCGGCTTCGTGTTCCCCACGTACTACTACGGGCTCCCCTCCATGGTGAGGACGCTGGCTGAGAACATCCAGGTCAGGAATCCGGGGAGGGTGTTCTGCGTGGCGACCTGCGGGGAGGAGTCCGGAGGGGCCTGCGAGATGCTGTCCGAGACGCTCGGAACGCGCCTTGGGGTGGACGCCTCCTACGACGTCGTGATGCCAGACAACTCCATCTTCGCATTCGAACCACCGACCCCTGATCAAGAGGCGGAGACCCTCGACATCGCCGAAGGGGAGATAGACTCGATCATAGAATCGATAAAGGGAGGGGAGTCCGGCGACCATTGCAAGCACAGGGGTTCGCAGGATTGGCGCTCGGTCTACCCCAGGTACGACGAGGACAGGGTCACCGAACCCTTCACCGTCACCGACAGGTGCATCGAGTGCAGGATCTGCGAGGAGGTCTGCCCGGAGCAGATTATCAAGGTCTACCACAGGAAGCCGGTATGGGACGAGGAGCGCTGCAGCATGTGCATGAGCTGTCTGGAGCTCTGTCCGAAGCAGGCCATAGAGTTCGGGGAGGCGACCGTCGGAAGACGCAGGTTCTTCCACAGGGACTACTACGAGAGGAGCCTAGGCGTGAAGCTGAGGTACTGACCCCGTCCTCGGACGTAAATACGTCTCCGACGATGGGGGAGCCAGAGGAATGCCATATGGGATTCAGAGACGATGAGAACGTTCCCGCGGGACCGCTGAACAAGGACGGGCTGAGGTTCGAGACCGTCATGCTGCATGCCGGCCAGGAGGAACCGGATCCGGCATCGGACTCCCGCGCGGTGCCCATCTACCTGACCACATCCTACGTCTTCAAGGACTGCGACGACGCGGCCGACAGATTCGCCCTCAGGAAGGACGGGAACATATACAGCCGTCTCACCAACTCCACGACGGAGGCGTTCGAGAGGAGGATCGCCGCGCTCGAGGGGGGAACCGCCGCGCTGGCGGTGGCATCGGGGGCGGCCGCGATCACGTATGCGATCAACAACCTGGCGTTTGCAGGGGACCACATCGTCTCGTCCATCACGATCTACGGGGGCACGATAAACTACTTCGGCCACACGATGAAGTCCTACGGGGTGGACTGCACCTTCGTGGACCCCACTCAGCCCGACCCGATCGGGAACTTCGAGAGGGCCATCCGCGACAACACCAAGGCGGTGTTCGTGGAGACCATCGGCAACCCCAACGCCAACCTGATAGACATCGACGCCCTGGCCGAGATGTGCCACAGGCATGGGGTGCCTCTCGTGGTGGACAACACATTCGCCACGCCCTACCTGTTCAGACCGCTCGACCATGGCGCGGACATCGTGATAGAGTCCGCGACCAAGTTCATCGGCGGCCACGGCACCGTCCTGGGAGGGGTGATAGTGGAGGGCGGGAGGTTCGACTGGGTCGGATCCGGCAGGTTCCCGCACATGTCAGAGCCGGACCCGAGTTACCATGGCGTGTGCTTCGCCAGGGACATCCCCGATGCACCGTTCTGCTCCAGGGTCAGGGCCATAATCCTGAGGGACATGGGAGCCTGCATCTCGCCGGTGAACAGCTTCGCCCTGATGCAGGGGCTGGAGACCCTGAGCCTCAGGGTGGAGCGCCACGTCTACAACACCCAGAGGGTGGTGGAGTTCCTGTCCGGTCATCCCAAGGTGGAGAGGGTGAACCATCCGATGCTCCTCGACCACCCCGACCATGCGCTCTACGAGAGGTACTTCCCCAACGGCGCGGGATCCATTTTCACGTTCGAGACCAAGGGCGGAAGGGAGGGGGCAAAGCGCTTCGCCGACTCGATGAGGCTGTTCTCCCTCCTGGCCAACGTTGCCGACATGAAGTCGCTGGTCATCCATCCAGCCAGCACCACCCACTCGCAGCTCTCGGAGGAGCAGCTGGCAGAGTCGGGGATAAAGCCGTCCACCATCAGGCTGTCCATCGGTTGCGAGCACATAGAGGACATAATCGCCGACCTGTCACAGGCGCTGGACAAGGTCTGAGCATCCTCATCCCGGGTTCCGCGTCCCGAGTCGGACGCAACAGGACGTGGGGGTGCGGGCCTGGATGCCGACCGGCGTTCCGGCCATACCCCCGCCCCCTATATTTAAACGCATACTTTTCTGCTGTTGGATGCATAAACCAAGAGTTTATCACGTCCTTGTGCGTTGTCACCGTCAGAGGTAGTTGGCCAATGGAAAAGGTCCTGATGTCGCCCATTTCGCTCTCCCCCGGCAACCGTCTCGTGGTCGTGTTCGGCGGAGGGGCCGTGGCGTTGCGCAAGTGCCGCCATTTCGAGGGCTTCAGGATCAGGGTCGTCTCCCCAGAGGTCCTCCCGGAGCTCGAATCCATGGCGGAGGAGGTCGTCAGGGAGGCCGTGGACCCGGAGACGGCGGGCCCCTGCATGGACGGGGCGGACATAGTCGTGGCAGCCACCTCGAGCCATGAGCTCAACGATGCGATACGCGATCTGTCGATGTCGAAGGGGATCATGACCAACTCCGCACACGGCGGAGGGGACGTCCTGATCCCGTCCACGCTGCACAGGGACGGATACACCGTGACGGTCTCCTCCGAGGGGAGGGTGCCGGCCTTCCCGCCCTATGTGATCAAGAGGATAGACGATTGGCTCGACCCGTCGTACGACGCCATGCTCGCGCTCCTGGTCGACCTCAGGGCGGTGATCCGCGACAGGATACCGACCCAGCCAGGCAGGGCGGAGTTCCTGGCCGGGGTCCTGGCGGACGATGACGTCTGGGGACTCCTAAGGGCAGGCGACAGGGAAGGGGCCTATGCGGCCGCGTTGAGGAGGGGCGGTCTCGAATGATAGTCAGCATGCATGTCACGCACACCTCCGCCGGGGGGACGGAGGGCCTGAACGACGTAGTCCCCCTACTGGAGTCCGAGATCGGGAAGAGGATCACCGGGGTCCCCCAGGTCACCGAGTACGTGATCGTGAGGACCTGCAACCGTTTCGAGGTGTACACGGCCGTGACGGACAACCGTGCGGTGGAGGATTACCTACAATCCACAATCAAGACGGTTGTGCCTTCGTCCAACATCGCGTACATTCTGCAGGACAGGGAGAGCATCAAGCACCTGTTCAGGGTGGTGTGCGGGCTGGACTCCCTCATCGTGGGGGAGGACCAGATCCAGCACCAGGTCAGGGAGTCCTATGCCAAGGCGAAGGAGGAGGGTCATGTGGGTGCAATGCTCACCCGCCTGTTCGACAACGCAATGATAGTCGGGAAGAGGGTCAGGTCGGAGACCGCTCTCAACAAGGGCGCCGTGTCCGTGGGGTCCGCCGCCGTGGAGCTGGCGGAGAGCAGGATAGGGGACCTGGGCGGGAAGGCGATAACGATACTGGGGGCCGGGGACATAGCCTCGGTGATTTCCAAGAACCTGGTCGGCAAGAATGTGGGCACGGTGATAGTCTCGAATAGGACATACAGTCGCGCCATAGAGCTGGCAGACGAGCTGGGCGGGAAGGCTGTGAGCATGGCCCGCCTCACCGAGGCCGTCGCCGAGTCGGACGTGGTCCTCGTGGCCACAGGGGCTCCGCACGCAGTGCTCCATACACACCATGTGGAGGAGGCCATGGCGAGGAGACCGGACAGGACGCTTCTGATCATCGATGTGTCCGTACCGAGGAATACGGATGCCGAGGTGGCAGGAATCCCGAACGTCGACCTCGAGAACATGGACTCGCTCCAGACCATAGCCATGCGCAACGTGGAGAGGAGGCGCAACGAGATAGTCAGCGCCGAGAAGATCATAGGCCAGGAGCTGGCCAGGCTGGATTCCGAGCAGAGGGAGCAGCTGGCCAACGACGTGATACGCAGGATCGGTATCAAAATGGCCGCCATAAGGGAGCATGAGGTGGAGACCGCCCTGTCCAGGGCGGGAGCCGCCGATGTCCACGAGCTCATCGACGACCTGTCGAGGGCTCTCTCAAACAAGTTCACGGCCGAACTCTACAGGAATCTGAGGGAGGCCTCACGCGACGGCCGCACCGACAGGTGCGAGGCCGCCGTCGAATTGTTCGGATTGGGTGATGTGCAATGATGATGTACCCTGATGTGCGCCTCAGGAGGCTGAGGCAGAGCGAGAGGATGAGGAACCTTGTGGCCGAGACCAGGCTGCACCCTGATGAGCTGGTGCTGCCCATATTCTTCGACGCCAACATCGACTCGGTGAAGCTGACCGACTCCATGCCCGGCGTCCCCACGTACCCGCTGAAAGGATACGACGGGATAGCCAGCGGGATCCAGGAGAGCAACGTCAACTCGGTGCTCGTGTTCGGCATCCCCTCGCACAAGGACGCCTGCGGGACCGGGGCCTACGAGAGCGACGGGGTCGTCCAGAAGGCGATAGCCGGGCTGAAGGAGAACTCCGATATGCTGGTCATAGCCGACCTGTGCCTGTGCGAGTACACCGACCACGGCCACTGCGGGGTCCTCGACGATTCCGGATACGTCCTCAACGACGAGACCATCGAGCTCTATGGGAGGACTGCCGTTTCCCAGGCGGAGGCGGGAGCGGACATCATCGCCCCCAGCGGCATGATGGACGGACAGATAGCCGCCATAAGGATCGCCCTCGACGATGCGGGTTTCAAGAACGTGCCGATCATGGCGTACAGCGCCAAGTTCTACAGCGCGTACTACGGTCCGTTCAGGGATGTCGCGGAGTCCGCCCCCGGCAAGGGGAACCGCGCGGGATACCAGATGCCCTGCGGGAACAGGCTCGAGGCCATGAGGGAGATTGAGATGGACGTCGCCGAGGGCGCCGACATGATCATGGTCAAGCCCGCAGGACCGTACCTGGACATCATCAGGGATGCCAGGGAGAGGTTCGACCTGCCCCTGGCGGCATACCAGGTGTCCGGAGAGTACTCCATGATAAAGGCGGGTGCGGCGAACGGATGGATCGACGGGGACAGGATCATGATGGAGTCGCTGCTCGGCATAAAGAGGGCAGGCGCCGACATCATCATCACATACTTCGCCGAGGAAGTCGCGAGGATGCTGTGATACCATGGCAAGGTCTGAGCAGCTCTTCTCGGAATCGTCACAGCTCAGTCCGGGCGGCGTGTCCAGCCCGGTGAGGGCCTTCAAGCCGTATCCGCTGTTCATGAAAGGCGGTAGCGGATGCACCATCGAGGACGTGGACGGCAACAGGTACATAGACATGTGCATGGCCTACGGTCCGCTCATTACCGGCCACGCCCATCCGAAGGTGATGGAGGCCGTGAGGGACCAGCTCACCAGGGGCGCGGTGTTCGGATGCCCCTCCGAGCAGGAGCTGGCTCTCGTGGAGAGGATCCACAAGGAGGTGCCATCCGCCGAGATGGTCAGGCTGGCGGTCACAGGCACCGAGGCCACCATGCACGCGATCCGCACGGCCCGCGGGTTCACCGGAAGGGACGACATCGTGAAGATGAGGGGCGGGTTCCACGGGGCGCACGACTCCGCGCTTGTCGCGGCTGGCAGCGGCTCGGCAGAGGGGGTCCCGTCGTCGAAGGGGGTCCTGGCGGATACGGCCAAGCATACTTTCACGGTCGAGTACAACGACCCGCAGGCCATGAGCGACGTCCTGGAGAGGAACGACATCGCATGCGTCATCATGGAGCCAGTGCTGGGCAACGTCGGTCTGGTCCCGCCCGACAAGGGCTATCTGGAGGAGGTCAGGAAGATCACGAAGGAGAACGATGTCATCCTCATCTTCGACGAGGTCATCACCGGGTTCAGGGCCTCGTCCGGCGGCGCCCAGAAGCGCTACGGGGTCACCCCGGACATGACCACCATGGCCAAGGTGATCGGGGGAGGGTTCCCGTGCGCGGCGTTCATGGGCAGGGCCGACATCATGTCCCAGGTGGCTCCCCAGGGACCGGTCTACGCGGCTGGCACGTTCGCGGGGAACCCCGTATCCGCCGCCGCAGGTCTGGCGCAGATAGACCTCATGTGCACCGGCAGCAACTACGCGGACCTCGAGAAGCGCACGGCGAGGCTCACCTCGTCGATCAGGGAGTCCATGGAGGACGCCGGCGTCAGCGGATGCGTGAACTCCGTCGCCTCGATGTACGAGGTGTTCTTCGGCCCGACCGAGGTGAGGAACGGCACCCAGGCGGAGACTGCCGACCGTGCCATGTTCGACAGGCTGTTCAGGCACATGCTCGCCAACGGCGTGTACCTCGCCCCGTCGGCGCTGGAGCTGAGCTTCATGTCCCTGGTCCATGACGACGAGACGGTGGAGAGGCTCTGCGAGGCTTACAAGGGCTTCTTCTCCGAGGTGAAGAGGGGATGAGGGTAGGCACCCGCGAGAGCAAGCTCGCCATGAGGCAGACGGAGATATTCCGCGACAGGATGGCCTCCGTCCGCCCGGACGTGGACTGCGAGATTGTCGGCATCAAGGCGTTGGGCGACATAGACCTCACGTCCCCGTTGAATCAGATGGCCGCCACCGGCGCATTCGTCCGCGAGTTGGACGAGGCCATGCTGAAGGGGGAGATAGACTGTTCCGTCAACTCCCTGAAGGACGTTCCCATAGACGTCACTCCCGGCCTGTGCGTGGCCGCGGTCCTGAACCGCGACTCCGTGGAGGACGTTATCCTTCCCTGTCCTCTCGAGGAGCTCCCCGAGGGGGCTAGGGTTGGGACGTCTTCGGTCAGGAGGGTGGAGATGCTCAGGGAGGTCCGTCCCGACATCCAGGTTGTCCCGCTCAGGGGGAACATACACACCCGTCTCTCCAAGCTTGACGCGGGTGAGTACGACGCCATCATACTGGCCAAGGCCGGTCTGGACCGTATGGGCATCGACAGACCGATGGCCGTGCTTGATAAGACCAAATTCATCCCAGCGCCCGCCCAGGGCGTCATCGCGGTGGAGTGCAGATCCGACGACCCCGCCACCCTGGACGCCGTCCGTGCGCTGGACGACCCCGCCACCCGTCTCGCGGTCGGGGTCGAGAGGGGGATAATGAAGCTCATGGGGGCAGGATGCTCCTCGCCGGTGGGCATCAACGCCGAGGTGACGGACGGGGGCGTCCTGGTGAGGGCGGTCTCGTACGGCTACTCGGACGGGCCCAGGAGGGCGGAGGCTATGCTGTCCGCCGACTATGTGATGGACGAGCTGCTGGACATCGCGGAGTACCTTACCGCAAAGAGGGATTCGATATGACAGGGAAGGTTTATCTTGTGGGCGCCGGGCCAGGGGACCCGGGCCTCTTCACGATCAAGGGGTTGGAGCTCCTGAGGCAGGCGGACGTGGTCATGTACGATGCTCTTGCCAATCCCGATCTGCTCAAGGAGTGCAGGCCAGATGCCGAGGTCATCGACGCCGGCAAGAGGGCCAGGGACCACCACCTCAGCCAATGGCAGACCAACGAACTGCTGGTGAAGTACGCCAAGGACGGGAAGACCGTCGTGCGTCTGAAGGGCGGGGACCCGTTCCTGTTCGGCCGCGGTGCTGAGGAGGCTGAGGAGCTCAGGAAGGCGGGTGTCGAGGTCCACGTCGTCCCGGGGGTGTCGTCCTCGATCTCCGTCCCCGAGCTTGCCGGCATACCTGTGACGCACAGGGACCACGCCTCCCTCGTCACGTTCATCACCGGTCACGAGAAGGCGGACAGGGAGACCGACAGGGTCGACTGGAGGGCGCTGGTCTCCGGGCACGGGACCCTGGTCATCATGATGGGTCTCGGCAACGCCGGGAGGATATCCGCCGAGCTCATAGCCGGAGGGATGTCGCCTGACACGCCGGCTGCGGTGATCTCCAAGGGATCGACTCCGGAGCAGAGGGTAGCCGTCACCACCGTGTCCGGTCTGGAGTCCGCCATCAGGGACAATGGCCTGGAGCCGCCTGGCATAATGGTCGTCGGGGAGGTCGCCAAGGTCCGTGACATCCTGGGGGACCTGGCATGACGACGCTGGGGTTCACGCGCCCGGTCCAGAGGATCAAGGATTCCGTCAAGGAGGCGGAGGACCTGGGGTTCACCGTCATGGCCGCCCCATCCCTGGAGATAATGCCGGGCGACGAGGCGGAGTTCGAGAGGATGCAGGCCTCGATCACGGACGGATGCACGGTCGTGTTCGGGTCGTCCACCGCCGTGGAGCAGTGCCAGAAGCGCTTCGGCGACGGGCTCCCCGGCATGCTCGCCGGAAAACGCGTCGTCTCGATAGGTCCCGCCACCACCAAGAGGCTGAAGGCCGCAGGCGTGGACGTGGACGCGGTCCCCGAGGATTTCTCGTCCTACGGGCTGGTGGACCTACTCAAGGGGGACATTTCGGGGAGGAGGGTCGTCGTGGTCCGCTCCGACAGCGGCACCGACATCCTCTCCGACGGCCTCGTCGCCGCCGGGGCGGACCTGGTGGACATCGCGTCATACAAGCTGAAGGAGGTGGGGATGTGTCCCGCGCTCCTCCATATGTTCATCGCCATCAAGAGGCGGCAGATGGATGTGATGGCCTTCACGTCCCCCATGTCCGCATCGTCATTCATCAAGGGGATGGAGGACCATTACGGCAAGGAGGCGGCGGACGGCTACCTCAGAGGCGTGAAGATCGCCGCCATAGGGCGCCCCACCTCGGAGAGGCTCGCGTCGCTCGGGTTCGCTCCGGACATAGTCCCCCAGGAGACCACCTTCCACGACATGCTCCTGGCAATCAGGGACGCCAGCTGAGCCAAGGTCTACCGGGTCAGATCAGCTTTGAGCACATGGGGATCTGCCTGCAGGCCACAGAGAAGCAGTAGACCTGGGCGTCCCTGCCCTGCAGCGAGGACAGCGCCGACTGCCAGCCCACTATGGGCAGGTCGTCGCACATGAGGAAGTTCATCCTCTTCCCGTCGGATGTCATCCCTTCGAGGTATGACGCGAGATCCTTCGGGAAGTCGATCGAGTTGTCGCTCAGGACCTCCCTGTCTATGAACACGATCCCGGACTCCGGCTCCTGTTCGCGGATCTCTGAGGTTATGAGGTCGATCAGGAACTGCAATCCGTCGGTCCTTAGGCCCGCAATAGCCTTGAATTCAGGGTTGGAGACGAAGTCTGCGACCTTCCCGCGGGGGTCGCCCTCCTGAGGACATGCACTTACCATGAGCCCTGAATCCAGCTGGGTGCATAATAATGTACCTTCTTCGAATGCAATATGCAGGGGAGTTTCCCAGCATCCGCCCGGTTCCAGCAGGAAAAAAATTTAGGGGTGACAAATAATATGCGTTCATAATTTGTATCACGTTCAATTTTAAATACCGTGAAGACCAATGGATTTTTTATGTCATTCTTTGACAACACCAAGATTGCGGGGTGGGCGCTGTTCTTCGCAGGTCTCCTGATGATCGTCAGCGCACTCGTAGGGTTCTACGACGCCTTCGCGGAGCATGAGGGGGCCGGCGACCAGATCGGTTACCTCGTCATAGCGATCGGAGCGCTGATCGGCGGTCTGATCTACTTCGGATTCGGAAACAGCGTTCGTACAGGAGCCATTTCCGAGAAGATCGAAATCGTTGCCCGCCTGGTCCTGACCGTGGGTACGTGCACCATCGTCGCCGCGTTCTTCGGAATCATCGGTCAGGTCCTGATCGAGGTCGGAGACCTGGGAGCCATCGGGATGCAGATCCTCTCGTTCATCTTCGGTCTGATCCTCCTCTGGATAGGTAAGACGATCAACGACGGCAAGACAACCACCTTCGACAAGATCCTCTGGATCGTCCTCGTGGTCGTCTTCGTCATCCTGTTCCTGGTCAACCTGTTCGGCATCGTCCCCATCGGACTCAGCTCGATCTCCGCCATCCTCATGGCCATCATCTACCTCTTCCTGCTTGTCTTCATGTTTGACGACGATGTCAAGAAGAAGATGGGTATGTGAGGGTGGAGACCTTCCAAACCTTTTTCCAAACCCCTTACCTTCTGCAATATATGGGATACTGTCTGGAACCCCTCTCCGATCCGGTCCGTCTCGAGGACCGTGCAAAGGCATTCCTTGAGGACAGGTCGGGCGACGTAATCACCGGCCCTAGACGTTTCGGGAGGAGCCAGCTGGTCGAGTTCATCGGGGACGTTGCCAGGAGCATGGGCCTCAGGGTCTGGACAAAAGGGGACGCGGTAGAAAGCCCCGATCTGATCCTGCTGGACCACTGGTCGGAGATAGATGGATTATCCGACATCGTCGAATCGAACCCGGGAACCGATATTCTCTTCGGTCAGGACCTCTGCCATCAGGTTCCCGCGGTCGTCCGTCATCGTCCGGTCGCAAGTTTTAAAACCGATATCTGACGATATTCGTCCGGGCGACCGATATGGAAGTCACTATTGAGAAGTTCAACCCCTGGAAGGACTCCCTCGTGTCAGGGATCCTCCTTCTGATACTGGGGATACTGCTCGCCGTGTTCCAGAGCGAGGCTCTCTCGTGGATCATCATCCTCGCAGGGGTCTTCATGCTCATCGGCGGGCTGCTGGCGATCTACGACGCCATGAAGAGCAAGTTCACCATGACGCTTGTAATGGGAGTGGTCATGGTCGTAGTGGGGATAGCGTTCATAGTCCTGGACCAGTTGGTCGAAGACGTGGCCATGATCCTCCTGGCCCTGGGCCTGATCATCGTCGGGCTGATCTCCCTGCTGGGGATCGGCGGTGGATTCGCTGTTGCAAAGGGCAGTCGCGCCGTGACCGTGGTCATCGGCGTCATTCTCGTCGTGCTCGGAATCGTGGCGTTCATGAACCTGGACGAGACGGCCGACGTGGTCATGATCGTCATCGGGGTCCTGATGGCTGTATCCGGTCTGCTGAACCTGTTCCAGGCCTACCAGCTCAACAGGATTTCGAAGTGAACCAGTACCGGCCGTCCCGGGATCGTCCCGGAACGGCCATCTAAAACTCATTTCTGACCGGTGATCTTTATCACGTGGTATCCGAACTCGGTCTTCACCGGCCCGACCACGTCTCCTGTTTTGCCTTCGAAGCAGGCCTTCTCGAACTCGGGCACCATGTCCCCCTTGCCGAACCATCCCAGGTTGCCTCCCTTGGATTTCGAGGGGCACTTGGAGAACCTCTTGGCGAGCTCCCCGAAGTCCTCTCCCTTGGCGAGGCGGTCCATGATCTTCTGCGCATCCTTCTCGTTGCCCACCAGGATGTGGCAGGCGCTGACTGACTTGACCATGCGGGTCCAAGCGGCGATGTAGTAGAAAAGGCTGATTGGGAGGGCCGTCCGTCCGGATGAGGCTTAAGAACGAACAACTCCTTGGCCCCCGCATGGGAAGGGATTTGGAGAGGGTTATGCCGACCAGGGACCCACTGGCGACTGCGATACTGATGCTGCTGATAGGCATCGTAATGATCGTGCTCCGTTCGGGTGCGGTGTCAGTCCTGGTGGTCTTCGCCGGCGTGATGCTCATGGTGTACGGGTCCTCGGCAGCCAGCAGGGGGATCAGGTCTAAAGACGGGGGCGCGGACCTGGCTGTAGGTCTGCTGGCCGCGATAGTCGGTCTGCTGCTTGTGATAGCCACCGGGCAGATGACGTCCATCCTGATCATCCTGGTCGGGGTGTTCCTCATCGTGCTGGGGGCCATGGCAATCGTCTCCAACCTCGATGCCGGCGAGCGCAGGAAGAGGACCGCGATCGTCGTGGGGGCCCTCATGGCGGTCATCGGACTGATACTGATACTGTATCCCGGGGCTACGACAGACACGATGATGCTGGTCATTGGCATCGTGATGGTGTTGCTCTCCGCGTTCAGCCTTTACTCGTATCTCAAGTGAGCCGGGGGTCCCGGACCCGCTCCGCGCGCATGCGCGTTAGGTTGATTAAGGCACTGCACATACGTGAGGGCAATGAATGGGATGAACAAGGCGATCGTGGGGATCGTCTTCGGTATTGCACTCGTATACGCCGCGCTGTCGCTGATGCTGACGGCCGACAACCTTCTAGAGACGGGGACGGTGTCCATGTTCCTGTTCCTCCCCCACGGGGGCGAGATGGGCATCGACCTCGGGGACGTCCTGTCGCCGCTGACAGGACTGTACGACTCCTTCCTGTCCACCCTGTCCGGATACGTGTCGGATTCGACCGATGTCAGGGACACAGTCGAGCTCGTCCTTGTCGTCGCAGGGCTCGTGCTCGCAGCCGTGGGCATGTTCACGAAACCCTCCCTGGACTGCCAGGGCAGGGAGAACCCGGCACAGTACCTGTGGACCCACAGGCCCAAGTCGTTCCTGAGATGCCTGGCCGCTCCGTGGGGACTCATCACCGGGGCCTGGGCAAAGCACAAGGCCCTGGTCGTCGTGCCAATAGTGCTCCTTCCGCTCTACGCATGGTGGGCCCTGCTCCTTACAGTCTTCCTGATCATCCCGTATTCCGTGGTCAGAGCGGTCATCGGGGTGAGGATCAAGTCCGCAGCCAAGAAGGAGGGCAGGGAGTACGAGAAGTCCACGCAGTTCGCGGTATGCCCCAAGTGCAAGAGGAACTTCGTGAGGCCCAAGGTGAAGTGCAAGTGCGGTCTCGACCTGGACTATCCTGTCCCGAATGAGTACGGCTACAAGAACCACTATTGCAACAAGGGCCACCAGATCCCCTGCACCGCTGGAAAGAGGTCCGGTCTGAGGACGGTCTGCCCTTACTGCGGTGCGGACATCGAGACCAGGGAGGCCATGCCCGTATCGATCGCGATGGTCGGGGCAGTCGGTGCCGGGAAGACGACGATGATGCTCGCGGCGGTAGGGACCATCTCGGCGATGGCGAGGACAAGGGACGTCACGGTCGAGGCTGTGACGCCCGGGATTTCGAAGCAGTCCGTCATGGCCAAGGATGTCGCCGCCAAGACCGCGCCGGGGGAGCTGGACACGGAGTGCCTCTTCCTCAGGTCCAGGACGATGCCGGACAAGGAACTCCTCATAAACGACATCTCTGGCCAGGAGTTCGAGCCCAGAGAGGGCAAGGCTCTGTTCGAGGAGTACTACAACTACACCGACGGGATCGTGTTCGCGTTCGACCCCGTGTCCCTGGCCAGGCAGAGGAGGGGGTCCACGCCCATGGAGGTCTTCGAGTCGTTCCACTACATGTTCACTCAGATCACCTCGTCGAGTCCCAGCAAGGCCTCCACGATACCTCTGGCGATAGTGGCGACCAGGAACGACATCATGAACCCGCCTCTCGGGGACGACCGGGTCCGTCACTACCTGATCGAGAACGGACAGGAGGGTTTCGTGAAGGTCGCCGAATCCCTGTTCCCGAACGTCAGATACTTCGCGGTGTCGTCATACGGAGATGACTGCGACGGCGCCGCCAGACCGTTCTGGTGGATCGTGTCGCAGACCGACAGGGAGCTGGCGGACGCGGTCCCGATAAGGTTCGAATGAAACGGTTTTCGGTCCCCGTTCCCGAAAGACGGGGACCGATCAAAATCAATTCAGTCTCTTCTCCAGGGCGGCTATCTGCGCTCTGAGCATCTCTATCTCGGCCTCCATCGAGGCCATCCTGTCCCGCACCGGATCGGGCAGTTCGTTGTGGTTGAGGTCGCAGTCGCAGGTCTTGATCCCCGCCTTCCTGACGATCTTCCCGGGAACGCCGACTACGGTGCAGTTGTCCGGCACGTCCTTGAGCACAACCGATCCCGCCCCGATGCGGACATTGTCTCCTATGGTTATGTTGCCTAGAACGGACGCGTTGCAGCCGATGACAACATGGTTCCCGATGGTCGGATGCCTCTTCCCCTTGTTGAACGAGACCCCGCCGAGGGTCACGCCCTGGTAGATGGAGACGTTGTCGCCGACTATGGCCGTCTCCCCTATCACGACCCCCGTGGCGTGATCTATGAAGAACCTCTTTCCGATGGTGGCGCCGGGATGGATGTCGCAGCCGGTGAGCCTGTGGGCCTCCGTGTTGACCTCGCGGGCCTCCATCTTCCTGCCCTCCAGCCAGAGTCTGTGGCTGAGACGGTACATGCTGACTGCCTGGAGCCCAGTGTGGAACCTCCTGGCATCCTCCTCGTTCACGATGGCGGGATCCTTCTCCATCGCCACCGCCAGGTCGTCCGGGTCTATGTCGTACTCGATCATTGGTCGAACTCTCCGTTGTCCCTTGCGAAGTTGACTGACGGGCATGGCCCGAAGCAGTCCCTGCAGAATATGCATTCGTCCTCGTGTATCTTAACGTGACCGTCCTCCATGTAGAGCGCTCCGGGGTCGCATCTCGCCGCACATAGCCCGCATCCGACGCACTGCTCCGCTCTGACGATCGCCTGGAAGGCATGGTCTATGTGGTTCCTGGCGTCGTTCTCCACGTTCGCCTTGCAGATGATGGAGCCTTCCCTGTAGATGGTGGTGTAGTCCGCGGTGACGAACTCCCCGTCCGGGTCCATCTCCACCACCCATCCGAGGGCGTGGCAGAACGGTTTCACCTTATCCAGGTCGATCGGTCTGGACAGGGCCGCCTCGATGCTGTATCCTATCGTGCAGGGCGAGTACCCCTCCTGCACCTTGATCGTCAGTGGGCCCTTCTCGGGCGCCTTAGTCTGTTTTGTCAATTCCGAAACCTCCCTGCCGGAGATGCGGTGCACCTCCTCTCTGATGGATTTGGGGGCGTTCTTCCATCTCCAGAGTCCGAACTCCTTCCACTCCGGAGGAAGCCCCCTGTCATTCATGTACTGTGTCAGGTACTCATCCCACTGCTCCCATCTGGAGCTGGCCCCGGCGATCGCCTCGAACTCCGCCAGGTCAGACGCCGGGCATAGGAAGCACCCGATGCGGTCGAGGCCCCTCGTGTACCACACGTTGAACGGCTCCTTCTTGTAGAAGATGTAGAGCCAGACATGCATGGCGCACCAGTTCTGGATCGGCGACGCCCCTGTCTGTCCCGGTGTCCAGGGGTTGGTCCATACCCTCGGCTTGGCGTTCCTGGCTTCGGACTCGTACTTGCGCTGACCGATGAAGGAGAGCACCCCGTCGGGGAAGTTCTTGTTGATCGCCCCCACGGTCGGGCCCAGCTTGTTGGTCTTGCAGCACCATCTGTAGTCCTTGGCCGGCGGGCCGAAGTACACTAGGTTCCCGAAGAAAGCGTCCGTAGGGGCCCTCTCCTCGATGAGCTTGAGATCGTGCCTGGAGCAGACGTCGCGGACGTGCTCCACGGTCTCGTCGAACTCCAGCCCTGTGTCCACGAAGAGGACGGGCAGGCTGAGTCCAGCATCGATCGTGAGGAGCAGGGATGCCAGCGAATCCTTCCCTCCGGAGAAGGAGACGATTGCCGGCTTGCCGGTCCTCTCGATGGTGTTCCTGATGAACCCGACCGCCTCGTCCCTGCGTTTGATAATCACGCTCTCATTGGCCTTCACTACGTCGTCCCAGGTATGCGGGATGTCCAGGTCCCTGAACTCCTCTGGCTTGTACCAGCGGGTCTTGACGGCCACGCCCTTCTCGGACGCCACCATCTCGGGGCCGGTCATCCTGGCCATACCTGTTGCCACGACCTCCCTGTCGGGCCCCACGATGATGATCTCGTCGCCGACCTTTATGTCGGGGTCGGCGTCGACCACTCCTGGCGCCATCAGGTTCTTGCTCTCGCGGACGAAGGGTATCGCGCCGGGGTCACACACCACGTATCCGCGCGAGTACGCCTTGCCGATGCGGTAGGCCCCCTGCATCCTGGAGACGAACTTCCATCCGGAGCCCATGTCGTAACGGAGTGAGGCGACGACCGCCCCGTCCACCACGACCTCGTCCATCCTGTCCAGGGCCGGAGCCTTGGAGAGGATGACGACATGCCCCTCAGGGAGCACGGCCAGGCCTGTGCCCTCCCCGTAGTCTCTGTCGAGTATGGACCTTATGAGGTCCACGTCGTGCTGGAAGGCCGGGCGAGCGTCCCCAGGAGGGGTCAGCTCGATCTCCTCCGTGGGCGCGCCGCACACAGGGCATTCCTTGGACTCCAGTATGGGGAGGTTGCACCCGTAGCACCATCTCAGGTGGTTCTTTCCTAGCCGTATAGCTCCCATGTTACCACCAATGGGGAGGGCCAAGCCACTATTTAGGTTGTGCCAGACCCTCAAGACCTCCTCAGTATCACCGCCATCAGGGCGACCATCATGGCCGCCACCGCGGCAGCGAGGAGGACGGCATGGGTCCCGATCCAAGAACCGCCTCCGTCATCACCGGATACCTCGGTCGTGTCCGAACCGGGTGTTGTCGGCACCTCGTGGTCCGGTTGCCCTTCATCATCGCCGGGATCCTCCGGCCCGGTCGGTTCGTCGGGACCATCGGGTTCCCCGGGATCCGTAGGTTCAGTCGGGTCTGCGGGTTCGTCTGGATCGGTGGGGTCGACCGGGTCTGCGGGATCCGTCGGTTGGACCATGTCGTCGTCATCGCCGGGATGGCTGGGATACACCGGGATGTTGAGCCTCCAGACGGCGTAGAGTGCGAGATCGCCGTCGGGCTCCAGGGTCTGCCCGTTCCTGTACTTCACCGGACCCCCGTCTATGACGGACCAGCCTGAGAGGCTGTATCCGGATCTGGAGGGGTGGCATGAGATTTTCACAGCCTCCCCATCGTAGAACGTCGTGGTCCCGACGGTCGCGCCGCGGGAGATGTAGGTGATGGTGTGCTCATCCAGGTCGCGCCACACGGGCGTGAGGATGACGTCGCCATCCGGGACGATCACATCGCCGTTCCCGTACTGGTTCCCTTCTCCGTCCTCCCAACAGACGAATTCCTTCCCCTCGGCCTGCGGTTCCTCCGCATCGATGGTCAGGGAGTCTCCCTCCCGGACCTCGAACACATCGTCGCCGATGGTGACCTCGAACACCTCCGCATCTCTCCAGACGGCGTCGAGTCCGATGTCGCCGTCCAGCTTCAGCGAGTCGCCTTCTACGTACTCGTTTCCATCCCCGTCGGTCCAGCAGATGAACACCCTGCCGTCCCAGACCGGGTCCTCGATCGATATGGTGTACATGTCCCCCGCGTACCCGGTGTAGGTGTGTACGAGGCTCCTGCCATCGTGGAAGCCGATGGTGGCGTGATCCCTCTCTGTCCAGATTGCGGTGAACGTCGTCGGGGACTCGATGACGACGGTGTCGGAGTCGCCGTAAACGGTGTCTCCGACCGTCCAGCCGGTGAGCTTCATGCCGGGAGGAGCATCGACCTGCATGCCGATGACGTAGGGGATCCCCTCCACCGCGGTGTCCGTACCGACCGTCTCCCCATCGGAGACGTATGCGATCGGGAACGTCAGCCTCTCCCTCCAGGAGGCGGTGAGGACCATGTCGTCGGTCGGGGTCAGAACGTCGCCCTCCGCGAACGTGTCCCCGTCTGCGGATGTCCAGTGCTGGAACACCATGTCCTCCCTGACGGGGTCCTCTCCGATGGTCAGGGAACCCCCTTCCATGACGGTGACGGTCTCGGTGTCCCCGGAGCCGGGGTCGAACACGACATCGAACTCCAATGCGTCCCTCCAGACGGCATCTAGTCTGAAGTCCTCGGCGGGTGCGATGGTCTCGCCAGGCATGTAGGTGAAGCCGTCTGTGCCCTCCCAGCATACGAAGACCTCTCCGTCGGCCAAGGGGATGCCCGTCGGTATGGTGAACCCGGTGCCCTCGGTCACCTGGATGGTCGCGGTGCGCCCGTGTCCGTCGTCGAGGACGACGTCGTACACGTCCAGCGCCCTCCATGATGCCGTGAGCTTCACATCCGCGGTGGGCCTGATTTCGTCACCGGCACGGTAGACGTTCCCGTCGGGGTCTGTCCATCCGGTGAACACCTCGCCTTCGGAGACCGGGTCCCCGACAGATATCACGAGGGTCTCTCCCTCGGTGACGAGGACGTCGGAAGTCCTGCCGTGTCCGTCGTCGAAGGTGACCTTGAATTCGAACAGGTCCCTCCACTGAGCGGTCAGGGTCAACCCGTCCCCGGCAGGCGTGACCGCGTCGCCAGGCTCGTATCTGACGCCCTCGGGATCGGTCCAGTACTCGAAGACCTCCCCTTCGGAGACTGGGGCGGGCAGCGCCTCGGTGCCGTCCCCTTCGACGACCTCCACCTGGACGATGCTTCCGTGGCCATCATCGAAGAGGACGGTGAACGTGTACGGGTCCCTCCATTCCGCAGTGAGGTCCACGTCTGACGCGGGAACGAAGGAGTCCCCGTAGCGGTACACGTTCCCACATCCGTCGGTCCAGTGCTCGAAGAACCTCCCGTCATCGGTCGGATCCTCCACGTTTATGGTGAACTCCTGACCCTCCTGGACACCGAATCTCTGCGGCTCGGACATCCCGTCATCGAAGACGATCCAGAACGTCTTCAGGTCCCTCCACTGCGCGTAGAGCTTCATGTCGCCGGCGGGCGTGACAGTATCTCCGTGGGAGTATCCCCTCCCATCTGAATCGGTCCAGTTCACGAACGCCCTCCCTTCCGAGGTCGGGTCGTCGACTTCGATGGTCAGCGAGTCCCCTTCTGTCACGTCGCACCGATCAACGCAATCGTCGTCCACGAAGAACTCTACCGTGTAGGTGTCCAGATCCCTCCAGACGGCCTTGAGGTCCAAGTGGTCTGTCGGGACGAACGTGTCGCCGGCACTGTACACGTTCCCAAACCTGTCGGTCCAGTACTCGAACACCTCCCCGGGGGACACAGGGTCATCCACCGTAACGGTGAACTCCATGCCCTCAATGGCGTACAGGGTGTCGGACCATCCGCGGCCGTCGTCAAACCTCATCTCGTACCGATGCGGCTCCCTCCACTGAGCGGTGAGCCCCACGTCGTCGGTCGGGGCGATCTCATCGCCGTAGGCGTACCTGTTCCCGTACGGGTCGGTCCAGCAGTCGAATATCATCTCCGGATGGGTCGGGTCGTCGACATCGATCGTCAGCGAGTCTCCCTCGGTGACATCGAATCCGGTCGTGTTACCGGATCCGTCGTCGAACGTGACCCTGTAGACCTCCAGCTCCCTCCAGGAGGACGTCAGCACGACATCGTCAATCGGGGTGACGGTGTCACCCTTCGCATACTCGTTACCCTCGCCGTCGGTCCAGTGTTCGAAGTCGAACCCATCGCGGACTGGATCGTCGATCTCGATCACAAGGGGGTCCCCCTCGGTGACCCCGAACCTGCCGATCTCCGACCCGTCGTCCATGAAGACCACCCAGTAGGTGTCGAGGGGCCGCCACTGAGCGGTGAGCAGGAGGTGGTCGGTAGGCGTCAGCATCTCCCCGAAGGAGTACTCGTTCCCCTCCGGGTCTGTCCAGTGTAGGAACACGTTCCCATCCCACACCGGGTCGGGCACATCGATGACCAGGCCGTCACCCTCCGTGACGCTCCTCGTGGCGATCACTCCGCGTCCGTCATCGAATGTTATGTCGTAGACGTATAGTGGCCTCCACTGGGCCTCGAGACTCATCTCCGATCCGGGGTGCAGGGTGCCGCCCCTCTGATGCACGTTCCCGTCCTGGTCCACCCATCCCAGGAACACCTCCCCCTCTGCTGTCGGGTCGTCGATCGTGATTACTAACCCCTTCCCTTCGGTCGCCCTCAGTGTCTGGCTGTTGCCGTGTCCGTCATCGAACACTATATCGAAGACCTTCAGTGCCCTCCACTGCGCGCTCAGGGTCATGGGTCCGGTGGGTGACAGGATGTCACCGAAGCGGTACGTGTTCTCCTCCGAATCCGTCCAGTGCTCGAACACGCCGTCGTCGGCGACAGGGTCCCGGATGTCTATCTCCAGCGTCTCCCCTTCTGTGACCTGGCGCTCGACGATGCTGCCGTGGCCGTCGTCGAAATGTATGGTGTAGGTGTAGAGGTCCCTCCATTCCGCGGTGAACTCGGTTTCGGCGGTTATCATCAGGGAGTCCCCGTTGCCGTACTTATGGCCGTCGGGCCCGATCCAGTCGAGGAACACCTTCCCCTCGGCTGTCGGGTCGTCGGCGTCGATGGTGTATGGCACCCCGTCGTAGGCGGTTCCTGTGTGGACGATACCGGTCCCGTCATGGAACCGGACGTCGAACGTCTCCCTGTCCTCCCACTGGGCGGTCAAGACCATGTCCCCTATGACGGTGAGGACGTCGCCGTTCTGCAGTATGTCCCCTGCGAGGCCCCATCCCTGGAAGACCCTGGTGTCGGAGAGGGGGTCGTCCGCATCGATGACCACGGTCCTCCCCTCGTAGCCGGTAGTCTCCCAGAGCACGGAGTCCCCGTCCGTCAGTGTGATCGTCCTCAGGGGTCTCTCGTCGAACAGGGGTCTCAATTCCACGTTCGCGGTCACTCTGAAGGATATGACCCTCGTCGAGTCGTCGACGGTCCATCCCGAGAACTCCTGGTCGATCGCCTCCTCCGGGACGATCCTCCCGTCCACCGTGACCAGCGCGTTCAGGCCGTGGGTGGACCTGCCCAGCTCCTCGCCATTGACGTCCAGGTACCTGACCGTGAACAGCTTTGTCGGTTCCCATACACTGGACGCAGTGTGGTCCGCGTAGCTCTCGATCAGAGCGCCCGTCCTGTAGAGGACGCCGTCAACCATCCATCCGGTGTGGCGGTATCCGTCCAGGTCCGGCAACTCGGGGTACCTGTCGCCGTAGGTGAAGTCCATCGACGTCTGCAGGTCCGAGGCGTCCGTCAATCCGCTGACCGCGGAATGGTCCATGGTGAGGGTGGCGGTGCCGTATACCGGAGTGGCGACGAACAGGCCACCCATCTCCCTGGCGTCCGCCAGTGTGACGGATGTTATCCCGGTGCCGAGACCGTCGATGGTCCAGCTGATCAGGGTCAGGTCCTCCAGGGCGGGCCTCGGCAGCGTGTACGGGAAGTCCCCAGAGGACAGCTCGACGTCATCCAGACCGGTTATCTCGTGGAAGGTGACGGTGGCGTGTCTGAAGGTCATCTGGTAGTCCAGTCCGGACCCGGCGGTGAACCCAGCCTCCTTGACGGTGTCCCTGTATCCCGGGGCGTCGTGTACCGCCAGGTCCTCGGTCTTGCCGACCTCGGTCACCCTGATGTACTGGTCCAGGCCGAGCTCGAACCTGACCTCGGCCCCAGTCTTCCACACGGCCTCGAAGTTCTCATCGTCGTCGTTTATCAGCATCGGGACGCCGGAGACCATGCTTCCCTGGGCCGACCTCACCATCTGCATGTCCAGGGTGCTGCCGGTGAATGCCGCGGGGTCCACCGACGCGACCTTCCTGAGGTCGATGAGGTGGATCCCGCTGTCGGCGAACGCACCCGCCGGGATGGAAGTCACGTTCGTGTCCCAGAGCGGCAGGTACCAGAGGTCGTCGCACCCGCGGAAGGCATCCTCCCCTATGGTCACAAGGTCGGAGCCAAGGGTGACCCTCTGTATCCCGGACCCGCTGAAGGCCCCTGCGCCGATGGTCTCGGCGTTCAGGGCCCTGACGTGGGTCAGGTTGGGGCAGTCCTTGAAGGCATCCTCCCCGATGGTCTTGACCTTGCTGGAGAAAAGCACCTCCACCAAGGTGTCGTATCCCTCGAAGGCTCCCGGCTTGACGGTCTCGCAGTCTATGTAGATCATGCCGTCATAGTCGCCGATCTCCTTCTCCGTGTACGTCCTCGTGTCAGCGTCATCGATGATCTTGTAGTACAGGTCACCGACCTTGTGGTATCCGACGGCTGCGTCGGTTTCCTCCTCGGCGGACACGTAGACGAAAGCCATGGCCAGCATGACGATGGCCAGGCAGGCGGCTATCGTTGTGTTCTTCGTTTCAATCACCCGTTGCGGCCGTCAGACGGCCGGCGTGACACCACGCCGCGGGCGGGTATAAAACCGAGATGTGCAGGTCTACCGGCGGTAGTCCTTAGAGTTCCAGACACATCGGCGAATCCGTTAGGGGCAGCAGGCGGTCATCCGTGGTTTAACCGGGATTCCGCTCCGGAACGGCAGATCCGACAGTCGTCGACACTATAACCGGGAGGGAGTGCTTTTATACCGTGTACCTCTCTGGCACTTTCCGGGATGCACATGAGATTCAGACTGTTCGGGAAGGGTGCGGAGAACGAACGCGCCGTCAGGAACCGGCCGAGATACGCTTCGGGGTTCCAGCGCGACATCCAGAATTACGAGGGATGGACGCGCGAGCAGGTGGAGGCGGACTACCGCGCCTCCAAGAAGGTCCATACCATAATCACACTCGGCTACATGGAGTACGAGGACGACACCCTCGTGTTAACCGACAGGGGCGGGATGCTCATGAGGAACGTGGTGGCCGACGCCAGCACGACCGACCGAACATCAGTCCAGAGATCCTGAGGGGAATCGGGTCGGGCCGACAAGCGGCCCTCCCCTTGTCACTCAAGCGTCGCCTTCTTGTAGAGGGATCTGTCGGCGTCCATCGGGATGGTGGCATCGTATCCGACTTTCCACGTGGTCTTGCCGTGCGAGCTGGGGTCCAGCGAGGATCCGGCGGCGCCGGGGATCCTGATGATCCTGTCAGCCTGCATCCTGGTGGCCACCGCCCATTCGACCTCCCTGTCGTCGAATATGTCGATGTCGTCGTCCACGACGATGACCTGCTTCATCGATTTGTGACCGGAGAAGGCGGCCATGATGGCGTTGACCCCCTCCCCCTCCACGTTCTTCTTGATCGAGACGACGCCGTTCAGCCAGCAGCATCCCCCTTCGGTGAGCCTGACGTTCTTGACCCTTGGGACGGCGAGCCTCACGGTCTTGAGGATCATGGGCTCCCTCGGCAGTCCCATCAGCAGGTAGTGCTCCCACCCGCCAGGAAGCAGGAGGTGGAATGCCGGGTCCTTCCTGGTCCAGATGCGGTCTATCTCGATCACAGGCTGCTGGCGTTCGAAGTCGTAGGTGCCCGTGATGTCCACGAATGGCCCCTCCTTCGTCTCCCTGAGGGTGATGCGTCCCTCAAGGACGTAGTCGGTGTCCGCGGGGACGAGTATGCCGTTGTCGCATCTCCCCACCCTCAGCGGGGTCCCGAACCCCTTCAGGCACATCGCGCTTGCCACCTCGAGCTCGTCCTGTCCGAAGTCGAGGGGTGTGGCGGCGGCCAGGAGGACCTCCGCCCTGGCGCCGACGCAGATCGATACCTTGAGCTCCTCCCCGCGCTCCTTGGCCATGTTGTAGATTGTGAACAGGTGCCTGGGCACCAGCCTGACGGCGATGTGCCTGGAGTCCATGATCATCATCCTGTGGAAGGACACGTTCTTCTTGCCGTCGTAATCAGCGACGATGACCCCGGATGTGATGTAACGGCCCCCGTCCTCGGGGTAGTACTGGGGTATCGGGAGGGACATCAGGTCCACGTCCCTGGACACCTCCCTGAACTCGGGGTCGTCCACGACCTGGCAGGGTGCCGGCGACTCGATGGCCTGCAGGATGTGCTCCACCACCCCGTCCCTCGGGACGTTCATCGCCGCGGCCGCCTTCTCCCTTGTGGAGAACAGGTTCCCTACAGCCCTCCCTCCGTTCAGGTCCTCGAACACCACCGTGGTGGACTGGTCCGATAGCAGCTCCCTGGTGACGTCGCGGGTGTCCGGGTCTGTCGGGCCCTTGACCGTGCGGACGTCTCCGGAGATGGATTCCATAACTGACATGCACCTCCGTAGGGACGGTATCCGTTATGTTTCCTTCGGGGAAGGTGACGTCGCGGGGGCCGTTTTAGGAATTTTATAGTATGACCAGGATTGGGGGCGTTATGTCCGATCAGACCGAGGATACCATCAGGAAATATGCACTGCAGAACGCAGTCTTCTTCAAGGGAAAGGCAAACCCCAAGGCGGTTGTCGGCAAGATCCTCGGAGGATGCCCGGAGCTCAGGTCACGTGCGGCCGAGATCACCCCGCTGATAGAGAGCATCGTGAACGAGGTCAACGCCATGGGCCTCGACGCCCAGACCCGGGCCCTGCAGGAGATCGACTCGTCCATGCTGGTGAAGGAGAAGAAGGAGAGGGTCTACGAGCTGCCGGAGCTGAGGGACGTCGGTGACAGGGTCGTCATGCGCATCGCCCCCGGGCCATCCGGTCCGCTGCACATCGGGCACACGAGGGTGTCCGTCCTCAACGACGAGTACGTGAAGAGGTACGGCGGCGACCTGGTCCTGAGGTTCGAGGACACCAACCCGGAGAAGATCGACCCCGAGGCATACGATATGATTCCGGAGGACCTGGACTGGCTCGGGGTCAGATGCAGCCGCACGTTCATCCAGTCCGACAGGTTCGAGCTCTACTACGACCACACCCGCAGGCTCCTGGAGATGGGGAAGGCCTACGTCTGCACCTGCGACGGCGACCACTGGAGGGAGCTGAAGGAGCAGAGGCGCGCATGCCCTTGCCACGACCTCCCGGTGGAGGAGCAGCTGGACAGGTATGACAGGTTCCTCGCCGGGGAGTACGAGGAGGGGAAGGCCGTGGTCGTCGTGAAGACCGACCTGAACCATCCTAACCCTGCGGTAAGGGACTTCGTAGCCCTCAGGCTGGTGTCCCATCCCCATCCGAGGACCGGCGACAGGTACGTCGCATACCCGATGATGAACCTCTCCGTTGCCATCGACGACCACGAGATGGGCATGACCCATGTGATCCGCGGGAAGGACCATCTCAACAACACCCTCCGCCAGGAATACGTCTTCGACTACTTCGGTTGGTCCAAACCGGTCTACTACCACTACGGCCTGGTGAACATCCCCGACACGGTCCTGAAGACATCGACCATCAAGGGCGAGATCGCCGACGGGACTTACACCGGATGGGACGACGTCAGGACCGGGACGGTCCGTGCCCTGGAGCGCAGGGGGATCAGACCGGAGGCGATCAGGAGGTACTGGGTGGAGGCCGGGATGAAGCCGGTGGACATCCAGTTCTCATGGGACAACCTCTACGGGATGAACAGGGACGTCATCGACCCGGTGTCCGACAGGTACTTCTTCGTGGACGACCCGGTCAGATACGACATAGACGGCGCGGACGTGATCGAGGGGTCCGCTCCCCTGCACCCCGACCATCCGGAGAGGGGGGACAGGGTGTTCAGGCTCAAGGATCCGAGGACGGTGTTCCTGTCCGCGGCGGACTCGAGGCTGTTCGCCGAGGCCAAGAGGGTCAGGCTCAAGGACCTCTGCAACCTGGACTACGGGCTTCCTGCCAGGTACGCAGGCAATGACGTCTCCGTGCTCAGGCACGGGGTGAAGGCGGTCCAGTGGGTCGGGAGGGACTCCGTCGACGCCGACCTCCTGATGCCCGACGGCACCGTGAGGAGCGGTCTGGTCGAGTCGGGGATCCTCGAGGAGTCCGGCGACACCGTCCAGCTCGAGAGGGTCGGCTTCGCCAGGATCGAGAGCAGGGGGCCCGGGAAGGTCACCCTGGTGTTCTCGCACCGCTGAACTCAGAACGCCTGGAGGAGCAGGTTGGTGGCGGTCCCCAGCGCTATGGCGACGGTGATGGACATCACCGAAACGGCCAGGGTCTCCTTCCAGCCGATCTCCCTCCACATCGTGATGAGCGTCGCCACGCAGGGCATGTAGATCGCCATCACCACCCCGAAGACCACGAACTGGTCCGGGGACATGAACACGTCCAGAGCGATCCCTCCGGCCAGGATCTGGAGCATGCCCAGGGCCATCTCCTTCCTGAGGATGCCCACGATGAACGCCACTATGCAGACGGCAGGGAGCCCGAGCATGTCGACCGTTATGAACGACAGCGGCTCGACCACGACGTCCAGAAGGTCGTATGTCAGGAGTATCTCCACGATGATGGACCCGACGACCAGCAGCGGGAACGCGATGTAGAAGAAGTCCTTGATGCGGTACCAGGTCTTGAACAGGACGTTCCTGGCGCTCGGAACGGCCAGCTCCGGCAGCTCCATCGCCAGGTTGCTGGGCTCGTACTTCAGGAACCTGTTCAGAAGCACCCCTGTGAGCACCGCTATCCCCACAAGCAGCACCAGTATGCCGAACGAGTAGATCACTCCGGAGAACTGGCCGGTCGCGCCCATGATGATCGCCATCTGAGCCGAACACGGTACAGCCATGACGATCATGGACGAGAGTATGACCTTCTCCCTGCGGGACTGGATGGTGCGCACGGCCATTATTGCCGGGACGTTGCATCCGAGACCGACTATCAGGGGTATGAACGAACCGCCGTGGAGCCCGAAGTGGTGCATGGTCTTGTCGAGGAGGACGACGGCCCTGGTGAGGTATCCGGAATCCTCCAGGATCCCCAGGATGATGTAGAACACCATGATGTACGGGATGACCAGGCCGAGGATCGCCTGGATGCTGCCGTCGATACCCGTCAGGACGGCGGTCCAGAACTCGCTGTCGCCGCCCAGGTCGATCAGCGCGGTGCCGACCAGCGCCTCGTAGGCGGAGGACACTATCCCATCCAGGAACGACCCGACGTAGACTATTGCAGTGAGTATGATGAGGCAGACCGCCACCAGTATGGGGATGCCTGTGATGGGGGTGATGGTGATGTCGGAGATCCTGTCGGCGAGAGACGGCTTGACGTCGCTCTCGCTCACCACGTCGGTCGCTATGCTCTCCGCCTGGGCGTACCTAGAGGAGGCGATGCTGACGCCCATCTGGCGGCCCTGCCCCTCGAAGTAGATCTTCCTAATCAGCGCCGCAGTGTGCCTGAGGTCCGCTCCGACCGTCTGCTCGAACTGCTCCGACCCCTCCAGGATTTTCACGGCGGTCCCGCGCCCGGAGAACACGAGGTTGTCTGGAAGGCCGTCCTCGAGGGCCACGATCGCCTTCTCCACCTCGGGGGAGTACTCCACCTTGAAGCCTGAGGCCCTCGCCCTTCCCTCGCAGATGGCGTCCGCCAGAGCGTCCACCCCTTCGGACGTCTTCGACGATACCGGCATCACCGGGACGCCCAATATCCTTGACAGCGCGTCCACGTCGATGACGTTCCTCTTCCTCGCCTCATCCATCTTGGTGAGTGCGATAATCGTCGGGAAACCCAGTTCCAAGGCCTCGAAGCAGAGGACGAGGCTGCTCACGAGGTTCGTCGCATCCGCCACAAGGACGACGGTGTCGTTGTGGCCCTCGGACAGGTCCCGGAGGACGACGTTCTCGTCGTCGGAGTTTCCGGACATGCCGTACGTTCCCGGAAGGTCGTGGACGCTGACGGTCCTCCCGTTCCTGGTGACGACGCCCTCGTCGAACTCGACGGTGGTCCCGGGGTAGTTGGACGAGATGACGCCCACTCCGGTGAGGCGCGTGAACAGCGATGATTTCCCGACGTTGGGCTGGCCCACCAGGGCCACTTTTATGATGTTTCCATGAGCCAAGGCAATTCACTCGAGACGCCCCGCTCATTGCGGGAATCAATATATGAAGGTTGAGCGGGCGCTCACTCGGAGGCCGTGTCCACGAAGATGTGGGAGGCCAGACGGTAGTCCAGGGCCATGGTGGCGTTCCCCATCCTCACGATGCGGGGGCCGCCGTCCGAGAGGATGGTCTCTATGGACACCTCTCTGCCGGGCACGAACCCCATCGAGATGAGCTTCTTCACGACATCGGTGTCGTCCGACGTGATGTGCGATATCCTACCGGTCTCGCTTTGGGACATCTTGTTGAGAGGGGTGATGTTGGTGATGCCCTGGGACACCGCCTTGCACGGTTTGATGCAGCTCTGGCAGTCAGAGTCCACGGGGGTGCCCATCATGTGGCACATCTTGATCGCCGATTCGTCGGAGATTGCGTGCTCCATCCTGCACGCCTCCTCGTGGGCGGTCTTGTGGTCCACGTTCAGGTAGTCGGTGAGGAAGCGCTCCAGGACATGGTGCTTCTTCCTCAGCTGCCTGGCGTAGGTCAGGCCCTCGGGGGTCAGCGATACCCCCTTGTACTTCTCATAGTCGACGAGCCCTTCCTTCGCGAGAACCTTGATCATCTCGCTGACGCTGGCGGGTGAAACGTTCATGTAGGACGCGAGCTCGGTGGTCTTCGCAACGCCCTCCCCCTCCGTCAGTCTCAGTATGTTGATGAGGTAGTCCTCGCGGTTTCCAGTAGTCATTGGCAATGAGAAGTGTTTCCTCTTTATTAACATTAGGCCATCCTAATTAAACTCGCCGAAACATCAGGGTCGGGTGCCTTCAGGCGCTGGCGGTTCCGATGTCTCTGTCGCGACCGATCTCGTGTCCGATGACCGCCAGGACCGCCGCGATGACCGCCATCAGGAGCAGGGAGCCAGTCCATGACGAGGTGGCGTCGAAGACCGCCCCGGTCGCCACAGGCCCCACAGCGGCTATGAGGTACCCTACGGACTGGGACATCCCGGATACCGTCGACGAGTCCCCCGGGTTCCTGGTCCTCAGGGCGTACATCATGGTCACATACGTTATGCTGGCACCGCCGCAGAGGCCGCAGAGGACCATGGATGCCGCGAGGACCGTTGTCCCGGACTGGGGGATGAGAAGCAGTATCCCGGCCACGTACATCGTACCTATTGCCGTCCCGACCGGTCTGAGGTCGCGCCGGTCTCCGCACAGAGCCGGGACCGCCAGGGAGCCGACGATGCCCAGGATCATGAAAGCAGAGTTGACCGCCCCTGCCTCAGCGGGGAGCAGGCCCTTGGACTGTGCGATGACGGAGAGCCATGCCACGAAGGAGTAGTAGATGAGGGACTGGAGGCCCATGTACGCCGCCAGAAGCCATGTGGTGCCGGACCTCAGGATGTCCGAGACGGGCACGCGTCCGGAGACGTCATCCACTTCGACGTTCCTGAACGGGAGCCAGAGGAGCACGGCGGCCACGACCAGCAAGGCCCAGATCGCCAGGGATCCGCGCCATCCTATGGCGTCGCCCACCGGAACGCTGACCGCGCCCGCGACGGCGGACATGAGCGACATGGCCGCCGTGTACGCCCCGGTGAGATGTCCGATCCTCCCAGGGAACCTGGCTTTGATGATGGCGGGCAGCAGGACGTTGCCTGCCGTGATCCCGATGCCCGTCACGGCCGTGCCGAGGAACAGGCCCCATGTGCCGAAGAGGGACCTGCACACCACCCCGACGAGTATCAGGGAGAGGCCCAGTACCATCACCCCGCCGGCAGGGCGTCTCCGGCCGAGCTCCCCGAAGGCCAGGGAGAACGCGGCGAACATCAGCAGCGGGACGGTGGTGACGGTCCCCGTGGCGCCGGAGGACATCCCCAGGTCGGACTGTATGACGTCGGCGAGCGGGCCGACGCAGGTTATGGGTGCGCGCAGGCAGCAGGCGGCGACGACAATCGCCACCATCAGAAGGATCGCAAAAAGCGCGCGTCTCAGTCGACCACCGTCCGGGTGTAACTGGTTTGGGCGGGGTCTCCCCCGCCAGAGCGTCACTCGCTCTTCTCCTCGGGTTTCTTTCCGATCCCTTCCTTCTGGGTCTTGAGCTCGGAGATCTTGGCCTCGCACTCCTTGATCTTGTCGTAGATCTCGCCGACATTGGCCTCGGCCACGTCCTTGCCTTCCTTGAGGGTGGCAAGGATCTTCTCGCCGATCTCTTTGGTGTAGTCCTCGATGGATCTCTCCTGCTTGCGGATCTCGCTGTCGATCTTCTCTTTGTCTATGGCGTTTCCGAGTTTCTCGTCCGCGCTCTTCACGGAGTCCTTGACCTTGTCCATGAATCCCATTGCAATCGCCCCTGTTCAGTCCACCAGCTTGTGGTAGCCGTAGGCTGGCTCCCCTGCGTTGAAGCAGTACTGGATGGTGCTGAACTGCTTCTTGAATGCCTTGACGTCCTCTTTAACCTTGGCAGGGTCCTCCTTCTTCACGACCACTCTGGCTATGAACTCCGCGACCTGCTTCATCTCGGATTCCTTCATCCCGAGGCGGGTCATCTCCTGGGATCCGAGCCTGAGGCCGGACGGCCTGACGGAGCTCGTGTCCCTCGGGAGCATGTTCTTGTTGCAGATGATGTTGGCGTCCTCGAGGGCCTTGGCGCAGTCCTTCCCTCCTCCGAACTGGGAGACATCGACCGCGATGGCGTGGGATCTGGTGAATCCGAGGTCGGGGCAAAGAACGGGCACTCCGAGCTCGTAGAGGGCCTCTCCGAGGGCCCTGGCGTTCTTGCACGCCTGGGCGGCGTAGTCCTTGGCGAAGACGTCCATCTCGGCCAGGGTGATGCCCAGGGCTGCCATCGCATGGAGGTGGTGGCTGCTGGTGACTCCGGGGAAGACGGCCTTCTGGAGGGCCTTCTCCTGCTCCTCTGTCAGGTTCTGTCCCAGGAGCAGACCGTGGTTCGGTCCGGGGAACGTCTTGTGGGTGGAGGAGGACACGATGTTGACTCCCTCCCTCAGGGGGTCGTGGAACTGCTTCCCCGCGATGAGTCCGAGGACGTGGGCGCAGTCCTCCCACACCAGGCATCCGATCTCGTTGAAGGTGTCCTGCAGCTCCTTGAGCGGCGGGGGGAAGAGGAAGACGGACAGGCCGAACTGGGCGATCTTCGGTTTGACCTCCTTCAGGAGCTTGATGGTTCCGTCCACATCCAGGTTCATGTCGTGCTCGTTGAACGGGTAGTTGACGGAGTTGACCGCCCTCTGGCCGAAGGCGCCGAACTCGCAGGTGGAGATGTGGGCGCCCTGTGCCAGCGCGCAGGTGGTGATGGTGTCGCCGGGCTGGGCGAACGCGAAGAGGACCGCCATGTTGGCGACCGTGCCGGATATGGGCCTGACGTCGGCGAAGTCGGCCTCGAACACCTTCTTGGCCAGCTCGATCGCCTTGAGCTCCACCTGGTCCACGTAGATGTTGCCCTGGTAGTAGCGTTTGCCGGGGAGCCCCTCGGCGTACCTGTCGGCGAAGTCTGAGATCAGCATCTCCTTCGCCAGGGGGCTCATGAGGTTCTCGGATGCGATCATGGGGATGCACTCCTCGAACCACTTGTTGTGGGCCATGACCTTCTCGCGGATGAATCTGGCGTCTTCCTGAGACATAGTATCGGACGGGGTATGGAGGTCCGGTTAAATGTTGTTCCCCATGGGGCGTCGGACGTCCGCATCCGGGGGCGGTCGCCCCCGCGCTCATCACCTTCGACCGAGGCGGGGGAGGAGCCCCCTGGCCTCCTCCATGGATCCCAGGGTGCCGCGGAGGACCGACAGGTATTGTCCGCCCGGGCCGTCGCCGGGGTCTCCGCGGAGCATCGCCGCTGCCGCGGCCCTCTCCTGTCCGGTGAGGCCGGACGCCCTCTCGCACAGGTAGGAGATCTCGGAGGTGACGCTGTCCTGGATGGATAGGAACAGGTCGGTGTCCGGGTCCCCTCCGGCCGTGAGGTTCGTGCGCATCTTCGCTGAGACCCCCGAAGCGGAAAGGGCGAGCACCCCCTCCAGGTCGGCTTCGCGCTCCCCGTCGAGAGCGGATCCGAGGCACCCGCGCATGCGGTCCGTGAGGTCCAGGTACCTCCTGGCCAGGACCGCATTCTCGTCCGCTGTGCGGTACGGCATGAGCATGTAGTTCGCCAGCGTCGCGGAGACGATCCCCAGCAGGACGAACGCGATCCTCTCAGCCACGGCATCGTCGGCCGGTGTCGACATGGAGGCGGCGATCAGGGCGGAGAACGTGACGAAGACCATCATCACATCGTACCTCTTGGGGTCCAGGACGGTGTAGACGTAGTTGGCGACCAGCAGGCCCACGGTCAGTAGGCCCACGTCGCCGCCGGATGCGATTAGGACCACGGCGAAGGCGGCCACCCCCGCGAGCGTGCCGGTGAGCCTCATCGCTGATTTCCTCCAGGCCCCGTCGACGTAGGGGACCACCAGCGCCACCGTAGTGAACAGCAGCCATTTCGCGTTCTCAAGGCCCCAGTGCTGCCAGACGAACGCCCAGAGCGTGAACATCACGGACATCCTGACCGCGAAGCTGAACCTCGCGGAGTCCGTGCGGAGCTCCTCCCTGGCCAGGCTCCGGACCATCCTGCGGACGTCCCTCCTCCCCGGCCCCTCCGAAAGTGACGCCAGCGTGTCCTTGAGCAGCGTGACGGCGGCCGAGAGCCTGGGGTCGGCGTCCGGATGGGATGACAGGAACCTCTCCGCGACATCCCCCACCGAGCCCGCATCCGTCTTCCCGGACTCATGGGACGAGACGGCGTCCAGGAGGGCGGTCAGATCCCTCAGGGAGGCGTCGTCCGGACGCACGGAGGAGACTGACCTCCCCATCATCTGAAGCGCCGAGACCACATCCAGGACCCTGCGGTCGGACGGTACGGTGAAGAAGCTGGTCCTGAGCCTGCCCAGCATGGAGTCCCTCAGGCCCAGGCACATGGAGTCCAGCCCCGCCGTAGAGACCTCCCTTCCATCCAGGGCGTCCAGGCACATGCTCCTGACCTCCGCGCACAGCCCGATAACGCCGGACCTGCACGTCCCCGTGTGCCTTCCCCTGTTGATCAGGACGTTCAGTGCGACGATGAACACGCAACCGAGGGCGAGGGCCAGAAGCCTGACCGGCAGCTGTTCCGCGGTCACCGGCACGGACAGCATGAATGCGTATCCCAGCAGGAACGGGAAGTGCAGAGGGGACCTGAGGTCCTGTGTCGTCAGGAAGCAGAGCACGAAGACCATCGCGAAGTTGATGGCCGCCGCGACCCAGGCGCTCCCGCACCAGACCGATGCGAACGCCCCCGCGCCCATCGCCAGAGTCAGCACCAGCATGCCGCCCAGATTCATCCACGGGCGGACCGACAGGTCCCTGCCCAGCATCATAAGCGCCAGAACCACGATCACGACGCCCGTCAGCGAGTTCTCGCTTCCGAACACGGTCGCGAACAGCGTCACGAACAGGCAGATCGCGATGAAGAACAGGCTCTTCCCCGCAACGGTCTTTGCGTCCATGGGATGTCCTCCCGACTTTCCGGTATATGAAGGGGACAGATTGTCCCGTGTCCGACGCGGTCATCATGGGGAAAACCTTCAAGGCAGGAAGCCATGTCCCCGGCGTGACCCTGGGTCCGGGGCCGCCGTCATGGTACAACCGCCGGCATCATCTACAATTATTTTGGTAATTCGAACCGCCTTTATTTCGTCCTCGGAGATTTACCGTCCGTTACCATGAGCGGATTCGAGAGGGCATTGGAGGATGTCAGGGCCGGGAGACCGGTCCTCGTCTACGACTTCGACGACAGGGAGAGGGAGACGGACATGACCGTGGCATCCCAGTTCGTCACCGCCGGGACACTCAGGACCATGAGGCACGAGGCCGGCGGACTCGTATGCACCACCACACCCGGGAGGCTGGCGGAGGAGATAGGGCTGCCGTTCATGTCCGACGTCTTCTGGGACGATGCCGGAAGGTACCCCCTGCTGAGGGCGATGGCGCCGACCGACATCCCCTACGACAGGACGAAGTCCTCCTTCGGCATCACGATCAACCATCGCGACACCTACACGGGCATAACGGATTCGGACCGGGCCCTCACCATCTCCTCCTACGCGGAGACGATATTCTCGGGGAAGCCGGTGGAGCAGATCCGGATCGACATGGGGGAGAGGTTCAGGGCGCCGGGGCATGTACATCTCCTGAACACGACAATGGACATCCTCGTGGACAGGAAGGGGCACACCGAGCTCTGCACCGCGCTGATGTACATGGCGGGGGTCAAGCCGTCTGCGACCATCTGCGAGATGATGGGCGACGACGGGGGATCCATGCCGAGGGCGGACGTGGAGCGCTACGCCGAGGAGAAGGGGTACGCGTTCGTCACCGGCGACGAGGTACTCTCCGCATGGGAGGCCTTCGTCGGAAAGAACGGGAGGACGTGAGTTGACGAGGGTCATGGCCTCGGGCGTCTTCGACATCATCCATCCCGGACACATATCCTATCTGGAGCAGGCCAAGTCCTACGGGGACGAGCTCGTCGTGGTCATCGCCAACGACGACACCGTCCGCAGGGGGAAGCACGAGCCCATCACCCCGGAGGCGATGAGGGCCAGGATCGTCGGCGCACTGAAGCCAGTCGACAGGGCGATCATCGGAGGCCACGGGGACCTCATGGACACCGTCAGGTACGTCAGGCCGGACGTCATAGTCCTGGGGTACGACCAGAAGTTCGGCGTCGACGAGCTGGAGGGCGCCCTCCGCGAGGCCGGGATGGACGGGATAAGGGTGGTCAGGGCCACCGAATGCGCCGAGGACCTGAACGCCACGCGCAGGATCATCGCAAAGATCAGGGGCATGGGGGCGGCACCGTGAAGAAGATAGGGATAGTCGACACCACATTCGCAAGGTACGACATGGGCCGTTCGGCCATAGACCAGCTGCAGAGGACCGGCACGGGGTTCACGATCGTGCGCCGCACCGTCCCCGGGTTCAAGGACCTGCCGGTCGAATGCAAGATCCTCCTCGAGGAGGAGGGTTGCGACATAGTCATGGCCCTCGGCATGCCGGGGCCCATGGAGAAGGACAAGATGTGCGCACATGAGGCCTCGACCGGACTCATGATGGCGCAGCTGATGACGAACAAACACATTATCGAGGTCTTCGTCCACGAGGACGAGGCCAAGGACGACGCCGAGCTGGCGTTCCTCGCCGACAGCAGGGCGAGGGAGCACGCGGCGAACGTCTACGACATGCTCTTCCGCCCGGAGAGCCTGACGAGGAGGGCCGGCACAGGCCTGAGGCAGGGCTTCGCGGACAAGGGGCCTGTCAGACAGACGAGGTGACAAGATGAAGGAGTACAGGATTGGAATGGTCGTGGCCGAGTTCAACTACGAGGTCACGTCGCTGATGATGGAGAGGGCCAGGGCCGAGGCGGACTTCCTGGGCGTTAAGATCACGAGGGAGATCAAGGTCCCCGGCGTGTTCGAGATCCCGATGGCAGTCAAGAGGATGCTCCAGAGGGACGACATCGACGCCGTCATCACCCTGGGTGCGGTCATCACCGGCGAGACGAAGCACGACGAGGTCGTGGTCGCCCAGTCGTCGAGGAAGATCATGGACCTGGGACTGGAGTACGACAAGCCGGTCGGGTTCGGGATCACAGGGCCCGGAATGACCGAGCTCCAGGCCATGGACAGGATCGAGAAGGGCCGCGACGTCGTCGACACCGTGGTCAAGATGCTCCAGAGGCTCGAGGACTGATCCCGGGCACGAAACAGGTTATCTTCTCACATGCGGGGGCCCCGGCTCCCGCAGACCCTTTCCCTCACCGTGTCTATCACGGTGGACAGCGGGATGCCGGTGTCGATGGCTATCCTCAGGCACCCGTCGCCGTTCAGGTAGCGGTCGACGATGACATCGGATGAAAGGCCGTCGGCGACATTCCTCCCAAGCGGTCCGTCCCTCCTTGGGCAACCGATCCACGAGCGGGTCTTGCAGCTCGGGCATCTGAGGGGGGTCCCTCCGGTGCGGGAGAACCAGGTGTGGCCGCAGACGGCGCAGGTGTTCACCTTCGGCTCGCCCTGCCATCTGTACGTGCCGCACCTGGGGCATCTGACGGGCGAGTCCGTGTGGCTGCACCAGGTGTGGCCGCAGCGGCCGCATGTCTTGTGGTTGTCGACGTCGACCATGGAGCCCTCCTATTGGATTATACATCCAACATGGTTTACAGGGATATAAAAGGGTCGGTCGGGAGGTGCCGTGTTCGTCAGTGTCCGTTGGGAGTGGTCCACGTCTTAGTATCTACATGTGTAAACTTTGGTGTTATTATGATGCGATCGCATATCTTACATCGACAGATTTGCACGGGGGGGGGGGACGACGACGCTCTGTTTTTTTCTCCGGCCCTCCGGGTGGAGGGAAAATGGATAGACAGATTATGATGGCGTTAGCCCTCGTCATAGCCGTTATCACCGCTTCCGCGACGGTTATATGCATAGCATCGGAGGAATCCGACGCGGCATCGACGGTCTATATTGGAGGGGACAATGCCAACGATGATAATGCAGGCACCCAGGATGCGCCTGTGGCAACAATGGGCAAAGCTGTTGAACTCGCAGGGTCCGGAGGATCCATCGTCCTCGGTTCCGACATAATAGTTACCGAACAGATAGGTACGAAAGATGATGCTATATGGGCTATCACAAACGAAATATCACTCGATCTTGCTGGCCACAATCTCATATTGTCGATGTCCAAGTCATTCGGAATCTGTCTATCGACGGACAACGGGAAGTTGACCGTATCAGACAGTGTCGGAACCGGGACAATCAAAGCTGGTTCCACTAGCGTCAACCAGATTGTGAGACTCCTCAGCGGTTCCACATTTGTTCTCAACGGGGGGACGATCACAACTGAAGGAGCTTCCAGTACCGCCTATGCAATCAACGTTAACGGGTGGAGGGATTCCGCCAACGTCATCCACACTTCGACGACCATCCTCAACGGAGGAACAGTGTACTCCAATACGAGCAATCCCACGATAGGACTATCAACATTCACGAACCTGGAAATCAACGGAGCCAGGGTTCAGAATGCAACCGGGGGCGGATATTCCGTGAACTCGGCGGGAACCACGGCGACCGTCACGCTCACATCAGGAGAGGTGATTGGAGACATACATTTCAATTCCGGATACGAGGCCCCCTTCACATGGTCGGGAGGAACATACACGGGTGAGATCGACTTCGATGCTCTGATCATCCCAGATGGCAACATCGGATTGGTGTCCTCAGATGGCACCGAAAAGACATTCTCGTTCGTCGATACAGTCCCCAGCACCTACACCGCATCCATCGGCAACTGTTACTTCACCACATTGGATGGTCCGGATATCGTCGAGTCGAGCTTCGGCTACGAGAAGGAACTGACGTTCTACCAAGCCCCTTCCGACGGAGAAATCTCCATTACCCTTACCAGTGAAGGTGACTACGTCGTCATCTCGCTCTACGGAAGTGCCGCATCGATCACACCGTCGGTCACTGCCGATGGATACGAGATCAACTCTGTCGTTGCCGGTGATGCAACCACATATACAGCCACAGTCACCGAGGCATCGGCGAACGTCAAGATCGAAGAGACCGGGGCCTATTACTCGACTTTCCAGCTTTCATACGAGGCTCTTGAGCCTGGACAGACGATTGTCCTCATGAAGGATCAGACGATTGACAGGACAATCGGCATTTCAAAGGACATGACACTGGATCTCAACGGCAAGATACTCACGTTCTCGATGCAGAACTCCCATGGGTTCCAGGTAGAATCCAGTTTTACAGTGGAGGATAGTCAGGCTACGACATCCACTATGGATTTCACGACATACGACGTGACCTACTCGGGCGGATCAATAGTCCTCAACAGGGCATCTGAAGAGCATTCGAATCTCTATGTTCCGATCTACGTCATAGCAAGAGGTCATCTCAGCTTCGAATCGGGTTCCATCGTAGCAACGAATGCGGGAGGAGTAACGATTCTCGGAAGTGGAGAGATTTCTGGTGGGTACATCAAGGCCACCCATGACGCTGTCGGAATCATGGGTTCCGGAACGCTCAACGTCACCGGCGGCATCATGGAATCCACCGGACACGCCGGAATCGGAGGCAGTGCTGGCGAGGTAGCTTACAACGGCACCACGATCAACGTTTCTGGAGGAATCGTATTCGGGCACGGGAGCACGGCCTGCGGGATGTATATCACGCAGTTCGCCAATGTCAACATCTCCGATGACGCCCATATCCTGGCCAGCGACGGTGCGGGAATCATCATGCGTGCCGGTTATCTCAACATATCCGGTGGTACGGTGGAGAGTCATGGGACTGGAACTCAGATCTTCACCCAATCGGACGAACCGCTACCCAAGAGCGCGGTGGTCATGAGCTATCACACAGGCTATGATTCGACCAGTCTTGGATTCGGTGGCTCCATCACTGGAGGTACGTTCATCTCAGATAACGGTATGATTAATGTTTCCTACTCTACCAATGTCGCAGATGAGGAGTATCAGGTCATCCCCGAGATGCTTGCTACAGGAGGGAACTACACCTCCACAGTGGATGACGAGTTCCAGGCCGATGGATACGAGATCGAGACAGACGGGGACATGGTCTTCACCGGAACTGAAGTCGCCAGCATCGACGGGAAGTCCTATGGTTCCCTGGATAATGCCATAACCGACGCCAAGGAAGGTCAGACCATAACTCTGAACCAGGACACATCACTCGTCCAGCGTTCGATGGGCAAAGGCATCAATCTGGATCTGAGAACGCATACACTAACCATAGAATATGACGGAAGCGGTTATGGATACGGACTCACTTTCGATACCGGCAAATCAACCATTACGAACGGAACCATACTGGACTCCCGCAGTGTGGTAAACAACGCTAATGGATTCATTGCGGTGCATGTCACGGGTCAGGGTACATCCCTTACGATGACTAATGTGATTGTCAACCAGTACCTTCCCAGTTCGACGACAAGCTACAACATCGGTCTTCGTGTCGAAGAAGGAGCCACGCTCACTGCCGGTTCCGGGACGCAGGTTATCGAGTTGGAAAGGACCACAACGGTCCAGTCCGTCGGAGTGGCGGGCGTGATGGTTCTCGGAGGCGACACTACAACCACGTTCAATATGGATGGTGCGACCATCGAAACCACGGGTTTCGGTGTCTTAGGTAATGGAACCTACAATTCGAGCATTGACTACAGTGACACGGTTATCAATTTTAGATCAGGAACAATCACTAGCGGATCGTGGGCGATATACCATCCTCAAGGAGGGGTTCTTAACATTTCGGGCGGAGAGATCACTGGTAGAACGGGAATCGAGATCCGTGCGGGAGAGCTCAACATAACCGGCAACCCGACGATTACGGCAACAGGTAGTTTCAACCGTACCGATAATGGCAGCGGAACCACAACATCCGGTGTTGCTATTGCCATCGCTCAGCATACCACGCATCTGCCCATCGAGGTCAACATCAGCGGAGGTTCCTTCACAGGCAGGTACGCCCTATACGAGTGGAACGCCCAGAACAACGACACCGAATACATCAATATGATAAACGTCAGCGTCACAGGAGGAAACTTCAACGGTGAGACCGCCGACGTCTGCCTTGAAGACTTCCAGAATCTTGCCGACGAATCGGGGATAAGCGGAGGTTCCTTCTCTGACGATTCGGCCTGGGACTACCTTGACCCTGGACTGAGTCTGGACGAGAACGGCACCGTCCAGGAAGCCCCGGAATACATGTATGCGTTCGAGGTGGATCCAATAGAAGTTCTCAAGGGAGACTCCGTGACGGTGACCGTGATTGACAACGCGGACGAGCACTCTGATATCACCTACACGCTGTCAACACTGGATGGCACCCCCATCGACGAGGGCAAGACCATAAGTTTCGTCCCCGACGCCGAGGAGTACGTCCTGAAGATCTCCGGGACCCATTACGGCGTCTCTGTGAATGAAGTGTGTCCCATCTACATCACCATAGTCCCTTCCGTCATGCTGACGTTCCACTATCCAGACGGAAGTATACAGGAGATCGAAGTCGCCGAAGGAGAGCCAGTGACCATCGACGGACCCGACGAGGTGCCGGAGCAGTTCGGATACGAGTTCGCGGAGTGGCGGACCGGGTCTGGCGAATCACTCAGGGGATACATCCCGACCGAGGACACCGACCTCTACCCAGGCTGGGACCTGGTCGATCCCACGGTCAGCGTATCTGTCTCCGGGGACCTGTACAGGGACGGCGTTGTGATCGTGACAGTCACCGCCACCCATGTCCTGGACGATCAGGGTGTGAGATACACGTACCTCATGGGCAACAAGGACACCGGTCGCGTGACGGAGCAGGCGAGCAACGTGTTCTACATCCGCTCAGAGGGCACCTACCTATTCGGGGCGGACGCCATCCTCGGTGACAGTACTGGCAGAGGGACCTACGAGGGCTATGTGGAGGTCGAGCTCAACGTGCCCGTGATCCCCGACGATGACGACGACTACGTCCCGCCAACGCCTCCGGACATCGTCGTTAACTACGACGACTCCGGAGACGCCGCCGTCGGGATAGCGGCGTGCGCTGCGGAAGCGGTCGCAGCGGCGATCATCGCCTGCCTCATAATAATGGAGCGCAGACGGAACTGATGACCCGAGAAACCCCTTACCGGCGCTTTGCGCCGGGTTCCCCGCTCCGACTTTCAGTGGGCTGGCACGAAGCTCCGTGGAAGACGGTGGCCGCGGACCCGGACGGGGTCATCCGTCCAGGTTGGCGGATGCGGAAGCCGTTCGGATCACGCCGTATGACGTGCTATGAACCGCTCCAGTTTGTCGTAGGCCTCCTCCAGGACCTCCATCGGGGGGAGCGTGATCGTCCTGAAGTGGGACTGGCCGAACTCTTGGCAGAATCCGGATCCGTGAACGACGACCACTCCCTCCTCGGCTATCAGGTCCAGGACGAAGTCCTTGTCGGTCTTCCAGGGGGTCCCCTTGAGGTCTATCCTCGGGAACATGTAGAATGCCCCCTTGGCCCTGTTCGTGGAGATGCGGTCGATCTCGTTCAGCCTCTTGTAGGTGAACTCCGCTCTCTCCTTCAGCTTCCTGTTGAGGTCGGCTATGTACTCCTGCGGGCCCTGGAGGGAGGCCTTGGCAGCGGCCTGGCAGGGCACGTTGGCGCAGATCCTCGCCCTGAACTGCTTCATCATCCCCTCGCGCACCTCGTCCATGAGTCCGTACTTGTCCATGAAGTAGCAGTATCCCATCCTCCAGCCGGGCATCAGGTTCACCTTCGAGAACCCGTTGAATATGACCCTGGGTATGTCGTCGGGAAGCTCGGAGGCGGAGAAGTACTCGCCCTCCATGATGATCTTGTCGTAGATCTCGTCCGATATGAGCGGGATGTCGTACTCCGCCGCTATGTCGCCCATCTCCCTCACGGTCTTCGGGTCGTAGACGGCACCCGTCGGGTTGTTGGGGTTGATGACAACCATCGCCTTCGTCCGGTTGGTGATCCTCTTACGAATCATGTCCGTGTCGGGTCTCCAGTCCTCCTCCTCTATCTGCCTGTACGGCACGGTCCTGCCCTCGTAGAAGTTGATGTACTGGGCGTAGGAGGGGTATCCGGGGCCCGGGACGAGGATCTCGTCGCCGGGTTCCACCAGCGTCCCCATCATGATGTTGATGCATTCGCTGACCCCCGCGGTGACGTAGACGTCCTGGGCGGTTATCCTGGCCTCGTGCTTCTCATACTCCCTGTCGACAATGGCCTCCCTGAGGTCCAGGTTGCCCTGCGAGTCGCCGTATCCGTTGTCCGTCTCGTCGACGGCAGCGCGGAGGGTCGCCTTGAAGTACTCCGGGGTCTCGAAGTCCCACTTGTTCGGGTCGCCTATGTTGAGATCAAGGAGCTTCTTGCCCGCTTTGGCGGCAGCGGCGGCGGGGACCGTGACCTCACGGATCGCATAGTTCATACCCATCGCCCTTCTCGATGCCTTGATCTTCGTCTTCATAAGCAATCGGATGCGATGCATCACATAGTGACTAATAAGGGATTCGTCGGGATGAAAGGCATCCGATGGGAACCGCACGGACGCTGTCGGGCTCGATGCAGGCGCATCAAGTTGCGGCGATCCCCGTCATTGACGTCGGCGGTCCGTCTCCCGTTGCCCCCTGCTCCAGACGCCTTAGCGTCGTGGATCCATTCTCCAGACGTCCTTGCCGCCGAGTCCGACTTCGAACGCAGCCTGACGTACACCGGCCCCCCCCCCCGGTCGTGGTCCGCTTTGCGCGGCATGCGGTCATGGCGGCCTGGCACAGTGCTTCAGAATAGAGACCGCCATCAGGCGCCAACAATCACCGAGACGTGGTGACATGCCCCGACGCAGAATGGCGGAGACGGGCCCTATGGATGAGGGTGCGGGCGATGCCCGCTTTTGGTTTCACTCGAGGTCGATCGACACCGGCCTCTTCAGACCCAGGTCCCCGGCGGCCTCGACGGACTTCACAACCGCGCACGGGACGGGGCACGCGGTGTGGCGGATGTTCTCGCTGGCCCAGGCGTAGACCTTCGACTCGCTGAAGGGTGCGCCGACCTCCTCCCATGCGACTATGGGTTCGATGGGAGTCTTCGACACCATGGGGCAGTCGCTCTCGATCCTGATGTTGATGAACATCATGTCCTCGGAGGGGGTGGCGTAGATCGTGGTGGTCTTTCCGCAGACCCCGGCCTTCACTGTAGTCTTGCATTCCGACATAGGCGTAACCTGGATTCGGATGACGATATCATTATAAATGGTTGGTTGAACAGAACGCTTGGTTCAACCAAGGTTAATCCGTCTGACCATGCCTCGTCCGACGTGGGCAGGTGCCGGGACGGGGGCGGATGCCCGCCCCCGCAAAAGCGCAGGTCAGCTCCACCAGTCGCCGCGGCGGTCGATGGTCTCGTCCCTGTCGGGTCCGAGGCTGATGATGTCCGCGGGGACCTTGAGGTACCTCTCGATGAACTCTATGTACTCGCGCATCTCGCCGGGGAGGTTGTCGTACCCACCCTTGACGACGGCAGCGGTGTCGTTCCATCCCTTCCAGCCCTTGAAGTGCTCGTACACCGGCTTCGCCCTGTTCAGCTTGGCGATGGATGCGGGGAAGTGCTTGACCTCTTCCCCGTCGATCTCGTACGCCACGCACACCGGCAGGTCGGGGGTGTCGTTGAGGACATCGATCTTCGTTATGCCCAGGGACGTGAAACCGCACATCCTGGAGGCGTGCTCGCACACGACCAGGTCCAGCCATCCGCACCTGCGGCCCCTGCCAGTGGTGACGCCGAACTCGCCGCCCTTGTGCTGGAGTGCCAGCTCCTCCTCGCCGGTGAGCTCCGTGACGAACGGGCCCTCCCCGACGCGGGTGGTGTACGCCTTGATGACCCCGAGGACCCCGTCGATGCGGTTGGGGGCGACGCCTGAACCGGTGCAGATGCCGCCTCCGCAGGTCGCCGATGACGTGACGTAGGGGTAGGTGCCGTGGTCGATGTCGAGCATGGCCCCCTGGGCCCCCTCGAACATGACGTTCTTCCCCTGGTCGAGCGCATCGTTGATGAGGACGGACGTGTCGCAGATGCATCCCCCGATCCTGTCCCTCCAGCCCGCCATCTTCTGATGGAGGGACTCCACGGTGCAGGAGCAGGGCTCGGCGCCCATGAGGTCCAGCATGTCCTTCTTGTACGGGAGGATGAACGAGATCTTGTCGTCCAGGAGGTCGTCCTCCAGCAGGTCCCCGGCGCGGAATCCGATCCTGGCGATCTTGTCCTGGTAGGCGGGTCCGATGCCCTTCTTGGTGGTGCCGACGACGTTCTTGCCGCGGTACTTCTCCTCGGCGCCGTCCAGCTTCTTGTGGTATTTCATGATCAGGTGAGCCCTGTCGGAGATCCTGAGCCCGTCGATGCTGCCTCCGGCCGCGATGACCTGGTCGATCTCCTCCCCCAGCTCCTCGAGGTTCACCACGACGCCGTTGCCGATGACGGCCAGCTTGCCGGGCCTAACGACGCCGGAGGGCAGTCCGTGGAGCTTGAACGTCTTGCCGTCCACGATGATGGTGTGGCCGGCGTTGTTGCCGCCCTGGAAGCGGACGATCATGTCCGCCTTCTCGTCGAGGTAGTCTGTGATCTTTCCTTTCCCCTCGTCGCCCCACTGGGCTCCGATGATAGCTAGACTGGGCATCTTAAGGCACCTGACTGTGGCTAGCTTCTGCCTCTTTATTAAGGTTGGCGATGGCGGTCTGCCCAGTCGGCGATGAGGTTCCCGATGGCGGGCTCGGAGGCAATATCGCTTTTCCAAGAGCGGAAACGCTGAATTCTCACTCCTGGCCTCAGAGTCCCCGACTCCATGGACTCGACGAGTACCGCACCCTGTCCTTCGGCCACATCCAAGCATCGTTCGGTGAAATCGAATGACATCGCGAGTCCGGAGCGGAACCGTCATACCCTGCCGGCGTCCGGACTGAACTCCCTGTACAGGGCGCAGAGCTCGTCCAGGGGGATGTCGGTCTTGAACGACGTGGGCGACACATGGGATTTGGACGCCCTCCCGTGGCCGTTCAGGAACTCCACGAAGTCGTCGATCCTGGGCGGCGACATCTTCAGATGGGAGGAGAGCTCGCTCATGTCGTAGACGAAGACCTGGTCGTCCAGCTCGTTCCTCCAGAGGTCCAGGTACTTGACGCACCTCCTCTGGTCCGCCATGCCCTCCGCTGACATCCTCGACAGGACGTAAGGGTCGTGGAGCGGACCCAGCCAGAACGGGCCGAGGCGGTGGTCGTCGTCCGGGAGCCTGGACGTGGACCTCTCCATCGTGGCCATGTCGTAGTGCATGTATCCCAGTGATGCGAGGGTCTCGTCGGCCTTGGCGGCGCCCTCGGTGACCTGGACGTACGTTCTGAAGTAGTGGTCGGCGTAGAACGAGAGCAGTGGTCTCATCCCGCGGTCGAACTTTGCCAGCTCCCTGGCTATGGAGCACATGAGTATCCTGAGCCCGCCCTCGTGGCACATGAACCCGCGTATCGGCTCCGATTGGTACCTGCGCCTGCACTTGGGCGCGTGGGCGCCGGCCAGCGGGGCCGTGTCCGTCGCCGTTATCGCCAGGACGCCGTTCTTCCTGCACCCTATGATGCACGACTGGACGAACGGGGCGGGGGAGCCGAAGGGATCCAGGTCCACGTAGTCGAAGCCGCGCTCAGCCAGCAGGGCGTGCATGTTGCGGAGCGAGGGCTCGCAGTTGTCAAGCCCGTTGATCCTGATGTTCTCCTCGATGTACGGGATGGACCCCGGGTTCACGTCGTTGGCCACCACGTGGGTGTCCGGGACCTCGTTGGCAATCCTCACCGCCCTCGATCCGGTGGCGGTCATCGCGTCGCAGACCTCAAGCGGGCGGTCCAGCGCGCGCAGGAGCATTATGCTGACGTCCCTGTTGAACGCCATCTGCTCGTTGAAGAACACGGTGCCCTGGATCTTCCCAGGCCCGTGCACAGAATGTTGAAGGGGGACCAGTATGTCCGTTTCGCCCTCGCGGATGACCATCCCTTCGGGGGTCACACGCTCTCCCCGCTCATCAGCTTGACGATCTTGTAGGGGAGGATGTTGCGGTTCGTCGGGGTCACCTCCAGGATCCTAACATCGTCCCTCCTCCTGATGTCCTGGAGGAGTGGGTTCCTGGATTTCTTGTGGAGGGTTATGATCATGGGTTTGTCGGCGTCAAGCGCCTCTTTCACGGCGTCTATGAAGAGCTGGCTCTCGACCTCCATCTTGCCGACCTCGTCGATCACGATGATGTCGCAGCTCTGACACGCGTCCCTTATGGCCTTGACCCCGACCTCCTCGAGTTTGGACAGGTCGACCCCGATCTTGCCGACCATGATCTTGCTCTCGATCTCGGTGCTGGCGAACACGGCGGTTTCGCCTGTCGCAAGGTCTCTGACAGTGAATCCCGTCTTGTGCCTGCCGTCGCCGACGGGCTCGTCGATCATGCCTCCGATGGAGAGCTCCTCCTCCTTCAGCATCTCGATTACCCTCAGCAGGGCATAGGTCTTACCCGACCCCGGCAGACCGGTGATTCCTATCTTGATATCTGCTATCATGGACACGCCCGCCAGTTGAAAGACTGGCTCTAACTAGATGTTCCTGTGAATATAAAAAGAGTCGTTTAGATACTCTGAAATCGTGACATTTCGTTCGTCGAAAATGGTACAAGTTGTCCGTTATCGTACGTCTATCGTCGTACGGAAAGTTGCTTTCCGGAACGGCCAGCAGGCATCGGGCGACTTCAGCAAACGTCGGAGATGTACATGAGAGGGTAGTGCAAATCATTGTCGTACCGCATCTCGGCAGTCACCCTCGAGTCCCCGACGCACACGGTCACCACCGCGTCTATCATGTCGCCGGTCAGCGACCTGTAGGAGTACCTGTCCCCGTCCTCTTCGAAGCCGGAGCGGTCAATGGACACCTGCACGGAGGTCACGTATGGTTGCACTGATATCGCGCGTGCGATCCCCTCCTCCAAGGAGTCCACCGTGTCCAGGTTGAAGGGCGTTCCCACGAACTGGTGGTATATGGTGCCCATCTTGATGCCCGCTTCGAAGAGCGCACGCTCCCTGTCCGTGCAGGCGAACCTCTTGCGCGCTGCAGTCTCCCTGTCGTCCATGCTGCGGTATTTGGGTCGGACTAATAAAGATGCTTAGCCAGACCGGAGGCCGCCGAGCCGGCCGGCCCTGTCCCGGCCGCAGCATCTGAAACGGCTGTGACCGACCAATTTAATAAAGGGGCGGCGATGGGCGGGGCATGGAATCCATCGGGGACAGGATCGCCCGTCTGAAGGAGGAGCGCAACGCCGTCATCCTCGCCCACAACTACTGCCTGCCGGAAGTGCAGGATGTCGCGGACCATGTCGGCGACTCGCTGGGATTGTCTATAAGGGCCAGGGACACCGACGCCGACGTGATCGTGTTCTGCGGCGTCACATTCATGGCCGAGACCGCCAAGATCCTCAACCCCGGGAAGACGGTCCTGATCCCGGAGCCTGCCGCGGTGTGCGCCATGGCCCAGATGTGCAGCCCGGGGGCGATAGCCGCCGCCAGGGAGGGCAACCCCGGGAAGGAGGTCGTGGGCTACGTGAACTCCACCGCCGCCTGCAAGGCCGAGATGGACGTGTGCTGCACCTCCTCCAACGCAGTGGCGGTGGTGTCGTCCCTCGGGTCCGAAGGGGCTGTTTTCGTCCCAGACCGCAACCTGGGGGCCTACGCCGCATCCAGATGCCCGGACAAGGACGTGGTCCTCTGGGACGGGTTCTGCCCTGTACACCAGTCGATAACAGTCCATCAGGTGCTCAGACTGAAGGAGGAGCATCCCGGAGCGGAGGTCCTCGCGCATCCGGAGTGCAGGGCCGAGGTGCTGGAGATGGCCGACGTGGTCGGCTCCACCGAGGCGATGCTGAAGCACTGCTCCGCATCCGACGATGGGGACTTCATCGTGCTGACCGAGGTCGGGATGCGTCACCGTCTGGAGACCGGATGCCCGGGCAAGGCGTTCCATCTCCCGGAGCTCGCCGTGTGCGGCGTGATGAAGATGACCACCCTGGAGTCGGTGGCCGCGGCACTGGAGAGCATGTCTCCGGAGGTCACCCTGCCGGAGGATGTCATGGAACGGGCCCGTAGGCCCGTCGAGCGCATGACGCGCATCTCATGAGAACATGGGGTCCTTTCTGACCGCGTTGGCGGGGATGAGTCCCTGGAGCTTGCCGTCGTTGACGTCGACGGTCTTGAAGGCGATCATGACGAGGTGCTTGATGGTGTCCACGGAGGGCGCCCTGTCGAAGTAGCTCTGCACGATCTTGAAGTAGATCTTGGGCTCCTCGTCGGCCATGTAGAATCCGCCGTTGTTGATCGTGTTGTTGACAGTGTTCAGCTCCGGAATCAGCTTCTGCCTCGCCTCCTCGGGGATGTCGAACATCAGGTAGCAGTAGATATTCAGGGTGAGGTTGTTGTCGTCGGCTATGATCGCCATGCCGATCGGGTTGTCGTCCCCCATCGCGCTGAGGACGATGCTCCCCTCGTCCCTTGACTCGTAGTTGAGATCGAGCTCCCCGAGAGCCTTCCTGACGTTGGCCAGGACCTTCGCTCCGTCAACCTTTCCGAACATGCTGACCCCCATCGGTCTCGGTCCTTATCATCGTTGCGAGGGCCGCGGTCCTCGAGCGGCACGTACTCCTTCGGCACGGCCATGCTGATGTACGCGGGACGGAGGATCTTGTTGGACGTGACCAGCTCCTCTATGCGGTGGGCGCTCCAGCCCACTATCCTGGCCGTGGCGAACAGCGCGGTGTACAGCTCCTTGGGGATCCCCAGCAGGTCGTACACGAAGCCGCTGTAGAAGTCCACGTTCGCGGATACGCTGGTGGCGTTGGGGCGCTTGGCCAGGATGAGCTCCGGGGCCATGGTCTCCACCCTCTCGTAGAGTTTGTAGTCGTCGAGCCTCCCCTTCTCCGCAGCCAGCTTCTCCACGAACGACTTGAAGACCTCGGCCCTGGGGTCCGAGATGGTGTAGACCGCGTGTCCCATCCCGTAGATGAGGCCCTGGTGGTCGAACGTCTTCTTGTCGAGGATCTCGTTGAGGTACTTCGCGAGCTCCTTGTCGCTGTCCAGGTGACGGACGTGCTTCTTGATGTCGTCCATCATCTCCATGACCTTCTGGTTGGCCCCTCCGTGTTTGGGTCCCTTCAGCGAGGACATCGCCGCGGCTATGACGGCGTAGGTGTCGGAACCGGAGGACGTGGTCACCCTGGTGGTGAAGGTGGAGTTGTTCCCCCCGCCGTGCTCCATGTGAAGCACGAGGGCCAGGTCGAGGACGGTGGCCTCCAGGTACGTGTAGGATTTGTCCGGCCTCAGCATCCTCAGGATGTTCTCGGCGGTGGAGAGTCTGGGGTCCGGGCGGTGGATGTACATGCTCTCGTCGTTGATGTAGTGGTTGTAGGCGTGGTAGCTGTAGACCGTGAGCATGGGGAACACGCTGATAAGATAGATGCACTGCCTGAGAACGTTGTTCAGGCTGTTGTCCAGCGCCTTCTTGTCGTAGGATGCCAGGAAAAGTATGCACCTGGCGATGGAATTCATGATGTCCTTGCTGGCGGCCTTCATGATGACGTCCCTGACGAAGGTCACGGGGAGTTTCCTCTCCTCGGTCAGGTGAAGCTTGAACTCCTCCAGCTCCTCCTCAGTGGGCAGGGACCCGAATAGGAGAAGGTAGGCGCACTCCTCGAAGCCGAAGCGTTTGTTCACGAAGCCGTCGGTCAGGTCCTTGATGTCGTAGCCGCGATATCTGAGCTTGCCGGGACAGGGGATCTTCTTCCCGTCGACCCTCTCGGTCCCGTCCACCTGGGACACGGTGGTCAGACCGACGACAACCCCGTTCCCGTTGGCGTCGCGGAGCCCTTTCTTGACGTCGTACTTCTCATAGAGTTCGGGGGAGAAGCTGTCGATCTGCATGCACATCTCCTTCTTCCTCTCTATGAATCTCTTGTAGTCGCTGTTCATGTCCTTCTCTCCCCGGAAGCGGTTTGGTGAGGCGCCGGACGGGGTTTCGGAACCGTCCCGAGAAAGGCGCCGATTGAATGCAAGTGCTCTCGGTTATGGGCTAAAGCTTAATAAGGATGGTTATCGGGCTGGATGGTTTCTCCATGAGACCTGCCCATGACTTCGGAGTCCAGCGTCGCGGCGGAAGGCGTCCAGGGAGACGGGATGGTACATCCACGGCCAACGGCGACACGGTGAAATACCCCGCTCCCGTCCCCCTCGCCATGGCAAGGATCGCAGTCGACGGAAGGACGGTGGAGTCCACACCGGGCGAGACGATAGGGGACGCCGTGTCCCGTCAGGGGTTGCACCCGGATTCGTACGTCTTCCTTATCGGCGGAAGGCCGGTGCCCATGGACACCGTGCCACCGGAGGATGCGGAGGTACGGGCCATGAGGGTGGCCTCCGGCGGCTGATCAGTTTCCGGCGATCTCCAGCAGGGCCTCCAGGTCCAGAGCCCCTTCGCAGGCGTCGGCCATCTCGTCTATGTTCGACATGAACGCGCTCCTCGCGTCTGAGCCCTCCAGCTTCCCATCCGAGGACGACAGGGAGTCCTCCTCCGGGAACCTCAGGTCCATGTACGGGAGGACGCCGAGGCATCTCATCCCAGTCAGCCTCTCGAGCTCCCGTATCCCGGACCCGAGTATCGAGGGCTCGCCGCGGAACCTGTTTATGACGAACCCCTTCAGGAGCGGCCTCACGTCCTCGGGGACGAGGAGCCACGTCCCGTATATCGCGGCGAAGACCCCTCCCCGCTCTATGTCGCCCACCAGGACCGACGGGATGCCGAGGCGCCTCATCATGCCGATGTTTGCCACATCGCGGTCCATGATGTTCATCTCCACGGGGGATCCGGACCCCTCGCAGACCACGAAGTCGTGGCGCTCGGAGAGCCTCCCGAACGCCTGCTCAGCCGCGTCCAGGGCGAGGTCCCTGTCCATTGGGTGATCGCGGGTCACGTCCATCGCTGGCCTCCCCCCGAGGACCAGCTGGATGACGCCGTTCCCGGAGGGCTTCAGGAGAACGGGGTTCATGTCCGTCTCCGGCTCAAGTCCGGAGGACCAGGCCTGGAACGCCTGCCCCATCCCTATCTCGCCGCCGTCCTGAGTGGCGTATGAGTTCAGGGAGAGGTTCAGGGCCTTGAACGGGACCGGGTCCAGCCCCTTCCTGAGCGCCAGCCTGCAGAGCATGGCGCAGAACGTGGTCTTCCCGGCGCCGGACGAAGTGCCAAGGACGAGCAGCCTCATCTGGATCCCTCCAGGATGGACATCAGCGCGTCCATGTCCAGTCCCGCCTCGAAGACGTCGGCCAGCCTCTCGATGTTGTCCTCCACGATGTCGTCGTAGTCCCTGGTCTCAGACGTGTCCACCGTCCTGCCGTCGTGGCTGACGAACGAGAGGAAGTACCTCCTGAATGGCATGCGGTCGAAGACCCCGTGGAGGTACGTCCCGAACAGCATCTCGTCCTCCCTGACCGACCCCTCCTCCTGCGGGCCGCCGTCGAACCTGTTGGTGATCCTGAAAAGCGGTCTCTCGTTGACCTCGGACGTCCCCATGTGGAGCTCGTAGCCGGTGACCTCGCCGCCGTCACCGACAAGCATCTCCGCGGTGTTGTTGACGATCCTCTTCTCGTACGCCCCCCAGCTCGAGGTGTTGTCGAAGAACCCGAGTCCGGGGATGACGGTCCCGGGAACGCCCCCCTCCAGGCCTTCCGGGTCCCGGAGCTCGCGTCCCATCATCTGGTATCCGCCGCAGATGCCGACGATCGGCACCGTCCCGCGCATGGACCTGAGCCTGTCGGCGATCCCGCGCTCCTCCATCCACCTCATGTCGTTCACCGTGTTCTTGGTACCTGGGAGCACCACGGCGTCGACACCGTCGAGGTCGGATGCCTGCTCGACGAACACCACCGACACGTCCTCCAGGTATAGTGGGTCGATGTCGGTGAAGTTGGCTATCCTCGGGAACTTGACCACGCCCACGAGGCATTTCCCGTCCCCCTTGGACCTGAGGCCCCTGAGCGCCTCGGAGTCCTCCGACGGCAGGACGACGTCGGCGTGTGGGATGACGCCGATCACCGGCACGCCCGCCATCCTCTCGAACTCGGGTATGGCGGACCTGAACCCGTCGGTGCTCCCGCGGATGTTGTTGAAGATGACCCCCTTGATCCTGCGCCTGTCCTCCTCCGGGATGAGCTTGATGGTTCCGAGGGCGTATGCGAAGGATCCTCCCCAGTCCACGTTCACCACCAGGACCACGTCCGCATCGGCAATCCTGGCCGCGCCCATGTTGGCTATGTCCCTGTCGTAGATGTTGATCTCCGCTGGGGACCCCGCCCCCTCCATGATCACGTAGTCGTATCTTCCCTTGAGGAAATCAACGTTCTCCCTGACGATGTCCCTGCCGGGGCCCGGGACGAACTCCCCGTAGTACGATTCCACATCGTAGTCCGCGTATGGCTGGCCGCGCACCATGACCTGGGACACCGTGTCCCCTTTGGGTTTGAGGAGGATCGGGTTCATGTGGCTGTCCGGGTTCTTCAGGCCTGCCGCCTTGCACTGCAGGGTCTGTATCATCGCGATCTCGGATCCGCCCATGGTCACCTTGGAGTTCAGGCTCATGTTCTGGCTCTTGAACGGGGCGACCAGATACCCCCTGCGCATCAGTATCCTGCAGATGGCGGCGACGGTCACGGACTTCCCGGCGTCCGAGGTGGCTCCGACCACCATCAGGGCCCTGCCCTTCCTGTAGAACCTGGACTTGACCTCTCCGAACACTTCCTTGAAGCGGGGGTCGCCGGCCTCCTTTATGCCCAGCCGGGCCGCCTCCTCCACGACGAATCTGCAGACCGGGGTGCGGTGGATCAGGAGGCAGTCGGTGCAGTTCCACACCCTCCTCCCTCTTCTGCCCACGAGCCAGCTGCCCAGGTCCTCGTCTTCGCACGGGTAGAAGGGGCAGTAGCAGAAGGTGCAGTCCTGACCTCTGAAGTGGCACGGGTGGTAGTCGCAGTCGGTGTTGGAGCCGATCCATCCGGCCTCCAGCTCCTCGTTGACCTTCTTCTTGATGCAGTCCATGGCTGGGTCTCCCGGTGATGGATGGGTAATCCCGCTCATTAAGCTTCGTCTGGCACGGCAGTCCGCGGCGGACGGTCCCGGGGGTTTTCGGACGGTCCCCATGGAATCTGGCTATGTGGTCCAGCAGGTACCTTTTTCGGTCAACCCGGGGAGTCGTTTATAAATGACGTACCTCTAGCAACATGTTATGGGAGCACACTGCAGATTCATCCATTGCGCGGACCTGCATCTTGGAAGCAGGTTCAAGGGCGTCCGTGCCAGGGACGAGGCCGAGGGGGAGAGGATGACCGAGTCCGTTTTCGGATCGTTCTCCAGGATCGTCGACCTGGCGAGGTCCGAGGGGGTCGACTTCATGGTGATAGCCGGGGATGCCTTCGACGAGTCGACCATCACCCCCTCGACGAGGCACCGTTTCGTCTCGGAGCTGGCGAGGCTGGGGGTCCCGTGCTTCATCGCGAGGGGGAACCATGATCCGCACACCTCATGGGAGGAGAGCATCCCGTACCCGGGGAACGTCCACGAGTTCGGGACGGAGCCCGAATCGGTCACGGTTGACGGGCTGGATGGTGTGGAGATAGTGGGGGTCAGTTTCGCCGATTGGCACGAGGAGCGCAACCTGCCCGCCATGATCCACGGCGACCCAGATATGTTCACGGTGGCGTGCATGCACTGCGACGTGGACTCGGATGGGGCACAATACGCCTACTCCCCCTGCCGTCTCACAGACATGTCGGGCAGGGGCGTGGACTACTGGGCGATCGGGCACGTGCACAAAAGGGCGGTCCTGTCCGTGCATCCGTACGTGGTCTACCCGGGGAACATACAGGGCAGGAAGGTCACCGAGTCCGGTGAGAAAGGGTGCTACCTTGTCACCGTGGACGATGGGGCGGTCTCGGAACTTAGGTTCGTGGCGACACAGGGCATCGTCTGGAGGGACGAGACGGTGGACATCACGGGGAAGGACCTGCAGACGATGCTGGAGGGGCTCTCGGGGACCGTCGGAAAGGGGGACATAGTCAGGATAACTTTCGAGGGCTCCGGCGGACTTGACCGGATGCTCAGGACCCAGGGGGCGGATGTCGCGGCGACGGTGGAGTCGGCCACCGGGTGCAGGGTGTGCGACATGGTCGTCAGGACCGTCCCCGAGGTGGACATGGGCGCCAGGGCCGGCGGTTCCGACATGGTGGCCAAGGTGATCCAGGCCGGGGACAGGCTCGCTGCCGCCCCGAGGGAGGAGATACTCGCGAGGATACTGTCCAACCCTGTCGCCAAGGCCCACGGGGACTTCTTCAGGTCGATGACAGACGAGGAGCTGAGGGACATGGTCAAACGGGCGACCGGGGCCCTGGTCGCGAGGCTGGAGGTATCGTCATGAGGATCACAAGGGTGTCCATAGGGTCCTTCGGAGCGTTGAGGGACAGGACCTACGACGTGTCTCCGGGGATGACGGTGTTCCACGGCCCCAACGAGTCCGGAAAGACCACGGTGATGGAGTTCATACGCTCGGCGATGGTTCCCACGAGGAAGAGGACCTATCCGGCCAGGTCGAAGGGCGACTCGGGGACACTGGCGTTCGACGATTCCGGGGGCCATAACATAATGCGCATCGAGGGCAGGGATCGCGCCGGCGACGTCCCCGACCTGCCGGCGGGGGTCGGCGACCCGGACCTGTACAGGTCCGTGTTCGCCATGGACCAGAGGGGTCTGGACGACGAGGGGGCGGTCGGAGGGGAGATCCGCAGCAGGTTTCTCACGGTCCCCGGCGGCGAGGCGATGCCCGCCGCGCGCGGGTGGGCCGAGAAGGAGATATCGGATGTGATGGGCCGGAGATCCAACTCGCCCAGCAGGGTGCTGGGACTGAGCTTGGAGGCGGAATCCAACAGGGCCGCCCTTGCGGAGGCGCGGAGGGATGTCGATGCGTACGGCGATCTGGCGTCCAGAAGGGACAGTCTCGAGGAGGAGTTGGAAGGTCTGAGGGAGGCGTCCAGCGCCTCCATGGAGGACAAGAGGGTCCACGACCTGTACGAGGCCCAGCGGGCCAACTACGACGCCCTCTCGCATCTGGGTGCCTCGCTGGCAGGCCTGGGGACGTTCAGGGAGGTCACCGACGCCGACCGCGCGGAGCTCGCCCGCCTGCAAGGCGACCTGTCCGCGAAGGAGGCGGCCAGGAGGGCGCTGGAGGACCAGAGAGGGTCCATGGACAGGGATCTGATGGGCGCAGACCGCAGGAGGGTGGCGTCCTGCGCGGGCAGGATAGACCAGCTGCCCGGGAGGCTGGAGTCGTACAGGGACGACGTCAGGAGGCTGTCTTTGATTCCCGTAGGCGACCAGCGCAGGACGGTCGAGAGCAGGGTCAGACGCATGAACCCCCTGGTCTACATCGGGGCAGTCCTTGCCATCGCAGGCCTCGTCGGGGCGATGTTCAGCCTCTACACCCTGGCGCTGACCGCAGTGGGAGCGGTCATAGCCGCGGTCGGAGTGTCGCGTCCCCAGTACCGCACGGTCGTAACGGACGTCGCGGGCCCGGACCCCGGATTGGCGGAGACATGCGACAGGCTAGAGGCATCCGTCCGGGACTTCGAGTCAGACGTCTCGTCCCTGATGGCAGATGTCGGTCTGGTCAGCAGGGGGCCGGAGGCCGACGTGGCAACGCTCGTCGCGGTGAGGGATGCATCCGCGTCCATCGGCAGGACCGAGACGGACCTCATGAAGGCTAAGCTCGCGCACACGGAGGCTGAGGCCTCCATGGCCAGGTTCGTGTCCGGGTTCGGAGGCCCCGACGGATTCGAGGAGTGCTCCCGCAGGACCGCCGAGGCCGCTGGCCTCAGATCCAGGATCGCCACGATTCGCAGGGCGATAGAGGCCTCCGGGCTGGATCCGGACCTTCCCGAGTGCCCGGTCGAGTACCGTGGCTTCGGGACCGAGGACATAGAGCGCGTGAGCAGGGAGCTGGGCGAGACCGAGAGGTCCATGAGGGCGATACTGGACGCCGACGGGGTCGAGAGGCTGATGGACAGGGCGGTGGAGCTGGATTCCGAGATGTCCTCGGCACTGGTGGACGGTGCCGTAGCGCTGCTGGCGCTGAGCATCGCAGACGACGCCTGCGAAGACATCTACTCCACCGTGCAGCCGGGAGTCATCTCGACGGCCGACAGGTATCTGGGGATGATGACGGGCGGCAGATACAGCATCGACACGAATCCGATGACGAAGGACCTGTCGGTCAGGTCCGGGGACACGGTGAAGGACATCGGGATGTGGAGCTCGGGACTCAGGGCGCAGGTGCTCCTCTCCGTGAAGCTGGCGGTGGCCAGGGAGATGGGAGGAGGGGAGGTCCCCGTGATCCTTGACGATGTGCTTCTCCCCTTCGACTCCGAGAGGAAGGCAGGGGCCTGCAGGGCACTGGCGGAGGTCTCATCGGAGATGCAGGTGCTGATGTTCACATGCGACTCCGAGACGGCCTCGATCTGCAGGGGGATCCCCGGGGTCGAGGTGGTCGACATGGCGTGAGCTCACGCCGTTAAACAACTTAGAAACCGTTTCTCCGTTCACTTTTCAATCATCTTTATAAATAACATATCCATACGGACATTCCAAGGGAAGCACTATCACATTCCTGTCACATCATCACAATCATCACTCGCCTTGAATGCGGCGAACACCGGCGACACGCGGGCAACGGGGCTCCGACCTGGCAAATGACGTGTATGCGGTTTGGTTAAACGAGACGCACAGCGGGAAGCGGTCCCGCGGGAGTGCGCTGAAGGATACAGCAGGAGCAGAAGTGTTCTCCCCTCCAACACCCAGGAGGGTGCTCATGAATATAGATCCAAACACAACGAAGTACATGGTTAAAGCGAAGATCAACGCCGACGGAATCGTCGAGAAACCTGATGTGGTCGGTGCGATCTTCGGACAGACCGAGGGTCTTCTGGGAGATGACCTGGACCTGAGGGACCTCCAGAAATCCGGTAGGATCGGCAGGATCGAGGTCGAGGTCACGTCGAAGGGCGGCAAATCCGAGGGAATCATCTACATGTCCTCCAGCCTGGACCAGGTGGAGACCGTCATCCTCGCATCCGCCCTGGAGACCGTGGACCGCGTCGGTCCCTGTAAGGCCTCCATCCACGTTCTCGGTATCGAGGACGTCAGGGTCACCAAGAGGGAGAAGGTCGTGGAGAGGGCCAAGGAGCTGCTCAACGAGCTCATCAAGCAGTCCAAGGGCACCAGCGTGGACCTGACGGCCAGCGTCAGGCAGAGCGTCCAGGTCGAGGAGATCACCACCTACGGGAAGGACAGGTGCCCCGCCGGGCCCAACGTGAAGGACTCCGAGGCGATCATCATCGTCGAGGGCAGATCCGACGTCCTCAACCTCCTCAAGGCCGGCATCAAGAACGCCATAGCCGTCGAGGGCACCAACATCCCCAAGACCGTCCAGGACCTGTCCCGCGAGAGGGTCGCGACCGCGTTCGTCGACGGGGACAGGGGAGGCGAGCTCATCCTCAGGGAGCTCTTCCAGGTCGCAGAGGTCGACTTCGTCGCCCGTGCGCCCCGCGCCCACGAGGTCGAGGAGCTCACCGCCAAGCAGATCATCAAATGCCTCAGGAACAAGGTCCCCGGCGACCAGTACATGGAGATGAACGGCCTGGTCACCGAGCAGAGGTCCCTCGAGGAGATCGAGGAGGACGAGGACCGCGAGGAGCGCCACGAGCGCAGGGAGCGCAGGAAGGACCGCGACGAGGACCGCGAGGAGCGCCACGAGCGCCGCAGGGACCGCGAGGAGAGGCGCGAGAGGGAGTCCAAGAAGGACCGCTTCAACAACGACGCCATCGACAAGTACAGGAAGAAGCGCGACGAGGACGTCCCGAAGGAGACCCCCGAGGTCATCGAGATGCCTCCCGCGGAGAGGTCCCTCGCCGTCAAGAGCGAGACCCACCTGATGGTCCGCGACACCCCCGCTGAGCCCGCTGCCCCCGTGGAGGAGCCCGCTGCCCCCGTGGAGGAGCCCGAGAAGCCCAAGGAGGAGAAGCCGAAGAGGGAGTCCAAGCCCAGGACGCGCAGCAAGAGGACCAGCGACAAGGTCCTCACCCCTGAGCAGGAGATGTACCGCGACATGCTCCTCGATCTCTCCACGACCCACAACGCCAAGGTCCTGAACAAGGACAACGAGGTCATCCGCGAGGTCGCGGTCAAGAGCCTGGTCAACTCCCTCAAGGAGGACTCGGAGAACGTCGCATCCATCGTCTTCGACGGGGTCATCTCCCAGAGGATCCTGGACGTCTCCGCCGACAAGGGCATCGCCATCGTGGTGGGCACCCGCAAGGGCAACATCACGAAGATGCCCGCCGACATCACGATCTGGACGAAGGAAGACCTCTACTGAGGATCCACATGACAGAGAAGAGACCCGTCGAGACCTGGGAGGACTTCGCGTCGATGTCCTCCACGGAGGAGATACAGATCCCCGCGGACCCCCTGGACAGGGTGCTGGGGCAGGAGGAGGCGATCGAGCTTGCGAAGATCGCCGCCAAGCAGCGCAGGCACCTCCTCCTGGTCGGTCCCCCGGGGACCGGCAAGTCGATGATAGCCCGGGCCCTGTCCATGAACCTCCCGCAGCCTAGCCAGGAGATCAGGGTGGTCAAGAACCCCGAGAACCCGGAGAGGCCGTTCCTCGAGGTGCTGGACGCCGACGAGGTGGAGAGGGAGGAGAGCATCCGTGCCGAATCCGTGGGCGTGCTCCTGAAGCCGTAGGACGCTCCGACGAACGTCGCTGAGCACCTTGGATACAGGTGCAAGCACTGCGGGAAGTACTCCCAGCCCACCGACCTCACCTGCCCCCACTGCAGCCAGAGCAAGGTGGAGGGCATGCCCCGCAACAACCCGTTCCAGGACCTCCTGGGCGGGATGCTGGAGGTCGCCATGCCCCAGGCAACCGCAGGGAAGGAGAAGGTCCACACGACCCGCACCCGCGACGGCACGGAGGAGGTCGTGATATTCGAGAGGGCCGGCGACATGATCCGCATGCTGGATCAGAAGGCCATCGACAAGCGCAACGAGCTCCAGAGGACGTCCAGCGAGAAGGTCCTGGTGAAGCTCCACAGGGATCCGTTCGTCCTCGCCACGGGGGCATCCGAGACGGAGCTCCTGGGAGACGTCAGGCACGATCCCTACGGCGGCCATGAGAAGCTGGGAACGCCCGCGTACGAGAGGATCGTCGCGGGGGCGGTCCACGAGGCCCACGAGGGGGTCCTCTTCATAGACGAGATATCCCATCTCGGCGACCTTCAGAGGTACATCCTCACGGCCATGCAGGAGAAGACCTTCCCGATAGTCGGCAGGAACCCGCAGTCCGCAGGGGCCAGCGTCAAGGTCGACGACGTGCCTTGCGACTTCATCCTGGTTGCGGCGTGCAACATACAGGACCTGGAGAACATACTGTCCCCGCTGAGGTCCAGGATCATCGGCGGAGGGTACGAGGTGCTGGTGGACATCGCCATGCCAGACACCCCCCGCAACCGTGCCAAGTACGCCCAGTTCGTCGCCCAGGAGGTGAACCTGGACGGGCACATCCCCCACGCCACCGTGGAGGCGGTGGAGCTCATCATCCAGGAGGGCAAGGCCCGCGCCAAGGCCGACAACCAGGGCAACTCCCTCACGCTCAGGCTGAGGGAGCTGGGAGGACTGATCCGCGCCGCCGGGGACATCGCCGTGATGGAGGGTTCCAGCGTCATCACGGGGGACCACATACGCAGGGCCCTCAGGCGCTCCAGGAGCGTGGAGGAGCAGATCAGGGAGAGGTACGGATCCTACAACAAGGGTCTGTCCAAGGATGTCACGTCCGCCCAGAAGGAGAGGTCGTCGTACTACTTCCAGACCGAGCATCTCGACGACACGATGTTCAACTAAACGACGGGGGTCACCCCGTCCTTACAACCTTTCCGAGGGTCCTCTCGCTATCATTTTATCGGAACACCGCGATGGAGACGCATGGAGGCCGCGAGGTTCAGGCATTTGGCTGTGGCCCTAGCGGTCATACTGGCAGCGGTCTCGCTGGTCTCGCTTTCTGGAACCGATTCGACCGCCGACATCGACGACCTGCCGTCTCAGTACCCCGACGCCGACTACATCATAGCCGACTCCGGACGGTCCACGGTGACGGTGATGTACCGCACGGTGCACGTCCCCACCGAGGATGAACTGCAGAGCGGGGAGGAGATCCCCCAGTACGACTGGAACACCAGGACGGTTTCCTACGGTTCGTCTTACGTCCTGACGCAGCTGTCCGAACTGGACGGCAGCCTAGATGTCGTGATGACCGGCGGGGTCCTCGGCACGCTCACCCTGGTCCAGGCCGACGTGGTGTCGGGGATCGACCCAGTAGATGTAACGTTCACGATGGTCGGGGGCCAGCTGGCCGACCTGAAGGTCCTGTCGGTGCAGCAGTCGCTGAGGGACCAGCTCCGCGACTCGTACACCCTGATGTTCTCCCCTCTGGGCAACGTGGACCTGGATCTCCGGTCCGGGAGCATCGGCGATCTGATCCCGACTGAGGACATGGTCTCCACCTCCGTTCTGGAGGTGACCATCGGTGACGGGATGACGGTGGACAGGATGTTCACGTCGGGGACCAACGGGAGATACGGGGAGGTCGATGTCGCATTGGAGGGCGGTTCGGTCGGATACATGACAAACCGCCAGTCCCTCGTGGGCACGCTGAGCTACGATCTCAGGAGCGGGACCGTGGAGTACCTGTGCTTGGGCGCGGACACCGAGTACGGCGGGAACACCTATCTGTCGGAGATGAGCACCTTCTACGTGCAGCAGGACGTCCTAGTCCGGATAGACGAGACGGTGTCGGTGCGCCAGGCGATAATCGGCGCCGGGATCCTGGATGCCCCGACTGTGCTGTGGAACGGCGATACGGTCACCGCTCCGGTGGCGAAGAGCATCGTCATCGAGGCGCCTGGCACCACGGTGACCCCGGACACGTGCTTCTTCACCTCGAACAGGACGCAGGGGACTGTGTACCAGTTCAGCACCTACACCGTGGGCGGGACGCCGCGCACCAGGGCCATCAGCACCGAGTACATGGTGCAGGGGACATCGGCTCGCGGGGAAGTGTACGGACAGAACGGCGTGTGGTCGTCGCCGACGGATGCGGCCGTCCCGATGGGATACTCGCTTTACATCGACACCCAGCTCAGCATCCCGTCCGGCTCCACGTTCACCGTGGAGGCGGGAGGGACACTGGTCACGGCGGGGACCGTGGTCCTGTCCGGGTCCTTTGTCAACAGCGGGACCGTGATCAACTCAGGTATAATCGAGAAGAGGGACAGGGGGAGCTACACGGGGGTCGAGCCCGAAGGTGACGGCTTCCTGGCGTACTGCATCTCACTGAACCCCTCGGGGAGCATAGAGGTAATGGCGTCCGAGGACGACACTGTCATACTGAGGACTGACGACACCGTGTTCGTCAGCTACATCTCGGTCCTTCTGGAGAACGGGGAGATGGAGGTGGTGATCCGCGCCCCCGAATCGATGTACGTGGGCGGGGACTACTTCATGATAGGGCTCAGGGAGGTCGACGTCCAGGGCTACGACGTCGCCTACGAGCTCACCATCGACGGGGTCGATGAGTCTGTCCTGTCCTACCTAGACATCAGCGTCACGGTCCCCTCCCCGTCAGGCTACTCGCAGACGTACTACGTCTACCACGTGGGACAGGGGGACGTCAGTCAGATGGATGTGACCGACACGTCCTACAGCGAGGTCACGTTCACAGCCGACGGTTCGGGCGTATTCGCCCTGACCACGACCCCTCCGGATGGGACCCAGACGGTCACCGACTCGGACGGCATGGACGACAGGACGACCAACATCGTCCTGGCCGCCGCCATCGTCATCGTCGGGTCGGTCGTCGTCTACATCCTGCTGAGGAAGGACTGAGTACGTCGGCGACCATGCGGTAGCCGTCGCCTCCGTCGTTGTAGAAGCGCGGGAGGGTCTCGGTCACCGAGAACCCCCTGCGGGAGTAGAAGCCGATGGCGGAGGCGTTGGTCACCCTCACCTCCAGCTGGATCGTGGGGACCCCCTCCATCACGCACTGTCTGCGCAACGCGTCCAGGAGGGCGGATCCCGCACCGCACCCCCTGTGGGAACAATCCACGGCGAGGAGGGATACGGTGGCACGGTTCCCGTCCAGGCGTCCCGCGCACATCGCACCGACGACCTGCCCGGTGATTGAGACGGCGACGAACTGCCCCTCCGGCCACTGGTTGAGGAAGAACTCGACCACCTCCGGGGCGAAGTAGTCGTCGAGGTTGAGGTTGAGGATGGCGAAGACCTGCTGGAGGTCGGACTCCGCCATCCTTCTGATCATAAAGATCCCGATCACCTCTTCTTGGATCTGGTGGACCTCCTCTTGCCCTTGGACCTCATCGCTGCCGCAGCTATGGCGAGGATGATGACGACCAGGGGGATGAGGATATACCCGTAGTCCTCTATGATCGATGTCACGCCTCCGGACTGGTCCTGGGCGACGACGGTGTACTGCTTCTGCGCCTGTCCAACGAGCTCACCGTCCTCGTAGACCGAGATGGTCATGACACGCGAGTCTGCGGCCTCCTCGCCCGCGAGGGAGAACGTGTGGACCAGACGCGGGACGGTCGTGGTGACCGGGTCGCCGCCGTCGCCGAAGTCCCAGACGTAGGTCAGGCCGTCGGAGGCAGGGGAGACCTGGACCGTCAGGGCGACCTCCTCGCCCGCGGTGTAGGACTCGGATATGCCCGTCACATCGACGCTGTACCCGCCGTAGCTGTATGCCTGCAGGAAGTCCCTCTCGAAAGCGGCGGCGAAGTAGTCCGCGATCTCCTGGGAGTATATCGCCACGCAGGTCTCGCGGTTGTTGTAGAACGAGTTGGATGTCCAGTTGACCGAGGACACCAGCGACACGTCGTCGCATACGAGCCCCTTGTTGTGCACGTAGGGGTTCTCCAGCACGCCGGTCTTGACAAGGGACGAGGCGTTTATGGTGTCGGAGTAGTCCGGTTCAACGTTGGTGCTCAGGATGAGCCTGACGTCCAGTCCCTGGGAGGCCTTCTCCTTCAGGTAGTTCAGAGGGGAGTCGGCGTATGGGTCCATGTACTCGGCGTTGAGGCTCTGCTGCTCGGAGTACACGCGCTCGGTGGCGTTGCTGATGTAGTATCTCGTAGCCTCGAACGAGTTGTCGGGGGAGACGATCGGGACGACCTGGGCCCTGTAGGACTGGAACGTGGCGGATTCCGGCTCCTGGTAGACGAGCGTCGTCGGTCTGACGTTCGAGTACCGTTCCATGTCGTCGAAGTCCTTCACGTCCCCGTGCTCGGTCGACCAGTCGGAGTCGAAGACGGACCTCATGTACTCGGCATAGCCGGCACTCTCGATGATCGCCCCCCATCCGCGGTTGCCGTTGCTCCCGGAGCCGTAGATGTTCCCCTCGAGAAGCGATCCGCTGGTGTTGTCGTTGGTCCAGTTCTCCGACGTTATGATGACGGTCTCCATGTCCACGATGGCGTACTTTGCGTGATCGACGTCGTACCTGTCGCGGACCCCGTCGTCGCCGACGCCGATGAGCCTCACGTTGCCGCCGGCGTCCACCAGGGTCCTGATGTAGCTGGCCTGGTCGTTGACGCTCCCGATGGCGGTGGGCTCGCCCTCCAGGAGGACGTTGACTTCCACGCCTCTCTCCACCAGGTCGCAGAGCAGGGCGTAGATGTTCCTGTTGGTCAGGAGGAAGATGTTGATGCACACGGACTCCTCGGCGGACTCCAGTGTCTGGTAGATGGGTATCCCGCCGCTGTCCGGGAACAGGAACGGGGTCACGGTGGCGTCGAACCTGGTCTCGGGGTCGAAGTCCAGGTCTGTCCTTCCGGGAACGTAAAGGGTCCAGTCGTCGGCCGAGTCGGTGTCCTCGGTGCCGACGCGCTGGATGATGGTGTTGTTGGAGCGGACGGCAGGGTCTCCGAACCAGATGCCGTCGTCGGAGATCGTCTTGTCGCCGTAGCACATGGCGTCGATGATGCTCCCAGAGGGATCCATGAGATAGACGTCGTCCCCGGTGGAGTTCAGGTTGAACCTGGCGTTGGACTGTATCCCACCGGTGTCGATCGCATATGCGTTTCCGCGGTTGGTGAACGGGCAGGTGTCGGTGACCTCCGTGGCTATGACCACCGACGATCCCGGATCCACGAGGATGGATTCGGAGAATGAGATCCACCCCTCGGTCTTGGATGTGGTGTTGTCCTGGTCGGCTATGACGTAGCCTTTCAGGTCGACGGCTGTGGAGCCGTAGTTGTAGACGGCCACCCCCTTGGGCTCGTAGGGGTAGACCTCGTAGAGCATGAGGCCGTCCATCGTCCCTGCGGCGTCGCTCCCCTCGTTCGTTACCGGCACGAGGCAGACGACCGTCGTCAGGGCGATGAACAGCACCAGAGTCTTCCTGAGTGCATCCATGGTTAGGAATCCTCCAATCGGCGGTTAAGGGTATCGGGGGAAGGAGAGTGTGAGACCGAAGATGTCCTGGTCCATCATCCGGTTTCGATCTCTTGTCCCTTGTCTGGTTTGGGGAGGATGAACGTCATCATCTGGTTCAGATTGCCGTCTTTGTTCTTCGCTATCATCCTGAACCCATGGTCTGTGTAGTAGTCGACAAGGTCGTCGTTGCAGTCCAAACGGACCATCCTGCATCCGACGATATCCTTGGCGGATCTGAGGTAGTCGAAGGCCAGGTCCAGCATCTCCCCGCCCAGGCCTTTAGGTGCATCCGTGGAACGGGAGAGTTGGCCGAGCAGGTAGGATTGAGCCACTCCGGTCGATGAGTCTATGTTCATGCCTCTGAGGATTGTGCTGGGCAGCATGTTTTCGATGGGGACGTTAAGGCATTTAATGCTGAGGGAGATGTACCCGTGAATGCTTGGTTCGGTTCTCGAGACTGCCAGATACGTTCTGCAGAGGTCCCTCTTTTCCATACTAATCGCGTTCCTCTTCAGAAACGACTCCGTGGATGAATCGTGAGCCGATTTAAATTCTGAGAGGGTGCTGATGGTGGTACTCTCACCATACAATTTGAGCATGTCTGAAAGCGAGACTATAACGTAGTCATCAATCGTCATGCGGTTCACTCTGGTGTCTGTACTTCTCCACCAGTCTACGGACCGACTCGTCGTCAGCTCCTACATGCCGGAATACGGTATTGCCACGCTTCCACTCTACTCCACTTTCGAATAGCGCTGTCAGGTTGGCTGCAGCCTCCGGTGTGTCGATCACCATGTCCTCAAAGAAGGATTGTGTTGCCATTTTTCACCTCGGTTTCAACCTGTTATTCAGAGTATATAACTTCAACCTGTGGAATCATATTAAACTTGGTGATGAGGGAATCTCTGACATGAAACGTGTTCCATTCTCGTAAATCGATTGGATGGGGATCATGACGGGCTTGTCCGAATGCGACGATGTACTCTGGCATGTCCATGAGGCTGTCGTCCAGTCTGTTCTTCATAGATAGGATTCCGGGCGTCCCGTCGGTCAGGAGGAACCATCCGCACTCTTTTTCTGCCCTATCCACGACGAACCCCATCCTGAAGTGGGGGAAGATCCACTCGTAGTACGCCTCCCGGTGCCTGAAGTCGGTGACTATACGGGGGAGTTTGAATTTGAACATGTCGGAAGCCATCTTCCTGAGGCTGAGGAGCAGGTCCGTGGCTTTCACCCCCAGCTTATCGTCCGAGATGCCTTCGCGGGTCTTGTGTATCGCCTTAACGAACAGGCCGTGTTCACATCGGAGAAGGATGCGTATCCAGTCGAATCGGTCTCTACGTCAGCTTGCATCGAACCCCTGCCTCATGCAATCGGTTGCGATTCTAACTATTTAACAGCTCTGTTTCCTCTCGCGGAGGAAGTGGAAACGGAGGTGTGGAAAAGGAAGAGGGGAGGGGTGCCCTCTCCGTTTCATGTTCAGGCGCTCTGCGGCGATGGCGAAGTCGCGGGAGCGTCCGGCTTGGAGTATCTGGAGACGTCCATGCACCTCATGGCGTTCAGGATCGCAATCACCGACACCCCCACGTCCCCGAACACCGCCACCCACATGTCCGTGATGCCGAACAGCGTCAGCGCCAGGATGGCGAACTTCACGCCCAGGGCGAACACGATGTTCTGGATGACGATGCCGTTGACCCTCTTGGACAGCCTGATGCACATGGGGATCTTGGACGGGGCGTCGTCCATCACCACGATGTCCGCGGCCTCGATCGCAGCGTCCGATCCCAGCGCGCCCATGGCGATGCCCACGTCGGCCCTGGCCAGGGACGGGGCGTCGTTGATTCCGTCCCCGACGTAGACGACGGTCTTTCCGGAGGGCCTATCCGCCATGACCCTCTCCAGCTCCCCGGTCTTGTCCGATGGCAGGAGCTCGTACCTTACCTCGTCGATGCCGAGTCTGGAGCCGACATCGGTGCAGATCCTTGCCGAGTCTCCGGAGAGCATCACGGTCCTGCGGACGCCCATGGCCTTCAGCTCGGAGACCGCCTCGGCGGCGTCCTCCTTGACCACGTCGGAGACTACTATGTGCCCCATGTAGGCGCCGTCCACCGCCACGTGGACGTTGGTGCCGGCCACCTCCTCGTCGCAGTACTCTGTGCCCACGTCGCCCATGAGCCTGTGGTTGCCCACGTGCACCGTCCTTCCGCGGACTACGGCCCTGACTCCCTTGCCGGGGATCTCCTCCGCGGATTCCACGTATGTGGCGTCCACGCCGGCGCCGGAGGCGCTGACGATGGACTTGGATATCGGATGGTTGGAGATGGACTCCGCTTCGGCAGCCGTCCTCAGGAGCTCGTCCTCGGTGACGCCGACGGCGTGCACCCTGGACACCTCGAACCTGCCTTCGGTGAGCGTCCCGGTCTTGTCGAACACCACGGTGTCCGTCTTGGCCAGGGCCTCCAGGTAGTTGCCTCCCTTGACCAGCACCCCGACCTTGGACGCCGCCCCGATGCCGCAGAAGTAGCTCAGCGGGACGGAGATCACCAGGGCGCAGGGGCATGAAACCACGAGGAACGTCAGAGCGCGGTACACCCAGGTGGTCCAGTCACCCAGCACCAGGCTGGGGACCACAGCGATGACGAGAGCGGCGGCCACCACGGCAGGGGTGTACACCCTGGCGAACCTGGTGATGAACCTCTCGGTGGGAGCCTTCCTGGACATGGACTCCTCCACCAGCTCCAGCACGCGGGTGGCGGTGGAGTCCTCGTACTCCCTCGTCACCTCGACGGAGATCTTGGAGGAGAGGTTGACCGTTCCCGAGACGACCTCGTCGCCCGGACACACGTCCTTCGGCATCGATTCGCCGGTGAGGGCGCGGGTGTCCAGTGTGGAACTCCCCTCCAGGATCCTCCCGTCCAGGGGGACCTTCTCGCCGGGCATGACCACGATGGTCTCGCCGACGGAGACCTCCTCCGGGTCGACCTCCTCGAGCGATCCGTCCCTCATGACGCGGGCGGTCTCGGACTGGATGTCCATCAGCTCTGTGATGGACTGCCTGGTCTTCCCCACGGCACGCCTCTCGAACCACTCCCCCACCTGGAAGAACAGCATGACGGCCACGGCCTCGGGGAACATGACCTCCTCTACGCCGGGGACCGCCGACATCAGGAACGCGCCCAGCGTGGCCACTGTCATCAGGAAGTTCTCGTCGAACACCTGTCCGTGCCCTATGTTGCGGAACGCCTTGAGCAGGACGTCGTATCCGACTATCAGATAGGCGGGCAGGAACACCGCCAGCTGCACCAGCTCGTCGGCGCCCACCACGTAGTGCAGGACCATGCCGGCGGCGAACAATACAGCGCCGACGGCCATCCTGATCGCGAAGACGTTCATCGTCCCGCCTTCACTTGAGTCTCTTGACCACCACGTCGCCCTCGACCTTCTTGGCGATTCTGGTGGCCTCCTCGATGATGCCTTCTATCTTGTCGTCCGGGACGGTGATGGTCATCTTCTGCGTCATGAAGCTGACGTTGACCTCCTCCACTCCGGGGAGCCTCCTCACGTCGTTCTCTATCTTCGCAGCGCAGTTCGCGCAGTCCAGTCCTTCCAGCTTGAGAATCGCCTTCATGGTATTCCCTCAATTGAACATATGAACAACTGTTCAAGTATAATAATGGTTTGGATCCCGGGGGAGGGAACGGTATATACCGCCGGTGCGGATGGCATGACATGGACGCCGAAGGCAACGTCTCCGTTCTGCTGGGGGATCCGAGAGGGGCCATAAGGTCGATGGCGGTCCCGCTGTTCATCGCTCTGGTAGTCACAGAGGTGAACACCCTGGCGGACAGGTCCTGGTGCTCCGGACTGGGCCAGGAGGCGCTGGCGGCGGTTGCGCTGTGCAGTCCTCTGTACCTAGTCATCACCGGTCTCGGCACCGGCATGGGCGTCGGAGGCGCGGCGACGGTCTCCAGGAGGATAGGGTCGGGGGAGATCGACCGTGCAAGGGTGTCGGCGATCCAGACCCTCCTTTTCTCGTTAGTGTTCGGTGCGATACTGGCACCGATACTCGTGCTGACCTGCGAGGACCTCCTCGTGCTGGTGGGTTCGGGCGACGTCACGCAGCAGTCGTACGATTACATGGTGTGGCTGGCAGCAGGGGCCCCGGTGCTGGTGCTGAACGGCGCCGTGGCAGGCCTCCTGAGGGGGGAGGGCGCCGCCAGGGCATCCACCGTGATGATGGCGATCCTGGCGGTCACCAACATCGTGCTCGACCCGGTGCTGATGTATGCGCTGGACATGGGGATCGCCGGCGCATCGGTGGCCACTGTCATAGCGACACTGGTCTCGACGCTAGTCGGGCTCCGGGTCTACCTCCGTTCCGGGTTCGTCGGTTCGGGGATACGCGGGTTCCGCTACTCCAGCGGGGACATGCGGTCCGTTCTTTCGGTGGGGGTCCCGCAGATGGCCGAGTACACGGTGATGTACGCCATGAACCTGGTCCTCAACTACATCGTGGTCTGGTGCGCCGGTTCCGACGGGTTGGCTGTGTACTCCGTGCCCAATATGGTGGTGAACATCGCCCTTCTGCCTGCCTATGCCGTGGGTTCCGCGCTTGTCCCGGTGGCCGCCGCAGCCCTGGGTCAGGGGGACAGGGCAAAGGCGGAGGACGCTTTCCGCTACTCGCTGCGCCTGTCGGCGGTGTTCGTCGTGGTTCTCACCGCGCTGCTGTTCCTCATACCGGACCCGTTCCTGTACCCTTTCACATACTCTGACGGGACGGAGTACATGAGGGAGGACATGGCCCTGGCGCTGAGGATCCTCAGCCTGTGCATCCCGTTCTACTTCCTGGTCCCGGTGAGCGCCAGCCTCCTCCAGGCCATCGGGAGGTCGGACTGGTCCCTGGCATGCGCCCTGGCAAGGAACGTGGTCTTCATCGTCCTCTACGCGCTGGCCGCAACCGTGTCGCTAGAGTGGATCTACTGGGCGGTGGTGCTGGGGTCCGTGATAGGCGGTGGGATGCTGCTGGCCGCGGCGCGGGCAGGGTTCGGGAAAATGCCCCTCTCCGTCGGAACCGGGTGATGATGGAAGCGGATGGTACTGCCCAGAGATGGCGGAGAGGCGGGAATGGGGCGGGTATGACCCGCCGTTTGATCTTCAGATGCCGAGCTCGGCCACGGCCTTCCCGAGCTCCTCCACGATGGGCAGGTGCTGGGGGCAGGCGTCCTCGCACTTGCGGCATTTGATGCACTCGTTGGCGCGGGCCTTCCCGTGTCCGCCGACGAGCCATGCCTCCTGGCCCAGAGCGGCGTTCTTGTCGCCGTACAGGGTGAGCATGTTCTTGGCGTACAGGGTGCCGGAGATGCCTATGTTCTTGGGGCAGACCTTGGCGCAGTAGTCGCATGTGGTGCACTGGACCAGCGGGATGTTCTCCAGCGTCGTCCTGGCCTCTTCGAGTACGTCCCTCTCCCTCTGGGAGAGTCCCTGGAATCCCCTGAAAGTCTCCAGGTTCTCCTCCATCTGCTGGATGCTGCTCATCCCGGACAGGATGGTGAGGACGTTGTCCAGGCCGGCGGCGAACCTCAGGGCCCAGGACGCGGGGGTGGATCCGGGCTCGGCCGCCTCGAATATGCTCCTGACCGCCTCGGGCGGGTTGGCGAGCATGCCGCCCTTCACGGGCTCCATCACGATGACGGGCTTGCCGTGCTTGGCGGCGACCTCCATGCACTTCCGGGACTGGATGGCATGGCTCTCCCAGTCGGCGTAGTTGACCTGCAGCTGCACGAACTCGGCATCCGGGTGGGCGGTCAGGATCTGGTCTAGCTCCTCGGCCGTGCAGTGGGCGGAGAAGCCGTAGTGCCTGATCTTGCCCTGCTCCTTCATCTCCCTGACGAAGTCCCACATCCCGAAGTCGTCGAAGAAGTGGGTCCTGGACTCGCCGAGGTTGTGGAGGAGGTAGAAGTCGAAGTAGCCGGCGCCGGTCTGCCTGAGAGAGGTCTCGAACTGGCCGATCGCCTCCTCCCTGATCTTGCAGTTGATCCAGGCGGCGTTCTTGGTTGCCAGGAGGAACCTCTCCCTCGGGTACCTCTCCACCAGCGCCTGCCTGATGGCGTCCTCGCTGCCGGCGTAGGCCCAGGCGGTGTCGAAGTAGTTGAAGCCGGCGTCCATGAACATGTCCACCATGGCCTTTACCTGCTCGACGTCGATGACCCCGTCCTCGGTGGGGAGGCGCATGAGTCCGAATCCCAGTTTGCCGATGCTCTCCGTGACAGTCATAGTAATCCGGGAGGGTCACTGGGGATGATGAACTTAAAGTTAACTCTAAATCAATGAGCATCGATATGAAGCATACGTTCGGAGATGGGTAAAGGCGGGGCCGGAGCCCCGCTCTGAGAAGCTCAGATGTATTTGATGAGGTCGCGCAGGGCGGCCTCGGGGTTCTTGGATTTGACCACGCCGGACGCCAGGAGCACGCCCTTGGCCCCGAGGTCCATAGCGGCGCGGACGTCCTCGCCGGTCTTGACCCCGGCCCCGCAGAGCACGGAGATCCCGGGGTCCACGGAGTGGACAGCCTCCACCGTTCCGGAGACCACGCTGGGCTCGGCGGTGGTGACGGACACGTCCCCGCCGATGAGCTCCGGGGGCTCCACGGCGATCATGTCCGGGGAGAACGCGGCCAGCTCCCTGGCCTTGTCCACGGACTCGGCGCAGACACAGGTGACCAGGCCGAGCTCCCTGCACATCTCCACGCACTTCCGGACGGATTCGGCGGGCTGCATGTGCTCGGAGTGGTTCACCAGCGTCCCCTTCACGTCGGTGGAGTGGAGCATCGACGGTGTCACGTAACCGGTCCCGGATCCAGGCTTGAGCGGGTCGACGTTCTGGGAGTAGACGGGGATGTCCAGGGCGTGGGCGATGACGCCCAGGCTGATCATCGGCGGGCATATCGCTATCTCCACGCCGGACTCCTTGGAAACCTTCTGGCAGACCTTCCCAAGGGTGATGGCACGGGTGCCTTCGGCCTCTGAGTAGACCTTGAAGTTCACTATCACCGGTGGGACTTTCATGCTATCACAGGTCCTGGAATCTGGAGGTCAGCTCCCTGAGGACCTCGGGCCTGGAGGTGTACTCCATCTCCTCGGGTCCCAGGATGGAGGGCATGAACGGGCCCTGGCTCCTGATGAACCTGCTGGCCTTGATCGAGTTCTGCCTGGCCAGGTCCCAGGTGTCGTTGCCGAAGAAGTCCACGGGGATGTGGTCGCCGTTCTTGGCGCCCATGGGCTCCAGGCCCTGGAGCTTGCCCTCGTTCAGCTGGAAGCCGAGGCAGCAGATTCTCGGGGGTCCGTCGAAGTAGACGGGGTCGGAGTCCTCGGGGGAGCAGGGGTAGAAGGCACCGTAGTGCGACCCCCTCATCCAGCCGGCGACGAGCATGGTCGTGTTCATGAAGGGCTGGAGGTACTCCCCGACCGAGGGCAGGCCGGACTGGGCGCGGCAGATGCAGACGGGGTCGTCCTTGCCGATGTACTTGCCCGCGGTGAGGTTGAGCTTGTCGGTGGAGACGACGCAGGCGGGACCGATGCCGCTGCGGGAGTTGATCCTCTTGATGGCGTATCTGGACGTGTCTCCCAGGAGGCTCAGGATGCTGAGGGTCTCCTCGGGGGAGGACATCGTGACCTTCTTGTGGCCGATGACGTCCTGGATCTCGACGTCGAATCCCTTCTTGGCCCTGGCGTCGACGACGAGGCCGGTGGTGGTGAAGGGGTCCAGGAAGATCCTGGACAGCGGGAGGGAGTACGCGGAGGGCTCGGTCTTGTCCGCCATGAAGAACAGCAGGGGCTCGGAACCCCTCTCCTCGAAGGTCATCTCGGCGGATCCGGGTCCGGCTCCCTTGACGTTACCGGAGAAAGCATCGGTCAGGATGTCCTGTCCGGCGGCGTAGAGCTTCATGGACTTGGCGATCTTGGCGGCCTTCTGGAAGCACTCCCAGGCGGTGCCGTGGACGTCCTTGTCGCCCTCGCCCTTGTAGTGGGTCATGTAGAGGTTGATGTCGTCTCCGACGCGGGTGACGTAGAAATCCTCGATGACGCCCTGTTTCTGGGCGTCGCTCAGGATCTCCTTGCTGGCCTCGAGCATGGAGGGGTGGGGCCTCGAGTGTCCGACGACCGATCCTACATCGGCTTTGATTACTGAAACTGTGACTTTCTCAGCAGACATGTATCAAACCACATCCTTTGGGCCCCCTTAAGGCGCGTGTTATAATAAAGGGTAGGGTCGGATCCCCGTCCCCCTTCACAGCTCGCGGGGCGTTCCGCACACATGGGCGACGTAGCGGTTGTACATCATGCCCTGTTTCTTGGCCATGGAGCGGATGAGGTCCATGGTGCCCGAGCCGTACTGGGACGACTTCTTGGTGCGCTGTGCCAGGAACGGGAACCCGAGCTCCACCGCCGCCTCCTTGAGCACTGCCTTGCGGGAGTCCATGTCCTTGGGCCTCATGTCCCAGACGGGGATGGATGTAGAGACGGAGACCACTCCCGGGTCCAGATAGGGGTAGAGGACCTCCTTCCCGAGGCTGCGAGCCATGGACCTCTCGAACGGGACCGAGACCTCGTCGAGCCTGCGGATGCCGTCCCTGACGTAGGCCTCGAAGTCGCAGTCGGCGCATTCCACGTACTTGGCGCATCCCATGAAGTACTCGTCGGCCCCCTGGCCGCTGAGCACCGTGTCCTCGGAGGAGCGCAGGAGGACGCAGTACAGCTGCAGCTCGTAGGATACGGTGAACGGGTCGGCGTCGCCGCCGGCAGAGGCGGTCCCTCTGACGAGATCCTCGATGTCCTCCTCTGATATGCGCAGGTGGACCCAGGGCAGCCCGATTCTGGACGACAGTTCCTCCGCTGCGAGCACGTCGAACGATCCGTCGGTGCCGCAGGTGTACAGGGTGACGGATTCGGCGTACCTCCCGGCGAGGCATGCCACCAGCCCGGAGTCCAGTCCGCCGGAGAACGCAACGGCGACCCTCCTGCCGGACGACATCCTCCGGACGGTCTCGTCGATCGCCGATGCCAGTCCTTCGCGGGGTCCCATGGTCACGGGGTATCGGCGTCCTGCTTAAATCGGTTCGGGGGCAAGGGTTGAATCCTCCCCCGTCATCCCCGGTCCATGGAAGGCAACCGCTACGGAATGGACGACGTCATCGCCCTGCTGAGGGACAGGGGGATAGGGTTCGAGGAGACCCGGCACGGGCCGGTCTACACGGTCGACGAGATGCTGGCACTTGACATGCCCCATCCCGAGAGCATCGCCAAGAACCTGTTCCTCAGGGACGACAAGAAGCGCTCCTACTACCTGGTGGTCTGCAGGGAGGACCGCAGGGTGGACCTGAAGGCCCTCAGGGCCGTCATCGGTTCCAGACCGCTGAGCATGGCCTCCGAGGACGACCTGATGTCCATCCTGGGGCTGACACGCGGGTCGGTGACCCCGTTCGGGCTGCTGAACGATCCCGACGGGAGGGTGGAGCTTGTGGTGGACTCCTATTTCAGGGACTCCATCATGGGGGTGCACCCGAACGACAACACGTGCACGCTGTGGGTCCGCACCGACGACCTGATTTCGATCGTGGGGGACAGGTGCAGGTCCTGGGCGTTCCACGACCTCCCGTGACACTTCATAAATGAGGAAGGGGATGAGGGGGCGATCCAAATGACAGACACCATGAGGCTTGTGCTCCTCCGTCACGGGGAGAGCGTCTGGAACAAGGAGAACCTGTTCACGGGGTGGACCGACGTGGACCTCTCCGAGAAGGGGAGGGACGAGGCCGCGGCCGCCGGCAGGCTGATGAGGGACGAGGGGCTGGACTTCGACGTATGCTACACGTCCTTCCTCAAGAGGGCGATCCACACGCTTAACATCGCCCTGGACGAGATGGACCGGGCCTGGCTCCCGGTGGTGAAGGCGTGGCAGCTGAACGAGCGCCACTACGGGGCCCTCCAGGGGCTCAACAAGGCCGACACCGCCGCCAAGTACGGGGAGGAGCAGGTCAGGGTCTGGAGGAGGTCCTACGCGACCCCGCCGCCGGAGCTCACGTCCGAGGACGAGAGGAACCCGGCGAACCAGCAGATGTTCAGGTCCGTCCCTAGGGAATGCCTCCCGCTGACCGAGAGCCTGAAGGAGACCGTCGCCAGGGCGGTCCCGTACTTCGACCAGGAGATCAAGCCGAGGATGCTGGCGGGGGAGCGCGTTCTCATCGCGGCGCACGGGAACTCCCTGAGGGCGCTCGTGAAGGTCTTCGACGGGATGTCCGAGGACGAGATCGTCGGCGTCAACATCCCCACGGGGGTGCCGCTGGTGTACGAGTTCGACAGGGACTTCAACGTGGTCTCGAAGAGGTACCTCGGCGACCAGGACGCCGTCGCGGCGAAGATGGACGCCGTCGCCAACCAGGGCAAGTCGAGATGAGGCCCCTCCGCCGGCTCCGGGGAGGTGGCCGGGCGGGAAGATGGAGCATCCAACCTCCCCACATCTTTTAACCGCGTAACAACTCGTACGTGACGATACCTTAGCTCCCGGATAGGGATTGTCATGATACTCAGATACCTCTCTAGAGCCGACTGGCTCATGGTCTGCGCCTGCGTGCTTCTGATAGCCGGCCAGGTGTACCTGGACCTGAGGATACCCGAGTACATGGGGATAATCACCGACCATCTGCAGCAGGGTGACGCCACGGACATCGTGGTCCAGGACGGGCTGAGGATGCTGGGCTGCGCGTTCCTCAGCCTGGGACTGGCCTCGTGCACTGCAGTGCTGGCGGCGAGGGTCTCCGCCTCATTGTGCCACACCCTCAGGAGGATGCTGTTCGAGAGTGTGGGGACGTACTCCAGGGAGGATATAGACGGGTTCTCCGCGGCCAGCCTGATAACCAGGTCCACCAACGACGTCTACCAGATCCAGCAGTTCCTGCCCCGCGCAATCAACATGGTGTTCAAGGCCCCGCTGATAGCGGTGCTGGCGATATGGAAGATAAGCGACAGCTCGTTCCAGTGGACCTCCGTGACGATAGCCGCGATGGTTGTTCTCCTGGTTTCCTTCACGTTCATCCTCCACCGGGGGATGCCATACATCAGGAGGATGCAGCGCTACGTGGACGCCGTCAACAGGATAACAAGGGAGGGGCTGGAGGGCACCAAGGGCATTCGCGCGAACAACGCGGAGGCCCGTCAGGAGGCCAGGCTGGACGAGGCCAGCGGCCATCTCCTGGACAACAGCGTCTCCCTGGTGAACGCCATGTCCCCGATGCACGCGCTGGCGTCGTCGATGATGAACTTCCTGACGCTGGCGATCTACTGGGTGGGGGCGGGGCTGATACAGTCCGCCGGGTCCCAGGGGGACCAGATGCTGCTCTTCTCGGACATGATAGTGTTCACATCGTACGCCACCCAGGTCGTGTCCGCGGTGATGATGGCAAGCGGGATTATCCGCCAGCTGCCCAGGGTCATGATATCCTCCAGACGCATCGAGGAGGTGATCTCGCACAGGCCGTCGGTCTCGGACCCGGAGGTCCCGGCGCATCCCGTTCCAACCGGCAGGGTGGAGTTCAGGGACGTGTCTTTCTCGTACCCGGGAACGGGGAAGGAGGTCCTGTCAGGGGTGTCGTTCATCGCCGAACCCGGGCAGACCGTGGCGGTGATCGGCCCCACGGCCAGTGGGAAGACCACGCTGCTGGCACTCTTGCTCAGGTTGTACGATGTGGGCTCGGGTCGCATCCTAGTAGACGGCGTCGACGTGAGGGACTACTCCCTGGAGGACCTCCATTCGAGGTTCGGGTACGTACCGCAGAGCGCCGTCGTGTTCTCCGGGACGGTCAGGGACAACGTCCGCTACGGCGACTCCGGCAGGGAGAGGACCGACGGGGACGTGGAGCGGGCCCTGAGGATAGCGCAGCTGTGGGACTACGTGGAGTCCCTGCCGGACGGTCTGGACACCGACCTCGCCCAGCACGGCTGGAGCATGTCCGGGGGCCAGAGGCAGCGCCTCTGCATAGCCCGTGCCGTCTGCAGGGACCCGCGGGTGTACCTGTTCGACGACACCTTCTCCGCGCTGGACTACCGCACGGACAGGGACCTGAGGGCGGCACTGGACAGGGAGACCTCTGGGGCCACCAGGATCGTCGTCGCGCAGCGCGTCGGCACGATAGCGGACGCTGACTCGATAGTGGTGCTGGAGGACGGCAGGGTCGTCGACGTGGGGAGGCACGAGGAGCTGATGTCGCGCTGTCCGCTGTACAGGGAGATAGCGGAGTCGCAGCTGGAGGCGGGGGATGTCTGAGCCGAGGGCCAAGGGGCCTCGCTGGGCAAGGGCGGAGAAGCCCAAGGACCTCTGGGGGACGATGGCGTCCCTGCTGAGGTACATGGGCAGGGACAGGAGGTCGCTGTGGGCGGGCATGGCCTGCGCGATAGCGTCCACGGTCCTGTCGCTGATCGGACCGCAGTACCTGGCCGGTATCACGGACAGCCTGTCTGTCAGCATCCTCGGGTCGCTCCCGGTGGACATGGGCTACGTCTCCGGCGCAGGGCTGCTGCTCATCGCCGTGTACGCGCTCAGCTTCGTCCTCTCGGTCGCGGAGAACAGGATTATTTCCGCGGCATCCGAGAGGGTGGGCGACAGGATGCGTCGGGACCTGTCCCGGAAGTTCGACCGCCTGCCGGTCTCCTTCCTCGAGGGGCACAGCATAGGCGACCTGATGAGCCGCATGACCAACGACACCGACACCGTCAGGACCGGCTGCGCCGAGAGCTTCAGCACCACCGTCGTCGCGACGTGCATGATCGCAGGCTCGTTCGTCATGATGCTTTACACCGACTGGAGGCTGGCTCTCGTGGCTGTGGTGCCGACGCTGATCGGGGCCGCGGTGCTCTACATCGTCACCCACCGCTCCCAGAAGTACTTCGTCGCCCAGCAGAGGGACCTCGGCCTGATCAACGGGATCGTGGAGGAGACCTACTACGGCCACGACATCGTCAGGACGTACAACGCCACGGAGGGCGTCGAGAGGAGGTTCGGGGAGGTCAACGACAGGCTGTTCACGTCGTCATTCAGGGCGAGGGTGGCCACTGCGATGATGCCCCAGCTGATGAACTTCATCAGCAACCTGGGGTACGTGGTGGTGTGCATAGCGGGGTCCGTGCTGATCATGGAGGGGTCCATCGGCTACGGAGTGATCGTGGCGTTCATCGTCTACGTGAAGAGGTTCAACCAGCCCGTCGCCGAGATGGCCGACACCGTCGCGAGGATGCAGTCGGTCGCCTCGGCGTCCGAGAGGGTCTTCGGCATCCTGGCGATGGAGGAGATGCCGGAGTCCCCGGCTCTGCCCGGCGTGGGGCGTTCCAGGGGGGAGGTGGAGTTCAGGGACGTGCGCTTCGGATACGTCCCGGGCAGGGAGGTCATCCATGGGTTCAGCCTGAGGGTGGGGCCCGGGTCCAAGGTCGCCATAGTGGGCCCGACGGGTGCCGGCAAGACCACCATCGCCAACCTGCTGGTGAGGTTCTACGACCCGGACTCCGGAGAGATACTCATCGACGGGATCCCCACCACGTCCATGTCGAGGGAGCAGGTGAGGGACCAGTTCTCCATGGTCCTGCAGGACACCTGGCTGTCGGACGGGACGTTCTACGAGAACGTGGCGTTCACGAGCGGGGCATCGCGGGAGAGGGTGGAGGAGGCCTGTGACATGGTCGGTATCGGGGACCACATCCGCGACCTGCCGGACGGGTTCGACACCGTGGTCGGGGAGGCATCCGGGCTGTCCGCCGGCCAGAGGCAGCAGCTGGCCATAGCGAGGGCGATCGTCAAGGACGCGCCCATGATAATCCTGGACGAGGCGACGAGCTCCGTGGATACCAGGACCGAGAGGAGGATCCAGGACGCCATGGACAGGATGATGGAGGGGCGGACCTCGTTCGTCATAGCGCACAGGCTGTCCACCATCAGTAACGCCGACGTCATCCTGGTCATCAGGGACGGGAGCATAGTGGAGCAGGGGACGCATGCGGAACTGATGGCGCTGGGAGGGTTCTACAGGATGCTGCACGACTCCCAGTTCGAGGGATGCGACTGAGCACACCCGGTTATCAACATGCATGTCCATACACCTTCATGCAACGTAGGAACGCCGCGATCATCGCGATCGTGATAGTCGCCGTGGCAGTTTGCGCCGCGGTGCCCTTCGTGTTCGACGATGACGGAGATGACGGGGACTTCAGGCAGTACTACCCCGATGCAATCACGGATGAGATGAGGGACCGCCCATCGGTGGATGAGATGAGCGGCAGTCTGGGCGCTCTCCGGGACGCGTTCGCGGAGGTGGCGACTGCAGCTGGCTCGACGCAGGACGACATCACGGATGCCCTATGGGACTACTACGACCTGTACTGCTGGTACATCGCCCAGCAGGCGGTCCTCACATGGGATTACTACACGGATCCCGCCACCTACGGGGAGGAGCACGTCGGATGGGGCTCGGCGCTGACGGAGATGTCGAACGAGATGGACGAAGTCATGAGGGAGGGCCTGGACGGTCCCAATCGGGACGCGGTCGGATCGGCGATCGTCTCGGTTCTCGGCGAGGAGAAGCTGGGGAGCCTGGAGTCGACGGAGTCCATGACGCAGGAGGAGCTGGACCTCCGCCAGCGGGAGTCCGAGCTCGTCGTTTCGTACAACCTGGCGGAGACACCCGAGGAGATGGCGGACATCTATCTGGAGCTCATCAACGTGCGCAACTCGCTGGCGGGGATTTGGGGGTACGACACCTATGCGGACTACGCATACAGCGAGGTGTACGGACGCGACTACACCCCGGAGGACGCAGCGGAGCTGTGGGACCTAGTGAGGGAGTATGCCGTCCCGCTGATCGCGGACATGTCCGCAGCCGGGAGCATCACCGTCAGCTACGAATACGGAGGGACGGACGAGCTCTACGCGGATGCGTCGCCGTTCTTCCACTCGATCTCCGAGGAGTTCGGGGACTTCTATGACTACATGCTGGAGAACGGTCTGATCGACTTCCGGGACCTGGACACTAAGGTCGATGCCGGGTTCACATCCACGGTGATCGCGGGGGACTACAAGATACTCTTCATCTACGACCGGCCCTACGACGGCTACCAGGACATCGAGACGCTGGTGCACGAGTTCGGACACTCCGCGGACGCCGGGCTGAACCCCACGGAGACCAGCGACTTCGACATAGCCGAGGTGCAGTCGCAGGGTCTCGAGGCCCTGTTCTCGGTCAGCGACCTCAACCCGGTCGAGGGCGACGTCGAGGCTATGTACGTGAAGTCCATGCTCGCGTCGATCGCGCTCGGATGTGTGAACGACGAGTTCCAGCAGAGGGCGTACCTGAGCGACGCCGACTCCCTGGAGGACCTGGACCGGATATACGAGGAGGTCCTGGCGGAGCTGGGGGTGACGACGACCCAGCATTGGTACGACGTCCATCACAACTTCACCCAGCCCTTCTACTACATCAGCTACGCGGTCTCGGCCTTCTCATCGCTGGGGATCTTCGTCGACGCCCTGTCCGACTACGACGGGGCGGTGGAGGAGTACCTGACGGTGAACGCCTACCGCGAGACGGGGTACAACCGCATGACCGAGGACCTCGGTCTGGCGAACGCCTTCGACGAGGATGACTTCGCCGACGTCGTCCACGCCCTCCGCGACCACCTGTTCGTCCAGACGGAGACGTTCGCGGCGACCGCCGTGGCAGCAGCGGAGGTATGAGGCGATGCGGTGCGCCGGCGACTGCTCACCCATAAATAGGGCCCAGGCATCCACGACAGCGATGACAGTAATCAGGGACTCTAGCACCATCGCCGTCTCCGACGGCACCGCCACCGTCCACGGCTGGGTCCAGGACGTGAGGAACCTGGGAGGGATCTCCTTCCTCACCCTCCGCGACAGGCACGGCACGCTCCAGGTCACCATGCCCAAGAAGAAGATCGACCCCGAGCTCTTCGAGAGGCTCACCAAGCTCCCCAGGGAGTCCGTGGTGAGCATCACGGGCGACGTGAAGGAGAGCAACCAGACCGCACTGGGCCTGGAGCTCATCCCCACCTCCGCCGAGGTCATCGGGGAGGCCGCCGTGCCCCTGCCGATGGGCGTGATCGACAAGGTCAACGTGGAGATGGACACTCGCCTGAACCACAGGTTCATGGACGTGCGCAAGCCCGAGATCAAGGCCATCTTCGAGCTCAAGTCGATCATGGTGGACCTCATCGAGGAGGCCGTCAGGGAGAACGGGTTCACCCGCGTGTACACCCCCAAGATCGGGGCCGCCGGAGCCGAGGGCGGTGCCGAGCTGTTCAGGGTCCAGTACTTCGACAGGCCCGCCTACCTGGCGCAGTCCCCCCAGCTGTACAAGCAGATCCTCATGTCCACAGGCCTGGACAGGGTCTACGAGATCGGTCCCGCGTTCAGGGCGGAGCAGTCCAACACCAACCGCCATGTGACCGAGTTCATCTCCTTCGACGGCGAGATGTCCTGGATCCAGAGCCAGAACGACGTCATGGCCATGATCGAGGAGATCGTGGACCACGTGCTCAGGGGCCTGAAGGAGAGGGGCGCCAGGCAGCTCGAGGCCCTTGGCAAGGAGATCAACGTCCCCGCCAGGCCCTACCCCATACTCACCTACTCCGAGTGCCTGGAGATGGTCAACGACGCCGGCCTCAAGCTCAACGAGGGCGACGACCTCGGCACCGAGGGGGAGAAGATCGTCGGCGATGTCATGGCCCAGAGAGGGGTCGACCTCTACTTCATCGCGGAGTATCCCGAGGAGGCCAAGCCGTTCTACATCATGGAGAAGGACGGGACCCCCTACTCTTACAGCTTCGACCTGGACTACCGCGGCCAGGAGGTCTCCTCCGGCGGGCAGAGGGAGCACAGGTACGACGTGCTCGTCGAGAGGATGAGGAAGAAGGGTCTGGACCCGGAGGACTTCGAGTTCTACCTCGAGGCGTTCAGGTACGGCATGCCCCCGCACGGCGGGTGGGGGATAGGCATCGAGAGGTTCCTCGTCAAGATGCTGGACCTGCCCAACATCAGGGAGGCCATCCTCTTCCCCAGGGACCCCAGCAGGCTGGAGCCTTGAAAACGGAGGGGGTGATTCCCCTCCATTCCCAAACGTCATCATACAGCGTATGGCTGTTGTTCGACATCGTTAATACAGTAAAATCAGTTGTTTGGGCCTCTGCTGAATTAACTGTAGAAGGTGCGGGGCTCAAGGACGGATTTGTGATCGGTCGGGTGGGCGGGTCACATCATCCGGTATGGGTGGAGCATATCCTCCTGTTTGGTGCTACTGATCGAGACTATCGTAACAGTCCTCTCATCATCGTTCACGGAGTACTTCAGAACGTACTGCCCCTTGTCTATGATCATCCCTCTGACAGGTCTCCCGTCCATCATCGTGTGGTAAACTTGATTCTTGTTCGGAAATGTTCTGATGGATTCTATAGCTTCGTCAATCCTATGGCCGAGTTCATCGATCCTCTTGGATGGGTCATCACTGTGTTCCAAGATGTGTTCCATGACCGCGAGGATCCTCATGTCATACGAATGGGTGACAACACGTCATACGCCAAGGGACCTTCTGGCATTCTCAAACGCCTCATTGGGTGAGTTTCCGTCCACGTCTGCTTCGACATTGTGGATCGCGTAGGCGCATTCGAGGAATTCGAGTCTCTCCATGATGTTCCTGTATGCGGCCTCGGACATTATCCTCAGATGACCATGGCCGTTCTTGGTGATGCATACCAGCCCCTTCTCTGCCAGCTCCGAGATCTTGGAGGTGTCCCTCATGTCTGTGATGGGCAGGATCTTCAATCTGGACTCATAGAACAGATAGTCCATTCCAGGTTCTCCCGGGTCAAGGACCACCTCACCTTCTCTGACCAATGTTATGTTTGTCATGAATAACAGAATAGATTACAAAATTATAAACATAACTATGTACAAAATTTCAGAACCATCATAACATCATGTAAGCACGAGAATTGGAGAGAAAACACTCGATCAGATGCCGTATCTCGGCTTGAACTCCGCCTCGAAGTTCTCGGTGGGGGTGCAGAACTTCCCTTCCGAGGCCAGCTTGGCGACGTACGCCGATTCGAAGAGTCGAGTCTGTACATCAGATCGTAGAAGATGTAGGCTCTCAGCACTATCAGATGCTCCTTCCCGTCCTTCATCACGTACAGAGGGGCCTTCAGGACCAGACTCGAAATCTCCTGGACATCATCCATGGCGGAGACGGGGATCCTCAACGTCTCCATCATGTAGAGCTGGCACCCTTCTCCCGACATCCTCGGCATCTCGCTCTTCTTGTCGAAATCTATACTCACTATAACGTACATAATCATGTGCATAATCAAATACATTCTTATCGAATATTAGGACATCCATAATATATACCGCCCGGAGGATGTCCCCGGCATGCGCATCACCACCAACGGAGTCTCACTCTACTACGAGGTCAGGGGGAGCAAGGGCCCGGCGCTGATAATGCTGCACGGAAACGGGGAGGACCGCACCATATTCGACAGGGCGGTGCCGTACCTAGAGCAGGTCTTCACCGTGTATCTAATCGATTCCAGGGGCCACGGCGAGAGCTCCCCGGTGCGGGAGTACCACTACCAGGACATGGTGGACGACCTGTCCGAGTTCATCAGGAAGCTGAAGCTGGACAGGCCGGCGGTGTGCGGTTTCAGCGACGGCGCGATCGTCGGGCTGATGTACGCCTCCCAGCATCCCGACGGGCTGTCCAGGCTGATCGCCTGCGGTGCCAACACCCGCCCGGAGACGCTCACGGGGCTCAGGATGGCGCTGGACAGGATGGGGTCCGTCGAGAGGAAGGACCCCAAGGTCAGGATGATGCTCACGGAGCCGGACATCACCGCGGAGGACCTTTCCAGGATAACCGTGCCGGTGACCGTCGTGGCGGGCAGCAGGGACTGCGTGAAGCGCAGCGACTCGGAGTTCATCGCGGAATCCGTCCAGAACGGGGAGCTGTGCATCATGAAGCGGGCGGACCACTCCAGCTACGTCGTGCACAGCACCAGGGTCGTGGACGCGGTGTTCAGGGCGATGGGCGTCGACATCGGGGACGTCATGTTCAGGGAGCCCAGCTGATCCCGGGGCTCACTCCAGGGCGTCCTCCCGGCCGAGGTCCTCGGCCTCCAGGCTGTCCACCACGCCTACCACGTGCTCCACCAGCCGGTCGGCGGCGTCCATCGCCGTCTGGTCGTAGGCGTCCACGTAGCATTTCAGGGTGGTGGAGACGTCCGCGTGGCGCATCAGCTTCCTCACGGTCTGTATGTCGCATCCGGTGGAGTAGTAGAGGGTGGTGGCGTAGTACCTGCGCAGCGAGTGCGTGGTTATCCTTACCCCCGTCTGCTTCCCCAGGTCCGTGACGGCGTCGGTTATCCTGGATATGTGGCAGCGGTGCAGCCTGCCGTCCCTCCCGCGCGTCTGTATCAGGTAGTCGTCCGCGCGGGGCCCCTTCTTCATGGGCGATTCGCGGTAGATGCGGATGGCGTCGGACACCGGGTCCGGGATGCGCATGTAGGCGACCAGCCCCTCCTCGCCGTGCCCCTTCCCGTGGACGGTCAGGGTCCCGCGGTCGATGTCGCAGTCGCGGATCTGGTGCATCTCCCCGCGCCTGAGGCCCATGTAGGCCCCCAGGCAGAGCACCAGGGTCTGGAGTGGGTCGGCGGCCTCGTATGCGCGCTTGAAGTCGGCGTCGCGGATGAAGACGCGGTAGCGGGAGTCGCGGTTGTGCAGTATGTTCGCGCGCTTGACTATGTCGACACCGGTGTGGAACTCCACCATTCCGGACAGGCTGCGGAGGTAGGCCATCCTGACGCTCTCCTTGACCGGGAGGGCTCTCCATAGGTAGTTGACGTCGTCCTCGGTGATGTCCTCCGCCTCGGTGCTGCGGAGGTCGCTCCACAGGTACAGCAGGCACCTCTCCACGTTGTTGCGGTGGGTCTTGAGGGTGGTCTCCTTCCGGTTCTTGGACCTGAGGTAGTCTATCCATTCGTTCGTCTGTGCCATTGAGAACTGAAGCCTGCGTTGGGTCTTCATGGACGGTGTATCTCCGGATGTGGGTAATTCCGGGGTGGTGGGAAGGATGGAGAATGTGAGGATGGGAATGTGCTCCCCCCGTCCCTTTCACGGGGGGAGGCGTTTGCTGTTCAGGTTTCCGGTGGGTTCACGTTCTCTCACGTGAGGAGCAGATGTCGACTCGTTGTTTCACGTGTTCGTCCGTTTCCCTTCGTGTCTTTCGCGTTCAGCTCCTCATGAGCCTGAGGGCCACGATGATCGCCATGATGACGATCAGGATGACCAGCACGATGAGGAGGATGTCGGTCAGGGACATGTCGTCGTCCTGCGAGGGGACGTTGACGGTGATGTCGCCGCTTCCGGAGGAGGCGGGGACGGCTCCGCTGACGCTCAGGGTGAAGGTGGTGTCGGTGACGTCGACCGTGATGGACCCGTCGTTCTGGACGGTCTGGCCGTTGAAGGACATCACCACGTTGTCGCCGTTGTATCCGGCCTGGATGTCGTACCTCACGGTGTGGGTTCCGACCTCGAGGTCGATCTCCCTGCCGCTGTCCACGGGCACGCCGTCGACGTACAGGGTGATTCCCTGTCCGACGGAGATGGTTCCGGTGACGGAGGCGGGCTCGGCACTAGCGTAGACGGCGTCGTAGGCGTCGGCATATGTGTTGTAGCCCAGCGCAGTGTTGGCTGCCATGGACTCGCTTCCGTACCAGTTGCTGATGAGGTACAGGCCTGTGTCACGGATGTTGCCCTCGCTGTCGGGGATGCTATGATAGTTCAGACCGACATCCAGCCCCTGAAGCTCGAACTCTTCGAGTCCCAGGATCTGGTAGACGGGTGCTTCAGTGTTGTAGGAGTACACAGTCATGTATGCGGTTCCGTTGATGTTGAACACCATGGAATCGGCATAGGACTCTCCGGACAGGGAATCGTAGTTGAGCTGTGCGCTGCTGAGATCCGCTCCGGGGTAGGCCTTGATGATACCGTCTGTAGCAATCTGAATCTTTCCGTTGATGGTTCCGGTACCGGCCTCGGTTCCGAGGATTGTGGGCTTGGCACCGACAGTCAGGATTCCGTTGACGATGTTCATCACGTTGTCATAGTCAGCCTGGGAGACCACATCGATGGTTCCATTGACTGTGGCGAGGTTCACATTGAGAACACCGCCGTCGGTCACGGTGACGGTACCGTTGATCTCGGCTCCGCTGAGGTTTGCCTCTCCGATGACGGTGAGGGTTCCCTCGACGGTGATTCCAACGGAGTTCAGATCGGCGACAAACTGCGAAATCGAACTCACATTGTCCGAGGAGTTGTCGGACCCGAGGATGACATCGTCAGGAACGACGAGGGTCGCACCGCCGGCGACGACGAGGCTTCCGGTGTACCTGTCGGTGACGTTGTTGTAGACGGTGAATCCAGTCTCGCCGACGTTGACGGTTCCGGCGGAAACGGTGACGGTTCCGTAGTAGACGTTTCCGTAGATCTCCATGCAGTCGCTCTTGGCCTGGGTCTGGGGGTCGGTCTCCACATGGACGTAGACGGAGACTCCGGTGGCCCTGGAGAGGTCGACCTGGGACGCGATGTTGTCATCGGCGTCGCGCATGATGACGGCTCCGGTGAGGGTTCCGCTTCCAGCAGAGAGGATGACATCCTCTCCGAGGGTGACGTCGTTGAACCTGAGGGCGGAGTCGTAGACGTCGGTGACGTCCTGGACCTGCACGGTCAGGGTGGCGTCTTCGGGCGCGGCGAAGGTCAGCGTGTCGAAGGCGATCTCGCCGGTGACGGTGATGGTGGCGGTCATGTCAGTGGGGTCGACGTAGACGTTGGCGCTGTCGTCGGCCGCGAACACGATCGTGGAGATCACATGGACGGTCACATCGGCCCTGTCGACCCTGATCTCCTTCTCGTAGTGGGCTCCGGCGATGTTCTCGTCGTTGTAAACGGTGTAGGATCCGTTGACGACCTCTCCGTCGACCATGTTGTTCTCGACGTAGATGTGTCCGGTCTCTCCTCCGACGACGACCTGCGCGTCGTCGTTCTCGGCCTCGTTGGACACGAGCTTGAGGTAGGTGTTGTCACCGGTGAGCTGGAGGGCTCCCTCGACGGTGAGGGTGACGTCCTTCTCCGCGTCGGCAGCGTCGATCCTGATTCCGGTGTTGGCTCCGCCGGTGACGGTCACGTCGGCGGGGATGGTCAGGTCGTCGGTGATGGTGACCTCCCTGTTGAGGGTGATGGCGGTCATGCCCATCTCGATGGCGTTGGCCAGGGACGTGTAGGTCCTGGCGGGGTCAGCGGTGATCATGACGTCGGCCACGATGGCGCTCTCGGCTCCGTCGTAGCTGGTCTTGAAGTCGTTGAAGGTCAGAGTTCCGTTGACCTCGATCTGGCTTCCGGACACGGCGGTGTTGTCGACGGTGATGTCGGCGGAGACGGTGACGGTGGTTCCCTCGGCGACCTCGACGGTGCCGGAGATGTACACGGTGTCGTCATCAACGTCGGCTGCGACGTCGATGGCGGCGGCCAGGGTGGTGTACGTCTTGGTCACGTACGCGGCGGTGCTGCCGGACGCGGCGGTGCTGACGTAGTAGTAGGCGGCGTTGATGGTTCCGTTCCCGGAGATGGCGCCGTTGGCACCCTTCACGTTGGGCGCGACGATGTTCAGCTCGCCGGTGACGGTGATGTTGCCGGAGTTGCTGATCTCGGCTCCGTCGGCGACGTTGAGGGTTCCGGAGACCAGGTAGGACTTCTGGTTGCCGTCGGCGTCGTAGCCGTTGGCGGCCAGGCTCATGACCACTCCGTCGGCCAGGTCCAGGGTGTTCTGGACGGTGACGTCTCCATCGGCCTCGGTGACAGAGATGATACCGTCGGTGACGGATCCCGCGATGTCCAGGGCGGTGGTGACGGTGATGGTCTTGTTGGGGCTGTCGGTGACGGACGTCTCGGAGGCCACGACGGTGACTCCCTCGGCGTCGGTGAGGGTCATGGTGACCTTCTCGGTGACGACGGCGTTCCAGTTGGTAGGTGCGGTGACGTCGGTTCCGGTGGTGACGGTCAGCATGTTCTCGACGGCGTTGACGGTCAGGCTGGCGCCGGCGTACATGGTGACGGTGGCACCGCTGGACACGGCGGCAGCGGATGTGGTTCCGACGGTGACGGTTCCGTGGTTGGACACGTTGCCGCTGAGAGTTCCGGTGACGTTCAGGGTCCCTGTGACGTCGACCTCTCCGGTGGCCTCCATGGTGCCGGCCATGGCCAGGGTTCCGGCGATGGACATCTGTCCGGACTTCTCGATGACGATTCCTCCGTCCCTGGCGATGGTGAGGGTGTAGCCATCCTCGACGTTGACGGTACCGTAGACGTTCAGCTCTGTGTTGCTGGCGATGGTGTAGTTCATGCCGAAGTTGATGACCTTGCCGAATCCGACACCGCTCAGGGGCGTGGAGGCTCCGTCGACGTTGGTCACGTTGTTGGCAAGGTTGAGGGTGACCTCGTCGTAGTTCTCGACGTCGACGTTCATGAGAATGTCGGTGGCGTCGATCCCCAGGGTGGCACCGTTCTTGACGGTGAAGGTGGAGTTCGCATTGTCGGTGGTGACGGTTCCTCCGACGAAGTCCAGCGTGAACCCGTCTCCGACGGTGATGGATCCTCCGGTGGTCAGGATGACGCTCTTCTCGTTGACGGTGACGGTCTCCCCGTCCCAGTCGTTGCCCGTGAAGTCGAGCGGGCCGTCGACGTAGATGGTGGTGTAGTACTCAAGGGCGCTGACGAACTCAGCGGGGGTGCTGACGGTGGTGGTGGAGACGACCTTCATGTTGACGGTGCTCTCGATCTCACCGTAGACGGTGATGATTCCGCCCTTCCTGACGTCGACGGTCCCGGTTCCTCCGAGGACGGCGTCCTCCTCGACGGTGATGGTGCAGCCGTTATCAATGAGGAGTATGACATCTTTGCCGATGGTGACGTCGCCGCGGATGATCAGGTCTCCCACGGCGATGGTACCGGCCCCGGTGACCTCGATGTTATCGAGGACGTAGGTGGAGTTGGCGGAGCCGAAGGTTTTGGTCTCATTCTCGTAGACGATGCTGGTCACTACATCCACGGAGGTCTCTCCCTCCTCGGTCTCGCCGAGCACGAGGGTTCCACTCATGATGACGGAGCCGGATGTGATGGTGATGCCGTCGGTTCCGGAGGAGACGTTGTTCACCTTGACGGCGTCGCCGCCGGCGGTGATGGTCCCGGTGATCTCGCTTCCCTCGAAGGTGACGGTCTTGCCGTCGGTGTTGCCGACGACCTGGAGGCCGGTCCCCGCCACAGTGCTGAATCCGATGCCGTTGACGGTGAGGTCCACGGAGTAGGGGATAGCATCCTCTCCATCAGGTGTCACCTTGTATCCGAGGTTGTTGGAGACGAGGGTACCGACGAAGTTCTCAATGTCGCCGTAGGCGGTGCCCACGTAGTAGGTGACGTTCGCTTTGCTCTCCATGCCGGTGAGGTCGACGGGCTCGACGCTGACGATGGTGACGCTGCCGGAGGAGTAGCCCTCGGCGTCCTCCACGGTGTTGACGATCTCTCCGGACACGGGGTCCTCCACGCTGACCTTGAACAGGTTGCCGGTGGTGGTCACGTTGCCGTAGAGGTAGATCTGGTTGTTGGCGACCTGCTGGGGCACACCGCTGTAGACCATGATCTGTGCGGATCCGTTGTAGGCAAAGCTGTGCTCTACGATGAGGACACCGTTGTTGGTCATGTCCTCGTAGTTCTCGATGGTGACGTCCTGGACGATGACGGTGGCGTTCTGCTGGACGGTGAACTTGCCGTTGATGGCGGGGATGTTCACGTTGCCGGAGAATTCGATTCCGTCCGTTTTCGCGGTGATGCTGCCGTTCTCGGAGACGGTGGTTCCGTCGAGGGTGACCTTGCCGGCGGCCGTAGCGTCTCCGTTGATCACGGAGTCGGTGGCGCTGAAGGTGGAGGTCGCGGTGATGTTTCCGTTGATCACGGAGTTGGAGACGGCGACTGCGGAACCGACGATGTCGGCGTTGATCGTAGTCGTGCCGTTGTCTGTAGTGTTGGAGACGTTGACGGCGCCAGCGGTCCCCGTTCCCCCGGAGGTCGTTCCGTTGGCCTGACCGGCCATGATGTCGAAGGCCTCCCCGTTCTCGGAGGTGATGCTGTTGTTGACGGTGATGTATTCCACGTCGGTGACGGCTATGGTCCCGTTGGTGAAGATGCCGCCGTAGTTGTTGTTATAGGTGTCAGCGAGTCCTGTGGATCCCTCGGGGACGGTGAGGTTGATGGTCAGGCTCCCGGTACCAGAGACGGACAGGTTGCCTGTGGTGTTCTTGATTGCCGCAAAGTAAAGCAGCTCGGTGTCCATCGATTCGGGGGTGATGTTGATGATGTTGTTCCCGGTCAGGACTACGTTGGGCATCGCGCCGTACATGTAGAAGTAGCTGCTTCCCTGGTAGCTGTTGAGGGTGAGTGTGGTACCGTCGAAGGTCCACGAGTTGTCGGGGGCGGAGATCGTGGTCCCGGCCTGGTAGTTGGCCAGGGCGTTGTAGGTGACCTCATCGGCCTCAAGGTCCCCGATGTCGGCGTCAGCGGTGGCTTTGATTGTGGATGTGACGGATTCGCTGGTAGCGTCCAGGGTTCCGGACACGTCGACGGTTCCGCCGTTGATGGACCCTCCCTCGACGACGGTCAGGGATGCCTGGGATCCGACGGCAACGGTGGTGTTGTCGGTGAGCTCAAGAGCGGTGGCGAGCTCAACGTCTCCCTCCACCCCGATCGTGAACTCAGCATCACTGTTGTCGCTGACTCCATTGTAGAAGTTGACGGCATCCTCGACGTCGTCGAAGTATCCGACCCAGTCATCGACATTGGTTCCATCGCCCTGGATGACGTTCAGGGTAGCGTCCTCGACGGTGATGGTGGAAGCGCTGGTGCCGCTGTTCTCGGAATAGACGGATCCAATGCCACTGATGGTGTTTACTTCGAATGTAGACGCCTTGTCGACATTGACGTTCCCACCCCAGGTGGAGGTCGTGACCTCTTCACCAGTGATTACAAGGTCGGTGGCTTCGACGTTAGAATTGGTTCCTATTATGAGACCTGAAATGTACACACCCTCATTTGCAGGATCCTCGACGAGGTTGATGGTAACATCAACGAGATCGACGTCTGAGGATTCCCAGACATTGAGGGGTCCATTCAGGGTCACGTTCTTGAGTGTGAATGTTCCAGTTACACCAGAAACGGTGATCAGTTTGGCGTAGTTGGCCTGATCATACAGTGTTCCTGTAATCATCATTCCGTTGCCGTCGATGGTTACGGCCTTGCTTATGGAAAGTCCGTACACGTCGGTAGCGGTGATGTTCTGGTTCTCGTTGAGGATAATCGTGTCCCCTGCGACGACATCATCACTAGCAAGCGCCTCACTGAGAGTGTCGAAGTTGTCCTCCGTGCCACTGCCAACAGTCCACGTGGTGGCACCCTCAGAGGGCATGGCGACGACCGCTATGGCGCATACAACTATCGCGAACGCGACGATTGCGACGGCCAGGCGTTTGCCGTTGTTCTTCTGTTCTATTGCTATCATAGCAACAT
>CAUFXM010000006.1 GCA_959597175.1 uncultured Methanomassiliicoccales archaeon
GCACACTCAATCGAATGATCCGTCTAACGGAACATTCGTAGCATCGAACGTCAGAATTCATGAGTGCACGCTCCCTCGGAGCGGAGATCATGATTCTCCATCTTTGGCAGGTCTTCGCGACCCGCGCATTCCCGTGTATATCGAGGAGGTATATAAGCCTTGTGTTTCAGGCTCTTCCTCGCCGACAACAGGGTTTCGTGACTTGGATCGGAGCGACTCGTTCTGAGTCGCCCGCCGCATCGCGCATTCCCCTGTATATCGGAGATGTATATAAGCCTTGTGTTTCAGGCTCGTCCTCGACGATACACATCTTGCAACTTGTCCGGTGAGTTCCCCACGGAGTGGGTCTCACCGACGCATCGCACAATTCCCTGGACACCCCACTCATATTTATAATTTTCTCATTGGCGATGTTCTATAATAATCACTTTGATACATCATAGTATTATTTTGCACATCTAGTTCTCTGTTCAAGAACTGACTGGGGGAATCGCTGCGTCACAGAATGCTCCGGAGCCCGATTGCCCATTCGCGCTCCAATATACATTATATTTCTTTATAAGAACAGAAGACGAAACACTAGCGCCGCAATCCGATGCGCCGCCGACATCAATCAGCGGCGATTCGGATTGGGATCACTCCAGAAGTCGGCCCACGGAACGGATGTCATAGCCATCCCCTCCGAAGCCGACGGTCTGACGGCTACGGCAGACGTCAGCAAAACGACCTCATTACAGGTAACTCCGCAGGATTTCATGGTTACCAGGCTCCCGAGATGGCTCATACATGGTAGCATCGCACAACCCGACGTGGAAAGTTTTAAAGGGTATGCCAGCTTCCCGCGTACAGAAGTGGAGATGGCCCAGCCTGGTAAGGCGTAAGACTGCTAATCTTATGTCCCAAAAGGACCCGGGGGTTCGAATCCCCCTCTCCACGCCAATTCGCCATCTGGCTATGAATTCAATTTTTTCGAGCCGGAATTTTCCAAGCTGATTTTTTCCGAAAATTACGACGATCGTCGGAGGTACTCATGACCTCCGTCGGCTACCTCTCGCAGCCGACACTGGAGGAATTCGGACCTCCGCCGGAGACCGATCCCCGCCAGGAGACCTGCTGGCGCACGAACTTCAACGGCGGATGGGTCGATTCGCATTGGCTCTACGAGGCCCTGATCGGAGGCGACGTCTTCCTCGCCGACGACTGGCTGCAGGAGACCTTCCTCGACTACATCGAGAAGCAGGTCCGCATCGAGTTCTACAACTACGAGACCCGTGAGTTCTTCTACGCCCCGGTCGCCAAGCGCGGGAACCTGTACTACGCGATGAAGAAGGGCGCGGTCCGCGACGAGATCTCCGAGGCCATGTCGAAGATCGTCTTTGATGAGCCCGTCCCCGGATTCAGGAACCTCAGGAGGACCAGGCTTCTCTTCGTGACACTGACCTTCGATCCCAGGAAGTTCACGGCCGAGAGGGCCTGGGCGGCTCTGAAGTCCACCCGCCCCGAGGGCATGGACAACATCTACAACGTGATCAACGGGTTCACGGCCAACATCTCGAAGATCTTCGGGACCAACGGGAAGCTCGTTTCGAAGGAGGCACAGGCCAACGGATATCCCGCACCGCATCTCCTGATCGTCCTGGACGAACCCGTCCTCGTCCGCCGTAAGAGGGTCAGGGGAGACATCGTCAAGTGGTACATCGAGGATCCGGCGATTTTGAGACGTCTCGGGAAGGACGACGAGTCCAGGAGACTTGTCAGGTCGGATTACAGGGTGGCGATAGACTCCAACCCCGTCTGGAAGCACGGGTTCTTCGACATCGAGGGCGTGGTCTCCGACCAGAAGTTCAACGGCAGGAAGAACGTCTGCGCATACCTGTTCAAGTACATGTCCAAATGCCTCACCAGGGACCACTGCCATTCCACATCCTCCCTCAGGACCATCAGGGAATGCAGGGACCACAACCTCCTGGTCGCCTTGTACACGCACCTGTGCAACAAGTGCTTCAGGAACAGGGACATCACCTACGGGAAGGGGTTCAGGGAGAGGATCAGGCTACTGCGCGAGAAGCGGGAGGAGGCCGAAAGGGAACCGTCGCCCTGGACCTACCTCGGCATGGTCGATGAATCCATCGTTCTCGAACGCATTCGTCATCACAGGAACGGAACTGTCACCGAAGACTCACACGACATTGGACAGAACGGTCATGGTTCAGACCGGTTCACAGATTGATGAGGATCAGAGTCAGAACCCCCAACTCCAACAGAAGGAAGAAGATACTGACCCCGATTGTCGTTCTGTGCATGAACAGCTCACTGGATTTGCCGTCCCCGTACGTCTCCCCTTTCACGACTCTCGTGACGCCCATGCAAGCCAGACATATGATTGTAAAAAGCGTGGGTGCGATGATGAGTTCGAATTTCGAACCCCAACGGTTGGGTTCTGTTGAATCGAAGCTCCAGTGTGCAGGAATCGTATCCGGCAGGAAGATGAGGGCCGCAATCACCACCGCCCATAAGATCACCAGTATCGCGAAAGATGCACGGTTCTCGCGGTAGACCTCATCCATCATGCAGGATGAATCCGAAACAGACCTTATCTCTGTTTCTTTGTTTTATCAATACGGGCTTGAGATGTTCTTCGAATCCCTCTGCACTTCCAACCGTGTTCTATCCCAATCACCGCGTCAGCGGTGACGGCGTCGGACGGTCGCCGCCCGTCCCGCCTTTGGCGGAGGGCGCGGCCGTACGGCGCCGGGGAGCCGCGCAGCGGCGACCGACCCGAGCGCAGCGAGGGTCAGACTTGATGGAGATTTCTTAAGTTAAAACTCTCTGCTTTCTATAGATTTGATTTCTGAAGCTCATATTCTTCTTGATTTTCAGAACTCAGTAGCACTGATGTCTTTTTTATTAGTTAGATATATTTGCTTTTATTATTAACTTGTATAGTAATCACAAATATTGAAAACATTAAGTTGAAACTTAAATAATTTTGAATTGGTTTCGTTTATTATGAATCAACTTTCTCAAGCTATAATTCTGCTTAAATCCATTCAAGACTGTTTTGATGCTATATCAGAATCTCACTTCAATATTGACCACGATGGCAATTATTCAGACACCGCACACAATAGACGTTTATTTTCAATCGAACACCGTGCTAAAAAATTATCATACAAGGTCATTGAATGCCTATGCGATGATGATTTTTTATTAGATTTGACTGAAGCAAACTCCGAGACTCTTGAGGTTCCTTACGAAAACATACACATTGTTTTACATTATCTTGAGGAGTTCATAGATTCTCACCATCCCAAATATATGGACGATCTACTATCCAATGCATCCTTATTTGCAGATCAGAAATTATACCCATGTGCTGCACTGTGTATCAGACTTTATGGTGAAAGTGCAATCAAAAACCTCTATCCTAAATTTCATGATTATAGAAAACCTACATTTGGTCACATGATTAGCACGCTAAAAAATGAATTCGGCAATAAATATGAAGAAATATCAGGTAAAGCAACCAGATTGGATGCTATCGTACACAACAACATACAGAAGAAAGAATGTACTAAAAATGAAATTATGGACTATATTGAATGGATAAAAACGTTTGAATCTTTGTTATATGACATAAAGAATGACTCTTAATAGAAGGTTCTGATGCAGTAAAAACAATCACATTAGCGAAAAACTCAAGACTTTTCTGCTTTAACTGATGGTCATGCATATGACAGCATCGTGTAGCTAATGAAGATCTCCACGAAGCCCACCACCAGCGTGAACAGTATGACGACGACCGCGCGGTCCCTTGCGATCTCATCATCGAGACCCCTCCGGACGGAGGCGCGATCGACCATCGATGCGACTATCAACGTGACGACCGGCATGGCGAAGAACATCAGAAGGGATGCGATGGAGAACCTGTCCGTCCATCTGGTCACCTCCCCGTCCGTGACATGCAGCGGTATGGTGTCGGGCAGGATCAGGAACACCGCGACCTGGATGATAATCAGTGCCACGGGGAGCAACACGGACAGACGCCTTGCCAGAGCTGACAGATCCATACAGTCGCATGGAGCTGCGGATGTTAAAATTACCGTCCATCGACTCCATCGAAGCTGCGACCTTTTATCATCTTAGAACCCCTTCGTTTTCCAGGGATGCAATTGGATAAGCGCAACATCACCATAATAGGCGCATGCGCCGTTGTCATAGTCCTGATTCTGGTCGCGGTGTTCATCCTGAACGACCGCGACGGAGATACGGATGAAAACCGCACGGTGAAGGCCGCCGAACTCCTTGAGAGCGGGGAGTTCCAGGAGTTCTATGACGACTCCGACCCCGTGCTGCAGGCCGCAGTCGGCAGCGTGGAAGGCCTGGAGGCCATGTGGGACGGGTACACGTACGGCATCGGGGACTTCGTTCAGGTGGACCGCACCGAATCCTTCAGGTCGGGGGCGAACACCATCACCTACGCGTACTGCCAGCACACGGAATGGGGGCTGCTGCTCACAATCACATTCGGATACGACGGAAAATACGTCGGGCTGTTCTTCGGATACTACGAGCCCGAGGGCGCAGATCCGCTGCCGGAGGGGCTGACCGAGACTGACGTCACGGTGGATGCCGGAACCGGCTATCCTCTCCCGGGAACGCTGACCTCCTCGGATTCTTCCGACCACCGGGTGGCGGCGATCATCGTGCACGGGTCCGGTCCCAACGACCGCGACGGCACGGTCGGTGCGAACAAGCCCTACCGCGACATCGCCCGCGGCCTCGCAGAGAAGGGAATCGACGTCCTGACGTACGACAAGAGGACCAACGTGCACACCCAGATCAGCCAGGACCCCGCGCGCTACACCGTGGAGGACGAGGTCGTGGACGACGCGGTAGCCGCCGTGAGGATGCTGAACGAAATGGGATACGGGAAGGTGTTCATCATAGGGCACAGCCTCGGGGGGATGCTGGCGCCGTACATCGCCCAGCAGTGCGGCGACATGTGCGACGGGCTCGTCTCTCTGGCCGGCAGCCCCAGGACGATAACCGACATCCTCGCCGATCAGCTCTGGGAACAGTACAGCCAGCTCCCGGATGCGGAGGCGTACCGCGCATACATCGACGGGGAGCTGGCGAAGGCCGACTCCCTTGCATCCATGACCGATGACGAGCGCGCCTCCACCACCGTCTTCGGACAGAGCGGATACTACATCTGGAGCCTCAACTCCATCGACGAGGTCCCGATAGCCGAGTCCCTCGACATCCCGATGCTGTTCCTCCAGGGAAGCGCCGACTACCAGGTGTATGCGGACGTCGATTTCGCGGCCTGGGAGGACGCACTGTCCGACGACCCGGATGCGGATTTCGTCCTGTACGACGGACTGAACCATCTGTTCATCGAATCGGAGGGGCCCTACGCGGGCACGACCGCGGAGTACAACGGCCACGGCTCGGTGGACAGCGGGGTCGTGAACGACATCGCGGGATTCATCCTGAACCGATCGTGAAACGCCGACCCCTCCGGGGTCGGCATCCTTCTTTATCGTTTACGAACGGACATGGGACGGCAAGAACGATGACCGAAGCTGTCGGCATCTTGGTGCTGCCATCTGTGGACGGTTCGAACAGGACTGGTTCCATCCGGATCCCTGCCATGTCAGCACCGGTCCGTCCCTGTGCCCTCGGGACTGACATTGACAGGGCATGGAAAAGCGGGGCCGGGAACGAAAGTTGATTAATCGACATTGCCTTGCGGCTCCCATGGATTCGGAGATAACCTTCAGAAGCGCCTACGGCCCCATCGTCTATATCTCAATGGCCCTGCTGCTCCTGATCTTCGCCGTTCTCATATTCGTCCTCCCGAGCATCGGCTCGATTCTTGTAGTAATCCTCATCATCCTGGAGACCTTCGTCGCACTGACCCCGTTCATGCTGAGGTACACCTTCGACGACGAGAAGGTCACGGTGTCCAACCCGTTGGCGGCTCCGGAACCGCCGGCGTACTACGACAGGATCTGGAAGGTCGAGGATTCAAGGAAGGAGTACGCCTCGAATATGCACGGTGCATCCCCCGACTCCATCAGGATATGGTACGACCGCGGCACCGGGCACTACATTTGCATCTCACCCAGCGACAAGAGACGCGCGATGGGGATCCTCAGGGACCGGTGTCCGGATGCGGAATTCGCACCCAGCGAGGATGCCGGTTCCTGACCATCGCCGGAGATGGGATCCATGGAAGACGGCACGATGGTCGCCATTGCGGCGGTGTTCGGCCCCGCACTCATCCTGGTTGGATTGGTCGCCACACTGATCTCGGATGTTGGGATCTACCTTCTCCTGGGCGGACTTTTCCTGTTCTTCCTGATCATCGGGATTGCCCTCGTGACAGGTCATGCTATCGGGATGGTCGCGGGAGTCAACTCGATGACCGAATCGGAGAGGCAAGAGTACGATCTGAAGAAGGTTGGAAGGGCCGTCGGACTGTTCATGTTCTACTGTTCGCTGATGCCTCTGCTGATCCTGGACTTCAATGCGGGAGTGTTCGTGATCTACATGATCGTCTTCCTGCTGATCCTCGTCTGGCTTCTCTGGTACATCAACGTACGCTGTCGTAGGACATCGCGCTGAAAAACAACTATTTAAATAGGTCCAAGAACTACTATCACTATCCAGATAAGACCCGTAGGGGAGGTCGCCTTTGGTGGCCATTAGTACCTACGGGCAATGGATATTCTCTTCTCGATTATGTGTATCGATGTGTCTTCATCCTCGTATCTGGCCCTGGCAGCACCGGCAACGTAATCGACCAACTGAACGCATTTGTTCTGCTCTGATGTCACCTTATCGCACTTCATCAGATTGACTCCAGCCTTCACAGCCTCCTCTCTCGCTAACTCCCTGAGTCTCTCGATCTTGATGAAACTGCTACGATCCACGAACACGTTGAAATCCCTGCAAGGAAGGACACCCATGGCATCCGCAAGGACCTGCCTTAACATCTTCTCATAGAGTTCGTTCCCATACAGATGTTTACCGGAATCGGGATTGTTCTTGTTGATGACAGCATAGACCGCTCTGAACTCGCATCCCGACATCGTGCTGAGAAGCTCCCTACGATTGTCGGGGTCCGTGTTGATCCATTTATGCTCCCTGCCGTCGTTCGGCAGGAGTTTGGATGCGACCTTCAGATGACGCGGCCTCAGCATCACTAGCGCGGCGATGGCAAAGTACGTGGACCCTTTGGAACCGAGGTCACCGGACTCGTCGATCACGATGAGCCCTGTCATGGACGGGCACCGTCTGGATCCAGCCTGCGCATCTCCTCTTCCAGATCCCTCACCGACTCGATCTTGTCGTCGAGCTCGGCCTGCGCCACCTCGGCCTGGCCCGGATCCATCATGTCGATCTCGATCTGCCTCTTCCTTGCCCACTCCCAGAAGCTGTCGTTGTTGTAGCGGATGCCGACCTGCTCGCTCTCCGGGAGGACCCTCCTGAGGATGACCTCCCCGTTGTCGATGTAGAACATCACGTGGTCCTGGGGCCCGAGCTCCAGGATCTCCGCCACCTCCTTGATCAGGGTTATGCGCTTTGAACCGTCCAGTCTTACCGAACCCAGGAACTGCATGTTTACCGTTTTTGGGAATTTCCTGCGAATCTTTAAATATTTGTTTCCCTGATTTGGTAAATACCCAAAAACGGGAATAATGGGAGGAATGAAGATGAGGCAATCCGACGGCAACACGGGATCGGAAACGGCAAACGGACTCCGGGCGAAGTTACCTTCCATCGCCCAAACCGGTTATCGGGAGGTGATATCGGGTCCCTCTGCAGCTCAGGAGACCCGCTGTCCCCTCGGATCGTACCCCGAGTTCTCCCGTGTCATCGACATATGCTGCATGGCGGAGATGCTCCGCAACTTCAACATCGCATCCCTCCGCGACGACGAGATACCGCGCTTCCTGGAGCTCCAGTCCTTCTTCATCCGCCTGGAGTCCCGCTGCCTCGACGAGGCGGGGTTCGAGTGATCCCATGGGCCGCTATCCGTTCCGCGAGTGCGTCAACGAGGTCATGCGCCAGTACACGGGAAACCGTGCCGAATCGACCCTCGAGATCATGGGGAGACGCTACAACCGCATGGAGAAGGACCTGAATCTCCTGAGGTCCGAGGGCAGGATATCCACGACCTCCCCCAAGCACCTGACCGTGGAGGACATCGCGGTCTACCACGAGTTCCTGAAGACCCGCCTTGTGAACGGAGGGCACGTCTGTAACGACTCCATCAAGAAGGACTTCATCGACCTGGACAAGCTCTGCTCCTACTACGGGAACAGGTGCATCCACGACTACAAGGCCAGATGCCCGTCGCTGTCCTCCAGGAAGAGCTCCCACCGCCTTCCGGTGATGTCCGAGAAGGACCTCGACCGTATTCTGGAGATCGCCTCCGAGGTCTCCGACGGCGACTTCTGGGGGCTTCGCGCGTTCGCCCTCTTCGCGCTCTACGCTGGGGCAGGTCTCCGCACCGTGGAGATGGTTCATGCCAAGGCGGAGAACATCATTATTGAGGACGAATGCGCCACCATATTCCTGGACCACGTGAAGGGCAACGACACCTACGGCGAGCCGAGGACCGTGTTCATAATCCCGAAGTTCGTCCCCACCATCGAGCGCTACCTCCGCATACGCCGGCAGTACCTGGACCTGTGCGGTGCCGAGTGCGAATACGTGTTCTTCTCCCACAAGCGCTTCGAGATCCTCACCGACAAGTCCATCCGTCAGATTCGCGGGAACGTGGAGAAGGCATGCGGCATGAGATTCGACGGCCGCATGTGCCGTCGCACCTACGGGCAGTACCTCAAGGACAAGGGAGTCTCCATCGAGAACGTCAGTGTGAACATGGGCCACAGCTCCACCAAGACCACCGAGCGCTACTACGCTCGCCAGAGGTCCGAGAGGGCCATCCGCGAGACCAAGAATTCGTTCATTGACGGAGTGTGACGGATTGGGTCTGTTATCGTTACCGTCTGGATGCGAAAAGGTTTGGTGCACCCCTCTCCACGCCAATTTTTCATCTGGCTACGATTTCAATTTTTTCGCGCCAGGGATTTCCGAGCTGTTTTTTCCCCACAATATCGACGATTGCCGGAGGATTCCATGAGCTCCGCCGGCTACGCCTCCCAGGCGGTCCTGAAGGAGTTCGAGATCCGTCCGGAACAGACGGATCATCCGCAGACCTGTTGGAGAGCCGGCTGCGACGGCCGCTGGGTCGACCCGTATTGGCTGTATGAGGTCCTGATCAAAGGTTCCGTCACCATTCAGGACGACTGGCTGCACGAGACCTTCCTCGACTACATCGAGAAGCAGCTCAGGTCCGAGTTCTACAACAACGAAACACATGAGTTCTACTATGCTCCCGTCGCCAAGCGCGGAAACATGTACTACGCCGTGAAGAAGGCGGCACTGTGCGATGAGATCTCCGAGGCGATGTCCGGCATCGTGTTCGACGAGCCCGTCCCCGGATTCAGACCAATACCGCGCATACATCGACTCGGAGCTCGCCAAGGCTGATGCTCTTGCGACGATGACGGACGAGGAGCGCCTGGGCACCACCGTATTCGGCCAGAGCGGATACTACGTCTGGAGCTTCAACTCCATTGATTCTGCGGCCATCGCCAGAACATTAGATGTCCCGATGCTGTTCCTCCAGGGTAGCACGGATTTCCAGGCGTACGCGGACGTCGACTTCGCCGCATGGCAGGATTCCCTGTCAGACGATCCGGACACGGGATTCGTCCTCTACGACGGACTCAATCACCTGTTCATCGAATCCGAAGGACCCCATATAGGGACGCCCGCGGAGTACTACAACCATGGACATGTGGAACAGAAGGTGATCGACGATATCGCCGGCTTCATTCTGGGTTAACCCATCAACGCCGATCACTGCCCTGGCCGGCACCTTCCTACTTTTTTGACTACCTCGGTTTGACCAAGCCGGGCATCGGATGTGTCACTGATGCAACCATCAGAAAAAGTTGTATTTTCATTCTATCTTTCACTCATAATAGTTGCATTCTTTTCTTAATATTCCCTCATTAAAAATGCAATTTCATCCTTTGATTCCCTCATGAAAAGTGTATTATATCATCATCCAGATTATTGGAACATGGAGAGGAAGATCCTGGAGGACATGAGATCGTGGAGAAACGATCCGAACCGCAAGGCGCTCCTCGTCCAGGGATGCCGCCAGACGGGGAAGACGCACATCATCCTGGAGTTCGTCAGGGAGACGTACAACTCATACATCTACATGGACCTGGAGGATGAGGCCGACCGCCGTGGGATATTCGAGCAGGACAACCTCTCCGCGGAGGAGATCATCGACCGTCTGGTGTTCGACTCTGGGGTCCCCCTCGTACCGGGACGCTCCGCCATCGTCATCGACGAGATCCAGGCGTGCCTCCCCGCCTACTCAGCACTGAAATCCCTCTCCGCGGACGGAAGGTACGACATTATCGCCTCCGGATCCCTGATTGGGGTTCGGATAGATGACCTCCAGCGCAGGAGCCCCATGGGCTACGTGGATTCCATGGAGATGTTGCCCATGGATTTCGAGGAGTTCCTGTGGGCGATGGGGCTGGACCACCGCAGCACCGGCTATCTCAGAGAATGCGTCCAGAACCGCATACCCATCGACGACTACATCTGCAGACGGGTGAACAACCTGTTCCGGCGCTACATGGTCGTCGGTGGAATGCCAGCCGCGGTGAAGGAGTATTCCGAGAGCAGGGACTACGCCAGGGCCGCGGGCAAGCTGGCGGACATCCTGGATGTGGTGAGGAACGACGCCGAGAGATATTCGAAAGGCGTCCACAGGACGAGGATCGCAGCCTGCCTCGACTCGGTGCCTAGGCAGCTGGAGGACGAGGACGACGACTGCTTCCGCTACATCCGCGTGGAGAAGAAGAAAGGGGGGAGCCGTGTCTACGGAACCTCCATCAGATGGCTGGTCAGAGCGGGGCTGGTGGTCCAGTGCCATAACGTCACCGAACCCACCGCACCCCTGGGATCGAGGGTGAGGACAAACTCGTTCAAGCTCTTCATGTCCGACACCGGCCTCCTGACAAGCATGATGGAACCGGGCGTAGCCGGCAACATAGTCAACCGCAACCCCTATTCCAACAACGGGGCCGTGCTGGAGAACGCGATTGCATGCGCGCTGAGGGCCAACGGATATCCTGTGCTGTTCTACAAGAAGGACGACAGCACCCTGGAGGTGGACTTCGTCGCCAACATCGACGGCGAGGTCACCGCCATAGAGGTGAAGTCGGGTCGCAACAAGAAGGCCAAGTCCCTCGCCACCCTGTTCAACAGGACGCGCACCGTCAGGAGGGCCATGAAGATCGCGGACGGCAACATCTTCACCGACGTAAACGGCGTGGAGCACTACCCTCTGTTCGGACCGTGCTTCTTCAAGAGGTCGGACGACGTCTTCATGGATCCCCTGGACGACATGGACGAACTGAAGGAGGCTTTCGACGAGATGCTCTCCGGAAGGGACCCCGGTCCGATCTGAGCTCATGTCATTCCAAGACGTATCGACTCCGTGCCATGTCGAATCGATCGATGATTTAGAATGATTCGCATAGAACAATCATTAAATAGCAATGCAACCGATTGCCATCGTGTCCCGATAAGACCCGCTGGGTTGGTCGTGAAATCGGCCCGTTGTATCCAGGGGCGACGGACAACCGTCCAGATAAGACCCGTAGTGTCGGTCGCCGTCGGGTGGCCCTTTGTACCTGCAGGCTATGGACACCTCTATTCATATTCGGCACCGCTCCGCTCAGGGCATGGGACATCTTCCTCCCGAAGATCCTCCTGAACCTCACCGTCATCCTACCGCTGGAGCTGATCAGCATAGACTTGCTGTCCACGGGGCTCGGGATCACAGGCATCGACCTGGCTCTCCTGGTCGCCGTCCCCACGGCGTACGCCCTGCTCATCCCGGCCCTGGGCATGTGCATGAACTTACGCTTCCCCAGGTACGATTGGACCAGCGAGTACTATGCGGTCAAGGGCGGATCCGTGTCGATGCTCGGAACGTTCGGCATTGGACTGGCATCGGTGCTCGTACCGTTGCTGCTCTCCACCGCATTCAATGGATGGTCGGATGCCATCATGGCCGCGACGGCTGCAACGGCGGTGACCGTTGCCGCGGTCCTGTATCTCCGTCTGACGAGATGCAGGCTGTATCTGTACTGACAAACTCACGCCATCGGACCTGCCGATGACCCCCGTGTCCAGGGCGGGTCCGATGCAATCCTAGTGGATTGGGGAAGGGAGCATCCGCATGTCCCCATTGGTCCCGCAGTCCCACAATGGCGCCTCCATGGACTTCTTCGTGGATGTCGGGTGATCCTCCAGCGAACTCCGCCCCGCCGATGGCCCCGGAATCCGGACCGACCGTGTCCCTCCAACCTCGCCCCGACAACCTGGAAATACGTACCCGGCATATCCGTGAGCATGGAGCCGGAGCTCGTGTGGTTGGGACCCGATGACGCAGAAGGCATCTCCGAGATGGCACGCGGCCTGTTCTTCGACGTCTACCGCTACGAGACGAGGGATCTGGTCGAGGACTTCCTCGAGGAGCACCAGTCGCCCGACGCGATCCGCCGCCAGATGTCCGACGGCATGCGCTACGCCCACATCGCCATCGATGGGGAGGTCGTCGGCTACACGGCGTTCGGACCGTCAGGCGACGGGGTCGAGCTCAGCAAGCTCTACATCCTGGACGGGTTCCGCGGACGCGGGATAGGGGGTGCCGTCCTGGATGCGGCGGACCGCTATGCCGCCGACATCGGGGCCGGACTCATCTGGCTGGAGGTCAACTCCCGTAACGTGGGCGCCGTCCGCCTCTACGGGAGGCACGGCTACGTCCCCACCGGCGAGATGAGGTTCCACCGCATGGTCATGGTCAAACGCCTGTCCCCCTGACGCCTGCCACTGCTTTATGCTCCGAACGGCATCACCCGCCATGGATGGCAGGACCCTCCGCGGCAAGACTGTGACGTTCGTCGTCATCTGCGTGTTCGTCGCGACGTTCGTGTTCCTATTCGGAACGGATTACGCCATCCTCGGGATAACCGTGGCCACCGCGGCCATGCTCATGCTGGAGAAGGACCTCTCCGTCCGCCCGCTCTCCAACCTCTGCAGCCTGATGGCGTTCATGGTCATGATGGGACTGGGCTCTTTCGTCGCCTCGCTGGACCCCTACCTGGGGTTCGCCGTGAACTTCGTCGTCGTGTTTGTCACCGTCTTCGTGTCGATGCAGGACCTCAGGTCCCCGATGCACTTCCCCCTCCTGCTGTTCTACGCCTCCATGGTCACCCTGCCGATCACCCTGGAGCATATGCCGGACCGTCTGCTGGTGCTTGCGGTGAGCTCCGTGTTCATCGTCGGCCTCAACGTGCTGGTGAACAGGCACAGCCGCGACATGTCCAGCCACAAGGGGGTTGCCGCCATATGCAGAGGCATCGGCGAGAGGGCCGAGGCTGTGATTCGTGGGGAGGTGCCGGACGTCGAGGGTCTGGAGTCCATGTGCGTGGAGGTCAACCGCGGGATGTACGACAGGCTGAAGAGCCACTTCTTCACCGGCCCCCGTGACAGGACCGTCCTGGATCTGGTGATCTCCCTGATGGACGTGGGGAGGGCGGTGTGCCTCAGGGAGAGGGACGCGGACACCCTCCGCGCCCTTGTCGACCTCATGGAGCTCGTGGCGGTCCACGAGGAAGGCGGGCAGCCGGCCTCTGAGGTGGAACTGGCGATAGGCAGGTTCGTCAGGGACCATCCCAACGCCGATATCGCGATCGTGTCGTCTCTCAGGGACGTCGCCGAGGAGCTCCGCGCCCTGGAGAGAGGGCCCCGCAGACTCAGGCCCGACGGGCTCCGCGGGATCAGGGCGCTCATCGCCTGGCTCAGGGACGACACCGGTCGGGCGCTGATCCTCATGATCAGGGAGGAGGCGAGGACCGACTCGGCCAGGTTCACGTTCGCCGTCCGCATGGCGATGATATTCGCACTCGTGGCGTTCGCGTGGGACTACTGGCGCTGGGAGAACGCCCAGGTGCTGCTCTTCACGGCGATCGCGCTCATCGTCCCTTACCTGGAGGACTCCAAGGGCAGGTCGGCGATGCGTTTCACCGGGACCCTCCTGGGCACGGCGATATTCTCCGTGGTTCTGGCCCTGTCGGGCGGAGATACGATAGCCCTGCTGTCCATGGCCCTCCTGGCCGGATACCTGTACGTGGTGCTGGACACCGACAGGTACGACCGCAAGATCTTCTTCTACACCATCGTGGTGATGGTGGCCTCCGCCATGACATCCGACTCGGAGACCATGACCGTCGACAGGATAGCGTTCACCCTGGCGGGCATGCTGGTGGCACTGGTCGCGAACAGGGTGATCCTCCCATACAGGATATCCGACGAGAGCAGGGAGCTGGCAACAAGGTCCCTCGCCGTCTGCAAGGAGAGGATGTCCAACATATCTAAGACGATACGTGGGGAGGAGGGGTCGGACGACGCGGTGCTGTCGATCCTCTCGGCATGCATCTCCCAGAAGATGATGCTGAACGCGGACCGCCGCAAGGACCCCCTCACCGAGAGGTACCGCATAGCCCAGGACTCCCTCTCCGTCCAATGCTCCTCGCTGTTCAAGGCCGTCCACGACCTGGATGAGGGGCCCAAGGCGGTCATCGATGGGCTGCTGACGACTGCGATCGACCCGAAGGCCGACCTGTCGGAGCCCGACGTCTCGGGCATGGACCCCGGGGACGCGGAGGTAGTGATGAGGGCGTACAGAGCGGCCCGCAAGTACAGGGCGGACAGCGTCCTCCTCTACGACATCATCGTGCAGGGGTACCTGGAGGGACGCGCCTCGGTGCGACCGCGACGGACGCCTGCGCAAGGTTGAATACCGCCGACGCCGCTTCACCGGATATGAAGTTCATCGTCTTCACGGATCTCCACCAGAACACCTCCCAGATCGCCCGCATCAACTCCATCGCCAGGGAGACCGGCGCGGAGTTCGCGGTCTGCCTCGGTGATGTCACCGACTTCGGGACCGGGGAGCAGGCGGCGGAGATAATGGGATCGGTGGACCTGGACGTCTACGCCATCCCGGGGAACTGCGACCCCCTGGACATGCCTCAGAAGATCTCGTCGTCGGCCGTGGACATGCATGGGAAGTCCGCGGAGATCGGCGGCATCAGGTTCGTGGGACTTGGCGGCTCCAACATCACCATCTTCCACACTGCGTTCGAGCTCGAGGAGGATGACCTCTACGAAGGTCTGAAGAGAAACGCATCCGAAGGGATGGTCCTGATGACACATGCCCCCTCATTCGGGATACTGGACCAGATACCGTCGGGAGCGAGCGTGGGCAGCCCCGCCATCAAGAGGATCGTCGACGAGTTCCACCCCATCCTGGCCATGTCCGGGCACATCCATGAGGCCATCGGCGTGGTCGAGAAGGACGGCACCGTCTTCGTCAACCCCGGCCCGGCCAAGGAGGGAAGGTGCGCCGTCATCTCCATCGAGGGCGGGAAAGTCGCTGACGTGACCCTGTACGGACCCTCCGAATGAACCGGTACCGGCCGTCCGCATCCCCGTGCGGACGGCGGACCGGATCCACGGTTCACCGTTTCGCAACCTTAAGCTTTAAATAAGAAACCGAGTTTAGCAGGGCTGATTACAATGGCACTTTGGCAGGGTAAATCCAACAGGAAGCCCACCGGCGGCAGGCTCGTCGCCAACAAGGGCAAGAGGAAATTCGAGATCGGCAGAGAGAAGCAGTTCACCAGGATCGGTGAGCAGACCCTCAAGCAGTATCGCGGAGCCGGCGGAAGTGTCAAGGTTGGAATGCTCAGCGCCCAGTACGCCAATGTGGTCGACAAGAAGACCAACACTGTGAAGAAAGTCAAGATCCTCACCGTGAAGTCCAACCCGGCTGACCCCAACTACGTTCAGCGTAACATCATGAACAAAGGGGCCACCATCACTACCGAGATCGGCGACGCCGTCGTCACGTCCAGGCCTGGACAGGACGGCGCCATCAATGCTGTCCTGCTTGAGTAATCGAATTCAATAAACCATTTACCGGGTCCCCTGCGACCCGGTGATTCTATCATCCCTTCTTCGGACCGTACCTCCTGTACATGTCAGGCAGGATGTCGCCCAGCGCGGAGTACTCCCTGTAGCACTTCAGACCGTGCATCATGAGCGTGTGACGGTTGAACGACACGAGGCGCTGGAACAGGCTCGGCTCGTCCCACCCCATCCACATGCGGCACGAGAAGCGGACCCCGTCCCCCTCTCCGAACATCATGTAGACCAGGTCCGCATGGTGTATCCTGCCCTTGCGCGACATCACCCTTCCGCAGTATACCAGGGGGTTCCCGGCGGACGCGATTTCCTCCTCCGTGTACCCGAACGCCGAAGGATTCTCTATCTCCACCCTGAAGGGTATCAGGTTGCCCTCGTAGATCTGCTCCGGGTACAGGGTGTACGGACGGAACTCCGGCTGGACGTCCGCCTCGAAGTAGTCCGCACAGGACTCGTCGTAGGTGAGCATCTGGTTGCTGTCCGGGAGCCAGGTGCGGTATGCGTCCGGATGACCCGGGTACCACCATTCCCACCAGCTCACCATGTCCAGGGTGACGTCTGGGATGAGGCACGACACAGCGACCATCCCGCGGGCATCGTCCAGTATCTCCGACCCGTTCTCCATGCGGAGGGCCGGATCGGTGAGCATCCTCAGGCGGTCCTCGTAAAGAAGACGCGTGATGCCTCCGTCCCTGAACGACATGACGATGTCGTCGGGGACATCCACAAGATCCGACGGGTCGGGGAAATCCAGAAGGGACTTCATGGTGCCGTAACGCAACCTCGGTATTTATTGGTCTTCGGAGGGAGGGTCCGCACACTGTTCGGACGAACGCTCGTCGCCAAGTAATAAATAGGCTCTCGGGATTGAGAACATCCATGGCATACGATCCGGATGTTGCAATAACGCTCTGGCCGGAGTACTTCGACATCAACCGCACCAGGTCAGAGGGCAGGAGGCTCCCCAAGGAGCTGTGCGTGCCCAACCCGGATCTGGACATCATTGCCAAGGGCGCGATGATCCTCGACCTCGAATACGAGGTCCGCGAGGACATGTCCTATCCCAAGGCGCCACGCTCCAGACACGGCTGCGTCAAGGTCGAGAGGGGCGTGATGTCCAAGACCGAGCTCCTCCCCAGAATCGGGGAGATCCTCGTGAGCAACCAGGGGAAGTGATGTTTTGATCAGCTCCCTGGACTCCAGGGTGATGGACGCCAACTGCGAGGCCCTGGGCATATCCGTGACGACCCTCATGGGCAATGCGGGGAAGGCCGTCGCTGATTTCCTGATTAGCCGGTACCCCGGCAAGAGGACGCTCTTCGTTTGCGGCCCCGGGAACAACGGCGGTGACGGATTCGCAGCAGCCTGCCTCATGGACCCGCAGACGGTGACCGTGTCCCTTCTGAAGAAACCATCCGAGATACACTCCGACGCCTCCTGGCACTTCTATTCGGAGCTCAGGTGTCCGATAGCCGAATACTCAAAGGTCAGGCTTGATGACTACGAGGTTATCGTCGACTGCGCCCTTGGAACTGGTATGAGCGGAAGGGTCAGGGAGCCCTACAGAGGTTTCATAGACAGCGCACTGACAGCCGGCATCCCGGTGGTATCCGTGGATGTGCCGTCAGGGCTCGGGTCCGACATCGCGATAAAACCTGTGGCCACGGTCACATTCCACGATGCCAAGGACGGCATGACCCGCGACAACTGCGGGGAAATGGTGATAGCGGACATCGGGATCCCCGCCGAGGCGGTGGACGTCACCGGCCCCGGGGACATGCTCAGGTATCCGGTGCCTGGCGGAGACAGCCACAAGGGGGACAACGGCAGACTGATGGTCATCGCAGGGGGCCCTTACTTCGGGGCTCCGATCATGGCCTCGATGTCGGCACTCCGCACCGGTGCGGACATCGTCAGACTGTACTCCCCTGCATCCATCCACGACATCGTGGCCCAGACCAACCCGGTCCTCATGGTCACACCCCTCCCGGGGAACGAGCTTGGATGCGAATCGGTGGACCTCCTTCTCGAGGAGTCGGAGGGATACGACACCGTCCTGATCGGTCCTGGCCTCGGCACCTCCGAGGGCACGATGGAAGCGGTGAGACGCTTCGTGTCCGGATGCGGCAAGCCCATCGTCATAGATGCCGACGGGATAACCGCCGTAGCCGGCATGAGGTTCGCGGCACCGACAGTCCTGACCCCCCACAGGGGGGAGTTCAGGAGATTGGGAGGATGCTGCGACGTCAGAGAGCTGGCTGAGAGACTGAACGCCACCATCCTCCTCAAGGGATCCACCGACGAGGTATCGGACGGAAGACGCATCAGATGCAACAGGACCGGCACACCGGCGATGACCGGCGCTGGTACCGGGGACGTACTGGCAGGATGCGTCGCCGCACTGATGTCCAAGGGCATGTCCCCGTTCGACGCCGCCTGCCTCGGTGCCTACATATGCGGACTGGCCGGCGAGAGGGCGGCGGACGAGAACTCATACGGAACGATAGCCACGGACGTTATTGGCGAGATTCCGCACGTCCTGAGGGACATGCTGAGATGACCGAGATACAGCCGGTATACGGCATACCCGCGCTGAAGGTGGAGAACTGCCTCGTGATCGGCGACCTGCACATCGGCGTGGAGTCGCATCTCAGATCGAAGGGCTTCCATCTCGTGTCGCATACATCCGACATGCACGACGCGATCCTGGATGCGGCGGACGACGACGTCACCAGGCTGATAGTCATCGGGGATGTGAAGGATTCGGTCCCCGGATCCACCAAACAGGAATACCGCGAGATCCCGGACTTCTTCGAGAGCCTGTTCGAGAGGTTCGACATGATCGACGTTGTCCGCGGGAACCACGACACCAGCATCGAGGAGTTCCTACCGGGGACGGTGAAGATACGCCCCGCCACCGGGTTGAGACTCGGCGATGTCGGATTCGTTCATGGACACACCTGGCCGTCGCAGGATGTGATGGGATGCTCCACCCTGGTCATGGCCCACAACCATCCGGCTGTCATGTTCAGGGATGGGGTAGGCCGCCAGATGACCGAGCCCTGCTGGTTCAGGGGGAGGTTCTCCGAGGACGCCTCCGATGAACGTTACCCGGAACTCCCGGAGAGGTTCATCGTGGTGCCGGCGTTCAACAGGATGCTTGGTGGCTCGCCGGTCAACGTGGTAGGCGAAGACCTGCTGGGGCCGATACTCAACAGCGACCTCCTCGACCTGGACGAGGCCCACTTATACCTTCTGGACGGCCTGGACCTGGGTCGCAGGGCCGATCTGATGATCGACGGTAGGAAAACGGGCAGGTTCAAGAGCAGCCCGCAGAGAAGGGCGAAGTACTCCTGATCCGAGGATCATCCCCAACGTATGCCGGTGCGGAATCCGGTCATCGGACGAATCTGGAAGATGGAAAGGATTGAGGGGTTTCCCCCTCAATGTTTGGTTTATCAGTTGCGGCTGATGGTGTCGTAGACCGAGCCGTCGGAGTTCCTGATCACAGCGGTCAGGGGCATCTGTCCGGGCAGAGCGTGGGTCGCGCAGGAGTTGCAGGGGTCGTAAGCCCTGAACGCCATCTCGACCATGTTCAGCAGACCGGGGGAGACCTCGAAGTTGTGGATCAGGGCCTTGGCCACCTTGGCGACGTCCATGCAGATGGGGCCGTTGTTGTTGGTGGTTCCGACGACCATGTTGCAGGCGGTGACGATTCCGTTCTCGTCGCAGGTGTAGTCGTGGGTCAGGGTTCCGCGGGGAGCCTCGACGCAGCCGACTCCGCGTCCGCCGGGCACGATGTCCTTCTGCTTGATGTCGCCGTTGGTCAGGTCGGGGTTCTGAGCGTCCTCGAGGCACTTCTCGGCGCAGCACAGCATCTCGATGATCCTTGCCCAGTGGGTGACCAGGGTGTGCTGGCAGGGTCCCTCGACTCCGGCGTCCTTCAGGATGCCGCGGTACTCCTGCAGAGCGTCGTTGGCCAGGGGCGTGGGCATCTCCTTGCACACGTTGAGCCTGGACAGGGGTGAGGCCCTGTAGAGTCCGCTGTCGGGTCCGTCGACCAGTCCCTTGTATCCAGGGTTCCTCAGGTAGGGGAACTTCTCGTAGGACCAGGGCTCGACGGCCTCGGCGATGTTGTCGAGGTAGTCGTAGGGGTCGTACAGGTTGGTCTGCTCGCCCTTCTGGTTGACGACCTTGACCTTTCCGTCATGGATCTCGAACTGGTCCTTGTCGTTGACCAGACCCATGTGGTAGGTCTCGTGGTAGTACAGGTCCTTGTTGAGGACGATGTCCATGTACTCCTTGTTGCCCAGGACGACGTCCTTGAACACCTGCATGGAGGTCTTGGCGAACTCCACCATGTCCTCGGCGAAGGCGATGATCTGCTTCTGCTCCTCCTTGGTGACTGCCTTGGAGACTCCACCGGGCACTCCCATCAGGGGGTGCGTGGGCTTACCACCGATGATGGCCTGGATGTTCTGGGCCTCACGGCGGGTCTTGACGACGGCGGTTCCGAGCTCGAGACCGACATGTCCGATGACCCCGAGGACGTTCCTCTCCGCCGCGGGGGCGGCGGGTCCGCACACGAAGTCGGGCGCGGCCAGAGCGTAGAAGTGCGCGATGTGGCTGTGCACGAAGTGGGCGTTGTAGAACGTGTCCCTGATCAGGTACGCCGTGTCGGTGGGCTTGGTGTTGTAGCACCCGTCGATGGCCTTGGTGGAGGCCATGTGGTGGGCACCGGGGCACACACCGCAGAGCCTGGCGGTGATCTGGTTGAGCTCGGTGACCTTCCTGCCGATGCAGAACCTCTCGAATCCCCTCAGCTCGGGGACCTGCCAGTACGCGTTCTGGACGTCTCCCTTGTCATCCAGGAAGATCTCAATCTTCCCGTGTCCCTCGAGACGGGTGATCGGATCGACCGTCACGCGGTTCCCGGAGACTTTCTGCTTGTCATCCCAAATTACAGGTCCGGACATTTCACTGACCTCCTTCCTTGACTGCCCTCTTGATGAGGGACTTTCCGAGTGTGTAGGCGTAGAAGTACCCGAGCGGGTCCTTGATGGTGCTCATGATCTTGATGATCTCGTCCTCGCCGCAGGTCGGGTCCTCGTCCAGGACGGGGAACAGCGAAGCGACGGCGGTGAACATACTGGCACCCTGCTCCTGCACATCGGGCGAGGGGCCGTAGCATCCGCGGCAGGGCTGTCCCGCCCTGGTGCATCTGGCTCCGCATCCGCCCATGGTGGCGGGTCCGAGGCACAGGATTCCCTGGTCCATCAGGCACACTCCGTCCTTGATATCGACCTCGTGGGGCTCCTTGATCTCGGTGATCCTGGCGTTCTCCTTCTTCCTGGGGCACTCCTCGCAGAGCGTCTTGGTGGTGATTCCGATCTCGGTTCCCTTGGGCGGGAGGGGGACCCCGTTGTAGACGAAGTCCGCCACGGCCTTCAGCATCTGGCTGATGGACTCGGGGAGAGGCGGGCATCCGGGGATGCTGTAGTCGACGTCGATCACCTGGTCCAGGGTCTTGACGGTGTCGTACAGCGTGGGGATGGTCAGCTCTCCCTCGGGGGCCTGGTACGAGGTCTGGGGGATCACGGGCGCGTCCTTGTGGTAGTCGGCCTGGAAGCTGGCAGAGGACGTCGTCTTGGTGTAGACGTAGTCCAGGACCTCCTCCGCTCCGCCGGGGACCAGGTTGGCCAGGGCGGGGCTGCCTCCGAAGCAGGCGCAGGTTCCGTAGGAGACCACGATCTGGGACTTCTGCCTCAGCAGCTTGACCATGTGCTCGTTCTCCGAGTTCCTGATGGCGCCGGAGATGATGGAGACGGTGATCTCGCCGTCGTTCATGGCGGCGATGTCCTTCTCCTTCCCGTCGGCGGCGATGGGCCACATGACGATGTCGGCCATGTCGCCGACTGTGAGCAGCCTCTCGTGGGTGTCCAGGAGGGAGACGTCGCAGCCTCCGCAGGCGGCGGCCCAGTAGACGGCCAGCTTGATCTTCCCGCCCGGAGGTGCTCCGGGGAGGAGGGGGCCCAGGTCGGCGGCGGGGAGGATGGCGTCCTTGGGGATCTTGTCATCCTCGGCGGTCGCGACGGGGGGCACGATGAAGGCGTAGGGGTCGGGGTTGCCGCCCTCGGCCTTGGGTGCCGCCTTGGGTGCCTCTGCGGGCTTGGCGGCGGGAGCCTCGGCCTTGAAGGACGCCTTGGTGGACGCGGGGTCTACCTTGGGCTTCTCGGCGGGCTTCGCCTCCTTTGTCTCTTCCTTCTTCTTGAACAGCTTGTCAAAGAATCCCATCAGTTAGCCTCCTTCTGCAGGGGTGTGGGTCCGAGAGCCTTGATGGTGTCGACGAACTCCACGATAGTTTTCTGGAACTTCTCTCCCTCGGACGCGGAGACCCACTCGAGCTTGAGCCTCTTGGGGTCGAATCCGTACTGCTCCAGGACCATCCTCAGGAGGGCGATCCTCCTCCTGGCCCTGTAGTTGCCTCCGATGTAGTGGCAGTCAGCGGGGTGGCATCCGAGCACCATGACTCCGTCTGCTCCCTTGGAGAAGGCCCTGAGCACGAACTCGGGGTCGACACGCGCGGAGCACATCGTCCTGATGATACGGAAGTTGGTCGGCATCTGGAGCCTTGCGACTCCGGCTCCGTCTGCACCGGCGTAGGAGCACCAGTTGCAGCAGAACGTCACGATTCTGGGTTCGAAATCTGCCATTTGTAATCACTCTCCTCCGACGGGGTAGTCGAGGCATGCGTCGATCTCGGCGATGATCTGCTTGTTCCTGAAGCCTCTCTGCTCCATCGCACCGGCGGGACAGGACGCGACACAGCATCCGCATCCCTTGCACAGACCGGGGTTGACGTAGCTCTTGAGGGCTCCGTCCGCCTGCTCGACAAGGGTGATGGCGTTGTAGTCGCAGCATCCGACGCAGACTCCGCATCCGTCGCAGCGGTCGGGGTTGGAGACGGCGGTGATACCCTCGGAGATCAGCTTGTCCTTGGAGATGACGGTCAGCATCCTGGAGGCGGCTCCGGAGGCCTGGGCGATGCACTCGTCCATGAACTTGGGCCAGTGGGCGGTTCCGGCGACGTAGACTCCCTCTGTGGCGAAGTCGACGGGCCTCAGCTTCTGGTGGGCCTCGAAGTAGAATCCGTCCTTGGAGATGGGGACCTTGACCATCTTGGCGAGGTTCTCCTTGTTCTCTCTGTCGGGAGCGATTCCGGCGGCGAGGATGACTGTGTCGGCGGGGATCTCGACCTCGGCTCCGAGCGTGGCGTCGAAGGCCTTGACGACGTTGCCGTCGTACGCGGGGAGGTCGTTCTCCACAGGGTACCTCAGGAACTTGACGCCGAGCTGGCAGGCCCTGTAGTAGAGCTCCTCGCGGAAGGCGTATGTCCTGATGTCCTTGTGGATGATGCTGACGTTGGCCATCGGGTTGTTCATCTTGATCTGGATGGCCATCCTCAGGGACGCGGCGCAGCAGACACGGCTGCAGTAGGCGACGTCCTTGGACCTGGATCCGACGCACTGGATGAACACGACGTCCTGACCGTTGAAGGACCCATCGTCGATCTTCTTCTCGGCGACGGTCTGGGTCATGACCTTCGGGTCCTTTCCGTTGTTGTACTCGGTGGGCTCGTAGGGGCTCGCACCGACTGCGAACAGGACCACACCGACGGGGTACTCGGTTCCGTCGGAGAGCTGGAGGTTGAAGTTGCCCACGTATCCGGGGATGTCCTTGACGGTGACTCCCTTGTGAACGGTGATCAGCTTGTTGCTCTCGACCTTCTCGATGGTCTCCTTGAGGAAGTCCTGCACGGAGACGCCGTCCTCCTTGTGGCGGAAGTTGCGGGCGAATCCTCCGAGCTCTGCCTCCTTCTCGACGAGGTGCACGGGGTATCCCTGGGCGGCGATGTCGAGTGCGGCGGTCATTCCGGTGATTCCTCCTCCGATGACGGCGGCGGCGTTGGTGACCGGGATCTCGGCTCCGACGAGGGGCTCGAGCAGGCATGCCTTGGCGATGGCCATCCTCAGCAGATCCTTGGCCTTGTTGGTGGCGGCCTCGTGCTCGTGCATGTGGATCCAGGAGCACTGGTCACGGATGTTGGCCATGTTGCACAGGTACTTGTTCAGACCTCCGTTCCTGCAGGCCTCTCTGAAGAGGGGCTCGTGGGTCCTGGGGGTACAGGAGGCGACGACGACCCTGTTGAGGTCGTGCTCCTTGATGGCGTTGGAGATCGACTCGAGACAGTCCTGGGCGCAGGCGTACTGGGACTCCTGGGCGAGGACGACGTGGGGCAGGGTCTTGGCGTACTCCGCAACGGCGGGAACATCGACCACAGATCCGATATTGATACCGCAGTGGCAGACCCAGACTCCGACACGGGGCTCCTTGCCCTCGACGTCCTTCTCGGGCGGGTAGACCTTGGGGGCGCAGGGCTCGAAGTTGGCGTCGACGATGTAGGCACCGGCCTTGGCGGAAGCACCGCAGGCCTCGGCGACGGATGTGGGGATGTCCTTGGGAGCGGCGAAGGCACCGGTCACGAAGATACCCTTCCTGGTTGTCTCCAGGGGGTGGTAGACGGTGGTCTTGCAGAAGCCGTACTCGTTGAGCTCGATGCCGAGCATGTCGGCGAACTCCTGGGCTCCCTCGGGGGGCACGAGTCCGACGGACAGGACGACCATGTCGAACTCCTCGGAGACACCGTTGTTCTCGTCGTCGGTGTAGCTGATGGTCAACTTCTTGGTGACGGGGTCCTCCTCGACGTTGGCGACACGGGCACCCCTGTGCATCTTGATTCCGTACTCGTCCTCACCGCGGTGGATGTAGGCCTCGAACTCCTTTCCGTAGGACCTGATATCCATGAAGAAGATGTCCTCCTGGAGGTCACCGTGCTCCTTGGTGATCATGGCCTGCTTGGTTGCGTACATGCAGCACACGGAGGAGCAGTACTTCTTCCAGCCCTTCTTCTCGGACCTGGATCCGCAGCACTGGATGTACGCGATCTTCTTGGGGTCCTCTCCGCTGGAGGGAACGACGATGTGTCCCCTGTGGGGTCCGGACGCGCACATGATCCTCTCGTACTCGATGGCGGTTACGACGTTCTGGAACCTGCCGTATCCGTACTCGGTGGCGTTGGTTGCGTTCCAGACCTGGAATCCAGGTGCGGCGATGATGGATCCGACCTCGAGGGTGATCTCCTCATCCTTGTCGTCATAGTGGATGGCGCCCTTTCCGCAGTTCTTGGCGCACAGTCCGCACTTGCCCTTCTTAATCATGTTGCAGTAGTCCTTGTCGATGATGGCGACACGGGGGACGGCCTGCGCGTGAGGGATGTAGATGGCCTTCCTGTTGGTGAGGCCGAACTCGTACTTGTCAGGAATGTTCTTGACGGGACACTTGGCGAGACAGTCGCCGCATCCTGTACACTCCTTGGGGTTGACGTACCTTGCCTTCTTGAGGACGGTGACCTTGAAGTCCCCGGCCTCTCCCTCGACCTTCTGAACCTCATGATAGGTCAGAACATCGATGTTGGGGTGTCCGGCGCAGTCCGCCATCTTGGGCGAGAGAATGCATGCGGAACAGTCGTTCGTCGGGAAAGTCTTGTCCAGACGGCACATCACTCCACCGATGGTAGGGTCCTTCTCTACCAGGTAGACATGAATGCCCCTGTCTGCAAGATCCAACGAAGCCTGGATTCCTGCGATTCCTCCACCAATAACCAATGCCGATTTTGTCAAATCATTGCCTCCGTTTACCAATTGGTGAATTGGAATAGTGGCAATAATGGGGAAATGGGTATATTAAGGCCTATCAAATAAATTTTAAATATGAGTATTTCATTTATTATAGAGATTTTGAAATTCGAATTTTTAAAATACCTAAAAAATTTAGGGTAACTTAAATTTAAAATAGCCAGCATTTCATTTTTCGACCTGGAAATGTATTATCCTCAGATATCATGCAACAATTAAAATTGTAGTATGTATGAAAATACTTCGTAAAGTTACGAAGTATTTTTCGAGGTTACATCCATCAAGTAAATATTAAATAATATGAACGTAGAAAATCCACTATTTCACAAATCTGGCTATCATACATCCATCATCAGAGAATCCATCCAACCGTTCTTTTCGAATTTGCATTATTATAATGCAATCTAATCCCGTTAAGTTCCTGGCGGGAAGCAGAACTCCAGGGCAGTACGCGAAAAACTGCCGTTCGAGATGATTTTAGAGCTCCCTAAACAATTGTGCCCGGCGGGAAACGTTATAAGCGATGCCACTCTCGCAGCGACATGGTCGTCAAGTCGGTCCGTGGCAGGAGACGTTACGTCTACATCCGGGTTCCGACGAACGTCCGCCGTGACGATCTGACGGATGCACTCCGTGACGTCGGAAGCTCCAAGGTCATCACCTGCCAGGGAGGCGATGCCGTGGTGAGATGCTCCCCGGAAGACAGGGACGCGGTCACCCAAAACGTGGGGTCTCGCTGGCCCGGATCCGAGCCAGTCAGGACGTCTGGCACGCTCCGCACGCTCAGGGATGACTATCCGCGTCTCAGGGTCCCGCAGAAACGTCGCAGATGACCGACGGACCTCGCGAACGGTCGACGGTCAAACCTATATAGTGCGCCTTTTATCACAGTCGCGGGAAGATTATAGGAGCAGGCATCATGCAACCCGGACAGATGGCTTATGACAGGGGGAGCACAGTTTTCTCCCCTGACGGAAGATTGTTCCAAGTTGAGTACGCCCGCGAGGCCGTGAAGAAAGGATCCACGACCATCGGACTGAAGTACAAGGACGGGGTGGCCCTGATCGTCGACCGCAGGTCGTCCAGCAGACTGCTGGAGCCCAAGTCGACGGAGAAGATCCACGAGATCGACGACTACATCGGATGCGCGACCTCCGGACTCGTCGCTGACGCCAGGATCCTAGTCGACGAGGCCAGGAAGAACGCGCAGGTCCACAGGGTGAACTTCGGCGAGAACATCGCCGTCGAGATGCTTGTCAAGAAGATCTGCGACTACAAGCAGAACTTCACCCAGTACGGCGGGGTGCGCCCGTTCGGAACCGCCCTCCTGGTTGCTGGGACCGACGACCTGGGTGTGCACCTGTTCGAGACCGACCCGTCGGGCGCGCTCGTTGCATACAAGGCGACCGGAATCGGCAGCGGCAGAGCCGCGGTCATGGACATCTTCGAGAAGGACTACCAGGACGACATGGGTTTCGACGAGGCCCTCGGCCTCGGACTCAGGGCCCTGGAGGCCGCCATCGAGGAGAAGCCCAAGGCGGAGTCCGTCGAGATCGGTATCGCCGAGATGGGTAGCAAGTTCAGGAGACTTTCAGGCGAGGAAGTCTCCGCGCTCATCGACAAGATGTGAGTCCGATGGTAGACCTCGACGATGCCATAGTAGCCAGGCTCGAGAGCCATGGGGAGACATTCGAGATCCTTCTGGACCCGAAGGTCTTCGACCTGATCAAACAGGGGAAGAAGTTCGACATAATCGACTACATGGCTGTGGAGGACGTGTTCAAGAACGCCTCCAAAGGAACGAGGCCCCCCGAGGACAAGATCAAGGAGGCCTTCGGCACCGAGGACATCGGCGAGATCGCCTCGAAGATTGTCGAGAAGGGCGAGATACAGATCACCGCGGAGCAACGCAAGGAGATGCTCGAGGCCAAACGGCAGCAGGTGATCACGTACATCGCCGCCAATGCCATCAACCCGCAGACCAAGACCCCCCACCCCCCGCTGAGGATCCAGCTCGCCCTGGAGGAGGCCAAGTTCCACGTGGACCCCTTCAAACCTCTGGAGAAGGAGATCGAGGAGGCCATGAAGCTCCTCCGCCCCCTGCTCCCGATCAGGTTCGAGAAGAGCCGCGTGGCGATAAAGCTCAACGGCTCCGACTACGGACGCTGCTACGACGACATCATCCACTACGGCCTCGTGGAGAGGGAGGAGTGGACTGCGGACGGCTCATGGATCGGCCTGATGGAGATACCCGCCGGGCTGATCACGGAGCTCACGGAAAAGCTGAAGCACAAGACGAAGGGATCGGCTTCGGTAAAGCTCGTGAGCTGACATTTTTCTTACATTCGGAAGTGATGATAATATGGAGAAGAGAAACGCCAGACAGACGCGCGAGATCGTCGTGCCCGGCGACATACTCGACGGGACTGGAATGAAACCCGGCGAGAACGCGTACGTGCTGGACGGGAAGGTCCGTGCCAGCGTCATGGGTGTGCGCAACGTGTTCCAGAACACGGTGGGCGTCATACCCCTCAAGGGATGCTACATGCCCACATCCGGCGACACGGTCATCGGGGTCATAGTGGACATCGGGCCGTCGAACTGGCTCGTTGACATAGGTGCGCCCTATCCCGCACCCCTGCACGTTAACGAGGTGCCGTGGAAGGTCGAGTTCGGGGACACGTCCCGCTACCTCAACATGGGCAACGTGGTGCTCCTCAAGGTGCTCTCCGTCGACGAGAGCAAGAAGATACAGGTCACGATGAAGGACTCCGGACTCAGGAGGATCGAGGGCGGGAGGCTCGTGAAGATCTCCCACTCCAAGGTGTCCAGGGTCATCGGCAAGAGCGGATCCATGATCTCGATGCTGAAGAACATGACCGACTGCCGCATAACCGTGGGCCAGAACGGAATGATCTGGGTCGACGGGGACGACGAGAACGCCGACGTGGCCGTCCAGGCGATCAGGATGATCGAGGAGAAGGCTCAGGCAAGGGACCTGACAGACAAAATCAAAGAGTTTATCGAGAGCAAGCTCCCCCAGAGCGAAGAGTACGAGGAAGATGATGAGGGGGAGGAGTGAAAATGAGCGGACACACTGACATGGTATTGGTTGACGAGAACGGCATGCGCATCGACGGAAGGACCGAGGAGCAGCACAGGCCCATAAAGATCGAGGCGGGCGTCCTCAGCAACGCCGACGGATCCGCATACGTCGAGATCGGGAAGAACAAGGTCCTCGCTGCGGTGTACGGACCCAGGGAGTGCCACCCCAGGCACCTCCAGGATCCCACCAAGGCGATCGTCCAGTGCAAGTACAACATGCAGGCGTTCTCCGTCAGCGACAGGAAGAGGCCCGGACCCGACAGGAGGTCCATCGAGATCTCCAAGATCATATCCGAGGCCCTGGAGAGGGTCGTCCTCACCGAGCTCTACCCCCGCGCGTCCATCGACGTCTACATCGAGATCCTCCAGGCCAACGCCGGTACCAGATGCGCCGGGCTCACCGCAGCATCCGTCGCTCTGGCTGACGCGGGGATCCCCATGAGGGACATCGTCCCGGCCATCGCCGCCGGCAAGGCTGACGGACACGTTCTGCTGGACCTGAACAAGGAGGAGGACAACTACGGCCAGGCCGACGTGCCCATCGCCATCATGCCCTCGACCGACGAGATCGTCCTGCTCCAGATGGACGGCAACATGACCCGCGAGGAGTTCGACCACGCCATCGAGCTGGCGGTCAACGCGTGCCACGAGGTTCACGACCTGCAGGTCGACGCCCTCAAGAGACGCTACTCCAAGCCCCAGCAGGAGGGATCCGAATGAGCAACGAGATAATGTCCGAGATCAAGCGCGACCACATCATGAACCTGCTCGCCGAGGGCAAGAGGCAGGACGGGCGCGGGGTCACCGACGTCAGGGAGATCAAGGTCGAGACGAACTGCATCGAGTCCGCCGACGGATCCGCGAGGGTCAAGCTCGGGAAGACCGAGGTCATAGCGGGTGTCAAGATCATCCCCGGCACGCCGTTCGGAGACACCCCCAACATCGGGGTGCTCACCACCGGAGCCGAGCTCATCCCCATGGCTCACCCCACGTTCGAGTCCGGACCGCCCGGGGAGGACGCCATCGAGCTGGCCCGTGTCGTGGACCGCGGCATCCGCGAGTCAGGCATGGTGGACGTCGAGAAGCTGTGCATCGTCCCCGGGGAGGAGGTCTGGATGTGCTTCGTGGACATCTACGCCCTGGACTACGACGGCAACCTGTTCGACGCCGCTAACCTGGCCGCGGTCTGCGCTCTGAAGTCCGCCGTCATCCCTGCAGAGCAGTACGGGAAGGGAGAGAACGCCCCCCTGCCGGTCACCTGCACCCCCATATCTGTCACTGAGGTCAAAGTCGGAAACGCTTTAATAGTAGACCCCGACTACGACGAAGAGCAGATTTCATCCGCACGCCTGACTGTCACCACCGACGACGTCGGCAACTTCAGGGCGATGCAGAAGGGAGGCCGCGGTTCGATAACTCTTGACGAACTCAGCCTCTGCCTCGACAGGGCCGTGGAGATCGGTGCGGAGATAAGAAATATCATCGGGTGATTTCCAATGGCAAAGAGAACAGAGAAGGTAGGCAGCTCCGGCAGGTTCGGCGCGAGGTACGGTGTCATCGTCCGCAACAGGGTCAAGAACATCGAGGCCCAGCAGAAGGCGAAGCACGAGTGCCCCGTCTGCCACCACGAGTCCGTCAGAAGGGAGAGCTCCGGAATCTGGTACTGCAGGCACTGCGGCACCAAATTCGCCGCAGGGGCTTACAGCCCCAAGACCAAGAAGGAGCTGTCCCAGGTCAGCGAGAACTGAACCCAGGTGGTCCGATGTACAGATGCGCCAAGTGCAACGAGCCCGTGAGGAACGTCAACGCCCTCGGGCTGCAGTGCGAGAAGTGCGGATCGAAGATCTTCTTCAAGGATAGACCCAACGTGAAGAAGATCCTGAAGTCCGACTGAGATGCTCAGAGCCCGGATCGTCATCGACGGGGCGGCGGCAGGGTCCGTCGTCCCGGCCATGGGCCCCGAAGCGGGCAGGGAGCTGCCGCGCACCAGGACGTCCCTTTCCGAGGAGGAGGGGAGGATCGTGGTCGGTATCGAGGCAGACGACACGTCGGCGATGAGGGCGGCTCTCAACTCGCATCTGGAATGCATAAAGGTGATTCAGGACATCGGGAACCTCACCGAGATGAGACCATGAACGGAATCAGCCCACAGCTTCAGAACCAGATCACACAGTTCCAGCAGGTCCAGCAGCAGCTCCAGGCGGTATCCTCCCAGAAGATGCAGTACGACGCCCAGAAGCGCGAGCTGACCAGGACCCTCGAGGAGCTCAACGCCAGCACCGGCGCGGTGTACAAGTCCGCCGGATCCCTCCTCATCAAGGTGGAGGATAGGGACGCCCTGAAGGCGGAGCTCGAGGAGTCGGTGGAGATGATGGATGTCAGGATCGGATCCCTCGAGAGGCAGGAGAACAGCCTCAAGGAGAGGTACACCGTGCTCCAGGAGACCATCAACACCGCCATGGGCAACATGCCTAGGAACGAGTGAGCAAACTTTCCAAACGGGTGCGACCCCCTTACAATCGGATAGGTCGCACCCCCCCCCCGTTTTATACATCAATCTGTTACCCCCTTGCATGGATGCACTCGTGCTCGACGAGGTGCGGAAATCCTACGGGAACAGGGAGGCGGTGCACGGCATATCCCTCACTGTCAGGGAGGGCGAGATATTCGGCCTCATCGGACACAACGGTGCCGGCAAGACAACCACCCTCCGTATGATATCCACGCTTCTGAGGATAAGCTCCGGAACCATCTCCGTCTTCGGCCACGACGTGGCCACGGAACCGGAGGAGGTCAGGAAGATAATCAGCTACCTGCCAGAGGACGCCGGGGCCTACAAGGACCTGACCGGCAGAGCCTATCTCGAGTTCATCGCCGGGTTCTTCGCGTCCGGCGAGGAGAAGAGGGCCATGGTGGACAGGGGGATCGAGCTCGCCGACCTGGGCGAGAGGATCGACTCCAAGGTGGACACCTACAGCAAGGGGATGATGCGCAGGCTGCTCATAGCAAGGGCCATCATGCCATCCCCCCGGCTCGCGATCATGGACGAGGTCACGTCCGGACTGGACGTGATCAACTCGTACGAGATCAGAGAGGTCATCCGGGACATCGCCAAAAGCGGCGTGACCGTCGTGATGTCCTCCCACAACATGTTCGAGGTCGACATGCTGTGCGACCGCGTGGGGATGATAGACCAGGGCAACCTCATACTGCTCGGCACACCCTCCGAGCTCAAGGAGCAGTACGGAGTGGACACCCTCGAAGAGGTGTTCGTGAAGGCGGTGAAAGGATGAGTCACATGACCAGCATCATACGCAAGGAACTCCGCGAGCTCCTCACCCCCGGTTCGGTGGTGTCCGTTCTGATAATGGTAGTCCTCCTGGCCAGCCTGGGCGGACTCATAGGCGGGGAGGTAGACAGTGCTGCCGAACCTCCGACCTTCGGCCTCGTGGTGGACGAGGGGGAGTACTACGACGGATGGGACCCGTACCAGTCACTCAGCGACTACTATTCGAATGCCGGATACGACCCCTCACAGAAGATCGTCCTCCTGGACTGCGGACGCGACAGCGACTCGATCCTATCTGCGATGGATGAACTGGGCCTGTCCAACGTGATAGTCATACCGGACAAGGAAACGGTGGCAGAATGCATCCGGAACAACGAGGTGATCGATGTTCAGCAGTACTATCGGTACGAACCGACGGGGATGTTCGGAAGCACCGTCTCCACCACCGTCATGTCATCGCTGATCAGCGTCCTCAACGCATCGCTGTCTGCGGTGCTCCAGACCGGGGATGTCGACTACGACTTCATAATGAGCCCGATTTCGTCCGGAGGGGACAGCATCTGCACGATCGTGAACGGGACCGTCCACAGCAACGTCACCCCGTCACAGATCTCCAACGAGATCACCAGCCAGACGCTGATGATCCCCATCGTCATCATGATCATCATAATGATGGTCGGCAGCATCGTCATCAGCTCCATCGGATCCGAGAAGGAGAACAAGACCCTCGAGACCCTCCTGACCATGCCCATCAAACGCACATCCATCGTGAGTGGGAAGATCGTCGCTGCCGCGATTGTCGGACTCGTCTACGGTCTGGCATACATGGTCGGCATGAGCTTCTACATGGGCTCCCTTATGGGCGATATGGGCTCTAGCGGTGTGGATATGCAGGCACTCGGAATGAGCCTCGACGCGACGGACTGGGTGCTAGTCATGGCATCCATGTTCCTGTCGATCGTGTGCGCGCTGGGGATCTGCATGATACTCGGTGCCTTCGCCAAGAACTACAAGTCAGCACAGACGATGACCATGCCGATCAGCATCCTGGCGATGATCCCGATGTTCGTGATAATGTTCACCGGCTGGTACGGGGCGGGCGGATTCATCCAGGCGATAACATTCGCCATCCCGTTCTCCCACCCCATGATGGCCATGCAGGCCTTGATGAACGGGGACGTGGCCCTCGTGCTGGGTGGGATAGCGTACATGGCCGTCTTCGCCGTGGCCACGATCCTCATCACCGTGAGGCTCTACAACTCGGACATACTGATCACCGGCCTGGGACAGAACAAGTACGTCCAGGTCCTGACCGGAAGGAAGTGAGCACAACGCGCCCTCCGGGGCGCCCCTTTCCCCCTTTTATACCAAACAGGATATAGCCGGGTCATGCTGAGCCGCATCGCCAAGGCGCTGGAGCAGGGAAGGAAGGCCATAGTCGTCCACGGGAACGCGGACATGGACGCACTGGGGTCCGCATACGCCATCTCCAAGGGTTTCCCCGAGGCGGACATCGTGGCGCCCAACGGACTGGACAGGGTTTCCAGGATGGTCGCCGACAAGATGTCCGTGCCTGTTCTGGAGACATCCGACCTGTCCGGGTACGATAGGGTCGTCGTGGTGGACACATCGTCCCCCGAGCAGCTCGAGGCCGACATCCGCATTCCCAGGGACTCCGTCGTGATCGACCATCACCGTCCGACCGGCAAGTGGGAGGTGGACCTGTTCTACTGCGACGACTCCCGCACGTCATGCTGCGAGATCGTCAAGGAGATCATGGACTTCGCAGGCAGGAGGATCGACAGGGATGTGGCGCTGATGCTGATGGGTGGGATGCTGACCGACAGCGGGCACTTCCAGTATGCCCGTCCGGCGCTGATGAGATGCTTCTCCGACCTGATGGAGCGGTGCTCGATCGACATGGACGAGGCCATGGGCCTTGTCCAGGCCCCTGTGAGCATGTCCGAGAGGATCGCCATGATGAAGGCGATCGAGCGCACCAGGTTCGACCGCGTCGGCGAGATGATCGTGGCGATATCGTTCGGCGGCAGCTTCGAGGCGTCATCCTGCAGGGCCATAATGACGGCCGGCGCGGATGTCGTGTTCGTCGGCTCCCAGAGGGACGAGATGTTCCGCCTCAGCGGCAGGGCGACCCAGGAAGCCGTCAGGAAGGGGGTCCACCTGGGCGAGATAATGGCCGGCATCGGTCAGGAGACATCCACTGACGGCGGGGGTCACGGCGGAGCCGCCGGACTCACCGGGATCGGGGACACCGAGGCCATGCTCAACATCTGCATGAGCAGGACCATGGACGTGTTCAGGGAGATAAAGCGCAGGGAACAGTCCCAGACGCCTGAGAACTGAAAATTGGGGGGGGGGGATCCCCCTCCGCTGTTTCTCATCTGAGCTTCTTGACGCTCTCGACGACCTTTATGATGGCATCGTAGTTGTCGGGCTTGTCTGCGAAGTAGTCCCTCACCGGCTGGAGGGTCCTGTCGAGACCGTCGGTCACCCCGGCCTTCAGGTCGACGGGGGACAGGGAACCGCCGAAGTATGCATCGGCCAACTCCTCGTACGTCGAGTAGTCGACGGGGCCGCCGTACTTCTCGGGCCTCTCGATGTGCATGGACCCGTTCCTGGGGAAGAGGATGTACCTGCAGAGCATCAGCACCGGGTTCTCGCCCTCGTGCTCCCTCTCCGGCGGGCAGTAGGCCTTCTTCATCTTGGCGGCGATCTCCTCGCGGGTGTCGTGGATCTTGACACTCCCGTTGGGGTCGCTCTTGGACATCTTCGACTCCACGGGATCCATCCTGTTCCCTCCCTTCAGGCCCGGGAGCAGGGGGGTGTGGACGGCTATGGGCTTCTTCCATCCGAGCTTGTCGGCAGCGTCCCTGGCGAGCATGTGGGCCCTCCTCTGGTCCAGACCGGCGTAGGCCACGTCCTGGCCCATGCAGAAGATGTCCGTGGCCTGCAGGATGGGGTAGAACACCTTGGATGTGTCGACCTCGGCCTCGTCCTCGGAGCGGCCCATGATGGTCATGGCCCTCTTGACCCTGGACAGGGACGTGACCTTGGCGACCTTGATGGCCATCTCCCAGTACTCTATGTCGCTGAGGATCTCGCTGGCGTACTTGAACTCCACACGATCGGCGGGGACGCCAAGGGCGATGAAGCAGTCCTGCATGTACCTGGCGCATGTGCGGATGTTCTCCAGGTCACCGCCGAGCTTGTCGTTGATGTAAGCGTGCCAGTCGGCCCAGAACACGGTCACCTTGAACCCCGCGTCGCAGAGGTCCCTGATCTTCTGGGCCACCAGGACCCAGCCCAGGTGGACGAGTCCCGAGGGCTCGAAGCCGATATAAGCGGTGGGCTCCTCCTTCTCTGTCAGGAGGGCGCGGAGCTCCTCCTCCGTCACTATCTCTTCGGTGTTCCTCGTCACGAGGGCGAGCCTCTGTTCGACATCCATGATATCGTTCGGGCCTATTGCAACAAGTATTAAAGGCTCTTCGGGGACCAGTGCTAGCACGGGTCCCACCTCCGACCCTGGCGATGTTTATAAATCGTGAATCCGAATGGATGCTGCATGCCCACGAAATGCCCCAGACTGGAGGAGGCTTTCCTCAGCAGCCCGGTCGTCGACTTCGACGGCTACCCGTACTTCGTGAACCCGCTGAGCGATGGAATCCCCAGGGTGGACAGGGACCTGCTGGTGGAGGTGGCGGACGCCATGATAGGGATGGCGGACCTGGACTGCGACCTGATCCTGGCCCCGGAGGCCATGGGGATACCTCTGGCGGTCCTCATCACCGAGAGGACCGGGATACCGTTCGCAGTCATCAGGAAGCGGGAGTACGGCCTCCCCGGAGAGATCGCCCTGAGCCAAGTCACCGGCTACTCCGGCTCCCCCATGTACATCAACGGCGTGTCGCCGGGAGACAGGGTCGCCATAGTGGACGACGTCGTGAGCACGGGCGGGACGCTGCGCGCGGTGGTTGGCAGCCTGAAGTCCGCGGGTGCAGTGGTAACGGAGGTCCTGACCGTGTTCAGCAAGTGCAGGGACAGGGTCGGCCTGTCCTCGGAGCTCGGCGTCCCGGTCCGTTCCCTCGTCTCGGTGAGCTCGGAGGGCGGGAGACCGCGCATCCTCCAATCCGATTGAATTCGGCGTGGATCCTTTTTCATTGTCCGCGCAGAAGCATGCGCATGGACCCGGGACTGCTGGGGGCCTGCATGGTCATGTCGCTGGTCGGCGCGGGGATGGGGCTGTTCAGCGGACTGGCTCCCGGGATCCACGTCAACACGCTGGCATCGCTCCTGCTGGCCGGCCAGGCGTCCGTCGCTGCGGTCATCCCAGGGACCGTGGAGGATGCCCCGCTGGCTATGAGCTGCTGCATGATGTCTGCTTCCGTCGTGCATTCGTTCGTGGACTTCGTCCCGTCCGTGTTCATTGGCGCCCCGGACGGGGAGGACGCGGTGTCCGTGCTCCCGGGGCACAGGTTGCTGCTCGAGGGGAGGGGCATGGAGGCGGTCAGGGCCGCTGCGATCGGGAGTCTGATCGGCGCGTCGGCATCGATCCTGATGTCGGTACCGCTGCAGTGGATGCTCCTGAACGGCCTGGAGGGTCCTCTCGAGAGCCTGACGCCGCTGGTGCTCCTATCCGCCGCGGCGGTTCTCATCGGAGGGGAGTTCGGACGCGGCTCCGGGCCCTGGGGGCTGGTGGCCTTCGCGATATCGGGGTTCCTGGGTCTGGCGTGCATGACGCTCCCGATCCCCGTGGACGGCATCCTTGGGGAGGGGAGCGTGATGCTCCCGCTCCTCACCGGGCTGTTCGGGGTGCCAGTGCTGCTGGAGACGTCGAAGGGCGCAAGGGTGCCTGAGCAGCGCGACAGGGTCCGCGACCCTGTGGGCCCGTTGCCGGGGCTGAAGGGGGTCCTGATGGGTACCGTGGCCGGATGGTTTCCCGGGATCACGGCCACTGTCGGTGCGTCCATGTCAGTGGCGGTGATGCCGGAGAACCGCCCGGAGCGCTTCATCGCCACCGTGGCCTCAATCGGGACAGTGACCTCGGTCCTCTCCCTGGTGACCCTGTCCGTCTCCGGCAACGGGAGGTCCGGGACGGCGCTAGCCATCGGAGAGGTCGCCGGGGAGTCCCTCACGGGGTTCATGTCCCAGGGGTTCCTGCTGTTGCTGATGTCCACGGCCGTGGCCGCCCTGCTCGGGTACTGGATGGCCATATGGTCCGGGAGGGCGATGGTAGGGATCATCGGCAGGCTGAAGCCAAGGGCCATGAGCAGGTCCGTGCTGGCTGTGCTGACGGTGCTCACGCTGCTGCTGACCGGCCCCTTCGGACTGGCTGTGCTGGCATGCTCGACCGTCGTGGGATTGCTCCCCTCGGTCATGGGCACCGGCAGGCTTGTCCTCTGCGGCTGCCTGCTGTTCCCGGTGATGCTCTTCGAGTTCGGACTGGCGCGATCACTGCTGGGCAAGCTTGGACTGCGCCTTTGACACGAACTTGGCGTCGTCCACCACGAACCTCTCGTGGGTCCCGGACCCGATCTCGCCGCAGGCGTCGCGGACGACTGCTTTGAAGACCAGCCTCCTCCTGTCCACCTCTACCAGCTCGGTCTCGCATGTGACCCTCATCCCGACCGGGGTGGCCGCGGAGTGCGCGATGTCCAGGTGCGTCCCCACGGTGCTGGAGCCCTCCTCCAGGTACGGCGCGACGCTCCCGCTGGCGGTGGCCTCGATGAGCGCTATCATGGCGGGCGTGGCGAAGACGTCCAGAGTCCCGGATCCGAGAGCTCTGGCGGTGTTGGCAGGGGTGACGTCGACGGACCTCTCCCCCCTGATGCCTGTTTCGATCATGGATCCGGGGTAAGCATGACTCCGATATAACGAAGACCCGACAGGGCTCGGTGAGACCGGATGCCGCATCCGCGCATCAGCAGACGGCGGGGCGTTCTCCGTTATATACGGCGGATACCGATTCGAATACCATGAAGAAGAGCGTCATAGCAGCCACGGCGGTCGTAGTGATAGCCGCAGCCCTGGTCGCCTCCTTCGCCTGGTACGGCGACGACGCGGGGGATGAGGGCACCGAGCCGCCCGAGAACACGGGACCCACTCTCATGAACTACATCAACACGTCCTCGTTATTCGAGGCGTACTTGGACGATGCGCGCATAGACGTGTTCCAGATGCCCTATGCCCTGGAGCTACGGGACAACACCATCGAGCTGCGCCCTACCGACCATGTGACCGGCGTAACCGACAACGGCGACGGGAGCTACGCGTTCACCCTCAGCACCGAGCCGGGGGCGACGTACACTCTGACCGTGGAGTTCAGGGGCGTGACGAACCTTGCATCCTCGGTCTCCGGGACGACGATCGCTCTGACGTTCGACGCCGAGGGCGTGGTGACCTTGATCCTGGACGCCAACGTCTACAACTCTGCCCCGCCCGGTGGCATCGCCACGCTCACCGGTTACGACATCACGGGATCCGGCTGGAGCCTCGCCATCAACGGGAAGCCCATCGATTCATACACCTTCCCGAGCGAGATCCCCGCGACCGGCAACCTGCTGCAGATCATAGCCGACCCGTACATCACAGGCGTGTACCCGTCGAACAACATCTGCGTCTTCCTCACCGAGTACGACAGGGCACACTACATAATGACCTTAGACCTGGGTGATTCGTCGAGGATCACGAGCCTGTCATACGACCGGAACACACACTCCATCATCGTGGTGTTCGACTGCGTCCAGAGCGAGCACATTACGGTGCACAGCCAGCTGCACTGATGCGGAACCGTTTCCCAGCGGGCCTCCGGGCCCGCCACACCCTTATTCCCGCGCACGGGTGCGCCCCTAATATATTCTTTAAACCCGTAATCCATGCCCCCCGACATGGGATTGGAAGATGACCTCTACGGGGAACTGTACGAGCTCAGGGAGACGATAAGGGAGGAGCGCCGGATGTCCACCGGGCGCATCCCCACCGTCTGCCCTGACGAGGCGCTGAGGGAGATGGCCCAGCGCGTGCCCACTAAAGCCGAGGACTTCACCGCCATCGTGGGAGTGGGCGACCGCTTCGTCGAGCTGTACGGCGAGGACTTCCTCAGCGTGACCAGGAAGTACGCCATAACCGCCGCCAACGGCTCCAACATCGACGCCGACGCGGCACAGACGCTCAGGGAGCTGGAGAAGAAGCTCATCAACATCAGCAAGAGCAACAGGCTGCTGTTCCAGCCCAAGATATCCAGGAAGAACGCCTTCGACCTAATGACCCTGCGCGACGTGGACGTGATGAGCCTGCTGTTCGGCAGGAAGCGGGTGCTGAAGCTGTGCGACTCCGCCAAGAGCCAGGAGGACGCCAGGGTGTACAAGCACCTGAACGAGATCATCCGTGAGGTCAACAGGGAGCAGAGGGACAAGGGTCAGTACGACCTGTACATCGGGTACCCCTTCGTGCAGGGGAAGATGCCCGACAACGACATCGACATCCGCGCCCCCCTGGCGCTGTTCCCGGTCATCCTGGAGAAGGACTCCCGCACCATCACGCTCTCCATGGACAACTCCCGCGACGCCATCTACAACAACACCCTCATCCTGGGGTTCATCAAGGCCAGCGGACAGAACCGCCCGCTGCCGGACAACATCATCGAGGACTACAGCGGGGAGACGTTCCTCACCAACATCGTGGAGTTCTACGAGCAGAACGGCATCAAGATGTCCGTCAACTACAGCCTACCCATCCCGTTCGTGGACTACAAGGCCGGGGAGTTCCCCAAGTACCTGGCCGGTGACATGGAGATGGTCCCCAACATCCTTGTAGGGAAGTATCCGACCTACTCCAGCTCCATCCAGAAGGACTTCGACGAGATGCTTGCCGGCAGGGAGATCAACGGGATCCTCAACGACCTGATCGTGGACCTGAACAAGACCGACTTCCTGTCCGACCTCCCCATGCCCCTCTCCGAGGAGGAGATGAAGGACAAGGGGATGGCCGCCTCCGAGAAGGACCTGGTGTACATCAACTCGCTCAACAGCTCCCAGGAGAACATCCTCACCGCGATGGAGAAGGGCGACGAGATCGTGGTCCAGGGACCCCCCGGCACGGGCAAGTCGCAGGTCATCACCGGGCTGATAACGTCCGCTGTCATCAAAGGCAAGACCGTGCTCATGGTGTCCGAGAAGAAGACCGCCCTGGACGTGGTCTACTCACGCCTGGGGACGCTGTCCAAGTACTGCCTGATGATCGACGACGTGGCCAACAAGGAGCAGTTCTACAAGCAGCTGGGCAGGATGCTGGACTCCGGGACCCCCAAGAGGGGCGTCGACCTGGACGCCGTCTCCGAGAGCATCGACAGGGACGTGGCCCTTCTGGACAACATCGCCAAGACCATGTACAGCCCCTGCGACTTCGGCATCGAGCCGTACAAGCTCTACGCCATGGACAGGTGGCTGGACCTGAACGACAGGCGCCAGCTTGACGAGTACCGCATCCTGAAGGACAGCATCGACCCCATCCTGCTGGACCTGAAGTACCCCAACGTCACCGAGCTCCACAGGAAGTTCGGGGATCCTGTCCTGATGGGGAACATAAGGGAGTACAAGGACCTGATCGAGACCAACCCATGGATGACCCAGATGAAGGCGGACCTGTCCGAGTACAACATCGGCGAGATGAAGGCGGACCTGCTGGACCTGGAGAACCAGATCAAGGAGCTGAACTCCAAGGGGTTCCTGGGCAGGATGTTCAACAAGGGGAAGGTGGACCGCGAGGCCACCGCCATGGCGGACAAGTACTTCGCCAACTACAACAAGCACACGGTGGAGAAGGTCCTCTCCGACCCCCGCGGCATGTTCAACGCCCTCGACGGCTACGGCACCTACTCCGCCAGGGCCACCGTATACGGGAAGCTGACCGACGAGGAGAGGGTCTACGGCGACGACGTGCTGACCGTCTCAGCCACCACCAAGATGCCCTACTCCGACAGCAACGACAGGATCTACGACTGGATCCTCAACGACCACCTCCAGAGGTTCGACGCATCCCACAAGGACATCATGCAGGAGATCTGGGACTTCGACAGCATCATCGCCGACATGGACAGGAAGATATCCTCGAAGAGGGAGCTGTCCAGGGACAAGGTGGAGGAGGTCTTCCAGGAGAACCTGAAGTACATCACCGAGTCCAAGAGGCGTGGCGACATCAACAGGATCATCGAATCCAAGAGGAAGTGGAACCTCAACAAGTTCATCGCCAGGTACGGCTACGAGCTGTTCAAGGGCGTCAAGGTGTGGCTCCTCACCCCGGAGGTGGTGTCCGAGATCCTCCCGCTGGAGATGGGCATATTCGACCTGCTCATATTCGACGAGGCATCCCAGATGTACGTGGAGAAGGGGGTGCCGTCCATCTACCGCGCCAAGAAGGTCGTGGTGGCCGGAGACCACAAGCAGCTCCGCCCCTCGTCCCTGGGCGTCGGGAGGGTGGAGTACGAGAGCGACGAGGACGACCTGGACGACGTCGTCTCCGCGGCGCTGGAGGAGGAGAGCCTGCTGGACCTGGCGAGGGCTAGATACGACTCCATCCTGCTCAACTTCCACTACCGCTCCAAGTACGAGGAGCTCATAGCGTTCTCCAACTACGCCTTCTACGGCGGGAGGCTGTACGTGTCCCCCAACGTGGTGGAGCCGGCCAAGCCCCCCATCGAGGTGTTCAAGGTCAACGGGCTGTGGGAGGACAAGTCCAACATGGAGGAGGCCCACAGGATCGTCTCGCTCCTGAAGGAGTTCTTCGCCCAGAGGAGGAACGACGAGACCGTGGGGATCATCACGTTCAACGCCTCCCAGAGGGACCTCATAAACGACGTGCTGGATGAGGAGTGTGCCAACGACCCCGGCTTCGGGAAGCTGGTGGCTGACGAGATGAAGAGGTTCGACAACGGGGAGGACGTGGGACTGTTCATCAAGAACATCGAGTCCGTGCAGGGGGACGAGAGGGACGTGATCATGTTCTCCATCGGTTACGCCAAGAACTCCGAGGGCAAGCTCATGCAGAGGTTCGGATGGCTGAACAACCGTGGAGGGGAGAACAGGCTGAACGTCGCCATCTCCAGGGCGAAGAAGAAGATATTTATTGTCACGTCCTTCGAACCAGAGGACCTGCAGGTGGACGACACCAAGAACGAGGGGCCGAGGATCCTGAAGAAGTACCTGCAATACGCCAACGCCATCAGCTCCGGCAACAGGGAGCTGGCGGACTCCATCCTGCACTCCTTCGGCGACGACCGCTGGAAGACCGCGGAGGAGTACGACTCCGGCAGGATCGCCGACCGCGTGTACAACGCACTGACCCGCAAGGGATACACCGTGGAGAGGAACGTGGGGATCGGAGGGTACCAGATCGACCTGGCCGTGAAGCAGAACGACAAGTACATCCTGGGCATCGAGTGCGACTCGCGCCTGTACGAGATGTCGTCGTCCACAAGGGAGAGGGACTACCACAGGCAGAAGTACCTGGAGTCCCGCGGATGGAAGATCCACAGGGTGTGGACTCCGGGCATGTGGAAGGACCCGGAGAAGGAGATCTCGAGGATAATACAGGCCATAGAGAGGAGCCATTGAGGGCCGGAGGGCGCGAGATGCGGGGCCCTTCCGGTCGATTCCGGGGATGATGAGATGACCGAAGACGGGAAGGGCTCGGGGATGGCGGACGTGACGAGGATCACGCTCGCCACCGACAGACGCCTGATAGGTCCCACGCTGGACCACATAGAGCAGCTGGCGAACATCTACGGGATGTCCGAGAAGGACGTCCTGGGGCTGAGACTGAACCTGGAGGAGATTCTGCTCAGCGTCTTCTCCTACGGCTATCGCAGCGACAGCCGCAGGTCCGTCGACCTGGCCGTGTCCATCGGGGAGGGCACCATGAGGGTGTCCGTCCACGACAAGGGCATACCCTACGACTACGAGACCCTCCGTGCCGGAGGGGAGTCCATCAGCGCGGACATCCTGACCAGGATGCCCCACGGGCCGACCCTGAGGAGCCTGGGCAACGGGGGCAGGGAGCAGGTCCTGGAGTACCCGCGCACCACGCCCGCCGAATCCCTGTCCGAGTCCTCCGCGGACGAGGCGCCTGCGAACCTGGAGGGCATAGCCATCCACCCCATGGTGCCTGAGGAGGGGATCCAGGTGGCCCAATGCCTGTACGACGAGTTCGGCTACAGCTACATCAACGACCTGGTGTACTATCCCAGGAAGTTCGCTGCGGCGGTGCAGTCCAGCAGGTTCGCCTGCTACACCGCCGTGGCGGCGGACGGGGAGGTCGCGGCGGTGCTCTCCCTGACCACCGACCCCCACCTGCCGGGGACAGGGGAGGTCTCCATGGGCGTGGTGAGGAAGAGGTACAGGAAGGCCTCCCTGATGACCAGGCTCACCGAGGCCGTCATGGACCATGCCAGGGAGCTTGGGATGACCTCGGTGTTCTGCCGCCCGGTGGGATACCACCCGTACACCCAGAGGATCGCCGTCGCACAGGGGATGATGCCCTGCTGCGTGGAGCTCAACCACGTTGCCGCGGACCTCAGCAACTCGTACGGCGACGAGGGCCGCAGGCACCACACCTTCTGCGGGACGCTCATGCTCAGGGATGTCCGCAGGACGGTCCACTGCCCGGAGGGGGAGGAGGACGTCGTCCGCACCGTCATCCGCAACTGCGGGCTGGACAGGGATGTCGTCCCCTCCACGGACCCGGCCCCGGGGACGTCCACGGTCGCGGACACCGACATGAACCGCATCCTCAAGGCCGCATGCATCTACATCGACGTGGTCGGCGAGGATGTCGGCGAGGTGCTCAGGAGGGAGCACCGCAGGGTGAAGTCCTCGCTTCTGGAGCTCTCGAACCTGTACATCAATCTGCAGGACCCCGCCGCCGGTGCCGCCTACAGGGAGGCGAAAAGGCTGGGGTACTTCGTCACGGGCATGTTCCCCGCCTCGGAGAGATGCGACTACCTGATGATGCAGGACCCGTTCTACGGCGGCGTGGACTACGGCTCGTTCTCCACCACGGAGGAGTTCGGAGAGCTGCTGGAACTGGTACGCGCCAGGGACCCGGAGGGATACACATGACAGATCTTCACATCAGAGCACTGGACGACCCGGACGTCGTCCTCGAAGGGATGCCCGCCACCCAGGCGCTGTGGGCGCACAGCGACCCGTACGACGCCGACGGCACCGAGGGGACGTTCCTCGAAGCGGTCAGGGAGAACCTCAGACGCCACGCGTCATGCCCGTTCTACGGCGACTGGCTCAGGCGCAACGGCATCTCCCCCGATGACATCAGGACGATGGACGACCTCCGTCGGATCCCGCCCATCCACGCCAACTTCTACAAGACCCACGTTATCAGGACCGCTCCGGAGGAGGACATCGTGCTGACCCTCACCTCCTCGGGCACGTCCGGGCAGAAGAGCCAGATGTTCTTCGACGAATGGAGCATATTCGCGTCGGACAAGTCCGCGGACGTGCAGATGGCCCACTACGGCCGCATAACCGACGGCCCCGTCAACTTCCTGATGTACTCCTACGAGCCCGCCGACGGCGTGAACGTGGGGACCATGAGGACCAGACAGATGATGCGCCGCTACGGGAAGGAGAACGAGCTGGTGTACGCCCTCAGGTACACCGGGGAGGGCCACGAGTTCGACCTGTTCGGGTGCATCGATGTCCTGCTGAGGTTCGAGGCCCAGGGGCTTCCCGTGTACATCCTGGGGTTCCCCGCGTTCCTGTACTTCACACTGGAGAAGATGGAGGCCATGGGGTACCCGCCGCTGAAGCTGGACCCCGGGTCGTTCGTATCCATGGGCGGCGGATGGAAGGGGTTCGCCGACAGGCAGGTCTCCCCGGAGGAGTTCAGGAGGTACGCCGGGGAGAGGCTCGGCCTCCCGGACCGCTGCTTCCACGAGACCTACGGGGCGGTTGAGCACGGAGTCGCCTACATCGACTGCGACGAGCACCACTTCCACGTGCCGATCTACGACCGCATCCTGATACGCGACCCAAGGACCATGGAGCCCCTGGGATACGGCGAGAAGGGGATAATCAACTTCGTCTCCCCGATGAACACGGCGGTGCCCGTGACCAGCCTCCTCATGGGGGACTTCGGGATACTCCACGCCCCCGGCAGCTGCCCCTGCGGGAACCCGGCGCCCTGGATCGAGATCGTGGGGAGGGCGGGGGTCAGCAAGAACAAGAGCTGCGCCATTGCGGCGGCGGAACTGCTCAGGAGGCGGTGATATGGCGAACCTATGGAAGGGGACGTACGCGGAGAGCGTTGATTGTCTCCTGGAGGCGCTGGACGCCGAGATCGAGGCGGCGCTCACGGACCCCGTGGACATCCGCGAGGTCATCGACGCATGCGGCGCCATGAGCGCACGCATCAGGTCGGGGGACACCGCCCGGTACGTCGAGGCCCTGCGCAAGGACGGCATCGCGGACGCAGGACCTGCCCTCGCGTCCCTGGCGGCCAGCCTGGACCGCGATGCGGTCTGCGCCAAGCTCAGGGCGGAGCTCGGGACCGAGGACCCGTTCGAGGTCACCCGGGTCAACTGCTGGGACCAGACGTTCGAGGCATGGAAGCCCATGGGCGTCCTGGTCCACATAACCGCTGGGAACTCGCCCATTGTGGCTCCCATGGCCACCGTGGAGGGTCTCCTGACGGGCAACATCAACATAGTCAAGTGCGCCAGCAACATGGGCGCTTTCGCGGCAAGGTTCCTGGAGGACCTCTGCCGCGGAAGGGGGTTCGCGGACCACGTGTACCTCCTGGCGATACCCTCCAAGGACAAGGAGAGGATCGGGTACATCCTGGACAGGGCGGACTGCGTAAGCGTCTGGGGCGGGGAGGACGCCGTGGAGTCGGTCCGCTCGATGACACCGCGCGGGATCCCCGTGGTGGCATGGGGCCACAAGATCAGCTTCGCGTACCTGGTGCCCGACTCCGTCACCCCTGAATCCATGGACGACCTGGCGTTCAGCGTCTGCAGGAACGACCAGCAGTCGTGCTCCAGCCCCCAATGCGTGCTGGTGGACACCGACGACCGCGCCGAGATCGACAGGGTGGCGGGCATGCTCGCCGAGGCCCTGGACAGGGCCCGCGACAGATACGGGACCGCCGACCCCGACGACGCCCAGGCGGCGGAGATCCTCACCGTCACCGAGGTACACAGGTGCGACCTCTTCTTCAACGACGGTGCCGTGATCCAGGACGAAGGGAACACCTACCGCATCCTGGTCAGCTACGACACGAAGTTCATGCCGTCCCCGCTGTTCCGCACGGTCTGGCTCTCCCCGCTCCCCAGAGGTCGCATTGTCCCGGGCCTCAGGGGCATGAGGAGCTACCTGCAGACCGCCGGCCTGGCCTGCGGGATCGGCGACCTGGCGGAGCTCAGCGACATGCTCTACGCCGCGGGGGTCGACAGGGTCACCCCTCTCGGGTCCATGAGCGCCAGCTACACGGGGGAGCCGCACGACGGCAGGTTCGCCCTGCCGCAGTTCATGAGGAGGGTCAGCATGAGGACCGACGTCCAGCTGTCCGGCATCCGTTCGATGAGGGAGCTCCGCGAGCCCCGCTGGCCACCGACGGAGGGGAGGATCCAGGGGAAGGCGGACTACCCCCCGATACCCGACGACGGCACGAGGGTCCTGATGAAGAGCGGCGGCACCACCGGAGAGCCGGTGTACTGCAGCTACACCCAGAGGGACTTCGACAACTACATCGTGGGTCCTGCGGTCAGATCCCTGATGGCCGCCGGGCTGGACCCCCGCACGGACGTGCTGGCGGACCTGCTCAAGTCCGGCAACCTCTACGGGGGACTCAACTCCTTCATATCGATAACCGACGCCATGAGGGCGCCCCATCTGAGCATAGGAGGGCTGGACGACGTCGAGCTTGCCGCGCACTACCTTGTTATGGGCAGGGCCACTGCCGTACTGGGCGCCCCCAGCTACATCGTGCGCATGTTCGAGCAGTGCCACGACCTCCTTAAGGGCTACGGACGCGTGAGGAAGGTGTTCTTCGGCGGGGAGATGATGACCGCCAGCCAGAGGCGCTACCTTACCGAGGAGTTCGGCATCGAGGTCATCCGCGGGGTCCTCTACGGGTCCAACGAGACCGGGACCATGGGCTACCAGTGCTCCGAGTGCGGAGACAACGTCTACCACCTCTGCTCCGACATCCAGGCCATGGAGGTGGTCGCCGAGGATTCCGACGAACCCGTACCGTTCGGCGAGCCGGGGAGACTGCTGTTCACCGGGTTCCTGAGGGAGAACGGCCGCACCGAGAGATACGACATCGGCGACCTCGGGAGATGGGTCCCGGGGAGGTGCCCATGCGGGAGGACGGAACCCAGATTCGAGCTCCTGGGCCGGCACGGCGACGTGATCCGCGCCGGCGGGACGTTCTTCAACTACCACCGGGTCGCCGCCATCCTCGGGGAGCGCTTCGGATACCACGGGCTCCTTCAGATCGTGATGGACAGCGACGGACTCCTGGAGAGGATGACCATCCGTGTGGAGGAACCCATCGACGGCGCGGTCGACGCCCTGGTCGACGGTTACGACTCGTTCGCCAAGGTCGTCCCGACCGGCCTTGTCCGCGTGGTCATCGAGGCGGTGCCGCACGACGGCTTCGAGATGAACACCAAGAGCGTGAAGCTCAGACCCGTCGTGGACCGGAGGGGCGAATGACCGAAAGGAACCCATACCTGGTGAACAAGGCGTTCCGCTCCTATCTGGTGTCCACGATCCTGTCCACCATGGCCGTGTCCCTGGGCTCCATGCTCGGGGGGATCGTGGTGGGCAACGTGCTGGGGACCACCGAGCTCGGCGCCGTCAACGTGATGATGCCGATCATCCAGCTCCTGGCCGCACTCAACGCGCTGATCAACATCGGAGGGGCCACAGTCATGGCCATCCATGTGGGAAGGGGCGACGAGGGCTCTGCCAGGGGGATCTTCACCAAATCGATGATACTCTCGCTGGTGGTGTCGGTGGCCATCGCCGTGCTCGGCGTGGCTTTCATCGACCCGATAATGTCCGTCCTCTGCTCCGACGAGGCCCTCAGGCCGGTCGCCCAGGACTACGGCATACTGGTGTTCGCCATGAGCCCGCTCTACATCCTGATGCCCGGGATCGGCACGTTCGTCAGGACGGACAACGCCCCCAGGCTGGCCACCGTGGCGTTCCTCGGCAGCAACGTCGTCATGCTGGCCCTCGGATTCGTGCTGATGGAGTACACCGGCATGGGCCTAACCGGTTTCGCCGTGTCCACCGCGGTCGGGTACGTGGCGGGGATAGCCATACTCGCGGTCCACTTCGTCAGGCCCGGGAGGGCCATCGGCATCGGGCACGGACCCGTGACCGCGGCCGAGATGCTCTACATGGGATCCCCGACCGCCCTGGCCATGGGACTGATCATGGTGAACATGCTTGGCATCAACATGCTCGTCCTGGACGCCATGGGCGAGGACGGGATGGCGGTGAGGTCCGTCTGTCTGAACATACAGATGATCTCATCCATCTTCGTCTCGGGGATATCCCAGACCCTGCAGCCCGTGGGAGGAGCGCTATTCGGCGCCAGGGACATCGGCGGGATGAGGACTGTCGTCAGGACCGCCTCGGTGTTCCTGATGGCCGTGGCCGTCGTCATCACGGTCCTGGCGATTGCCGTGCCAGGAATGTTCCTGACCCTCTACGGAGTCAACGACGCGGGGCTCCATGACGAGGCAGTAGCCGACATCCGGCTTTTCGCACCGTACCTCCTGTTCCAGGCAGCCAACTACATGGTGATGGTGATGTACCAGGTGTTCGGAAACAAGCCCCTGTCCCTTTCCATCTCCGTCATGGAGTGCTTCTTCATCCTCGCCCTGGCATACGCTCTCTGCCCAGTGGACGACAGCCTGGTCTGGGCCTCCTTCGGCATCGGCGAGGCCCTGGTTTCCGTGGCGATACTCGCAGTCTCCCTGGTCATGCGCAGGCGCGACCCGGGGCTGTCCGGCATCGCCCTCCTGCGGGTCCCCGAGGGGGAGTACGCCGGATTCTCCGTGAGGGCCGACGCCTCCGACCTCGACGACGTCCTGGGGGATGTCTCGGGGTTCCTGCATGATGCGGGTGTCGACGGGGAGACCGCCGGAAGGGCGGAATCCTGCTGCGGCGAAGTTCTGCGCAGGATGTCGGAGGGCCTGGGCCCGGACACCCGCGGGTACATGGACCTGGTCCTGATGGCGTCCGACGGCGGACTGACCGTGACCGCCCGGAGCGCCGGCGGTCAGAACGATCCGCTCGGATACGCCGGGAACGGGATGCCGGAGATGGTGGCGGACGGGAGGTGCGGATCCGCCAAGTACACCAGGGCCATCAACCAGAACAACGTGATCATGACGTTCGGAACGACCGCCTGAGGCCCTTCTCCCGCTCCATCTCCTGGAACGCCGCGCCCCATTCGGCCATCGCGTCGATGACCGGTATCAGCGACAGCCCCGTGGACGTGAGGGAATACTCCACCCACGGGGGGTTCTCGCTGACCACCTTCCTGCTCACGAGGCCGTCCGCCTCCAGCTCCTTCAGCTGGCGGCTCAGGATGTGCGCCGTCACGCCTTTGAAGAACGCGTGCAGCTCGCCGAACCTCATCGGCTCGTCCATCAGACGCCAGATGATGTAGATCTTGTACTTCCCGCCCAGGACCTGCATGATCCTGCTGATCGGCGTGTCCTCAAACGTGCCCACCACAGCACTCCCTCCCGCAATCCGCCACCGGCAGACCCTCGCGATCGAGGTATGCGATTCCCCACTGGGCCATGTGCATGATCAACGGCACGGCCGACCTCCCGAACTCCGTCAGGCTGTACTCCGTCCTCGGTGGCACCACCGGGTAAACGCGCCGCTCCACCAGGCCGTCAGCCTCCAGCTCCCTGAGCTGCTTCGTCACCATCTTGCCGGTCGCATCGGGCATCTTGGCCTGGATCTCGCTGAACCTCATCGTCCCATGGCTGAGGTTCCAGATTATCACCGACTTGTACTTCCCCCCGAGGAGACGGACCGTGGCCCTCACCGGACACTCGGCCTCGGCGGTCATCCTGTCGCTCTGCATACTATACTATCTTTTTGGATAGTATATGTCGTTTTGTATCGTACAATCTATAAGTAAGCATACAGCCTATCTTATCCCAAGAGGCCGCGGGAGATTCAACCCCATTGAAACGCCTCCGCCCGCGGCTTCATGTATATAACTGAAAAACATCATTAGGCTGACCTAAAAGGTGATTAGATGGATTTCTACGAACTCGTCAAGAAGAGATACTCCTGCCGCGCCTACAAGACGGACATCGTCGAGGACGACAAGATCAGGTCCATCCTGGAGGCGGGCCGCCTCGCACCCACGGCCAGGAACGACCAGCCGGTCCGCGTCATCGCGGTCACCAGCAAGGAGGGCCTGGCCAAGCTGGAGGAGGCCGGACACATATTCGACGCCCCCCTGGCGTTCATCGTCTGCTGCGACAGGGACAGAGCGTGGACCCGCAGCTACGACGGGATGAAGACCACCGACATCGACGCCTCGATCGTCACCACACAGATGATGTATGAGGCCACAGACATGGGTCTCGGCACCGTCTGGATCTGCATGTTCAAGCCCGATGTCGTCAGGAGGAACTTCGACCTTCCCGAGAACATGATCCCGGTCAACATCCTGGCTGTCGGATACAGGGACGACGAGACGTCCAAGAACCACGGCGTCCGCATACCCATGGACGAGTTCGCCAGGTTCGCCTGATGCTGGAGAGTGACAGACATGGCAAAGACAACACTGAAGATCGAGGGCATGATGTGCGAGGGCTGCGTGAAGTCCGTGAAGGAGTCCCTGGAGAAGACCGACAGGGTCACCTCGGTGGACGTCAACCTGAAGAAGGGCACCGCCACAGTCCAGCATGACGGCGCATCCGACGAATCGCTGATAAAGGCGGTCGTGGACGCCGGTTTCAGAGCCTCCGTGAAGCACGGGCTGTTCTGATGATCACATGAAGACCAGGATATTCCGCGTCGGCGGGATGACCTGCGCGGCGTGCGTGGGGCGCGTGGAGGGTGCCCTCACCGCCATGGACGGGGTCCGGTCGGCCACAGCCAACATAGGGAACAACACCGCCACGGTGGTCTACGACGAAAGCGTCACCACGGAGGGGGCCCTGGCCGACGCCATCGTCGGCGCAGGGTACCAGGTGATCAGCGACGACCGCGCCGAAGCGGACAAGGAGGAGCTGCGCAACCTCGCTGTCCAACGCCGCGACCTGTGGATCTCCATCGTGTTCGCGGTCATACTCAGCGTGCTCGCCATGGGCCACATGGCCGGCATCGACTGGCACATCGACCCGCTGTCGTTCTGCCTGGTCCAACTGGCGCTCTGCGTGCCGATCATGTACGGAGGCAGGAGGTTCTACAAGAAGGGCATCCCGGCGCTGTTCTCCAGGAACCCCACCATGGACTCGCTGGTGTCCCTGGGGACGCTGGCGTCGCTTGTGCTCGGCGTGTACAACACCTACCTCGTGTACGCTGGCGACACCTCCGCCATGCACTCGCTGAGCTTCGACTCGGTGGGGATGATCATCGCACTGGTGAGCATCGGCAAGTACCTCGAGGCCCGCTCCAAGTACAGGACCAACGACTCCCTCAGGAAGCTGCTCTCACTCGCCCCGGACGAGGCCACGGTCATAAGGGACGGCGAGGAGGTCACCGTGCCCTCATCCCAGCTTGCCGTGGGCGACATCATCCTGATCAGACCGGGGGAGAAGGTCCCCGCGGACGCCACCGTGGTGTCCGGGGAGTCCTCCGTCAACGAATCCATGCTCACCGGCGAGAGCATCCCGGTGGACAAGAAGGCTGGCGACACCCTCTACGGCGCCACCGTCAACGGCTCCGGTAGCCTCAGGGCCAGGATCGAGAAGACCGGCGAGGACACCGTGCTGTTCCAGATCGCCCGTATGATGGAGATGGCCCAGGGCACCAAGGCCCCGGTTGCGAACATAGCCGACAGGGTGGCCGCGGTGTTCGTGCCGTCGGTCATACTCATCGCGGTGCTGGTCTGCGTCGGATGGCTTCTTGCCGGCAGGGACGTCCAGTTCGCCATGACCATTGCGATCTCCATCCTGGTGATCTCCTGCCCCTGCGCCCTGGGACTGGCCACCCCGTTGGCAATAGTGGTGGGGACGGGCAAGGGTTCCCAGCACGGGATACTGTTCAAGACCGCGTCCTCGCTGGAGGCCGCGGCGAAGGTGGACACCGTCATCCTGGACAAGACCGGGACGTGCACGGTGGGACATCCCGAGGTCCATTCCGTCTCCGACCCGTCGGTGATGGGGATCATCGCCGCCGCGGAGACGGACTCCGAGCATCCGCTGGCCGAGGCCATCGTCCGGTACGCCAGGGACAACGGCATCACCGTCCCCGAGCACTCCAGGTTCGAGAGCGTGACCGGTGGAGGCGTCAGATGCGAGGTGGAGGGCAGGAAGGTGCTCGTCGGCAGCGCCAGGTTCCTGGCCGAGGAGGGGATCGACGTCCCGCAGGGGGCCGACTCCCTGGCCGGCTCCGGCATGACATGCATCCTCGCCGCCATCGACGGAAAGTATGCAGCCACAGTCGCCATATCAGATCCGATCAGGGAGGAGAGCCCCGACGCCATCGCCTCGATGAGGTCGGACGGGCTCAGGGTGATGATGGTCACCGGGGACAGAAGGGAGACCGCCGAGAACATCGCGTCCCAGCTGGGGATAGACGAGGTGCGCGCCGAGACCAGACCGGGGGACAAGCTGGAGATCGTGAAGGACCTCCAGGTGGCCCAGAGGCGCGTCGCCATGACCGGCGACGGGATCAACGACGCCCCCGCGCTCACCCAGGCGGACGTCGGCATAGCCGTGGGATCCGGAACCGACATCGCGATGGAGTCGGCCGACATTGTGCTGATGAACGACGACCTCCGCAGCGTCCCAGCGGCGCTGGAGATCGGCAGGGCCACTCTGAAGAACATCCACGAGAACCTGTTCTTCGCCTTCGTGTACAACGCCATTTGCATCCCGATAGCCGCCGGCCTCCCGGTGCTGTTCGGGTACGACGACCTGGTCATGCAGATGCCGATGATCTCGGCGCTCGCCATGTCGCTGTCGTCGATATCTGTCGTGACCAACGCGATGAGGCTCAGAGGGTTCAGGCCGAGGGCCCTGGTAGGAGCTCCGCGGAAGTCACCCTGAGGGTGCCCGCGCCCCTCCTCCAATCCTTCTCGAAACTCCTTATGGAAAGGGGCCTCGTGTGCATCGGGGAATCCATGGTGAGGGATTCGTACTCCCCGCCCTCCCCCATAATGCTTATGCCGTACCTCTCGCGGAGCGCCTTCAGCTCCCTCACCGAGTCGGCATCGATGGGGCGTCCGAGCCAGGACTCGTCCAGGCCTTCGGCGTAGCACCCGACGATGATCGCCTTTATCCCGGAGTCGAGGAACTGGTCCATGACCATGTCCTGGTCCTTCCTCCACAGCGGCGTGATCACTTTGAGGCCCAGATCCCCGCAGACGATGTTCATGCGGTCCCACTGGTAGTCCGACCACAGCGCGCCGGTGACGACGCCCTCCACGTCGAGGCCCTCCAGGGCCCTCCTCAGACCGTCCATGTCCCCCTCCTCCGTCCCGGTGCTGGGAGCAGTCACGAGCTCCTTCCCCATGGACTCCGCCATCAGCGGGACCACGCCCAGGTTCGGCGTGTGGAATATCCACGATGCCTCGTCCTCGGGGACGATGTTGACCATGTACGGAACCTCGTGGCCCATCTGCTCGGCAAGGTACAGGGAGAACGTCGAGTCCTTGCCGCCGGAATAGAGCGATGCCAGTCTCACGCCCGTGGTGTAGGGTGGGACGACTAAAAAGGTTGCCCGCGCCGCCCCCGAGGCGCCCTCCGTCGGACGCGGAACACGCGACAGATTTTTCAACGCTCAAGCATCATCCCCTGGCACCGATGGGTGATGCGAAGATGTCCCTAGACTCGTCCGCCATGAAGAAGATCGTCGCAGAGAAGGCAGTCGACACGTTCGTGAAGGACGGTATGAACGTCGGCCTCGGAACAGGATCCACCGCGTACTTCGCCATCAAAAGGATAGGCGAGCTGGTGGCAGAGGGCTACGACCTCACCTGCGTCGCCACGTCTCTGAACAGCGAGACGATAGCCCGGGACGTGGGCGTGAAGGTCGTGGACATAGACGAGGTGGACAAGCTGGACGTCACCATCGACGGCGCCGACGAGGTAGACCCGAAGATGCAGCTCGTCAAGGGTCTCGGGGGCGCCCTCCTCAGGGAGAAGATAGTCGCTGCCGCCACCGTCAGGGAGGTCATCGTCGTGGACGACTCCAAGCTTGTGGAGAAGCTCGGGACCAAGGCGCCACTGCCGGTGGAGGTCTTGAGGTTCGGACACCAGCACACCGCGTTCGCCCTGAAGAGGCAGGGATGCGAACCGGTCCTGAGGATGAAGGACGGCGCGCCGTTCGTCACGGACGGGGGTAACTACATCTACGACTGCAGGTTCCCTGAGGGCATAGACAACCCGTTCTTCCTGGAATCCAGGATCGACGTCATACCGGGCGTTGTGGAGAACGGCCTCTTCCTTAACACGGCTTTCGACGTTCTCGTCTGCCATCCTGACGGCGAGGTCGACAGGATGTCGGGCCAGGGCCTCTGATCGGGGCCCGTTCACTCCCTTAAAAGCTACATAAGAGGGTGCGCAGTTTTTTATATGACCCCGATATTAGCACGTTTCCGTTCACATTCAAGGGTGATTTATCATGAAGATGCCCAGGACTATCAAGAGATACTGTCCCTACTGCAAGGCCCACACCGAGCAGGAAGTGGAGAGGGTCAAGAAGAAGAAAGCCAGCGAGCTCAAATGGGGTCAGAGGAGATTCAGAAAGGTCACCGCCGGTTACGGAGGTTTCCCCAGGCCCAAGCCCGAGGGAAGGGAGAAGCCCACCAAGAGGATCAACCTCAGGTACAGGTGCACCCAGTGCAAGAAGGCCAACATCTCCCCCTGCATCCGCGCGAAGAAGTTCGAGCTCACGGAGTGATCACATGACCGGAGATTTCATCAAGATCAAGTGTCCCGACTGCGCCAACGAGCAGATCGCTTTCAGGAAGGCCGCCACCAGGGTCACCTGCCACGTCTGCGGATCCACCCTCGTCGTCCCCAAGGGCGGCGTCGGAGAGGTCAAGGGCGAGATCCTCGAGGTCGTCGGCTGATGTCCAGAGTCAGGGGCTTCCCCGAGCACGGAGAGCTCGTCGTCTGCACCGTGAAGAACGTCAAGAACTTCGGTGCCTTCGTCACACTCGACGAGTACGACGACAAGGAAGGCTTCGTCCATGTGAGGGATGTCGCCACTGGCTGGGTAAAGTACATCAGGGACTACATCAGGGAAGGGCAGAAGATCGTCTGCAAGGTCCTGGGCGTTGACTCTTCCAAAGGTCACATCGACCTTTCCCTGAAGTCCGTAAACGAGCACCAGAAGAGGGAGAAGATCCAGCAGTGGAAGAACGAGAAGAAGGCCGAGAAGCTGGTGGAGATCATCGCCGAGAGGATGGGGATCTCCGTCGACGACGCCTACGACTTGTTCGGAAACGACCTGCTTGAGACCTACGAGACCCTCTACGGTGCCTTCGAAGCGGCCGTCGCCGATCCCGAGGACTTCCTCGAGGACTTCTCCGGCGACTGGCTCGACACGTTCTTCGAGGTTGCCAAGGAGAACGTCGTCCCACCGTCCGTACAGATCGACGGCATCCTGGAGATGACCTCTTCCGCACCAGACGGAATGGAGCGCGTCAAGCATGCGCTCATGGCCGCCGTGGCTGCAGGCGAGGGAGCGGATGTCGAGATCACCTGCGTCGGATGCCCCAAGTACAGGGTGGTCGTGAACGCCGCCGAGTACAAGGAGGCAGAGGAGGTCATGAGGCTCGTCTCGAACGCCGCCATCAACGACCTCGTCTCGAACGGCGGGACCGCGACCCTCAAACGCGAGAGCAAGTGACATGAGATCCAGGCTGAGGCGGTGTCCGGAATGCGGCACCTACACCCTCCTGGAATCCTGCAAGACGTGCGGCTCGAGGACCGTTTGCCCCGTGCCGCCCAGATACTCGCCCGAGGATCGCATGGGCGAGTACCGCCGCAAGGCGATCATCGAGGAGTACGGGGAGAATGGCAAGCTTGGTATCCTTTGACTCCAGGCCAACCCTGAGGGAACCAGTGTTCATATCCGGGCTGCCCGGCGTCGGCAACATCGGCAAGATGGCGGCCGACCTCATTGCATCGCAATCCGGAGCCGTCCGGTTCGCCACCGTACTGTCGGAGGACCTCCCGCCGCAGGTCATGGTCGACGCCGAGAGCGTCGCCCGCCCCGCCTCATGCGAGCTCTGGCACGCCCGGATCGGGGAGAGGGACGTCGTGTTCCTCCTGGGCGAGTTCCAAGGGACCACGCCCGTCGGCCAGTTCAGACTCTCTAAGGACGTCTTCGACATCATCATCCCCCACGACCCTTCACTGGTCATCACTCTCGGCGGATACGGAACCGGGACTCTGGGTCCGGCACCGCGCGTGCTCGCCGCCGTCACCGACGCCGCCCTCGGCCCTGCCATGGAATCCGCCGGTGCGGGACTCTACCCCAACGAACCCCAGGGAGGGATCGTTGGCGCGGCGGCGGTCTTCCTGTCTTTGGCCAATCATTACGGGATCCCTGCGGTCTGCATCATGGGCGAGACATCAGGATACATCGTGGACCACAGGAGTTCCAGGAACGTCGTCAACGTCCTCGGCAACCTCCTCGGGACGACGTTCGACACGTCGGAGTTCCAGCCTTTCATAGATCAGATAGAGGAGGCCTGCATCCAGGCGTCCGACGCACAGGAAGCGAGCCCTGTGGAGGATCTCTCCTACATACGCTGAGCACATTCCGACGGGGGCGGTCCCATGAGGTTTCTGAACGGCAAACGCATCAAGGACTTCGTCGGAAGAAGGGAACTGCTGCTGTTCGTATGCTCGTTCCTGGTCACCGCGGCCGTCACCTTCGTCAGCAACATGCTGCCGGTGAACATATCGCCGAACCTGGCGCTGTGCCCTGTGATAGGTCTGCTGTTCGGACCGTTCGCCATACTCGGGGTCGACCTGGTAAGCCTGATATCCAACGTGAGCAACGGCATACCGCCGGAATACTGCGCGCTGGACCTTGTCACGGTCTTCCTCGTGTCCTACATCCCGTACAGGACCTGGTACAGCACGGCATGGAATATGGACGACCGCCCGCCTGTGCTTGATTCCGTGCGCAACATCACCAAGTTCGTCCTGGTGCTGCTGGCGTCCTGTGTCACGTACACCATCCTCTACAACCTCACCTACGGCATGATGGATGGTACCTTCGCCCTGACCCTGGAGGACCTCTCCCGCTTCGTCAACGTGATGTCGTTCTCGTTCCTGTTCGGGATGGCGGCGGTCCTGCTGCTGAGGTACCTTGGGGTGCAGTTCTACTGCCCCAAGTTCGGCGGCACTCCGGATGACTTCAGACGCAGGATCGACCCCCGCGTGTACGACCTGTCGCTTGTGATAGGTCTGGTCTTCCCCCTCCTGGTACTGAACAGCGGCAACGACGTGGCCATCCATGCGGTGTCTGCCGCATCGTACCTCATGATAGTGCTGTACCTCCTGAAACCGGTGGAGCACGCCCGCTCCGAGGAGAGCGTCGTGTCATACAGAGGGATAAGGATCAACAAGTTCAACCGGAACCTGATAGAGCGCATCATCGTGATCTTCGTGGTCTCCGGGCTGATGATATGCGTCGTCTTCGGAGCGGCCGCCTACCTGGGGGTGCTCTCCGATGTCTTCGGGCTCGGATACGACGTCTCCGTCCTGTTCTACATGAGCGTCGGCCTCCTGCTGTTCTTCATACCGGCGCTGGTCTTCCTTTGGTACATAGAGCGCAACGTCACCGAACCCGTCAGCAACATGTCCGGCGCCAGCAAGAACTTCATGGTCGACGGCTACGGACTGTCCAGCGAGGAGTTCGCCCACAGCTGCAGGGAGTACGTGGAGATGGACACCGAGGTGGGGGAGCTCGCCAGGTCCCTCGTGAAGATGACCCGGGACATGGAGACGTACGTGGAGGACATCCGCACCCTGAACAACCAGCAGGAGATCTACAGGGCGGAGCTGAACGTCGCCAAGAGCATCCAGGAGTCCACCCTCCCGCGGGACTTCTCGGTCGTGGATGGGACCGGCGTGTCCGTCGCAGCCTCCATGGAGGCCGCCAAGTACGTTGGAGGGGACTTCTACGACTTCTTCATGGTCGACACCGACCACATCGCACTGATCATTGGGGACGTCTCCGGGAAGGGCGTTCCCGCGGCCCTGTTCATGGCGGTATCGAAATCCCTGCTGGAAGGCCACACGCGTCCGGGGTTCAGGCCCGACGAGGTCCTGAGCAAGGCCAACATCACCCTCTGCAAGAACAACGACGAGAACATGTTCGTGTCGGTGTGGATAGGAATCCTGGAGCTGAACACCGGCGTGCTGAAATACAGCAGCGCCGGCCACAACCCGCCCATCGAGGTCAGGTCCGGATCCGAGCCCGAACTGCTCCAGTCCAAGCAGCGCATGGTCCTGGGCGCCAGGACCAGGGTGCAGTACGAGACCGTGGAGACCGTTCTCCGTCCCGGCGACAGGGTGCTGCTGTACACCGACGGCGTTACGGAGGCCAACGACCACTTTGAGGGCTTCTACGGGATGGACAGGCTCATGGGGATGCTTCAAAAGTGCGAGGGGATGGAGCTGCAGGATCAGGTGACGGCGATCAACGAGGACATCTCGGGGTTCACCCACGGAGCATCCCAGTTCGACGACATCACCATGCTGCTCTTCAGATACGACGGCGTCGGCAGATCAGGAGAGCCTCTTCTCGACGGTGAGGATGTTGCGGTCCCCGTCGCGCCTGTAGCTGATCCCGTCGACGTTCCTCTTGACAAGGAAGATGCCTAATCCTCCGACCGGGCGGTCCCTGGCATCCACCTCGACGTCCGGATCCTGATGCTCAAGCGGATCGAACTCCGGACCCCGGTCCTCGAAGACTATCGTGACCTTCATCATGTCCTCCTCCACCGAGCAGGATATGCCGATGTCCCCGGATCCGGGGGGACGGTAGGCGTAGCTGGATATGTTGATGAAAATCTCCTCTACGACGAGCTCCAGCTGCGTGAGGGTCTTCTGGGAGGCCCCGCATCCCGACAGGCAGCTCTCGATGAATCCCTGTACCTCGTACAGCCTGCCCTTGTCGGATGGGACGGTTATCGTCTTCATTCGCTCACCGTCCCTGCGCATGAGTGCATGTCTGGCCATCAGTACGCCTGTTAATAACTGTTGTCACCGGCCGTCGTCGTACATGATGTGATATCTCTCCGCCGTGTACAGCGGTGACACGAACGCGTACTTCACCCAATCCCAGAGCGGCCTCTCGTCCTCCATCAGCGGGACGTAGTAGTCGCGGACGGTGCGCGTGAACATGATCACGAGGACGAGCAGCGCGACAGGGGTGATCAGAAGAGGATTGAAGACCACGTACGCCGCCAGGCTCTCCGACAGACCCGTCCAGTAGTACAGGTTGAATATCGTGAGGAGAATCGCCGCGCGCACCACCTTCTTCCATGCCTTGGGCCTGCGGGAGGACACGACGAGCAGGGAATCCAGGGTGACGAACAGCATTGCCACCTCTATGACCAGGGTCACGAATGGCATGTACCTGCCTCCGATGCCCTCATATATCCCCATGGCCAGGATGCACACCTTGGCGATGTATATCCCGACGATGACGACCAGGAACAGCTCCGCTGCCTTCAGCGCCATCGGCGTCGCCCCCTTCCTGAAAAGACTGCCGACCGCGTTCCCGATTGTGCGGTCACCGTTCCCGCCCTCGAGTCTCGTCATCGGGCGCGAATAGTTTTCTATGGTGATAAACGATTCCCAGGTCATGGACAGGAACGAATGGGCCGACGGTTTCGTGGACTGCGTGGTCAAGAGGTCATGGAAGGACTCCGTCCTGAGCACCCCCGTGGTGCTCCTCGCCCTGTTCATCCCTCTGGCGATATCGATCGTAATAGTCTCCTACCAGTACTTCATCCACTCCGACATCTTCGACCGGAGGGCGTTGGAGCTCGGCGTCGTCATGGTCATGGTGGTCGAATGCGGCATCGCCAGTTTCATCCTGTTCACGATCACCCGCAGGTCCAGGAACCACCTTGCCCGCGACCTCGATTGGATGGACTCGTTGATCGGGTACGTCGAATCCCACGGCCGCGACGCCTCCGACCTCAGGGCCATAAGGAAGAGGGCGTCCCGGGGCGCCTGGAACGCCAGGTACGCGATATCGGCGGGCATCTGGATTCTGAACGTCGTGTACATAGTCGGCATCGTGCTCTACATCCGTCTCGGGGCGGATTTGTACAGCGACCCGGTCATGGAATTGCTCCTTCTGTCGTACATCATGCTGATGGTGCAGTACGTGTTCACGTTCGGATCCACCACCGGGTTCCCCTACAGGCATGACAGCCTCCAGTGCGAGTTCGTCAGGGAGTTCAGGGCGAGGGCGGACAGCTTCGGCCTGTACGTCGACCCTCTGGAACCGTCCGTCCCGAAGTCGCACCCGATCGTGCGCGCGGTGCTGTTCGTGGTCACCATCGGTCTGTTCTCCATCCCCCTGCTGCTCTGGTGCAACCATCAGATGAACAAGCACATCCGCACCCAGTGGAAGTTCGAGAGCGACCTTGTCGTCTCCATGATCAGGTTCGAGGGCGGGATAGGCATCGAGGGCGTCGGCTACAACCAGCCCGGCAACTGGCTCGGAAGGGTCCTCAACAATCTGATCTGACACTCATCTTAAAATCCGGGTCGTGCATACCGGGTAACCGGTGATGTCATTGTTCGGAAGGAAGAAGGTGAAGGAAGACCCGCTCACGGCCACATACAGCGACGGTGACGAGATCACGGTCTCGCTGAGGGGCAGGCTGGACTCCGTCACATCGTCAGACTTCCAATCCGACGCCGTCCCCAAATGCAGGGGGAGGGACATCGTACTGGACCTGGATGGGCTCGTCTACCTGTCCAGCGCAGGTCTCAGATCCATCCTGGCGCTCGACAAGGCAGGCAAATCCCTGAGGATCGTCAACGCCAAGGACTCCGTCAAGGACGTTCTGGACATGTCCGGCTTCAGCGACTTCTTCTGACGTGCTCCAGTCTAAATATCGGCGAGTAGTTAATCCGTCGTGACCGATGGGACTCCAGCCTACTCTACGAGAGCATACGCCATGAGGGGACTCAGGACCCTTGTCATGTCGATGGCCATCACGACCGTCGTCACACTCGTGGCCCTGTCGCTCCCTGTCGACCTGAGACCGCATCTGGCGGTCAGCCTGGTGCTGGGGCTGCTCTTCGGACCGTTCGCCTGCCTCGGTGCGGACATCGTCAGCCTTGTCACCAACATCTACAACGACGTCCCGCTGGAGTTCTGCGCCCTCGACCTTGTTACGGTGTTCGTCGTTGCCTACTTCCCGTACCGGATGTGGTACAGCACGTCCCTGGGGTGCGACATCTCATCGCCGCCCGCGCTCAACGCCGTCCGCGACATCAAGAAGTTCATGGCCGTCATGGTCGCCACCTCCGTCGTCTACACCGTCCTCTACAACCTGACCTACGGGATGCTCGACGGGGCGTTCCAGCTGTCGTACGACGATTTCTCCATACTGCTCAGCGTGGTCTCGTTCTCGATAATCATCGGGATGTTCCTCATCGTCCTGTTCAGATACCTGGGGATAGCGTTCTACAGCCCCCATATCCACTTCAGAAGGCACGACATCAGGGACTCCGTCCCGAGATGGGCGTTCGACGTCGTCCTTATAGCATCTGTCGTGCTGGCCCCCATCATCCTGAGCACCAGCCCCGCCTCCAGCGTGCTCTACCCCCTCACCGCCGCCACGTATCTCCTTGTCTTCGTCTACCTGCTCAAACCCATGTCGTCCACGGAATCCGACGACAGCATGCAGCACCTCGGGACGTACAGATTCGACGGCAGCCTTATCGAGCGCATCATCGTGATATTCGTTGTCATCGGCCTCGGATTCAGCCTGGTCTCCGGGATCGCTGCATACAGCGGAATCCTGGAGGACCTGTTCGGCCAGGGTAGGGAGCTTTCCACGGTGTTCTACATGGGCGCCACCTCTCTGGCGTTCTTCCTTATCGCGATCCTGTTCCTCATGTACGTGGAGGATCGGATATCCACGCCGCTGGGAAGGATCTCCGAGACCGCCCGCAACTTCGTCGGAGGAAGCAGGCAGACCATGAGCTGCGAGGAAACCATCAGGGACTACAGCCATTACACCGACCATGATTCGGAGATCGGTGTGCTGGCGAGGTCCCTCACGGACATGACGAGGGACATAGAGACGTACGTGGAGGATATCCGCAACCTGAACTCCAGGGAGGAGATGTACCGGGCCGAGATGTCCGTCGCCGCCGCGATCCAGACCTCCCTCATCCCGAGGGACTTCGACAGCGTGCCAGGGGTCAACGTCGCCGGCGCCATGCTCCCCGCCAAGTTCGTAGGCGGTGACCTGTACGACTTCTTCAGGATAGATGACGACCATCTCGCGGTAGTGGTCGCCGACGTCTCCGGCAAGGGGGTGCCGGCCGCGATGTTCATGGCTGTCACCAAGGCCCTCATGGAGGAGTGCGCACGTCCGGGAGCAGGGCCGGAGGAGGTTCTCGGAAGGGTCAACAACGCCATATGCCGCAACAACGAGGAATCCATGTTCGTGACCTCATGGTTCGGAATACTGGACATCAACACTGGCGTGATGGAATTTACGAACGCCGGCCACGGGGCCCCGATTGTCGTCAGATCCGATGGCGGCACGGAGATCCTACGCACCCGCCCCTGCATGGCACTTGGGGGGATGGAGGGCGTCAGATACAGGAAGGAGACGGCCGTGCTCGGGATCGGCGACCGGCTAGTCCTCTATACCGACGGTGTGACCGAGGCCAACAGCGACTACCACGGATTCTACGGCGAGGACAGACTGGTCGCGATGGCACGCGACTGCGCCGGGCTCAGCGTCGGGGATGAGGTGAGGGCGATCGTCGACGATGTCGTGGGCTTCACCGGTGAATCGGAGCAGTTCGACGACATCACCCTGTTCATCGTGGAGTTCGTCGGGACATCCTCTTCTCGATCGTGAGGACGTTGCAGCCGTCACGGCGACGATACGATATCCCGTCCACGTTCCTCTTGACCAGGAATATCCCTAGTCCGCCGATCCTCCTCTCATCAGCCGACAGGGTCACATCCGGATCAGGGGTCGCGAGCGGATCGAACTCCGGCCCCCGATCAACGAACGTGATGGTCACGGACATCGTCTCCGCATCTGCGTCGCAAGAGATCCAGACCTTCCCGCCTCCCGGCGGATAAGCATAGTTGGCTATGTTGACGAACAACTCCTCGACCACGAGCTCCAGCTGGAGGACGGACTTCTTGGAGGCACCCATGCCCCCCATGGCTCCCCTTACGAAAGATATGACCTCGTCCAGAGAGTCCGTGGACGACTCCACCTCCAGTTTTTCGCTCATCCGTTCATCTCCTCGTCCAGAAGGGCCATGAAGAACCTTCTCTGAACGTCGTTCGTCAGGATCCTCGGTGGCTTGAGCTGCGCCGATGCGGCGCCCTTGGAGATCATCAGGTCCCTGTACAGCAGATAGGTCTCCGGCTGGACGAACTGTATTCCGAGATGACCCAGGAGCCCCTTCTCCACCTTGTATCCGTAGAGCTGGTTCGCCTCGCAGAGTTTCGCGTCAAGCACCTCCTCCATCCTCTCGCGGGCCGACCCTTCCGGGACCGTGCCCGGCTCGATCAGATACATGTACCTCAGCGGATCGCTGTCAGAGTCCGCGTACACGGAGAAGTCCACCACCTTGAAGCCCATCTCCGCCTCTGACTGTTCAAGGGCGGTCCTGAGGGCCACCTCCGTGGTCTTCTCTCCCGTCATATTCAGCGACTGGTCGATTCTGTACTGGAACTCCATCAGTGGTGTGTTGTTCAGCATCCCGACGACCTTGAGCGCGTCTCTCATGCGGTAGCGGTAGAAACCCGACAGGTTCGTGGCCACTATCTCGTAAACCTTCCCGACCTCGACCCGATCCATGGTCACGATGTCCGCGGGATCGTCGGAGTCCACCGGCCAGAACTCGTAGAACATGCTGTCCGGTACCAGGACCGTCCTGTTGTCATCCATCCTGAACGGGGTCGTGAAGAGCCCCTCGGATGCTGTGACCCCCACGTACATCATGCGTATGTCATCGCCGGCGTATTTCTCCCTCAGTCTCCGAAGATAGTCGGCGAAACCCCCGGTGGCTATACCGTAGAAAACCTGCAGATCCGGCCATATCCTCCTCATGACGGTGGGGCCGAACCCGTGCGAGAAGATCTCCCTCAGCTCGGCCGCCCTCTCCGGCATGGGGCCCACCTTGGAGAGGACCGAGGCCCTCACCTCGGGCGGCATCTTGACGCTCTCGTCTATCGTGCCGTGCTCGATGTCGTCCACGATCATCTCCCACTCACGCTCGATGTACTGCATCATCTCCAGGATCAGGCTGATGTAGCTGCACGCCGCCATCGTCACCGTCCTGTTGGCCAGTGCGAACCTGGCGTGCAGGTAGCGGGTGTTGGTCCTCACGTCCGGCACCAGGGCCTCGGACGGGGACGTCATGAATATGGGGAGGTGGTCCCCGAGGGACATTACCATCCTTCCGGAAATCGCACCGTACGTGGTCCCGCACTTCAGCCTGACCATGGGGGCCTCGATCAGATTGATCGCGGGCGGATCGATCCATCCGAACCCCAGACCGTCGCACAGTATCGCCAGGCGCACCTGCTGGTTGTACCTGTCGAGAACCTCCATCGCCCTGTCCGTGACCGGGATCCTCTTGGGATTCCCCATGGTCCCGGAGGACTTGGCGTAGTGCTCGACCGGATAGGACGTTATCAGTCCGCTCTCCCCCTCCTCGGTCATCCTGTAGATGTAACCGGCGTAGTCGTCGAACATCGTCACCGGGACGCGGCTCTGGTACTCCTCCACGCTGTGGATGTCGGCGAAACCGTATTTCCTGCCGTACTCCGTGTCCTTGTTGTCCTCGAGGATCCTCATCAGGAGGTCGGTGTTGTGGCGCATCGGGTCCTTGGTCATCTCCATGAGATGGTCGTGCGCGACCTTTCCCCCGGAATACAGCCTCATGTTGAACTGACCCATGGGCGAGAGCTTCGAGACGTCCATGGACGCACCTCACTGTATGTCGAGAACGTCGGTGAACCCTGTGGCGTCCAGGACCTCCATCACGGTGTCCCTCGCGTTCCTCACCGTGAGTCCTCCGCGGCTGACCATCATCTTGTGCGTGGCCAGGACAACCCTAAGCCCGGCGCTGGATATGTACTCGAGATCGGACAGATCCAGCACCAGCCCGCTGTCGCCGATGTCTCCCGACTTGATGCGGGCCTCCAGATCCGGGGCGGTCTTGGTGTCCAGCCTTCCGGACACGTACATCACTTTCCTTCCTTCCTCTGTGGTCTCCCTTACTTCCATTTGTCTCACTCCTGTTTTCTCATGTAGAGGACATGCTGCGGTACATCTCGGCGTACAGCCCGCCCAGGGCCATCAGCTCCTCATGGGAGCCAACCTCCTTGATGTCTCCGTCCTTCATGAAGATGATTTTGTCGGCGTTGCGGATGGTGAACAGCCTGTGTGCGATGATGAACGTGGTCCTGCCCTCCATCATGGACTCCATGGCGCGTGTGACCAGGGCCTCCGTCCTGGTGTCCATGTTGGAGGTAGCCTCGTCCAGTATCAGGATCCTGGGATCTGCGAGAACAGCCCTCGCCAGCACGAGAAGCTGCTTCTCCCCGACGGAGAGCTGCGAGTTCTCCTCGCTGATGTAGGTGTCGTAGCCGTCCGGCATCACGTCGATGAACGTGTCGCACCCCACCGTCTCCGCGGCGCGCACGACCTCCTCCCTTGTGGCCCCCTCCTTACCGTACGCGATGTTGTCCGCCACCGTACCGTCGAAAACCCACGAGTCCTGCAGGACCATCCCGAAGGCCTTCCTGAGCTCGTCGCGGTTGATGGCACGGGTGTCCTCTCCATCCACGCTTATGGTCCCCCCGTCGATCTCGTAGAACCTCATGAGCAGGTTTATAACGGTGGTCTTCCCGGCGCCGGATGGGCCTACGATCGCCGTCACCGTGCCGGGCTCCACATCGAACGAGACGTGCTCGAAGAGCATCCTGTCCGGGACGTATCCGAAGGACACGTCGTCGAAAGCCACCCTTCCGCGGACCTGCGAGACGTCCAGGGCCTTCAGGCCGCTCTCGTCCGGCTCATCCTCCGCATCCAGGACGTCGAACAGCCTCTCCACCGCGGCGATGCCGGACTGCACCTGGTTCATGGAGGACGACGCGGACTGCAGAGGGCTGCTGAGCATCTGCCCGTAGAGCAGGAACGCCGTGAACCCTCCCAGGGTCAGCGTGCCGTCGACGATCATGTACGCCCCGAATATCGAGACGCAGATGTAACCGATGTTGTTCACCATGAGGGTCACCGGCATTATGAACCCGGAAGCGAACTTGGACCTCACGTAGGCCCTGTGGAACCTGCGGTTGATCTCCTCGAACCTCTCCTCGGAGACTCCCTCCATGTTGTAGGACTTGACCAGGGAGTGGTTGCTGAGGATGTCGCCCATGAACCCGTTGAGCTCCCCCACGGTGCTCTGCTGCAGCCTGAACCCGCGCTTGGTCTTCGTGGTGATGAACCGGATCAGCAGGAACGACACCGGCATCAGGACGACGTACACCACGGCCAGGAGAGGGTTGACCGTCAGCATCATGATCAGGATCAGGGCTATGAGTAGGATCTGGACCACCAGGTTCAGCAGGTCGCTCTCCAGGAGCGACTCCGCGGTGGTCAGGTCGTTGGTCAGACGCGAGGATATGTCCCCAGACGAATGGGTGTCGAGATAGCTGATCGGGACCCTGTTGAGCTTGTTGTGGAGGTTGCGCCTCATCCTCAGGGCCGCGTTCCTGGACACGACGATCATGTTCCTGTTGGAGAACATGGTGGCGCCGTTGCCGAACAGGTAAAGCGCCGCTATAAGGAGCAGGAGCCCGACGAACGCGCCCGTGTCCAACCCCTGGTAGCCGGACGACACGTACTCCGTGAGCATGTCTATGGCATCCCCGGCAAGGGTGGGCGCGAAGGCCAGGGCAAAGCTCCCGGCGACCAGCGCCACGACGGACGCGATGGCGAGGTGCCTGTCCCTGCTGATGTATCCTCCGAGCCTCTTCAGGACGGCCCATGTCGAGCGGGACCTCTCGTCGGACATTCACTCATCCTCCGCGTATGACTGGGTCTCGTAGATCTCGCGATATATCGGACAGGACTCCATGAGCTCATCGTGGGTGCCCTGCATCACCACCCTGCCCTTGTCCATGACCACTATGCTGTCCGCATCCCGTATGGTGTTGATCTTCTGTGCGACCATCACCACGGTCTTACCTTTCAGACGGTCGCGTATGCCGTCCCTCACCGCCCTCTCGGTCTTGGCGTCCAGAGCCGAGAAGCAGTCGTCGAAGATGTAGACGTCCGCATCCTTGCAGATCGCCCTCGCCAGGGAGAGCCTCTGCTTCTGTCCCCCGGAGACGTTCATCCCGCCGCGGGACATGACGGTGTCCAGACCGTCCGGCATCCTGTCCAGGGCCTCAGAGAACAGCGTCAGCCTGCAGGCCTCCTCCGCCTGCTCGCGTGTGATGTCCGCTCCCATGGCCACGTTGGCGTATACGGTGTCGGCGAGGACCATCGTCCTCTGGCTGGCGTACGAGACCCTGTCCCTCAGGTCCCCGACGTCCAGGTCCCTCAGGTCCGTCCCGCGGAACGTCACCCTGCCGGACGTGGGGTCGAAGAACCTCGGTATCATCTGTACGAGGGTGCTCTTCCCGGAACCGGTGGCCCCTATGATGGCTGTCGTCCTGCCGCGGCCGACCCTCACGGTCACATCCGACACGGCGTCCTTCGCCGCACCCTCGTATCCGAAGGAGACCCCCTCGAAGACTATGTCGGCATCGTCCCCGGCCTCCGGCATCTCCACGCGGGGTTCGTTGACGACGGAGGGCTCGCAGTACAGGACCTCCTCCAGCCTCGCGGCGGACACGATGGTCTTCGGGAGCGTCGTCACTATGAACGGGACGATTGCCAGGCAGCTGATGAAGTACGTGACGTACTGGAAGAAGAGGATCATGTCGGAGATGCCGATGATGCGCGCCTGCAGCTCCACCGAGCCGACATAGTATATCAGCAGCACGGCGAGGTTCATTATTATCAGAGCCAGAGGTGTCAAGTAGCAGATCTTCAGAGCCGCGTTCTGGGAATCCTCGCGGTACTCCTCGTTGAGTCCGGCGAACCTCTCCGTCTCGTACCCCTGCCTTCCGAACGCCCTTATCGTGCGGGCACCCTCCGCCTTCTCCTTGACGAGGGTGTTCAGCGTATCCAGTTCCCTCTGGACTTCGTTGAACATCGGCATGCTCTGGCGGCTACGGATCACCATGAACGTTATCGTGACCGCGAAAGCGACCACTAGTATGGCACAGAGGGTGACGTTGATCATCGCGGTGGCTATGACTATGGCCACGATCACCACCGGCACGAGCAGCGCGTTCCTCAGCGCGTTGAGCATGAAGATCTGTATGCGTGTCGTGTCGGCGGTCAGGCGGGTCATCAGGGTAGACCCTCCGAACCTGGAGAAGTCCTTCTGGGAGAAGGACATGATGCGCTTGAACAGTTCCCTGCGGACGTCGCATGTAACGCTGGCGCTCAGGTAGGCGCTCAGATATGAGACCACGACGATCGCCAGCCCGTAGACCAGGGTCAGTGCCAGCATCCTAATCCCGGCTGCCGCGATGAAGTCCATGTCCTGCGCGGCCACACCTGAGTTCAGGATGGCATGGGTCTCGTTGAGCACCCTCATCTGCAGGAACACCTGCAGCACTATGAACAGAGCCAGCACAATGATGTGCTTCCAGTACGGGAGCACATAGTCCTTCAGGAACAGCCTCACTCAATCACCGGCATCCCGGGGCTTCAGAGGAGCCCCTCCCTCCTTAGGATGGCCTTCGGCATGTCCATGAACCTCGACACCAGAGCGGTGTCTCCCTGCGCCTGGGCCCTGAACAGGTACGATATTCCGGGGATCGAGTTCACCTCGCATAGCAGGAACTCCCCCTCCCTCTCGCCGAACAGGTAGTCTATGCTCCCCATCTTGAGCCCGAACGCGTCGGCCAGCCTGATCGACGTCTCCGCGAGCTCTGCGGGCGGTACGAAGGGTTCTATGGAGCCGCCCTGGTGCAGGTTGGACTTGAAGTCGCCCTCGTTGTGCCTTACGAACGCGGTCACGACCTCTCCTGCGGCGACCACGACCCTCAGGTCCCTCCCCTTGGAGGACAGGACCGCCTCCTGGGCGATGATCTGGTCCCCGTACTCCGCTGCCGTGAGCATGCCGATCATGGACCTCAGCTCGTACATGTCCCTCACGAGGCTCACCCCGCGTCCCTGGAACCCGTGCATGACCTTCAGCACCATCGGGAGTCCCAGCATCTCCGCCAGACGCTCAGGGTCGGTCCTATCCGTCACGAGAACTGTGTCGGGGATCCCCAGCTCCGGGACCGCCCTCTTGGCGAGCTGGAACGAGTACAGCTTGTCCCCTGCGGCCTCTATGGAGTCGTAGGTGTTCACGCACACGACGCCGAGGGTCTCGAACATGCGCAGGACAGCCTTCAGCTGGTACTGGGACCTCTCCTCCACCGTCATGACCACGACGAAGTCGGGAAGTTCGTATTCCCTGCCGCCGGCGCGTATCCTGCCGTCGAACGAGTCGGTCGCTGCTACCTCCACGTCGTCCAGTCCCACATAGCTCATGTCTACCCAGTCCTCGGTGAACAGCCCCCTGGCCACGGCGAACTCCCTCTCGAAATCGGAGTGGTCGCCGATAAGCATCATGCCCTTCAGTATCCCCATGACATCACCTCCTCAGGACCCAGCGCTCCTCAGGCGGCGCCATGATCCTCGCATCGAGTTTGATCTGGGACCGGGGGGAGCCCTGGGCCTCGCGGGCCTGGAAGAGGCTCTCCTGCCACCCGTCCCTCATGATCGTGACGCTCGGCCCGTTGAGTGAGCCGAGCATGCGGTTCCTCCCGTACAGCTCGAAGGTCTCCGAGAGTATACGGTCGAGATCCTCCGCCATCGAAACCGTGGATGCGTCCGTCGGCGATTCCGGCTCGACGTAGACCTCGTAGGCCTGGGCCTCAGGCACCTCGCGCACCTGCGCCTGGCGGACCTGGAACCCGTGTCCTGCCGCCATCCTGTTCACACAGTCCAGCACCCCCGGTGCGGGGACCTTCTCCTGTGCTATGTTCAGGATCTCCCTGGACTTCGTCAGGAACTCTATCACCGGGGTGTTCCCTTCGAAGCCGCGGACCGCCACGATATCGTTCAGACGGTAGCGGTACAGTCCGGAGTAGTTGGTCACGAGCAGCTCGTACTGCACGCCGTCCTCCAGCATGTCTGCGGTGAGCGGGTCACCTCCCCCCATCGGGACGAACTCGTAGAAGGCGGAGAATGTGGCCAGCGTCCCGTTGCCGGAGCCCGGCTCCCTCGGGATGTTTATCTTCGCCTCGCTGGCCCCGTAGCCTATGTCGAAGTACACGGTGCCCTCTGGCAGAAGCGGCTTGACACGCGGCACGTTCACCCCGACCGACCCCGACAGCCAGAACCTGGCGGCAATGAGACATGGCCAGTAGCTGCGGGGGATGAAGTTCTCCCTTCCGGAGTCGAGGATCCCCTGGAGCTCGTCCGCCCTCTCCGGGTCGGGGGACATGTGGCCCTCGGCCATGCACCTCTCGTCCTCCGTCAGATTGAGCCCGGACCACACTGTGCCCTCACGCATGTCCCTTATGATATCCTCCGCGTGCTCCTGGGCGTACACTATGCGCGCGTAGAGCCTCGCGGCGTTGTTCGACGTGACGATGGCCACGTCGTCGTATCTCAGCGCGAACAGCATCGTGAGGTACATGGTGGCCTCGCCGTCGGCGAGACCCATGAGCTCCCTGGGGTACGCCAGCATCCCGGCGTACTCGGAGCCGTCGAACGTCTTCCCGGATGCGAAGCCCACCTCTATCCCGCCCTCGGTCCTCCGGCAGGCGATTGCCGAAGTGACGGAGTAGAAATGGAACGCCCCGACCAGATCGGAAGGCCTGACGGTCGCTGGATCGAGACCTTTGGACCTCAGTGCCGCAAGGACCGCGGGGGAACGCGCCAGCACTCCGGAGACCGCCCTCATCATCGTGGCGTTCCTGACCTTGTTTACCGCCTCCTTGGCCTCCCTGCCGGCAGCCCCCTCCGGTATCAGCTTGGACTTCCCCGTGGTCCCAGATGTCGATATGAAGTACTCCGTGGGTCCGTCGAAGAGGATGCCTGGCTCCCCCGCAGCCATGCGGCCTATGTATGCCTCGTAATCCGAGTAGTCGCTGACTGGCACAGCCCTGCGGAAGTCCTCGACACTGTGTATATCGGCGAAGCCGTGCTCCCTGCCGTAGACGCTGTCCTTCGCTGCCCCAAGTATCGACGTCAGGACGGCTTCCTGGGTGCCCCTGCAGTCCGCGCACATCCCAGCCCATGAGCGGGCCGCTTCACGCGGGTCTCCGGAGACCTCCAGATACGGCCTCACCTGGAGCCCTCCAGCAGACGCAGTGCCAACCTCCTGGCCAGGACGGGATCGATCCCCGCCTCGGGGACGAGTCCGATGGACGAGTTCGCCTCGCAGAGGTAGAACTCGCCCTCCTTCTCCCCGAACAGGAAGTCCACACTCCCCAGCCGTATGCCAATGGCCTTTGCCAGACGGACAGCCGCATTCTTGACGTGTTCCGGCGGATCATACTCTAACACTTCACCGCCACGATGGACGTTGGACGTGAAACTCGTCGGATTGCTCCTTACCATGGTCCTAAGGATGCTGTCTCCCAGGACGATGATGCGCAGGTCCCTCCCCCTGGACGTCATTATCGCCTGCTGGACGATCACCTGGTCCCCGGGTTTGCATGCCTTGACCATGGACAGGGTTTTCCTCAGTTCCCCCTCGGTCTCCAACAGGACCACACCGGTCCCGCCCTCTCCGTGGAGGACCTTCAGGACCGCCGGGAACCCGATGTACTCGGCGACCAATCCGGTGTCCACGCCCGGAGTGATGAGCATCGTCTTGGGGACGGGAATCTCCGGGATCACTGCCCGGGCCACCTGGAATGTCCTCAGCTTGTCGGCCGTGATGTCCTTGCATTCAGCCGGGTTTATGCACAGCACCCCCATGCCCTCGAGCATCCTCAGAACCGCTTTCATCTGATACGACTCCTCGTCGGTCAGCCTGAACGCCCTCGTGAATACGAAATCGGGGCGGGGCAGCCTCTCGCCGCTTGTCATCAGTATACCGTCGTCATCACCGGGACCGACGATCGGCACTATGTCCTCGAAATGAAGCGGATCTACATCGACGCCCATGGCCTGGCGGAAAAGCCTGACCTCCTCGTCGACGTTCGCACGCCTCTTGTCCACCAGATAGAAACCATGAATCATCGATGTGCCTCAATGGAAAGACGTCCGTAAATTATAATAGAATATTTCCTGACGTGCCATCCAATCCTGGGATCCACCGATGTCTGTAGATGGGACAGGTACATACCAGCTCTACCTGCGGGCGTCTAAGTTAATTTTAAATAAGCCATCTGTATCCCCTGTTTCAATCCCCACTTAGCTCAGACTGGCCAGAGCGGCTGACTGTAGAGTGTTTTCGGCGAAAACCGATACAGCCGCTGAAATCAGCAGGTCCCCTGTTCAAATCAGGGAGTGGGGACCATCCCTTTCCAGTATCTCCGGCGAACCGTCGGTTAAAATTTCTCGCCCGAATTTGACTTGTACCACTTTGGAGAGCTTCGGCTCTCCATCGCCGGACACCCTTCCGGAGACATGTTGGAGGGTCGGTTGCGATGGCCGTTGGGTGGACCCGAACTGGCTCTACGAGGCGCTGATTACAGGGACAGTCTCCATCCATGACTCATGGTTACAAGGCACGTTCCTGGACTACGTCGAGAAGCAGGTCTGCAGCGAGTTCTACAACAACGAGACCCATGAGTTCTACTATGCACCCGTCGCCAAGCGCGGGAACATGTACTACGCCGTGAGGAAGGCGGCACTGTGCGATGAGATCTTCGAGGCGATGTCCGGCATCATCTTCGACGAACCGGTTCCGGGATTCAGGAACCTCAGATGGACCAGGCTGCTGTTCGTGACGCTCACCTTCGACCAGAAGCAGTTCACCCCCGAGGAGGCATGGGCCGCTCTGAAATCGACCCGTCCTGAGGACATGGACAACATCTACAACGTGATCAACGGCTTCGCTGCGAACATCTCCAAGATCTTCGGGACCAACGGGAAGCTCGTCAGCAAGGAGGCCCAGGCCAACGGTTACCCGGCTCCGCATCTCCTGATCGTCCTCGATGAACCTGTCCTCGTCCGTAGGAAGAAGGTCAAGGGCGACCTGTCGAAGTGGTACATCGAGGACCCCGAGTTCCTGAAGCGCCTCGGGAAGGACAAGGAGTCCAGGAAGCTCTCCAGGACCGACCATCAGGCCGCCATAGAGTCGAACCCTGTCTGGAAGTACGGTTTCTTCGACATCGAGGGGGTCGTGTCAAATCAGAAGTTCGGCGGTCGCAAGAACGTCTGCGCCTACCTGTTCAAGTACATGGCCAAGTGCATCACCAAGGACCACTGCCATTCCACGTCGTCCCTCAGGACGATTGATGAGTGCAAAGATCACAACCTTCTGGTGGCCCTGTACACTCACCTATGCAACAAGTGCTTCAGGAACAGGGACATCACATACGGCAAGGGGTTCAAGACCCGCATCGGACTGCTGAAAGAGCAGCAGGAAGAAGAGGAGAAGGAACCATCCTCGTGGTCCTATATGGGCATGGTGGACGAGTCCATCGTCCTCGAAATCCTCCGTCTTCGCAGGGAGAGAAAGGAGAACCAGGAGGAAGGATGCGGAGATCCGAACCCGTCACGAGGAGACACCGTCTCTCCAGGGCGTTCCTCGCCGTCATCCGTTTCCTGATCGTCTCGGTGATCTCCTTCACCAGAGGAATCATTCTCTTCATCACAGGAATTATCAGATCCGTTCTCCGTTCCATCCGTTCAATCATCAGGACACACCGGAAGGAACACAGACAGTTCAGATCAAGTTACAGACTCTACCGCCTCATGGGGCATTCCCGCAGGGCCTCCAAGGCCCTCGCCCGCATACCGTACCCCAACGCCCCCAAGGGCAACAAACCACACTCTCCCTTCTCCGGCATCCCTCCTCGGCAGCGCCGAGGCCTTCGTACCGCGTCCTTATCCCAAGTCATCGCGTCAGCGATGACCCGTCGGGCGGGCTGCGCCCCCGTCTGCCGCACGGCAGGGGGCGCGACCGTCTGACATGGAGCCGCGCAGCGGCGACAGACCCGAGCGCAGCGAGGGTCAGACTTGATAGAGAATACTTGATAGAGAATACTTGATAGAGAATACTTGAGTTAAAACTCGTTTAATGATTTTGATTACATTCATGTTTCCTTCGAAATCACCCGAATAATCTTATCGACTCCACTCCATCCCCCATTGATGGATCAATCGGAACCTGCTGATGAGTTCAACCGCAATATCGTAGATTGTTTATCTGATCCTTACAGATGCCAGCTGTTCATTGAGATTCTCCGTGGCACATGCTCCAAAGCCAGTGAGCTTCACAGCAGATGCCCGAACATCCCCCGCGCCACTATGTATCGTCACCTCAAACGCCTCACCGATGATGGGCTGATCGAGGTCGTTGACGAGGTGAAGAAACGTGGTACCGTGGAACGCACCTATGCTCCGGTGAAAAGAATGTTCGACAACATGGAATCCGTCATCCGGTCGAACCCCTCCGAGATGTACTTCTCCATGTTCATGCAGTACGTTCTGAGTTTCGTACAACAGTTCCGCGAGTTCTGCGACGATCCCGACGCCGACCTCACCCATGATGCGGGATTCTCCATGAGCCCTGTTCTTGCAACCAACGAGGAGATTAATGGCGCCCTAAGGGAGATTGCGAACATAATCGGGAGGCTCAGAGAGAACGAACCTGCCGAGGGTCGCAGGTTCCACACGATCGGCCTTATCCTCTCCCCTCCTCATTCGTGACACCTCGCTATTAGATGATTAGTATCAATCTTGGATTAACACTTAATAAATACAGAAGCGAGATACCATGGTAACCGATGACCATGGGTGGGAATCGGAACAACGAGAGCATACTCAGCATAGAGAATCTGTCCAAAACCTACGGCGGGGACAAGAAGGCGGTGTCGAACCTTTCTCTGAATGTTCGTTCCGGAGAGATTCACGCGTTCATAGGACGCAACGGGGCCGGGAAGACCACGACACTGCGTGCAGTGGTCGGACTGATGGATTTTGATGAGGGCGAGATCACGATCGACGGGCACTCCATCAGGAACGAGCCTGTTCAATGCAAGAAGGTTCTGGCATACATACCTGACAACCCCGACCTCTACGACTACATCTCCGGAATCCAGTACCTTGATTTCGTATGCGACATATACGGCGTCTCCGAAACGGATCGCCGCGAGAGGATCGACAGGCTATCATCCGTCTTCGGTCTCCAGGACGACCTTGGCAACCTCATCGGTTCGTACAGCCACGGAATGAAACAGAAACTGGCCATCATCGGCGCCCTGTCGCACGACCCGAAGCTCCTGATCCTCGATGAGCCGTTCGTAGGTCTCGATCCGGAGTCGACCCATTCCCTGAAAATGATGATGCGCGAGATGTGCGACTCGGGATGCGCCGTGTTCTTCTCGACCCACGTCCTGGACGTGGCCGAGAGGCTCTGCGACACCGTATCCGTGATCAAGTCGGGCAGGCTCGTGGCATCCGGCGGCATGGATGAGGTCCGTGGCGACAGCACTCTTGAGGATGCGTTCCTGGAGCTGATGGCCGATGGGCAATGACATCGCAGCCCTCATGAAGATACAGCTGTGCGAGGAGCTGCGCCTCGGAGCAGTGTTCCACAGGCAGAGCAGCAATCGCGATGCTCTGACTTACTTCGCATCGGTGGCCCTTGTCGCTGCGTTGTTCGGATTCCTCCAATACATGTTCATGGACACCCTGGCCCAGATGGGTCTTGCCGATCAGATTCCTCTGATTGCCGCCTTCATCTCTGTCACTGCCTCCCTAGGATTCTCCTTCTTCAGGGGAACCCATGCGTTCGTGTTCGATGACTACGACTTCGTGATGTCCATGCCGGTCAGTTCGACCCATGTCGCTCTGTCCCGCTTCCTGTCTGTATACCTGGTGTCTGCGACTATCGGACTGTACCTGTCACTTATCGGAGCTCTGGCGATGTCCGGTCACTATTCCATGGGCTCCGTGTTCGCATTCGTAGCCGCCACACTCCTCGGTTCACTCATACCTGCATCCATCGGAGCCACCCTGGGCACCATCGTCAGCAGGGTCGGTTCGACATCATCTCACAAGGGTGCGACCTCGATCGTCGCACTGGTGGCCATCGTAGCCGTCCTGGCCGTGCTGATGAACTGGATGTCCGGAGAGGTCGGAGGATCCGACATGATCGCATCCCTTGGAGATGTTGTGCCCGCATCCTGTCCTCCGGCCGCATGGATCGCTGGATGGGCTGCTTGGGATATCCCGTGCATCATCCTGCTGATCGTCGCATCGCTCGCATCGGCAACGGCCGTGGTACTGGTCGCATCGAGATGTCTGATGAGCCTCAACTCGAGGAATGCCTCCACCGCCCGCAAGGCCTCCGCGGCCGAAGCCCGTGCCAGCGGACGCTTGTTCTCCCTGTACAGAAGAGACGTCAGGAGATACGTATCCAGCAGAATCTACATCACCAACACGGCCGTCGGGATGCTTCTCCTGGTTGTGCTGTCGTACATGATCGCCTTCACCGACGACGGTCTTGACTCCTCTGAGCTCGGACAGCTCATGCCGCTGTTGACGACGTCCATGCCGTTGTTCGTCTCGTTCTTCGTCGCACTCTCATGCACGACGTCCGTGTCTCTTTCGATGGAGGGTGATACTCGCTGGATCCTGGGTTCGTCGCCTCTGAGGCCATGGGACATCTTCCTTTCGAAGATTCTGGTCAACATCACGATCGTCATCCCTCTGGAACTCGTGAGCATAGCGATGCTTGCCACCGGCCTAGGGATCTCGGGTGTGGATCTCGTCCTGCTCGTCGTGGTTCCCACCTCATACGCCCTGTTCACCCCTGCTCTGGGGATGGTCATGAACATACGTTATCCGAGGTACTACTGGAGCAGTGAGTACTATGCGGTGAAGGGTGGATCCGTGTCCATGCTGGGGTCTATGGGGATAGGTCTGGCGTCGGTGATAGTCCCATTGGTAGTATCCGGCATGAGTCCGGTGCCCGATCTCACAATGGGCGTGACAGCGACAATCATACTGATTCTGGCAGCCGTCCTGTACCTTCATCTGAGAGGAACAAGACTGTACTTCTACTGAGGGAGTCGCTGGAGCGCTACAGCGCCGAGCAGAGGGAGGAGGACGAGGTCGTCTACGGCACCTACGAGCAGGCCTGCGACGTCATGATGACCGTCGACCCCAAGGACCTCATCCTCCCCATCCCGGTGCTGGACAGGTACTTGAACGAGACCATCGCCTGGACGCAGGGATGGGAGATGTTCCGCGGATGCCCCGTGTGGGTTCCCGCCTGCGCGGTGTACTACCCATACTACCCGGACGGCGACTACCAGCTCTTCAGGTTCCACACCAACGGGATAGCCTCCGGCAACACCATGGAGGAGGCCATCCTCCACGGACTCTTCGAGGACATCGAGAGGGACGCGTGGTCGATCGCGGAGTACCGCGACATGACCAACGCGGACATCGTCCTGGAGGATCCGGACTCCGTCCCCGCCCGGCTAATCGCCAAGTTCGCGGACAGGGGCATCGACATCCACCTGAAGGACCTGACAAGCGACATCGGCATCCCAACCATCGGAGCGGCGGCCGACGACACCGTGACGAAGGATCCAGAGATGCTCACCATAGGCGTGGGGACGCATCTGAACCCGGAGATCGCCGCGATCAGGGCGATAACCGAGGTCGCGCAGAGCAGGGCGACGCACAGGCACGGGGCGAAGATCAACGCCCAGCTCCAGAAGGTCACCCAGGACATGGGATACGAGAGGATCAAGCAGGTCAACCGCATGTGGTTCGGTCGCAGCCCCAGGACAGTCAAGCTGGAGGACATGGAGGACCGCTCCACACCGTACGTCCTCGATGACATCGAGGTCGTCCTCGGCAGCCTCATGGAGGCCGGGTTCCAGAGCGTGGTCGCGGTCGACCTGACCCGCCCGGAGCTCAACGTCCCCGTCGTGAGGATGATCGTCCCCGGACTCGAGGTCAGCACCATGGACCCCGAGAGGGAGGGTGGGAGGCTCAGGGGCATGTGGCCCCCGAGCTGAAAGGTGCGTTCAGATCCCCATGCGCTTCCTGACCCCGGGATCCAGGGTGAGGAACAGGATGAAGAGTCCCGCGAGGATCCTGACGACATTCATCAGCATGTAGACGCTGGGGTTCTCCATGCCGCGGACCAGGTTGTAGATGGCCCACAGGACCACCAGGAGGCTTCCGACCATCATCAGCACCCAGACGATCTTGTCCGCGATGGGCGGAGTCTTGTCGCGCTCCATGTACTCCCCGTACAGGTAGACGAACGCGGCCACCATGAACCAGATGACGGTGTAGACGCTGGCCTCGTAGACCATGCCCAGCAGGAGGTTCAGCATCATGCCCATGCCCAGTGTCATGATGACCCTGGACATCACGTCGACCTTCTCGACGATCTTGCCCTCGTAGAGCCCCTTGGCGAACCTCACTACGAGGATGCCCAGGACGATCACGCCGAGATCGGAGATCGCCTCCGAGAGTATGAAGTCGGCATCCCCTATGCGGGACAGGATGTAGTACAGTCCCAGCAGCACGAGGATTCCTCCCACGAGGAAGGCTGCGATCGTCATGTTCTTCCTGTCGGTGAAGAACGCGGTCAGCTTGGACAGTATGTCATCGGACGGCTGCTCGGGTTCGGGCTCCGACACGACCCTCGGGGACGGGTCGCGGAATATCAGGAGAGACATCGTGTAGTTCTCCTCTGGCCTGGTCCTCAGGGAGTCCATGAACCCGATGAAGGCTATCAGGAGTCCGGACACCAGCAGGGCGTACGCGCCGGACCCGGTCTCGAACAATTGCAACTCGAAGAATCCGGGATAGTACACCCTCCCGCTCCATGTCAGCAGGAGGACTGCGAGGACCACCAAGACCAAGCCCAGGACCATGACGAGGTACTTCCCGATGATCCCGTCCTGAGGGACGTTCAGCTTCGAGGTGTACCTGCTTATCTGTTCTATGCGCATCCTCGGCAGGAGCACGAGGACGGCCACTATCAGCAGGACGATCAGGGCCACGGTCGGAACATACCTGATTATCCCTGCCCCGTCGATCGTCAGGGTGGCCGAGAAGTAGTCCTCGGAGTCCACCAGCAGTTCGTATCCGTTCAGATGGCCTCTCCCGTATTCGGGAAGGTCTCTCATCAGCGGCATCCCGTACGAAGCGTATCCCAGTACGACCGCGAATATCAGCAGCCATACCGACATCGAGTACGGACCGATCTTGGTATGGAACATATCACCCAGCGTGTTCAAGCCGGATTTCTGGGAGCCTGTGGCCGTAGCAGGCGTCTGCCCGGCCTCTGAATCCGTCGTCCCCTGCTCAACCTGGACCGGCTCCGCAGTCGTGTTGATCGTGTCATCATCATCCTCAGCCATATGCGTGTCCTCCTCGGAGACTTCTGCTCCGGGCCCATCCGTCCGCATTGTGCGGGCTCCTGAGATCCGGCCTGCGAAAGGAACGGCATGGTAATCACCGGGGTTTAGACATTAATAGATATCCAGCGCCGATGAAATCATCTTAATCTGATCCGGCCGAATGGTCGGACCTATTTCCTTCCCGACTCTGACTTTTTGGTATACCGTTCTTTTTATATATCATACTGCCATATATGGGCAGGTGGATTTGGATATATATCATTAAAAATGATTATAATCCAAATCCAAAAGACGAAGAAAGAAGACGACACGAGAATCCGAGTCCACCGATGCCGAAGAGGCGAGAAGAAAGGTAACTCCCCCCCCCCCGAAAGTTACCAGCCAACGGGAGAGGCCATCCGGAGTGTGTCGGATGACAGAGAGGAAGAGTGGCAAGGGAACTGATAAAGTCGACGGAAGAACGCTCAGAAGAGGAAAGAGAGGCAGATACCATCGCAGCCAGATCGAAGGCAACGACAGGCTGCTCCGGTACGTGCAGCTTCTGATGGCGATCATGGAGCATCTGGAGGTGCCGGTCTACCGGCACCGGAAGAGCAACCATGTGTACAGCTACCGCGCCAAGATCGTGATACTAGTCCTAAGGGAGAAGCTGAAGCTCTCCTACGAGCAGTTCTGCATCGATGCACCCAGCTATCCCCATCTCCTATCGGAGATGGGGGTGTCCTTCGTCCCCCACAGGACCACGCTCATCAGGTTCGCGAGCATCGTCGACGAGCAGGACCTTCACAACGTGATCGCCGCGTTCAGGCATTTCTGTCATAACGAGCGTGTTCTTGCCATCGACGGCACGGGATTCAGCAACTTCCTGCGCTCGGCGCATTTCGCCAAGCGCTGCAAGGAGTTCGGGATCAAGACCGAGCCCAGGCCCTTCACGAAGCTGTCCGTAGCCGTGGACACGGAGACGCACCTCGTCGTCTCGGCGAGGGCGTCTCCGAACAAGAAGCACGACAGCAGGTTCGTCCCGGAGCATGTCCGGGACCTCACAGGGATGAGGATATCCCACATAGCCATGGACAGGGGGTACGACGGCGAGCCTCTGCACAGATACGTCAGGCGCAACCTTGGTTGTGTGACCGTGATCCCGTGCAGGGAGAGCCGCGGGAACCGCGGCTACTCCACGCACGGGGTCATCCGCAATCATATGAAGAAGACCCTGAAGGAGGACGGGGAGCTCAAAAAGGTCTACGGCCAGCGTTCGCAGGTCGAGACAGGCAACTTCATGATCAAGACCCACACAGGCTCGCACATCCTTTCACGGCTGGAACAATCCAAGGTGACACAGGCCCTCTGCAAGGTTATCGCGCACAACTGCAAGATCGTTGCCGATAAGGACTGGTCTTGGAATCCAGCACTATGATTTCATCGGGGCTTCTACTGAGGCCCAACGCGCACATGGTCTTTGATCCCTTCCACCTCATCCAGCTGGCCAACAAGAAGCTCGACGGGGACCGTGCCTCCGGCCAGGTCAACGGCCAGAGATTGAAGTCCGTCAGATATGCGCTGCTCAAAGATCCCGGCAAGCTGACGTTGGAGGAGCGCGAAGCGCTCCTCGACATCACCGCCGACAACGATGTCGTGGCGAAGTCCTACGCCATGAAGGAGTCTCTGAGGCAGATGTACGACTCCCCATCGGTCGAGGTGGCCGCAGACCACCTCGCCCGGTGGGTGGAATGGGTTGAGAAAGAGGGATCCAGAGCATTCAGGGCTCTGGCTAAGACAGTCAGGACTCATTTCGATGGGATACTCCTTGCCATTGAAACCAGTGTGAACAACGCCTACCAGGAAGGGCTGAACGCGAAGGTCCAGTTCAGCAAGCGTCTGGCGAATGGATACCATCGGAGCGACCGTCTGTCCAGGATCGTGTACTTCAGAGACTCATGCAGATTCGTTTGAACGATGTCAAAAGAACCACTGTTCAGATTGCCTCACTTCCACTCATTTTGTAATAGGCCCATATTTTTCTATAGCCACCGATGATTTTATAGAGAAGGCAGCACAGACACATGCCTGAACAGAGTCCGTACACCGGATTCGATTTTGAAACCAATTTAAAAAATAAATAAGCAACCACGATACTCTGACTATTTATATAAATCCATAGACATATTTTCGTTCATGAGTCTTAAAAAATACAATGATCTCATGGAATACATCATTTCTTCGTCGATGACGAGGAACCGCATCAGGGTTTTCGCAATGTCATTGATCGTCCTGGCAGCGAGCGTCGCCCTGGTCATCGGCATCGGAAGTGATGATTGCAATGCAAATGCAGGGGACGTCTTCATCGTTCCGAATGAAGATGGAATCGACATAGAGTACATGGTTAAAACGGATGAAAGTACCGTACAGGTCGGTACCAGCACAGTCAGGGATGTTGCCGTTGATCCTTCAGTGGTATCGGTGAAGATTCCGGGGACGGTACAGCACAATGGTGTAACATACGAAGTGGTTGAACTTGGTTCATACTCGTTCTTTGGCTGCGAATCGCTCACATCCGTCACCATACCGGACAGCGTGACCGTACTGAGTTTCAACGCATTCGATGGATGCACATCCCTGTCGTCGATCACCATACCGAACAGCGTGACCAGCATTAGCGGTTCTGCCTTCTCCGGATGCACGTCGCTCACAGCAGTTGACATGCCGAAAAACCTGACTTCCATCGGGTCCTCTGCGTTCTACGGATGCACATCCCTGTCGTCGATCACCATACCGGGCAAGGTGGCCACCATCGGGTCCTCTGCGTTCTCTGGATGCACGTCGCTCACATCTGTAACCATACCGTCCAGCGTAGCCAACCTGTATCAGGATGCCTTCAGGGGATGCACGTCGCTCACGTCTGTCGAAATAGCGACGGGCCTGACCTACATCGGAGCCTCCGTGTTCTACGGATGCACGTCGCTCACATCCGTCACCATACCGGACAGCGTGACCGAGATCGGAGGCACTGCGTTCTCAGGGTGCAAGTCGCTCGAGTCGGTCACCATACCGGACAGCGTGACCGAGATCGGAAGCAGAGCATTCGATTACTGCACGTCGCTCACGTCTGTAACCATACCTTCGAACGTGACCAACATTGGGTACGGCCCGTTCGATTACTGCACATCCCTTGCCAAGATAGATGTGAACCAGGGCAATACGAGGTATGTCTCCGAGGACGGAGTATTGTTCGACAAGAATATGGCGGCGTTGATCCAATTCCCTGCCGGCAGGGGAGGCACCTATGCGATACCGTCCGATACGACGGAGATCGGAAGCTACGCGTTCGCGGGCTGCACGTTGCTCGAGTCGGTCACCATACCCGGCAGTATCGAAAAGATCGGAATGTACGCGTTCGAAGACTGCACTTCCCTGACTTCGGTCACAATACCCTCGAACGTGGCCTCCATCCCATCGTCAGCATTCTACGGTGTCTGCAACGGCGACAGCGCCGCCGCAGGCGCTACGGTTGGCCATGTGTTCGACAACGAATACGATGCCGAATGCAACAACGGCTGCGGATACATCAGGGATGTTTCCGATCAGCCCGGCGGAGACGATGATGACCCCGGTGTAACTCCCGGTGGTGATGATGAAGATCCCGGTGTAACTCCCGGTGACGATAATGATAGCCCGGATGTCGAATCGGGAGAGGATGAATCGGGTGGCAGTACCCTCTGGCTGGCTGCGATTATCGCCATCATAGTGGTGATAGCGATCGCATTCTTCATCGCCAAGAACAGAGGCATGATCTGACGGTACCTTAAAAACGGTCGGAGGAATCCCTCCGACCTTTATTCAATCCTACTAATCCATGAATAAGTGGCCTGCCGCCCGTGCCATCAGGAGCGATCACATCGATTATGCGAACACAAAGACCGCACAGACGGTTCCCGTGACATGATTCTTCCATAACCAGCATCATCGACGTCGACGAAATTCAACATAGATGACGGGACGGGTACGACAACTACTATGTTCAAAACATATGGGATTATGGGTTGCTAAGGCCTTTTTTAAGGCCAATGCCATGCTAAACGAATATCGAGTGAACTTCTGAAGATCAGTTGGAGTATTTTCAGCAGAATCAGACAACTGTCAAAATGCATCGTTTCCAGAACTCTCAACAGAGACCTCAGTCAAAGCATGGTAATCCGCTAATGATCGATGAATCGACCGTATACAACAAATTCTGAACATGCTGCAGATATCTGGCGTCTGGTAACAGATTGAAAAAGGTTTGAGGCCGCCCGGAGGCGGCCTCGGATGGTCCCTCAGCCGGAGTGCCTGCGGAAGGCGACGACCGCGATGATCGCGATCACGATCACCGCCGCGGCGATTCCGACGTACAGCAGGGTGCTGTCGCCGTCTCCGTCTCCGGACGCTTCGGGTGTGTCCGTGTCGCCTCCGGGGACGTCCGGATCGACGGGCGTGTCGGGGTCAACCGGGGTGTCCGGTTCCTCCGCGGGGGTTCCGATGACGTAGTACGAGAAGTGGTCGGTCTCGAACGTCACCGCTCCCGCCTTGACGTCGTAGGACGTGGGCATGGCGTGCCTGTCGCCCGCGTCGTCCACGTAGTAGACGACGAGGGACGATGCGTCCTCGCCTTCGGCGAGCTCGTAGGGGATGGTGACGGTCACGACGCCTCCGAGCTCGTGGACCTCGCCGGAGGACGAGACCACGAGGAGCTGGTAGGTGGGCCTGTCTCCGACGGCGCCCTGCTGCTCCTGGCTCATCTCCGTCTTGTCTGCCACTGCCATGACCAGCCTGAAACCGTCCGTGCTCTGAACGAGATTGTCGGAGACCTCCGACGGGGCGGATAAGGTTCCGACCTCTCCCCTGACCTCCATGGTGGCGCCGGAGTCAGCGATGGCCGCGATGGCCTCGGGCTCGAATGTCACGCCGATGTCGCCGCCGGAGTCCTGCACGATGATGATGACGCTGTCCGACGATCCGGTGCCGGAGACGGCCTCCTCCATCTGCCCCACCGCCGCTCCGGCGGTGGCGGTGTCGATAACTCCGGACGCCGTGTTCACTGTCGTGGTGGACTGGGCGGAGCTGCTTCCGTCGGCTGCCGTCTCCTTGGAGACCTCGGTGGTCACGGTTCCGTCGGATGAGGTGTACTTGGACTCCTCCTTCACGGCGGTTACCCCTTCGGAGTCGGTGGTCTCCACCACGGTGGAGGTCACCGTGCCGCCGGAGGCGGCGTCGGTGACCGTCTCCGTGGTGACGGTCTCGGTGGTGTTCCCTTCGGGGTCCTTGTCGGTGACGGTCGTCTGGGTCCCTCCGGTCACGGGCTTCACGTCCGTGGTCGTGGACGAGCCGTCGGGCCTCTCGGTCACCTCTGTCGATGAGCCGTCGGGTCTGGTGGTGGTCGTGGTGGTGGATCCGTCCGGGTTCTCGGTTACGGTGGTCTCCTCCTCCGGGGGCTCTGGATCGACCGGCGGGTCGGGGTCCACCGGGGGCGTGTAGTTCCTGTCCCACTGGGCGTACAGGGTGACCGTCGCACCGTCGGTGGTGGCCAGGTTGGAGACGGTGGCGCCGTCGCCGTACGCCGTTCCGGATCCGTCGGCGGACGTGTTCCATCCCTCGAAGGTGTACCCGAAGCGGAAGAACTTGTCGGAGGGCAGCGCAGACTGCACGTCGTACGTCATGGACACGTCGTCCATGGTCCCGAATCCTCCGTTGGAGTCGAACTTCACCGTGTAGGTGATTGGCTTCCAGACGGCGTAGAGGTCCACGGTGGCCCCGTCCTCATCGGAGAGGTTCAGCACCACGGCCGCGTCGGCGTAGACGACGTCCCCATCCTGAGAGGTGCTCCAGCCCAGGAAGGTGTAGCCGGTGCGGGTGGAGATCGTCCGGACGGTGATCAGCTCTTGCCCTTCTTCTGCTCTCTCAGAGCCTTGCGGGCTTCCTTGTCCCTCTCGTACTGCGCTCTGGCCCTGGCCTGGGCCTCCTCGAAGTCCAGTTCCTCTCCGGCTCCTGATTCGCAGTACTGCTCCTCATAGTCCCTGAGCCTCTTCTCGATCTCCTCGGACTCGAAGTCGAATCCCCCGGCATAGGTCTTGGTGACCTTCCTCAGGATGACCTTCCCGTCCTCCACGTGCCACGTGACCTCGTCCTCCCCCTTCTGGAGGTCGAGGAGCTCGGCGAGCGCCGAGGGGCATGTGATCCTCCCATAATCGTCGTATTTCACAATCTTGCCAATCTGGACCATCTTATCCAATATTGTCAATCATGCCAAAGTATTAAACAATGGTTTGGCAATATTGTCAAACATGATTGAAATAGGCAACTTTTCCAAAAGCAATGGCACCCCCTCCTCCGGACCACCCGAGATGAGAGCGGAATACCAGGACTACGCCCGCCTGATAGACGTCAGCTGCATCGCCACGATGCTCCGCAACTTCCCGATGACCTCTCTGCGCGGTGAGGAGATCGAGGAGTTCTCCAGGCTCCAGAGTTTCTTCATAGGTCTGGAGGCCAGGTGCTTCGACGAGGCGGGATTCGAGTGATACCATGGCCAACAGACCCCACACACCGACCGCCTGCGTCAACGAGCACATCCACGTGACGTACAAGAACACCAAGAAAGCCACCAGCGCCAAGTACGAGGCGGTGCTGATCAACATCAACGGAATCCTCAGGGACAACGGACTCGAACTGAACCCCCGCAGGATCGGAGAGGATGACATCAGGTTCCTCCTGGAGTACTGGGGCGACAGGGCGATCTCCACCCGCAACTGTTACCTCCACATCCTGAACAGGTACCTGAAGTTCTACGACAACACCGTCGTTGAGGACATGGAGATTAACCTCGGGTACGACGACCGCCCGAACGTCGACTGGCTCTCCGACGAGGAATGCATCAGGCTCATGCAGGCCCCAAAGACCCCTCTGGAGGACATCGTCATCCACCTGGAGCTCTGCATGGGGCTCCGCGTCTCCGAGGTCATCAAGCTCCGTGTGGGCGATGTCCACTTCAGCGACGACCCCCGCAAGTGCTCCATCTCTGTCTGCGGCAAGGGCCGCGGAGAGGGGAAATGGAGGACCATCCCCTTCCATCCGGACAGCGAGAGGGTCTTCAGGACCTGGCTGGATGAGCGTTCGAAGATAGTCTCGAGGATCGGATCGTACAACCCTACCTGGCCGGTCCCTGACAACCTGCTGATCTGGTGCCACTATGTCGACAAACCCGCCGGTGGTGCATACACCGAGAGAGGCCACAGCCTGGACCGCGCAGTGATCCACAAGGTCCGCGACCGCCTCGGAATGGACTTCAGCAACCACACCCTCAGGAGGACCTTCGGCCGCAACCTGTACCATGCCGGAACTCCGATAGAGACGATCTCGAAGCTCTACGGTCACGAGGACATCCAGACCACCCTCAGGTACATCGGAGTCAACCTCGATGACATGAGCGACGCCCTTGGCAAGCTTTACGCACACCAGCTGGCCATGTCCCGCAGAGCCGGATGGGGTGATTGAATTGGCAAAAATGCCAAGTAGCAAATCAGGGAGTGGGGACCATTTCTTATCCCAACATCTCCGATGAAAAAGCCATTTGTCAGCCACTTTTGAACAAAGCGATTTTCTGATTCCTTGAACAGTCCACTTTTATACTCGAAGAACATTTTTTCAAGCATGTCCATAACGGTCTCGTTCGATTCTGCTATGACACGCGATGTGGAGGTGTTGGCGGCCAAGAACGGTCTCACAGCGGCCGAGTACATCACAAGGCTCGTAGCCGAGGCCATAGAGGACGCTCATGACTACGACAGATGTGCGAGAATCGTCGAGGAGCACGAGAAGAACCCTCAGTCCTACACTCATGACGAGGTTATGAGGGAGTTCGGATTGCGTTGACATACACTGTCGACTACCGTCCTGAGGCTCTCAAGGCCCTTCACAAGCTCGATCCGAGCGTCAGCGAGATGATTCTCGAATGGATTGACAAGAACCTGGTGGGCTGTGAGAATCCGCGCATCCACGGAAAGGCGCTAAAGGGAAACCTGAAAGGGATCTGGAGATACCGTGTTGAGGATTACCGCGTGTTCGCTCGGATCCAAGACAACGTCCTTCTGATTCTCATCCTCGATGTCGAACACCGTAGCACTGCTTACAGCTGACGTCGTATCAGCCATCTCCTTCGACCGGCGGTTCGAAGGACACTATGATGATGTCGTACGGATGATCATCCTTGATACTTAGAAAGGAGACTGACTCGGCGACCAGAGCCGCGTGGACATCCATGCTGATTGAAGGATGGGGCGGTCAATAAACCATGTTGCCCCGGTCCGAGACGGAGTCCCATGTATACATCCTGCCCTGCCCCTGAAGACGTGTCCTTTGGACATCTCCGTCAGCGGGCGGATCTCATGGAGCAATGTGAGATGGGGGAGAGTCTCCCCCGTTGTTTCAACCGAGAAGAGATGTCCCGGTCAGGCTGGTGACCGCCGTACCCATGCCGTTGGTGATGCTTTGCATGTATGTGATGCCGTCATGCACCCAGTACCTGTCATCACCGTACCCGTACACGTCGCATTCCGTCTCCCCGAACGGTGTGTCTATGGTCTCGGTCCCGACGATCTGAATGTCATAGCCGTACGGCATGCAGAAGTAAGGGAACGCATCGACGGCGTTGACCGTGGTCTCCTGGCCGTCGATGTCGATCGTCAGGAACACCCCGTCGATCCCTGTAATCGAGTACCTGTGCACGGATCCGCCGTCCGGACCTGAGACGGTCAGCTCGTACCAGTCCCCCACGGAGACCGCCGCCACGACCGCGATGACACATACGGCAATCGCCAGGTTCCTGTTCATAATACAACATCTCCCCCCTCCCCCCTTCATAAAACAGTATGCCGCGACCGCCGGGCTGTGACGAAGGTCACGGAACCCCGGAGATGAGACGAGACGGTGCCGCTCAGCGCCCCGAGGCGTCGTCGATCATCGCGGGGATGTCGGCCACGGAGTCCACGATGGCTGTGGGTCTCCTCCCGGACGACTCCACCATCGCCATGTCCGTCTCACCCGACAGGACCAGTATCGACTGGGTGCCAGCCCTCACGGCCATCTCGATGTCGGTGTACAGGCGGTCACCCACCATCACCGTGTCATCAGGCTCCACACCCATCTCCCTGGCGGCCATCTCCAGCATGAGGCGGTTGGGCTTCCCGATGATGACAGCCTCCTTGGAGCACATCTGCTCGAACATCCTGATGAACGGACCGACGTCGATGTCATAGGAGTCCTCCGTGGGACAGAGGTCGTCCGGATGGGTGGCCACCAGCTCCGCCCCCTCGGTCAGGAAGTGGTAGGCATCGTTGATCTTGGCATAGGTTATGGTCGTGTCGAAGGTCAGGACGACTATGTCCGGGTCGCGGTCCACCAGAGGGACCCCGGCAGCACGCATCTCCTCGACGACCTCCGGAACAGCGACCGGGTACACGGTCTTCCCGGGCCGCTCCGACAGGAGGAACCTTATGGTCGCGATGGTGGACGTCAGGATGTTGCCGATGTCCGCGTCGAAGCCCATGCGTGCGAGCTTGGACAGATAGAACGACCTTCCGTGGGCGGAGTTGTTCGTGAGGAACACGAACGGTATCCCGTCGGCCCTCAGTCTGCCTACGAACTCCCTGGCCCCTGGGATCGGCACTCCGCCCTTGTAGACGGTGCCGTCCATGTCTATCATGAAGCCGCCGAACCTCATCTGAGCCACTCCGAGACCACACGCATCGTCTCCCTGAGTGCCTCCCTTGAGTCCTTGTTGTATATCGTGGCCGCAGGATGGTACGTGGGGATGAATACGATCTCGCGGTCCCGGACCTTTATGGTCATCGGGATGTTGACGATCTCGGACATCGGGCCCTCGTACCCCATCAGGTCGCGGCAGGCCGACCTGCCGAGGCCGACGATGAGCCTGGCGTCATACAGCTCGGACTCGAGGAAGGGACGACAGGCCGCCATCTCCTCCGGGGTGGGGTCCCTGTTGTTCGGGGGCCTGCACTTGACCGTGTTGGTGATCATGACCTTGGTCCTGTCGAATCCGGCCTCGGCCATCATGCCGTCGAGAATCTTCCCCGACCTGCCGACGAAGGGACGTCCCTGCAGGTCCTCCGACTCGCCGGGACCCTCGCCGACGAACACTATCCCGTACTCCGGGTTGCCGTCGGGCATGACGATGGTGGTGCGCATCTCGCATAGACCGCACCTGGAGCAGTCCGCGTCGGGCCTCATCTCTCCCCCAGGAGCTCCGATCCCTTGACCAGGGGGATGAACTCGACGCCCTCCGCCTCCAGCGCCTCGGCGCCACCGGCCTCGCGGTCGATGACGGAGATGACGTACCTCACGTCCGCCCCGGCGTCCCTGAGCACGTGTATGCCCTGTATGCAGGAGCCGGCGGTGGTGACGACGTCCTCCACCATGATGACGACCTCGCCGGGATTCAGGTCCCCCTCGATCTGCTTCCCGGTGCCGTGGTCCTTCTTCTCCTTGCGGACCATGACGAAGGGCAGGCCCGTCTCCAGGGCAAGAGCGGCCTCCAGGGGGACCGCACCCAGAACGACGCCCGCTATCCTGTCCGCCTCGATGCCGTTCTCCCTCATCCTCTCGGCCATGAGGCGGGCGATTATGCCCAGCACCTTGGGGTCTGTGCTGGCCTTCTTGATGTTGATGTAGTAGTCGCTCTTGGCGCCGGAGGCGAGTGTGAACTCGCCGAACTGCAGCGCACCGCATTCCTTCAAAGCGTCCGAAAGTTCGCTCATATGATCACCACGGCTCCTTCTTGAGCCCCATCCTGTATCCGATTATGTTCACCACCCTGTGGATGGCGAACATGATGACTATTATGAAGATCAGGGCGACGATGTGCCAGCCCTCTATGTAATTGGCATAGACCCAGTCCGGGAAGAACAGCACGGTCACCAGGAACGCGCCGATGACGAAATCGTACTGGTCCAGGATCGGGGCCTTCTGCCCCCTCTCCATGCCAAGGCGCCTCTTGATGAACGCACCGCAGAGGTCACCGAGCACTGCCCCGAAGGACAGGCAGGCGAGGATGCCGACATTGCCCCAGAATGACCCGTAGCCCCAGAAATTCTCGGGATCCCAGATCGAGGACACCCCGATGAGGATCAGACCCACCAGTATCCCGGAGAACGCACCGCCGAAGAAGCCCCTCCAGGACTTCCCGTCGCCGAATATCCTCTTCCCGCGCCAGGACTTCCCGAAGTCCATCTTCGTCTCGCCGCCGAATACGACGGCAGCCGAGTTCGGAACCATCGCGGGCAGGAAGAGCCAGAGGCCCGTTAGCATTATGACTACGACTCCAGCCACATCCATCGGAACACCTTGACTCCCATCGCACCGGTACGTTTAAGCCTTTACGCACCGGAGGCATCCCGTTTGCGCCTGTCGTTGACCGCGACGGACATCACCAGCATGACCACGGACAGGGCCACTGCCCAGAGCATTGAGTACTCCATGCCGTCCATGAAGGCCCCCGGCGACAGCTCCTCGATCGGAACACCGCCGGAATCGCTCCCGGATGTCAGCAGGGATGCGAACAGAGCGGTTCCGACGGTCCCGCCCATGTAGTTCATGAAGCTCATCATCGAGGACCCGATGGCCTTGGACTCATCGGGCGTGTTGTCCACCACCCTCCCCGAGGAGGCGGTGCCGCTGAACCCCCACACGACTCCCATCAGAACCGATGCCAGGATGAGCGGGAGCATCCCCATCTCCGGATCCATGATGAACAGGACCACGCTGTATGCCAATGTGAACACCGATGCCGCGATCGCGCAGGACCTGCGCCCATGCATGTCCGTGTAGTTGCCCACGGGTATGCTCATCAGCAGGACGAATACGGACGGGATCAGCAGAACGACCCCGCTGACCATGGAGCCCAGCCCGAGCTCCAGATCCATGTAGAACGGGAGCACGTACAGGACGCCCATGTACACGAGGTTCAGGATGGTGTAGGAAAGCAGGGCCAGGTCCAGGTTGCGTATCCTGAACAGCCTCACATCGAAGAGCGGATGATCGGAGCGGAGGCTCTCGTATGCGAATCCTGCGACGAACACCACCGCCAGGACCGCCGAGACCACACAGATCAGGATCTCCCCCGGATACGACAGCCTCTCGAATGCGAGCACGGCGAACGTCACTGCCAGGAAGAGCAGGGCGGACCCCTTCACATCTACAGCTATCTTCGACCTGTCCTCGCCGGGCAGGGACACGTGACCGATCAGCAGTGCGACCACCCCTATGGGGATGTTGATCAGGAATATCCAGTGCCAGGAGAGGAACTCGACCAGGACTCCCCCGAGGGCGGGACCTAATGCGAATCCCGTGGATGATGCCAGGGCCATGATCCCGAGCGAGCGGCCCAGATGCTCCCTCGGCAGGAGCTTCACGCATATCATCGGTGCGACTGCGGCGATGGCCGCCGCCCCCACCCCCTGGGCGATCCTGGCGATTATGAGGACCTCGAGCGTCGGTGCGACTGCGCATAGGAGCGAGAACGCGGTGAACACCACGAACCCCAGCATGAACACCCTGCGGATGTGTCCCGCATCCGCCACCCTCCCGAACGGCAGCAGGAACCCTGCCATCATCAGGAAGTAGGCGATGGTGACCCAAGAGACCACGCTGGTGTCGGTGGCGAAATCGGAGGCGATGGACGGCAGAGCGACGTTGACTATGCTGGCGTCGATGCTGTCCATCAGTACGCCCAGCACCATCGTGACGATCAGAAGCGCTACACCGTTGCGGACTCCCATGATGGCCAATCTCATCTCTGGGTAGATAGAGGTTTCCAGCACCATCGATGCAATGCATTATGTCGTGGGTCGCCTTTCGTCCTCCCATGCTTGTTCTGGACAGCTCCGCATTCTTCTCCATGGACGCCCTGCCCGAGGAGGAGCATGTGTGCCCTCCGGGAGTCATCAGGGAGCTGGAGCGCCACGGCGATCCGCGCCTCGCCCTCTGGGGGGACATGGTCCGTGTCTCCGACTGCTCGAAGGAGTCCCTCGAGAGGGTGGACGAGGCGGCACGCAGGACGGGTGACGACACCAGGCTGTCCCCTGTGGACCGTACCGTCCTGGCGCTTGCACTGGATGTCGGCGGAACTATCTGGACCGACGATTACTCGATCCAGAACACCGCCAGGGTGCTCGGGATCCCGTACAGGGCCGTGGGCATGGCCGGCATCACGAAGAAGGTCAGATGGAACTACCAGTGCGTCGGATGCGGCAAATGGTACAAGGAGAAGCATCCCGACTGTCCGATCTGCGGCTCACAGCTCAGGGCCTGCAGGAGGAAGCGATCACGGGAAGATGCGCTTGCATCTGATCAGGTTCCCCATCCTGCGCCCGCCCAGTATGGACATGCACAGGGTGGTGCTCCTCTCCGACCTGAATGCGAACGTGTCCGCCAGCTTCTTGTTGAACGCCGCGGTCTTCAGGGGCTTCTCCATGACCGAACGCCACTGGGTCTCGTAATCCGAGAGCGGGGCCGAGCTGCGGATGTTCTCCGCCGCGACCCTGCCGCAGATCCTGCCGGCTATCATGGCCAGGGGTATCCCGCCCCCGTTCACGGAGATCACCTGTCCGGCGGCGTCGCCGACGACCATCCCGTTGCCGGAGACGGTTGAAGTTATAGGGCCCTCGCTGGGTACGTACTTGCCCTCCAGCTTCGTGTATCCGGTGAACCCGCGCTTCTCCGCGAAGTTGTCGAAGTACTCGGACAGGCTCCCGTTGGAGAACCTGGGCGAGAACCCCACACCTATATTGGCGCGTCCGTCCTTGGGGATGATCCAGCTGTAGGCGCCCGGCGCCACGTCCCCGAAGAACATGTACAGATACGGCTCGAAGTCCCCCTTCACCTGGGCAGTGACCGCAGGGTACGGATTCTGGTTCCTCGCCAGACCCAGGCTGCGCGCCACGCGCGACCCGGGGCCGTCGGCACCCACGATGACCCTGTACTCGATCTCGCCCTGGCTGGTGACGGCTTTCCCGTTCTCGATGCCCTTGAAGAGGCAGTTCCTCTCAAGGGTCGCACCGGATTCGACGGCGAGCTTCGCCAGATGCTGGTCGAAGAGGTCCCTGTCCGTGGTGTACCCCTCGAAGTCCAGGAGGGTCTCCTTCCCCTTGGGGTCCACCAACTTGATCCCCTTGGTCTCCAGACAGCGGAGTCCGTCGGGTATGTCGAAAAGCGACTCGGCGTCCTTGAGCGTCGGGAACATCCCGTAGATCTCGCCCAGGGACGGCATGAACTCCCCGCATCTCACCGGGACCCCCACCTCGGGGCGCCTCTCTATGAACATGACGTCGGCTCCCCCCTCGGCGGCGAAGCGGGCGGTGGTGCTGCCTGCTGGGCCGGACCCGACGACGAGAACATCTACCTTGGTCCTGTCCATGGGATCACCTGTCCCTCCCGACCACGTACCTCCCCAGATCGAGGAGGGCTTCCTTGTACACCGAGTCCGGGATGGAGTCCAGCAGGGGGAGGGCCTCGTCGGCGATCTCGGCCGCCCTGTCGAGGCATCTGTCGACCGCATCGGTGGCCCTGATCAGTTCCAAGGCCTCCCTGACGTCGTCCAGGGTCGCCTCCTGCTTCTCGAAGAGCTCCACGAGCCTCGGACCGTTCGCAGGGTCGACCATGGCATAGATCACCGGGAGCGTGGGCTTCCCCTCGATGAGGTCGGTGCCGACCATCTTCCCCGTGCTGCCTGGATTCCCGATGACGTCCAGGGTGTCGTCGACTATCTGGAAGGCCAGACCGATCTGGAAAGCGTATCTGCCCAGCGCCTCCAGCGTGGTGCTGTCGGCATTGGCCACGGCTGCCCCGGATTTGGAGGAGGCCTCGAAGAGCTTCGCGGTCTTCCCCGTTATGATCCTGATGTAGTCGTCCTCCGTGACTGCCGAGGCGTGCTCAAGGTCCTTCTGGACGAACTCCCCCGCACCCATGGACGCCGATGCCTCCACTATGAAGTCCACTATCTGGGGCGCGGCCACGGCGAGGAGACGGAACCCCATCGCGAACATGTAGTCCCCGGCGATGATCGCCTTGCTCACGGTGTACTCCTTGTGGAGCGTCTTCCTTCCGCGCCTGACCTCGCCCTGGTCGTTGATGTCGTCGTGGATGAGGGTGGCGCTGTGGATGATCTCGAAAGCGGCGCCTATCTTGACCGGCAGGGACATGTCCGTTCCCCCCACTGCCCTGTAGGCCAGGATGCAGAGGGCGGGCCTGATGCGCTTGCCTCCGGACGAGATGACGTACTGGCACATCTCCGTGAGCTCGGGGTTCTCGGATTCGAGGTCGCGCATCATGAGGTCCTCGACTTCCTCCAGTTCCCTGCTTATACAGGAGTGCCACAGCTCAGACATTGCGCTCATTATCACGGTTCCATACTTAAGCGTTGATGCTTTGGGACACGGCGTTCCGGAGCGTCCCGCCGATCGTCTGGATGGGATGGCGGAGAGGCATCGTAGAAGAATCAGGTAAGGGGTTTGGTAAGGGGTTTGGTGGATCGCTTATCAGGCTCCCAGCAGGGCCGCCGCGGCGGTCTCGCAGAAGTCGAAGATCAGCTGGGGGTAGACTCCCAGGACGATCACGAAGATCACGCAGATCGCGATGGCTACGGTGAACGCGGCGGGGACCTTGACCTTCTCGGTGCTGGTTCCCTTGTCGACGTACATCGCCTTCACGACCCTCGCGTAGTAGTACAGCGAGATGGCCGAGTTGATGATGGCGATGAAGGCCAGCCAGACCCACATGGAGGTCGCCCCGTCCACTCCCTCGATGGCCGAGGAGAACAGGAAGAACTTCGATGTGAATCCCGCGAGCGGAGGGATACCTGCCAGGGAGAACAGGAACAGCATCATGGCCGCTGCGAGGAACGGAGCCCTCTTGGCCAGTCCGCGGTAGTCCGAGATCTTCTCCCCGATGCCGGCGCAGATCAGCGCGCCCACGATGAGGAACGCTCCGCCCTTCATGAACACGTGCGTGAACATGTGGAACAGACCGGAGCTGAGGGCGTACTCCGACATGACCGCCATCACGATCAGGATGTATCCCGCCTGGGCGATCGAGGAGTATGCCAGCATCCTCTTGATGTTGTTCTGGGCGATTGCCACCACGTTGCCCACCGTCATGGTGAAGGCCGCGATGATGGCGAAGAGGTACTGGACCTCTTCTCCGGCGATGGCGGAGCACGCCGTGCCGGCCACGAACATCACCAGGAAGATCTGGAAGAAGACGCTGAGTCCCATCTTCTTGGATCCTGTGGCGAGGAACATGGACACGGGCGACGAGGCACCCTCGTACACGTCGGGGGCCCACATGTGGAAGGGCACCGCGGCGATCTTGAAGCCGTATCCGGCTATCATGCAGACGAGGGCGACGGCGAACATCCAGTTCATGCCGGTCAGCTGGGTGGTCTCGGCGATGGCCGAGATGTCGGTGGTCCCGGTGAGGCCGTAGAGCATGGAGATACCGTAGATGGTCAGGGCGGTGGACAGTCCACCGATGACCACGTACTTCACTCCGGCCTCGGCGGCCCTGGAGTCCTTCCTCTTCATGGTGACCAGCGCGTAGGACGAGATGCTGGTGAGCTCGACGCCGACGAAGATGGTCAGCAGGTCGGAGGACCCAGCCACGAACATCATTCCAGTGGTGGCACCCATCAGCAGGGCGTAGTACGCGCCCACGTGGAGCCTGGTGGTCTCGGTGCTCGCGTTGGAGACCAGGACCGCCAGGAACAGGACAATCTGGAACAGCAGGACCATCAGTCCGGTGTAGGCGGTGTACTCGTAGGCACCCATGGTCTCGCCGACGTAGCTGTCGGTGAGCATGAGGGCGTTGACGATCAGGGACACGATGACGAACACCAGTGCCACTGCCCATGTGACCTTGGGCCTCTTGCCGACGAACTGGATGGCGGGCATCAGCAGTGCGCCCACCAGCAGTATGATGATCGGTGCCAGTGCCGTGAAGTCACCGAATATGCTTGTGAAATCCATCAGATCACCACCAGTGTCGCGACGAGGTCATCGACATAGGGCTCGATGAAGTCGAGTGCGAGGTCGGGCCACACTCCGTAGAGGGCGACCAGGACGGCCAGCACCGCGAGGACGGCGAACTCGGGCTTGGAGACGTCGTGGACGTGCTCCAGGTCGATCTTCGTGGTCTCGGGACCGAACAGGGTCTTCTGCATGGCCCAGATGTAGTATCCGGCGGTCAGCATCAGCGTCAGCAGGCAGAACAGGATCAGCCAGAGCATGTCATGCTGCTGGATGAACTCGTAGAACCCGTAGACCAGGGGGAACTCTCCCCAGAATCCCATGAGTCCGGGGAGTCCGAGGGAGGCCATGAACGCGATCATCATGAACGTCGCGTACTGGGGCATCCTTCCGGCGAGACCGCCGAGCAGGGGCATCTCCCTGGTTCCGACAGCGTGGCCGGTGAAACCGCACACCATGAACAGCATGGCAGAGATCAGACCGTGGGCGAACATCTGGAAGATCGCGAACGTGATCCCGATGTCGGACAGGCATCCGATTCCCAGCATGACCATTCCCATGTGGCTGATGGACGAGAACGCCACCATCTTCTTGAGGTCCGTCTGGGCGATGCAGGCGTAGGCACCGTACACCATGGAGATCAGTCCGATGGCGATGATGACCCACTGCCAGTACTCCGCACCCTGGGGGAACGCCTCCAGGCAGATGCGTATGATACCGTAGGATCCCATCTTCAGCATGACTCCGGCCAGCAGGACGGATCCCCCGGTGGGGGCCTCGACGTGCGCGTCGGGCAGCCATGTGTGGAAGGGCACGGACGGCATCTTGACCATGAACCCGAAGAACAGCAGGGCGAAGACGATCGCCTGGAAGGTCTGTCCGGTCATGTTCATGGCCTCGTTGACCGTCGCGAAGCTGAAGTCGACGACACCGCTGCCGTTGACGGCCGCGGACTCGAATCCCATGGCGAATATACCGATCAGCATGACCAGCGACGCCACGTGGGTGTAGATCAGGAACTTGATGGCCGCGTAGTGCCTCCTGGGGCCTCCGTACCACGAGATCATGAAGTACATCGGGATCAGGGTGATCTCCCACATGACGTAGAACAGGAAGTAGTCCGCCGCCAGGTAGACGCCCATCAGCCCGACCTCCATGGCCAGGACCAGCGTGTGGTAGTAGTTCGGCCTGTCGCTCTCCTCGGCGGAGAACACGACCACGAGCAGGCTCAGCAGGGCGGTCAGGAAGACCATCAGGATGCTGAGTCCGTCGATCTCGAGTGCGAAGTTGATGACCACGGAGCTCGTCTCGATCCATGTGTAGGACTCCGACAGGTCTCCGTACTCGCATCCAAGCATGATGTACAGCGAGAGGATCAGCGTGATGGCGGTGAACGCCGCTGCCACGTACTTCGCGTATTTCTGCCTGGATCCGCCCATGAAGAGCGTTATGATGGCCCCGATGAGGGGTATGACCATCAGGAGCGTGAGTATGGGTACGTCCATCTCAGATACCTCCCAGGATGTAGGCTATGATTATGAAGAGCACCGACAGGACGGCGACTCCGATCATGACGACCGAGGCGTAGTCCTGCACATGTCCGGTCTGGACCTTGCTCATCACGTCCCCTCCGCCGACGACAGCGCCGGAGAGTCCGTTGACGGTTCCGTCGATGACCTGCCTGTCCACGAAGTTGACGCCCTTGGCGACTCCGTACCCGAGCTTCCAGGAGACCTGGTTGTAGAACTCGGGGAAGTACCACCTGTTGGCGAGCACCCTGTAGAGCCAGGAGTTCCCGTCCCTGTTGAGCCTTCCGGGGTTGATGGACTTCTTCGCGTACATGAGGTATGCGAGTCCGATACCGACGAGGGCCAGGACGATGGTCAGATAGGTGTAGGGGTTGGTGAACAGCTCCGTGAAGTAGTGGAAGCCCTCGCTGTGGGCCCCTCCCACGACGAACCCGGCGTCGGTGACGTTGAAGGACACCATTCCGTCGAGTCCGAACATGATGAGGAATCCGCTGAGGACGGCGAACACGGACAGGATGACCAGGGGCGCGGTCATGGACTTGGGAGACTCGCCGTGGCAGTGCTGCGTTGCGTGACCCTCCTCGCCCATGAACGTCATGAACCACATGCGGAACATGTAGAACGCGGTCATGAAGGCCGTGATGACGGCCAGGAGCCAGAGCACGGTGAACCAGACGGTTCCGTCGTGACCGGCCTCGAGAGCGATCTCCAGGACAAGGTCCTTGGACCAGAATCCGCTGAACAGGGGGAATCCGGCGATGGACAGGGAGCCCAGGAGCATGGTGATCGAGGTGATCTTCATGTGCTTGTGAAGGCCTCCCATCTGCCTCATGTCCTCCGTGCCGCATGCGTGGATGACGGATCCGGAGCACATGAACAGCAGGGCCTTGAAGAAGGCGTGGTTCATCATGTGGAAGCATCCGGCGGTGTAACCGGCGACTCCGATGCCGATGAGACCCTCGTTGCCGCTCTGCAGTCCGAGCGCTATCAGATATCCTCCGGCTCCGAGAGCGAGGATCATGTACCCCAGCTGGGAGACGGTGGAGAAGGCCAGGACCTTCTTGATGTTCATGTTGTTCATCGCCATGGTGGCGGCGAAGAATGCGGTGACTCCTCCGATGATTCCGACGAAGAGCATGACCTCCGGGTTCTGGACGAACAGGGGGTACATCCTCGCGACGAGGTAGACTCCGGCCTTGACCATGGTCGCGGCATGGATCAGAGAGGAGACGGTTGTCGGACCGGCCATCGCGTCGGGCAGCCAGTCGTGCAGGGGGAACTGGGCGCTCTTACCTATGACTCCTCCGAAGATGAGGAACATGCCCAGCATGATCATGTCGGGGTTGGCCGCGGCGATGTTGGCGGTGTCGAACAGTGTGGTGTAGTCCAGACTGTGGAACTCGCCCAGCAGGACGAACAGTCCCGCCATGAGGCACACGTCTCCCAGACGGGTGACCAGGAAGGCCTTCTTGGCGGCTGAGGCGGCGTTCGCGGAGGCGGCGTCGCCCTCGTGGTGCCTGAAGGACCAGAACCCGATGAGCAGGTAGGAGCACAGTCCCATGACCTCCCAGAAGATGAACATCTCCAGGCAGTTGCTGGACACGATGAGACCCAGCATACCGGTCAGGAACAGGGAGACCTCGGCGTAGTACCTCGTCCTCCTGGGCCCCTGGTCGCCCATGTACCCGATGGAGTACACGAAGATCAGGGTCGAGATGAACGAGGAGAACAGCATCATCATGCAGGTGAGGCCGTCCACGTAGAACCCGAGGTTGATCGTTATGTCGCCGATGCTGAACCACTCGATGGACTGGGTGACGGGGTTGGGGTAGGTGTCACCGGTCAGGTACTCGTAGGAGATCAGCGCGGCTATGATGAATGCGATGAGCGCGCCCGCTATGGCGATGTAACCTCCCTTCTGGGGGGTCTTCCTGCCGACGAGACCGATGATCAGGAAGCAGAGCATCGGGATGAGGGGCACGAGCCAGGTGTATTCTATGAACATCTTACCACCTCATGGATGTCAGCTGGTCGTCGTCCAGGTTGCTCGTCTTCCTGAGCTTGTAGGCGTTGAGCAGGATGGCTATTCCCACGGCCACCTCTGCGGCCGCGACGGAGATCGTCATGACGACGAAGGCCTGTCCCATCACGTCGCCGGTGAAGGCGCCGAACGCGACGAAGTTGATGTTGGCCGCGTTGAGCATGAGCTCGATGCACATCAGCACGATGAGGGCGTTGCTCTTGGTCAGGACGCCGTAGGCTCCTATGACGAAGAGGATGGCGCCGAGGACCAGGAAGTACTCAATCGGAATCATCGCCTTCGACCTCCTCTCTGGAGATGCACACCCCTCCGATCATGGCCCCGAACATCAGCAGGGCCAGGGGGAGCAGCACGATCCCGTACTTCTCGAACACAGTGTATGCCAGGCTGTTCTCCTTCAGGTCCCCGTTCTCGTCGTAGATCCCGGCGGGTCCGTCGGGGTCGATGTCGGGGATCTCCTGGGGGGTGTCGCTGGTGGTGTAGTCGTCCCAGTTCACGGTGGCGATTCCCACCACGAGGACGGCCAGGAGGACGACGGAAACCGCCGCACCGATGACGACCTTCTTACTCATCGTCTCCCTCCTTCTTCATGATATACCTTCTTGTCAACATGATGCTGAACGCGAACAGGATGGTGATCGCTCCGACGTAGACGAGGATCTGAACCACACCTATGAATTCGGCCTCGAGGAAGAAGTACGTGAACCCGACACAGAGGAACACCAGCGCGAGGTAGAACGCGCTGTGAATGACCTCTTTCTCGGTGACGACGAACAGCGCCCCGAGAACGGCGATAGCCGCCAGTATCAGGAACGCGACCAGATCCAGGTTGGCCAGGAGGTAGTCGCCGAAATCGCCGAGCCCTCCCCAGAACGCGTTCCACAAATCCATGAGCGCTCCCATCAGAGCACCTCCTTGATCTCAAGGGCATCCTTGGGACAGTCGTCCACGCAGTTGCTGCAGCAGATGCACTTGTCGTTGTCGATCACCGGACGAAGGATCGGCTTTCCGGTCTTCTCGTTGGTCCCCTTCTCCACCATCTCGATGGCGTTGACGGGGCAGACCTTGGCGCACTTCTTGCATCCGATGCACTTGCTGTCGATCAGCTCGGGCCTGTCCAGGTCGAAGAGCGAGACACGCCTCTCGGGGTTCCCGTTCTCGATGTCGGAGGGCAGGGTGACCTCCAGCTTGACCTTCATCCCCTCGGTCGTGCCCTCGTAGTTGAGCCTCCTGGGGCCGTAGATGAGGTCGAACCTCGTGAACTCCGCCAGCTCGTACTCGGGAGTGACGGTCATGGCGTCCACCGGGCAGTACTCGGCGCAGTATCCGCACATGGCGCACCTGCCGAGGTTGACCTGGGGCCTCCTGACGGTCTTGCCCTCGTCGTCGACGGCGTCGACCAGCTTGATGCAGGCGGTGGGGCACATGCGAGCGCACATGCCGCATCCTACACACTGGTCGAAGATGAGTCCGGGGCGTCCGCGGTAGTTGTCGGGCACCCACTCCTTCTCGTAGGGGTACAGGACGGTGACGGGCCTGTGGAACACCGTCTTGAAGAAGAGCTTCAGGACGGTCCACTGGGGCTTGAGCACCCACAGGCTCTTCGCGAGGTTCTTCGGGTACTTGTCTAGATATCTGATCGTCATCTCACATCACACCTCCCACTTTCAGCAGAAGAACGATGGCCAGGTTGACGACGGACAGGGGCATGAAGACCTTCCATCCGATGTTCAGGATCTGGTCGGGCCTCACACGGGCCAGAGCGGCCCTCACGAGGATCATCAGGAAGAACACGAACCATGTCTTCAGCAGGAACACGACCTCGGGTATGGGTCCGTCGCCGATGATGGGCAGGGTCCAGCCTCCGAGGTACATGATGGTGACCATCGCGCATGCGACGTATCCCCTGAAGTAGTCGGCCAGCATGATGAGACCCCATTTCATTCCGGCGTACTCGGTCTGCCATCCCTCGACCAGCTCGGCCTCCGCCTCCGCGATATCGAAGGGCAGACGCTCGGACTCGGCCGTGGCGCAGAAGAAGAACGTGATGAAACCGACGATCTGCGGTATGAAGTACCAGATGTGATCGTTCTGGGCGTAGACGATGTCTCCGATGTTGAAGCTGCCGGCGAGCAGTGCCGTGGTGGCGATCATGATCAGCATGGGGACCTCGTACGAGATCATCAGCTGGGCGGCCCTCATACCTCCGATAAGGGAGTACTTGTTGTTCTGGGCCCAACCTGAAACCAGGATGAAGAAGGGCGCCAGCGCGAAGAACGCCATGATGATCAGCAGACCGGTGTCGTAGTTGACCACGAACCACCTTCCGGACAGGGGCACCATGCACGCCACGAGGACGGACACACCGATGACCAGGGACACGGTCCACATGTAGGTCATCCTGTCGACCTTGCCGGGGATGGTGTTCTCCTTCATGAAGGTCTTGAGACCGTCGGCGACGCACTGAAGGAATCCCTTCATACCCACCATGGTTCCCCTTCTGTCCATCATCCTTCCGAGGACCTTACGCTCCATCCACAACGATATCAGCGTGCAGACGAAGACCACGATGAAGACGATCAGCATGAAGATGATCAGAGCGAACAGGGTGCTCGCACCGTCGCACATCAGCCACTCGGACACGGGGTTGCCGGGGAAGATCAGGTTGATCAGCCAGGCGAGGGTGCCTCCGATGATCCTCCACAGTCCGTACGCGATGGCGTAGGGCAGGTTGTACTCGCCCATGAAGGGGTAGTACGCGTTGTCCATCAGACTGTAGTTGTCGAACTGGATGAAGTCGAGTATGCTTGTGTATTCCACTACCAAACCCATCACCTGTCAGTCTCACCCAGGCACATGTCGATCTGGGCGAGGATTGCCGGGACATCGGCGATCCTGCATCCCTGACACATCACCTTGGATGTGGATACGTTCACGAATATGGGGCTGCGGACCTTCAGCCTGTAGGGCTTGTCGGTTCCGTCGGAGACCAGATACATGAGGGACTCACCACGGGGGTCCTCCATCCTCATGAAGTGGGTTCCTGCCGGGACCTTGGAAGGCGTCTTGATCCTGTAGGGGGCGTTCTTTCCGAGCGCCTGGATCTTCTTGACCGCCTGCCTGATGATGTCGCATGACTGGAACATCTCCTCGATACGGATCATGTACCTTGCGTAGGAGTCACCCTCGGTCAGCACGGGGACCTCGAAGTCGACCTTGTCGTAGTTGTCGTAGGGGTCGTCGCGGCGGATGTCGAAATCGACGCCGCATCCCCTCATCGCGGGACCGGTCATCCCGATGTTGGCGCACTGCTCCCTCGAGATGTAGCTGACGCCCTTCATCCTGGAGACGATGATGGAGCTCTCGTCCATCAGACCGATGATGTCCCACATGGCCTTCTCGAAGCGGTCGACCGTGCGGATGACGTCCCTCTCGAACAGCTCCGTGAGGTCGTTCCTCACACCGCCGATACGGGGGTAGTTGGTCGTCATCCTGGCTCCGCAGAGCTTGACGTTCAGGTCGAGGAAGTACTCCCTCTCCCTCATGGCCCACAGGAACACGGTCAGGTTACCGAGGTCGGTTCCGACGGCGGCGAGCCACATGAGGTGGGAGTTGATCCTGCACACCTCGTCTGCCACGATCCTGATGTACTTCGCCTTCTCGGGGATGTCGATGCCCAGGGCCTTCTCCACCGTCATGCAGTAGAGGTGGGTGTAGGTCATGGACGCGGCGTAGCAGAGACGGTCGGCCATCGGGATGATCTTGGGATAGGTCCTGTTCTCGGTCTCCTTCTCCCATCCGCGGTGGAGGTAACCGACGATCGGGTCAGCGTCCACGACGATCTCTCCGTCGACCTGGATCTTGAGGGTCCAGAGTCCGTGGGAGAAGGGGTGCTGCGGACCCATGATGATCCACATCTTGTCGGTTTCCATCTTCTCTTCAATCTCTTTGACGGGTACTATGGAGTCTGACATCACTCACTCCCCCTGAGCTTGTATGATTTCCTGAAGGGGAAGAACTCGTAGGACTGCGGTGTGAGCAGCCTCTCCAGCCTGGGGTGGTTGTCGAATACGATACCGAAAAGCTCCCAGGTCTCCCTCTCATGCCAGTTGGCACCCTCCCAGACACCGGAGACGGACTCCACATGGAGGTCGTCCAGGGGCAGGTCTGCGGAGAGCTCGATCATGAGCCCGTTGTAGTAGTTGGACAGGTGGTAGACCACGGTCATGTGGTCCACGTAGTCGACGCCGATGACGGTAGAGCAGTGCTCGAACGTGAGATTGTGCTGGATGTACCTGCAGACCTCCAGGACGTTGTCCTTGGGCAGCTTGGCAAAGACCCTGCGGGGCTCTGTGCCGATGACCTCGACGAACGGGAACTTCTCCGTGAGGAGCGTCCTGACCTCGTCCTCGGTCGGTTTCTGATAGATGGCTTCCGTGTCCATCCTCAGTCCTCCAGGAAGGCTCCCCTCTTGAAGTAGCTCTCGATCTTCTTCTGGAGGAGCATGAATCCGTCGATCATCGCGTCGGGACGCGCAGGGCATCCGGGGATGTAGACGTCCACGGGGACGATCTGGTCCAGTCCCTGCACGGTGTTGTAGGAGTCGTACCAGGGTCCGCCGGAGATGGCGCACTCGCCCATGGCGACGACCCACTTGGGGTTGGGGATCTGCTCGTACAGACGCCTCAGGTCGGGGCGGATCTTCTTCGAGATCCATCCGTTGACCAGCAGGATGTCGGTCTGCCTGGGCGAGGAACGGTAGATCATCCCGTAACGTTCGGCATCGTACCTGGGGGCGGAGGCGGCGGCCATCTCCAGGGCGCAGCATGCAAGACCCCAGTGCAGCGGGTGCATGGAGTTCTTCATTGCCCAGGTCCAGATGGGCCCCGTGAGCTCGTCCACTGTCTTCTTGGTTCCTGAGCTGAGGAGGTCGTTGATCATGGCGTCGGACCATGACATGAACTCGTCAGCACTCATTGCGACCGCATGGGGGTAGAGGCTCATATCCATACGTAATCCTCCTTTTTCAAGGCGTACACGACACCAAGAATCAGAATCCCGAAGAATACCAGCATCATGACCTGCGCGTTCAGGCTCAAGCCGGAGAACGCGATTGCCCAGATCATGAGGAATGTCGCAACCAGGTCGAAAACGACGAAAATCAATGCAAAAGTGTAGTATTGGAACCTGAATTGCACATGGGCTTCCCCGATGGGTTCTGAACCGCACTCGTAGGTTGTCTCCATCCACTGAGTGGGTTTCTTGGGCCGGACGAACCTCGATGCCCACCATGCCAGCGGAGCGAATCCGAGAGCGATAACGCTCACTATCGCTAATGGCATGTAGTACACAATTAGTGACATTGGTTTTCGGCGATGTTGTAGTAGTACATAAAGCATCTCTACGAGATTTTATATAGGAAGGCTGTTCGGAAACCCCTGTTCGGACTGCCCTCCCCATATTATATGAAGGCAAAGGAGGATGCCCGTCGCATGTCCGCGGACATAGGGTTCATAGGTGCTGGTAAGATGGGTTGCGCCCTAATCGGGGGTCTGATCTCGAAGGGGGTCTTCACGAGGGAGGGTGTGGTCGCCTGCAGCCCGAGCTCGTCCACCCGCGAGAGGGTCGCAGAGGAGTATGGCATACGGATGCTCGGCACCGCCCGCGAAGTTTGCTCCGAGGCGGACACCGTCGTCCTGGCGGTGAAGCCGAAGAACGTGCCGGACGTCTTCGCCGAGGGCCTGGACCTCTCCGGCAAGACCCTGGTAAGCGTGGTCGCCGGACTGACCACGGAACAGCTGAAATCATATGTGCCAGACGCCAAGATCGTGAGAGTCATGCCGAACCACTGCTGCATGGTCCTCGAGGGTGCCATGGGGTACTGCTGCGACCCGTCCATGTGTGACGACGACAGGGCGCGCATCGCGGACATCCTCGGATCCGTGGGGCTGGCGGTCGAGGTTAAGGAATCCGACATGGACATAATCACGGCCATAGCCGGGAGCTCCCCCGCGTTCATGTACCTGGTCATCGACGCAATGGCAGACGCCGGCGTCCTCAACGGCCTGGGCAGGGACGCATCCATAAGGCTGGCGGCACAGTCCATGCTGGGTGCCGCGAAGATGGTTCTGGACACGGGGAAGCATCCGGACGTGCTGAGGGACGAGGTCTGCTCCCCCGGAGGGACCACCATCGAGGGGGTCCGCGCCCTGGAGGACGCCGGGCTCCGCTCGGCGGTCATCGCGGCGGTGGACGTCACGGCCGAGAAGTCCAGGATGATGTCAAGGAGATGAGCCTCGTTTCCTGAGGGACCTGAGCAGACCGGTGACGACCCGGGGTCCGTTGGACCAGATGGACCCGGCGTCCCAGTCCAGGTCCTTCTTGTTGCACACGGTCGAGTTCATCATCCGCGTGCCCTCGTCCTTCGTCTCCCAGAGGCGGGCAAGCCTCTCCTCCTGGTCGGGGATCGCCATTATCTCGTCGACCCTGTGCATCAGCGAACGGGCGAACTCCGTCCTCTCGGTCCTGTCCCTGAATGCGGCGTCGTCGATCCTTCCTGCTGCGTGCTCGCAGCGTGCCAGCTCGATGGCCGCATCGTACGAGATCTCGGCTATGTCGTCCCTGGACATCCACTTCGTCTCGTAGGACAGGACGTGCTTCCACGACGGGTTGTCCAGCAGGCGCCTGTGGTCCTCCAGCGTGCGGGCCCTCAGGCTGTACCCCCACTTCTCCGGCTCCTCGAACACCCTGCTCCCGGGATCCACGAAGGGTGCGAACGGGGCGTTGTAGATGAACAGCCCGTCTTCCCTCCCCACCAGGCCCCAGAGCCTCTCCGAGGCCCTGACGCTGTCCATGGCGGACTCCCTGTCCTGGAAGGGAAGGCCGTTCATGTAGAACAGGTCGAACCTGAAGCACCCGTTATCGAACGCGGCCGGTATCGTCCTCTCTATGGCCTCGTTGGTGTATCCCTTGCCCAGGGCCAGCCTGACCTTCTCGTCGTGCGAGTCCGGTGAGAACTCGATGGACCAGCCGCCCTCGAACGAGCGGTCTATCTCCCTGAAGTACTCGGGCGTGGCACCGTTGAACAGCTCGATGACCACATGGTTGCGGATGCGGCGCTCGCGGCACTCCTTGAGGAACCTCTCAGCGTAGCCCATGCTGTGCTGCCTCAGGTCCCCCACTATGAAAACAGGGGTGTCCAGGTACGACTGGATGGTGTCTATGTCCTCGGCCAGCTTCTCCGGGCTGCGGAATGCGGGCCTGCGCCTGCAGACCACCTTCCCGTTGGCGAAGTTGGATCCGCCGCACTCCGCGCAGTTTATGCTGCACCCTCTGACAGTGAACGCCGATGTCAGTGGCAGCCTGTCCCATCCGAACCACGGCAGGGCACCCTTGATGTCCCTGTTCCTGAGGACGCTCTTTATCATGGTGCCGTAGTCGAACATGACCTCGTCCAGGCTCTCGAGGGAATATGTGAGCCCGTTGTCGTGGATGCGCCCCTCGCGGTCCTTCCAGACAAGGTTCGGGACGCCCGACAGGTCGTCCCCGCGGGACAGCGCCTCCATCATCCTGACCGTCGGGACCTCCGTCGTGTCCCCTCTCATGACCAGGTCGATCTCCGGCCTCCGGATGAGCTCGTCGGCGAAGTAGGACGACGTCAGCCCGCCGAACTCCACCTTGGCGTCGGGATGGTGCTTCTTGACCAGCTTGGCAAGCTCGATGGCCCCGTGCGCATGGGGCATCCAGTGCAGGTCTATCGCGAAGACGTCCGCGTCCAGCTTCCTTATGCGCTCCTCCGCGTCGAACTTCTCGCTCTGGAGCATCTGGACCGCAATGTTCACTATGCGGGTCCTGAAACCGGCAGCCTCCAGATGGGAGGAGATGGTCATGAACCCTATCGGGTACATCTCGAAGACCGGGGACGACGGTATCACATCGCTCACCGGCCCGTAGAATATCGGCTTCTTCCTGAAATCGTACACGCTGGGAGCGTGCATGAATATTATGTCTGAGCCCATGGGATCACCTGCCGAAGCGCCTCTTGCGCTGCTGGTACGTCCTTATCGCGCGCAGGAAGTCGATGTGCCTGAAACCCGGCCAGTATACGTCGGTGAAGTAGAGCTCCGAGTACGCCATCTGCCAGAGAAGGAAGTTGGACACCCTCACTTCCCCGGATGTGCGAAGGACCAGGTCCGGATCGGGCTGCCCGGTGGTGGACACATAGCGGGATATCAGCCCCTCGTCGATGTCGTCGATGGATATCTTCCCGTCCACGGCATCGCCTGCGATCCTGCGGACCGCGTTGGCGATGTCCTGTCTTCCACTGTAGGCTATCGCCATGTTGAGGCAGTTGTCGGTGTAGCCGCCCGTCCTCTGGAGGGCGTACTCCGCCGCCTTCACGACGTTCTCGGGCAGCATCGACATGTCGCCTATCACCTTGATGGCGACCCTCTTCTCGTGGACCTCCGGGTCATCAGCGAAGTCGTACAGCGACTGCTCCAGCAGCTCCATGAGGTATGCGACCTCGTCCTCCGCCCGACCGAAGTTCTCGGTGGAGAAGGCGTAGACCGTCATGATGTGGATGTCGAGATCCAGGCACCAGTGCAACACCTCTTCCAGCTTCTTCCTGCCGAGCTTGTGGCCCTCCATCGGATCCGCGCCCAGGACCTCCTCCGCGTACCTGCGGTTGCCGTCCATGATGATGGCGATGTGCCTGGGCATCTCGCCGGAGGCCACCTCCCTCTCGATCATGGACTCGTAGGTCGAGTAGGCCCTGTCCGTGATCAGGCGGGGTACTTCCATCGGATCACTCGAAGTCCTCGGGTATGCCCGCGGATTTCTCTCCGAGGTCGAAGCATCCGATTGCGGCCACCGCTCCGATGACACCCTTCGTGCCGGTGACGCTGATGATCTGGACCCCGTTCTCCCCGGCGACCCTGATGGCGTCGTCGGTGGTGTACAGGACGGACTTGCAGCTCCACCCGAAGTCCCTGAGCGCGTCCGGGACCTTGAGTCCCTGGAAGACGGTGATGACCGCGTCCTCGGAGTACGACTCGGCTCTGATGAAGTCTACCGCGTACTCGATCAACGCGGGGATGTCCTGCTCCCTGACTGCGAACGAGACGGCGGTGGAGCAGCAGTTCGTGGTCTTGTTGGGGACCTTCGGATTCAGCTGGATGATCTTGTGCTCGATGAAATGGCCTATGGGGCAGCGGGTCCCCATCTTGAGGGCCGCCACCCAGGATGCCCCCTGCTCCTTGGTGTCCGTGTCGTCGATCCCTATGATCACCCTGACCATCTTGGGGGTGATGATGTCCACATGCGCCCTGTGGGCGCCTCCGATGGTGAAGTCGTCCGGGTACTCCGTGCGGATGACGTCGGAGCACTGGGGTATGCAGGCCCCTATGCCCACGGAGGCGCCGGCGATCCCGTACCACGTGGTGCGGACCTCGTCGCCCTCCACCTTCAGAGCCATGAGCCCCTGGCCGCCCACATCCGCGGACACGGGACCGAAATGCAGCTCCCTCTCGCCTATGACCGTGTCCATCACGATCATGTTGGACTCCATGCGGATGCTCTCGATGACGCCCTTCGTACGGCGCCTGTTGACGATGTCCCACTCGCCGGGACCCTTCGCCTCGCACTTCTCGATGACCTGCGCCCTGCCATGCTCCTCGTCGACCAGGGTGTAGAAGCCGCGGCAGAACATCGACCCGTACTTCTCGCGCACCTGGTCCGGCCTCAGTACCTGAACCATGATCAATCATCCTCCTCCGTGTCCCAATCCTCCGGATCCGCGATGTCTATGGCATCGGCTGGCACGCTCCTGCACAGGAACACCGTCTTCGCCGCCCTGCCTATGTCGGAACCGAGTTCCATGCATACCCCGGTGTCGATCACGAGGATCACCGGATCCTCCGTCCTGACGGAACCTGCCCTGAGAGCGTCCCTGTAGGTCAGCGACAGATGGACCATCGCACGGTCTGACGGGAATATCCCCGACTCCAGTATGAGCTCCGCCTCCTCCGGGGTGGCGGGGTAGAACAGCTCGTCGGGTATGTTCTCACAGTCCAGCCTTATGTCGAGCGGGATGGTGTGGCCGTATGTGGCCCTGATCTTCCCGCCGGAGATGACGTACCTGCCCTTGGGATCTGTGTCGACCAGGGCCTCTATGTGCCTGGACCTGAGCCAGTTCATGCGGGGGTTGCGCTCGCGTATCTTGGCCATCACGTCCCTGAGGTCCACGTTGCCACGGGAATCCATCTCGAGTCCGAACTTCCCGTGCCTCAGTATGGCGGCCAGCGTCCTGCCGATCTTCTCGACCTCGTAGTCGGACATGATGAACTTGCCCTCCTCGCCGCACAGCGGACACCTCTCGTCCCTGAAGTACCCGTGCTCCTCGCACTCCCTTATCATCTTACCACCTTCTCAGCCGCCCTTACGGCATTGGCCATGAGCATGCATATCGTCATGGGGCCGACCCCTCCGGGAACCGGGGTGATGTACGAGGCCTTCTCCCTGACGGCCTCGAAGTCCACATCGCCCACCAGCCTGCTGCCCTTGGGGTGCGTCGGATCCTCTACCCTGTTGGTCCCCACGTCTATCACCACGGCGCCCTCGCGGACCATGTCCGCCGTGATGAAACGGGGCCTTCCGATGGCCACTATGAGTATGTCCGCGGACCTGGTGATGTCGGCCAGGCCCTCGGTCCTGGAATGGACCACCGTCACGGTCGAGTCGGCACCGGGGCCCTTCTGCATCATCATCGCTGCCATGGGCTTCCCGACGATGTTGCTGCGGCCGACCACGACCACATGCTTACCTGCCGTATCGACACCGGATCTGACCAGCATCTGCTGGACTCCCGCTGGCGTCGCTGGGAGGAAGTCGGGATCGCCGATGAGCATCCTCCCAACGTTGGAGGGATGGAAGCAGTCCACGTCTTTGGACGGGTCTATCGCGTCTATCACGGCCTGCTCGTCGATGTGCCCGGGCAGTGGGAGCTGCACCAGATACCCGTGTATGCCGGGATCGGAGTTCAGCTCCGCCACCTTGGCCAGGAGCTCCTCCTGGGTAGTCTCCGCGGGCATGATTATCGTCTCGGACCTCATCCCGAGCTGCTCGCACATCTCGCCCTTCTTCCTGACGTAGACCTGCGATGCGGGGTCGTCGCCAACCAGCACAACAGCGAGACCCGGGACGACGCCTCTGGCCTTCAGGGCGTCGATCCTCTGTCTGAGCTCCCCGTAGATCTCCTCCGAGACCTCCTTGCCGAGGATGAGTTTGGCCGTCATCTTTAGCACCTCTGCGTCCAAATGTCCCTATGATATTATAGTTATCTAGCGCGGCCATCGGCCATCACGAACGTTGATGCCGTCGGGAGACGCCTGCACCGGATGCGGGCACTGCAACGACGCCTGCCCGTTCCACGTGGACCAAGTGTCGAGGATGGCGGAGATCAGGTCGTTCTTCGACTGAAACCCCGGCCCCGCCAGAAGCGGGGCCGAACCCGTATTCTACCTAGGGCTCCATAGAGTCATTCGACATCGCTCAAATCGTGCCCGCGGATAACGTGCCGAAGACATTCGGAGCATCGGACATGCCATCGACATACGCTCATTACAGGTTCGGGAAGGACGTCCTCGGAAGACTCGGAGGGGACATCGGGAAGGTCGCCGAGGACCACCGCGGGATCTACGACATCGGACTCCATGGCCCGGACATCCTGTTCTACCACGACGCCCTGCACAGGAACCCCGTCAGCCAGAGGGGGTTCGACATGCACGACAGACCGGGTCGTGAGTTCTTCGGACCCGCCAGGGATACGCTGGCAGGCCTTGATGACCGTGACTCCGGCAGGGCGTACCTTTTCGGGTTCGTCTGCCACTTCGCGCTCGACAGCGGTTGCCACCCGTACATCGAAGAAGCCATCAACGAGACCGGCCTGGCCCATACCAAGATCGAAGGGGAGTTCGACAGGATGCTGCTCGAAATCGATGGCAAGGATCCCGTCAGACAGGACCTGTCAGCCCACATCCGCCCCACCGACGCCGACTGCGCCGTCATTTCGAGGTTCCTGGGGGTGACCCCGGATGAGGTCTCCCGCTCCCTTTCCGACATGAGGAAGTACAACGAGCTCTTGCTCTGCCCAGGAAAGCTGAAGAGACGCCTGGTCGAAAGGAAGCTCAGGCAGACCGGGAACTACGACGACATGATCGGCCTCGTCCTGAACCTCGAGGGCGACCCCCGCTGCGACGGGACCAACTCGGAGCTCATGGGACTTTACGACGAGTGCGTGGGGCTGGCAGTGGACCTCATCCAGGGGCTTGACGCGTACCTCTCCGGGAACGGGGATCTGCCTCAGCGTTTCGACAGGACGTTCGGCGCGGAGTGATCCCCTTGCAGACGAAGCTCACCGCGACCGAGAGGTCGTGGGTACTCTACGACGTGGGGAATTCGGCGTTCACGCTGATGCTGTCCACGATCATCCCGATCTACTTCAACTCGGTCGCCGAGGGCGATCTGTCATCGGTCGACTACCTTGCGTACTGGGGTTACGCGGCGTCGCTCGCCACGATCGTTTGCGCTCTTCTCGGCCCGGTTCTCGGAGCTGTCGCGGACCGCCGCGGGATGAAGATCAGGCTGTTCGCGTGCGCACTGGCGGTCGGCGTCGTGGGATGCTCCCTCCTCGGATTCGTCAACGGCTGGCTCGCCTTCCTGGCTGTGCTGGTCATCACCAGGCTCGGGTACTCCCTCAGCCTGGTGTTCTACGACTCCATGCTCGTCGACGTCACCACTGCGGGGAACATGCACCGCGTCTCCGCCTCCGGATACGCCTGGGGATACATCGGCAGCTGCGTCCCATTCGTCGTCTGCCTGGTCCTGATCCTCGGATGCGACTCGTTCGGCATGACGATGGGATCGGCCATGACCGTGTCGCTGGTCTTCATCGCGCTGTGGTGGGTGGCCGCAACCATACCCCTGCTCAGGAGATACAGACAGGTCCACTACCTCGACGGTCCCAGGGAGGGCGCGTTCAGGACCCTGGCCGCAACCATAAGGAACGCCAGGTCCGAGAAGAAGGCGTTCATGTTCCTCATCGCGTTCTTCTTCTTCATCGACGGGGTCTACACGATCATCGAGATGGCCACCGCATACGGGCAGGCGATCGGACTTGACAGCACCATGCTGCTGGTTGCGCTTCTCGTGACCCAGATCGTCGCATTCCCGTGCACCCTGATATTCGGAAGGGTCGCAGGGGATGGGAACACGCTCAGGCTGCTGGCAGTCTGCATCGCGGCCTACATATGCATCACCGTCTACGCCACCACGATGACCTCCATCGGCCAGTTCTTCCTGCTCGCGGTCGCGGTCGGGATGTTCCAGGGAGGGATACAGGCGATATCCAGATCATACCTGTCCAAGATCATCCCGCCGGAGAGGTCCGGGGAGTTCTTCGGACTCATGGACATCTTCGGGAAGGGAGCTTCCTTCATGGGCACCTTCATGGTCTCTGCCATCAGCCAGGCGACCGGCCAGATGTCCCTCGGGATCCTCTCGCTGGTTGTGCTGTTCGTTGTGGGCCTTGCGCTTCTGTGGAGGATGTCCCTGATACCTGATCCCACCCGGGTGGAACCGGGCATCGGCGTCTCAGGGGAGGCGCGACTCCGGAAGGATTGCCAGAACTGATCAAAAAAACCCCTTTCCATCATACTGATGTTCCGAGGGAATGGTTACTTCGCATGAAAAACCGGAGTTGCGCGACTGCATCCCGATGGGCTGGATGTCGGAACCTTCAGAATCCGATGACGTCGGCCTCGAATCCCAAGTCCAGGATGCCCTCCAGGACCGTGCGGACGTTGTCTGCGTTGCCCTGCACCCATCCACGATCCATCGGCCCCCCGTCCCTGGTCTCCACCATGTGCCAGGTATGCGTCGCCAGGACCATGTGGGACCTCCCACGGGCCATGTCGACGTAGTCCTGCGGGATCCTTTTCCCCTCGTGCATCGGCCAGAGATAGGCGGCTATGACCTTGCCCCGTGAATCCCTCGCCTTTGGGACCGGATGCTCCGTCAGCCCGTGAATCGGATACGGGTCAGACGACCCGCCGACCTCCGTGTACATGGAGGAGTCATGGAGGATCCCCATCGAACGAACGGAATCCAGAACATTCCCGTCGGCGGACATGTACGGGGCGCGGAAGCACGTGGGCTTTGAGACACTGTCCTCCACCGCGATGAAACCCCTCTCCAGCACCTCCCGGACGTCCGGGACGATGCCCGTCTCCCTCCCGGTCAGGTCCTCGTGGTCGTATCCGTGGAGGCCGATGCAGTGCCCGGAGAGCACCGAGCACTCCGTCATCTCCGCCGTACGTCCCTCCACAAAGAAGGTCCCGCGGATCCCCAGGTCATCCAGCAGATCGGCGAGAACCGCCATCCCCCTCTCGGAGGAGGAGAACCTGGGCGCCGTGCCGGACCCGCGGTCGATGGACCCGGCCGCCGCCGTCCCGGGGACCGGGATGTTGGCGTCGCGGTCGGCGTCCACCGTGAAGTACAGTTTCGGCCTCATTGCCTGACGTTCATCGAGGACACCCTCTTGATGAGCATCCCCTCGATGTCCATGGGCGGGTACTTCATCGCGGTCTCCCTGGCCCTCCTGAGCTTGGCCTCGTTGTCGGCGTAGATGGTGAAGAGCTTCTCCCCCGCCTCGACCCTCTGGCCCTTCTTCAGGTAGATCATCAGGCCTGCGCCCTTGTCGTTGGGAGCGCCCGCGGCCTTGGCTATAGCCACGACGTCCTTGTTGTGGATGGAGTGTATGTACCCCGACTTGGTGGCCACGATGTCCTCGGAGTACTGGCCCGGCACAAGGTCGTCGGCCTTGAGGTCGGCGCTGCCGCCCTGTGCCCTCACGATCTCCATGAACTTGTCATGGGCCTGTCCGGACTCCAGGATCTCTCTGGCCTTGGCGGCGCCGTTGGGGATCCCGGCCATCTCCAGGATTATCCCGGCGCAGTCGCACGCCTTCTCGACGACGCTGGCCGGATGCTTGGAACCCTCCAGGATCCTGATGCACTCCCTTGCCTCCAGCCTAGGTCCGACGGCGTTCCCGACGGGCTGGTCGGCATAGGTTATGGCGCACTCCACATGCATGTCGAGCTTCTCCCCCAGATCCATCAGGTCCCTGGCATAGGCCCTGGCGACCTCGATGGTCGGGACCTTGGTGCCCGATCCTGTCGGGATGTCCACCAGCAGATGGGTGGCGCCGACGGCGACCTTCTTGCTCATGATGGACGCCAGCATCTGCGCCCGGGGGTTTATTCCCAGGGGATGCTCTATCTTGATGACCATGTCGTCAACGGGGGCCAGGTTCATCGAGCCGCCCCAGGCGAACACCCCGCCGACCTCTTCGGATATGCGCTTCAGCCTGTCGGCGTCCAGCTCCACGTCGCAGAACGTCTCGACGAAGTCGGAGGTCCCGCAGGCACTGCTGATCGCCCTGGACGACAGTTTCGGGATCATTATCCCGGCAGCGGCCACTATGGACACCACGATGGGCGTGATCTTGTTGCCCGGTACCCCGCCGAGGCTGTGGAAGTCGAACACCGGCTGCCTGTCGAAGGCGATGATGTCGCCGGTGTTGGCCATGGCCTTCGTGAAATCCGCGATCTCGTCGATGTCCATCCCGTTGATGTACAGGGCGGTCAGCCATGCCGAGACCTCGATCTTGGACAGCCTGTTGTTCAGGATGTCCGTCACGATGGATTCGATCTCCTCCTTGGACAGTTTGTCGCCGTCCATCTTCCTACGGATCGATCTGACGGAATCGGGATTCTGGCAGTACACCACGTTGACCTCCTCCCCGTCCCTGACGCCGCATCTGTCCAGCAGGACCGCGGGCATCATGACGGTCCCCTTCTCCACGAGGGTGTCGGAACGGCTCACGAGAGCGACCGCGGCCCTTGCCCCAGAGATGCTCACGCGATCGTTCTCCTTCACACCAATCTCGGAGCAGTCGTCGTCATGCAGGAGCACCGTTGGCTCCGAGGCGTCTATATCGTAGTTTCTGGCGATTAGCTTCATATGGATCCCCATTTCTCAAGCGCGGTCGCAAGCTCCGGATGGTCCTTAGCGTACTCCCCGGCGGGTATTCCCAGGAACGCCGCGTCAACAGCCTGGCTCATGCCCATGGCGCCGGCACGCACTCCGCCGGGATGACCTGCCACGCCCCCTCCGGCCTGAATCTGAACGTTGGTCCCGGCGCGGCGGACGATCTCCCCGACGAGACCGGGATGGACACCTCCGGAGCAGACCGGCATCATGGTCTTGTAGGGAACGTCGTCCCCCAGACAGGCGGCCAGGTTGCCGTCGTCGGCCCTGGCCCCCGTCATCTTCCCCACCCCGAGGGTCCCGATGTGCAGTGCGTCCCCTCCGACCATCCTGACCAGCTTGGTCAGCGGCAGCATGGCCACGCCGTGGAGCGGATCCTTGGTGAACGCGCCGTGCATGGTCCTGTGGACGTGGATGGGCACCTTGATGGACGGGTCCTCCGCCAGAGCCTGCACTGCCCCGAAGCCGCAGGTGATGACGTCGACCATGATCTCCCTGGCCCCCCATCCCTGCACCTTCTCCGCCAGCTCCACGATCCTGTCGCCGCGGGTGCTGACGTTGATGGCGTGCATCATCTTGTGACCCTCCGACTCCAGCCTGTCCAAAGCCTCGGCCACCTTCACGGTCCTGTCCTCGATGGGACAGAACGCCTGATCCACCAGGGTCTCGTCGTCCTTGGAATTGGTGAGCCCCCCGGCACCGGCCTCGTAGACGTACTCGGCGGTCCTCTCCGGCGACAGCCCGATCTTCGGTTTCACTATTGTCCCCACCAGGGGCTTCTCCGGGCGGTTCAAGGACTTCCTGAGACCCTCGGCGCCGAACTTCGGTCCCTTGAACTGCTCCAGTATGCTCTTCGGGAACGTGACGTCCTCCAGCCTGACGCCCTTGAGGGCCCCGAGGCCGAACAGGTTGCCCGCGATGACGCTCAGGATCTGCGGGACGGCGCCCACCTCTATGCTGAAGTCCTCCGCCGGGAACTCCGCGATGACCGTGTCCCCCTCGATGGACGTGATCCTCGCCCCGAGGGAATCGAAAATCCCGCGGTCCAGGGTGGAGATCCCCGTCCATGTTCCAGTGGACTGCTCGGCGGCGATCGCCTCGGCGGCTTTCTCCATCGTCAGATCGGTGGTCACGCGGTACTTGCACACCACGTACTTGTCGGGGTCGCTGGGCTCCCCCAGATGCAGATAAGAATAGTTCTCCATATCTTTCACTCCTTGAACACCCCGTCGCCAAGCTGGCGCACCATGATACCGTAGACCGCCGTGGGCGGGACCATCCCCACCTCGGTGATCAGCGCATCCACGTACTGCGCCGGCGTGCAGTCGAAAACGGGGTTGTAAACCTTGACGCTCTCCGGGACCTCGCCCGGACTGACGACCTCGGACGTGTCCCTCTCCTCGATCTCCACCATATCGCCGAACATCGTCATAGGGGAGAACTTGTAGGTCTCGCCGCAGACGTAGAACTGGGTCCTTGCCTCGTGGGCTGCCAGCGCCAGCTGCGAAGTGCCTATCTTGTTTATGACGGCACCGTGAGAGGTTATGGTGTCCGCCCCCACGAAGACCTTGTCGGTGTTGTCCATCACCAGGCGCACCGCGCTGTCTATGATCATCGTCACGTCGATGCCTGCCTCCGCCAGCTCCGTGACGGTGAGTATCCCCTGCCTCCATGGGCGGGACTCGGTGGCGAAGACCTTGAAGTCCCTGCCCTGGCGGTGGGCCTCCTTGATTACGCTCAGGGCCGCGCTGCTGTTGCAGTGGGTCATCACCACGTCCCCGTCCTCGATGCGCTTTGCCCCGATGCGGGCGATGGTCTCCACGGCCTTCTCCGACCTCTCGCAGAACTCCCTGGCGTTGGCCATTATCAGCTCGCGGGCTGCATCCACCGATTCCGCGGACTCCGCTCCGCGCAGGGTGGAGTGCACCCCGTTCCAGAGGGAGACGGCGGTGGGCCTGGATGCCAGGATCTCCTCCTTCGCCTTGGTCAGATCCTCCAGGAACCGCTCTAGGGAGTTGCCCTGGTACGACTCCGCGTACCTCCCGAGGGCGTCGGCCCCCGCACGGGCGATCCTTCCCGCCCCGCGGATGGTCATGTCGCGTATGTCGCCGGCTGTATCGGCTATGATGTCTTGCACGTGAGGTGGATGGCACTCGTCCGATATAAGTAGGGAGTCGGTAAACTCCGTAGAGATACGTAGGACCAGCTGGCCGCCCATCAGGGAGGATTGCTCGGAGCTTGTACGAAGCCCCGCACGCCCTCCGACATACCCTCTGCTAAGCCTATATACCCTCGAGGACAGAGACATGCCATGGAACGGGAGGGGATGCTCGAGGCGATGGTCTGCCGCATCGTGTCGTGCTGCGACAGGGGGCACGGCGTCGGAAGGGTCATGATCTGCAGGCTGTGCTACTTCAGCGATTTCGGCAGCTTCGAGCTCCGCGGGGAATCGGTAACCGGCTCCCCCTACATCCTCGGCGCAGGCGGACCGGAGCCGGTCGGCATCGATCGGGTCCTCAGTGACATGGTCCGCCGCAGGGCCCTGAGGATGACGTTCAGCCGCGGCACCGCCTCCTACTCCGTCCACCAGGGCACGCCCATCCCCGCCCTCGGTCATGAGGACACCGCCCTGGTGGACAGGGTGCTCTCCGAATACTCGGGAGTCAACGAGAGGCTTCTGAGCTGGCTCTCCAGGGAGGATGCCCCATGTGTCGGAAGGCACGTCTACGATAGGCTGGACTACGCATCGGTGTCCCTGCGGGACTGCCGCACATCCGCGAAGACCCTCCAGAGGGGAGAGGCCTGATGGCCATTAGACATGGACATATCCATACGGTGTCAGGGTAAATGTCAGGGTAAATGTCAGGGTAAATCAACCATTAATATGTGAATAACAATAGTATCCTGTACACATGCCATACTGCCCTCCATTCACCATCAGCTCCAAGGCCGTGAATCTTGTCTCTGAGATCATCATCAAACTGACCTCAATCCAGATGGAAGGCAGGACCCCTTCGCCAAAACTACGCCGTGTGTGCAGGATGAAGTCCATCAACTCATCCCTGGCCATCGAGAATAACACGCTGTCCATGGAACAGGTCACCGACGTCATCGACGGAAAAAGGGTGCTGGGCAACCCCCGCGAGATCCAGGAGGTCCGCAACGCATTCGAGTGCTACGACTTGATACCGTCCACCGACCCAGCTCCGTTGAATTCATAAGGCCGCCAGATCGATGATCCCGGTCTGGCATCCGC
>CAUFXM010000007.1 GCA_959597175.1 uncultured Methanomassiliicoccales archaeon
TTGGTGAAATTCCAATTCATCCTGTCACGAAATGCCAGATGGATTCAACGGAGCTTGCGTCCGGACACGGGGGTGCAAAACCGTTAAACGGCCGCATGGTGGTCCCCGGCCCATGGTCTCCAAGTCAGCGATGGCGTCGGTCGTGGCTTTGGCCGTGGTTGCGGTGGCGTGCCTGATGGCGTTCGGTCCGTGGGGGGATGATGAATCCGTTTCGAACCCCGTCCTGAGGACTGATGTCCGTGTGGGTGACACCGTGGTCGTGGAGGGGACTACGGTCCTGTCGGACGAGTTCGAGCACTTCAGGTCCGAGTACACGGTCCTCGAGGCTTCCTCTGAGGGGGTCTCTGTCCGCGAGGTCATCACGGATACGGACACCGGTCGCCAGAGCGATATAACCCGGACCTTCCCATCGGAGGAGGCGTTCCTAGAGGGTGTGTACGTGAGGGCGCCGATGGATTCGGTTGCCCGGAACTTCGAGGTGATCGGCGACACCGTCCTGGACACCCCGTTCGGCAGAGTCGCCTGCGACATCTGGCGTTCGACCACATCGTCCCAGCAGTTCGAGGTGTGGCTCTCCTCGGATGGCACGGTCTACATGATGGCGGGGGACGGATTCGAGATCCGCCTGGTGTCGACCTCGCTGCTCTCGGGGTGATGCTCTGGTCACTCGGGGGATCACGGAGGGGAGGGTCCTCGGAAAGGCGTACTATTCCAAGGGGGCCCTGGAGCTCGCCCCGGACATGCTGGGGAAGCTGCTGTGCAGGATGTTTCCTAATGGGGATGTCCGCAGGTACCGTGTGACCGAGACTGAGGCGTACTGCGGCGAGGACGATACCGCTTGCCACGCCCACCGTTGCCCCACAGGCAGGGCCAGGGTCATGTTCTCGGCCGGCGGGCTGGCCTATGTGCACAGGTGCCACATGTACAACCTTCTGACCGTCGTCGTAGGTCCGGAGGGGATCCCGGAGGGGGTTCTGATCAGGGGCGTAGAGGGGTTCGATGGTCCGGGCAGGGTCGGGAGGGAGTTGGAGCTGGACCTGTCCATGTACGGCTCCGAGATGTCGCCGGAGGGATTCCTCTGGCTGGAGGACGACGGATACGTCCCGGAACACGTGGAGACGTCGCCGCGTATAGGCATCCCCTACGCATCGGAGGAGGACCGCAACAGGCTGTGGAACTTCAGAGCGTCCGAAGGACGAAAATAATTACTTGTAAGGTCATGCGGGATTCGATGCCAGAAGCCACAGTCGGACAGTACATGATCCGCAACGTCCACACAGTTAGTCCGGACATGACCGTCGAGGAAGTCCGCCAGGAGATCATCAACTCGAATTTCCATGGGTTCCCAATCGTAGAGAAGGGGTACCTGCTCGGATTCGTCACGGCGAAGGAGCTTCTCAGGCATATAGACAAGCCCGACGCCAAGATCCGCACGGTCATGAAGCGCGGCACGCTTTGCGCCATCCCGTCCATGTCGATAGACGACGCCACCCGCATCCTGTTCAGGTACGGGCTAAGGAACCTTCCCGTGGTGGATGAGGACAAGAAGCTGGTGGGGATCATCTCGAACATAGACATCGTCAGGTCCCAGATCGAGAAGTCCCGTCCCGGCAAGGTGATGTCCGTGAAGAACTTCCTGGAGCAGCAGAACGGCATCAGGATGAAGGTGGTCAACAAGGAGATCCCCATAGAGTCCATCATCCCCAGCCAGAAGGAGGTGTACATGGACGAGCTCATCGGCCGCCAGTACGAGATCAAGAGGGGGCTCAACGAGCCGCTGATCGTGGTGGAGAGGAGGAACGGGTACCTCCTGGTCGACGGTCACCACAGGGTCATGGCCGCCAAGAGGGCGGGAGCCAAGACATTCAAGGCGATCGTCCTGGTCCCCAACGACTACGACACCAAGTTCGGGCTGGAGAAGACGGCGGAGCGCTGGGGGCTGCACACCCTGGACGATGTGAAGATCATCGAGGGAGCCAAGCATCCGTTCATGGAGATCACCACTATGCTCCTACCGAGCGAGGAGGCCAACGGTCTCAACCAGAGGCTCATCGAGAATGACGGGACGCACGTCGGGAACCGATCATGACATCCTGACGAATCCGCCGTACGGCATGCCATCCAGGTCGTCCGGGGGAACACGGCCCAGAAGCTTGTCCGGGCCCACCAGAGCGATCCCGTGTTCGGAGGCGTATTCCTCCAGTTCTCCGTCGAAACCGGACCTGGAGATCAGCATATAGTGCAGGTTCGGCGTTGACAAGGTCTTCTCGGTGCGATGGATCAGCCTGTTCAGGTCCGAGAACCCAACGGGGTTCCTGGAGAACTTGCATTCCACGAAGATCTGGGACATGCACATCCTGCTGTCGTATACGTTCGCGATTATGTCTATGTCCGTGTCGGTCCCGTCCACGTTTCCCCACCATTTCCCGATGTCTCCGACGTTGTACGATTCCTCTATGTACTCCCTGCACAGGAGCTCGAACCTCAGGCCCATGAAGGTGTCCACCTCGTGGGCGATAAGTTTGAGTTTCATGTCGTCGTCCATGCGGAGGCTGGATAGCATGGTGGGATGGCGGCTGATGACCTCGTACCAGAACGCCAGGACGTTGTCGCTGATGTAGAACGTCGGTCTCTTGGGCGCTCCGTTCATGGGGCGGCGCCTGGCCACGTATCCGAGCTCCTCCAGTTCCCTTATCATCTTTGAGCATGTTCCTTTATCCAGACCGAGTTTCTGACAGATCCTCTTCTGATCCGTCTGTCCGTCGGATATGCACATCATAATCCCGGAGTAGATGTCGGCGTGGCTCTCCTCAGACACGAGGGCGTATGCCTCGTTGCTAAGTGGGGGGTCGTCACCGAAGAAGCACGTCGCCAAGGATTGCTCGTAGGTGTCGCGACTCATCATCAGATGGTACTTCGGGATGCCGCCTACCGTCAGATATGTTCTGATGGCGTCGATGTCGCTCATGTTCCTGTGGAAACCAGTGCACTGTCTGAATGTCAGCGGTCTGACCCTCATGCGGTTCATGAACCGACCGTACAGGGGGCTGGAGATCCTCTCCACCGCATCTCTGATCATCGATTCGGAGGAACCGCATATCACGACCATGCAGTTAAGGTCCCTGACGTCCACGTCCAGGAACGCCTGCAGGGCCGAGGTAACGTGGGGGGCGTCGCGGACGAGGTATGGGAATTCGTCGAGGATCACGATCGTCTTCTCCTCCCTGCATATGTCTCTCACGACCCACATGAGCTCGGTGAATGTCTCTGCCTCAACCTCCCTTCCCAGGAAGCTCTCCAGCTCCCCTCTCAGGCGCACGAGGTTCTCGATATAGGAGCGTTTGATGAATTGGAAAGAGATGGTCCGTTTGTCCTTGGTGAATTCAGCCAGGAGACGACTCTTGCCCACGGACCTGCGCCCGTAGACGGCGCATGTCTGGAGCCCTGGCTGTTCGTATATCTCCTGCAGGCGGGACATCTCCTTCTCGCGGCCGAGGAACACGCTCATCATCACGGACATTGGTTGGATAATATTTCAAAATTTTTGAAAGTTGAAAATATTTTCAACTAATTGAAAAGTTGATAACGTTACCAACTTCTGACTCCAGGGGAATCGATAGGGGTATGATGAAAACAGGGAAAAACGGGCCTGGAGGCCCGGTTTTGATCAAAGGAACTTGTTCCTGAGGTTCCTGAGATCCCTGAGGATGATCTTCTGCTCCGCGGAGGCGATGATCCTCTTGGTCTTCACGAACGTGTCGGGGTTCAGGGAGATGCAGTCGATCCCCTGCTCAACCAGGAACTCGGTGAACTCCGGGTAGACCGACGGCCCCTGCCCGCAGATGCTGACGTGCTTGCCGTTCTCGTGGGCGACCTTGATGAGCTGGGCGATGGCCCTCTTGACCCCCTCGTTCCTCTCGTCGAAGTATCCCATGTGCCCGAGGATGTCGGAGTCCCTGTCGCTTCCCATGACCAGCTGGGTCAGGTCGTTGGACCCGATGGAGAACCAGTCGCAGTACTTGCAGAACTCGTCCGCCATGAAGATGTTAACGGGGATCTCGGCCATGAAGTACAGCTTGAAGTCCCTGCCCCTCCTCAGGCCGACGGAGTGCATCATCTCGGTGATGTCCTGGACCTCCTCGACGGTCCTGACGAACGGGAGCATCATGTTGAGGTTCTTGAGACCCATCTCGTCCCTGACCTTCTTGATGGCTTTCAGCTCGCACATGAACGCCTCGCGGTAGCTGTCGGAGACGTACCTGGAGCAGCCCCTCCATCCGATCATGGGGTTGTCCTCGTTGGGCTCGTAGTCCGCACCGCCCTTCATGTCGCGGTACTCGTTGGTCTTGAAGTCGGAGGTCCTGAGGGTGATGGGCCTGGGGTAGAACGCCCTGCAGACCTTGGCGATCCCTTCGGCCAGCTTGTCGATGAGCTCCTCGGCCCTGCCCTCCTCTATGACGGCGCAGGGGTGCTCCCCGATGTAGTTGGTGAACAGGAACTCGCTCCTCATCAGACCGACGCCGTCGCACTGGAGCTTGGCGATCTCCTCGGCCTTGGCGGGCATGGACATGTTGACCATGACCTTGGTCCCGGTGATGGGGACGTACTCCGCGAACGCGGCTGCCGCCGGCGCGGAGGATGGGGCGTCCTGTCCGGCGGCCTTCTTCAGGATACCCTTGTAGACGGTCCCGGTGGTCCCGTCCACGGTGACGTCCATGCCGTCCTTCAGGATCTCGGTGGCGTTGCCGGTGCCGACGACGCAGGGGGTGCCGAGCTCCCTGGAGATGATGGCGGCGTGGCAGGTCATCCCTCCCTCGTCGGTGACGATGGCGGCGGCCCTGCTCATGGCGGGGACCATGTCGGGCATGGTCATCTGGGTCACGAGGACGTCGCCCTCCTTGACCGCGTCAAGGCTCATGCTGGTGTCGTAGATGACGACCTTCCCGGTGGCGAGGCCGGGGCTGGCCCCCAGTCCGGTGGCCACGATGTCCTCGCTGTTGGCGGCGGTCCCTACGGATTCGTTGGTGGCCGAGTTGCCGGTGGCGGTGATGGGTCTGGCCTGGACGATGTATGCCTTGTCATCCTCCACGCACCACTCCATGTCCATGGGCTTCTCGTAGTGGATCTCGATCTGCCTTCCGATCTCGGCGATCTCCTGGATGCGGTCGTCGGGGATCTTCTGGGCCTTCACCATGTCCTTGGGCATGTTCTCTTTGACGACCCCTCCCTCGGGGCCGCGGACGTACTTCCAGTTCTGGGTGGATATCCTCTTCTTGAGGATCTCCATCTTCTGCTTGTCGACCACATATGTGTCGGGGGTGACCTCCCCTCCGACGATGGCCTCGCCGAGCCCGTATCCCGCCTCTATGACGATCTGCTTGGCTCCGCTGTTGGGGTCGACGGTGAACATGATCCCGGAGAACTCGGAGTTGACCATCCTCTGCACGACGACGGCGAGCTTCACGTCGTCGTGGGCGAATCCCTGCTTCTCGCGGTATGCTATGGCCCTGGCGGTGAAGAGCGAGGACCAGCACTTCCTGATCTTGTCGAAGAGGTCGGCCTCGTCCTTGACGTTCAGGTAGGTCTCCTGCTGCCCGGCGAAGCTGGCGTCGGGGAGGTCCTCCGCGGTCGCGCTGGACCTGACGGCGACGAATCCGGTCTTCCCCTTGGGGAAGAGGATCTTGTAGCGGGAGACGATCTCCTTCTTCAGGTCATCGGGGATCTCGCACTCCTCGAACATGGCCCTGATCCTGTCGGACGCTTCCGCGAGGCTGTCGTCGGAAGACCTGTCGATGCCGTCGAGGGCCTCGGCGATCTTCTGCATTATGTCGCCGCTCTGGATGAAGTAGTCGTAGGCGGCGGTTGTGAGGACGAAAGCCTCGGGGACCGGGAACCCGGCGTTGGTGAGCTCTCCGAGGTTGGCCCCCTTGCCACCCACGATGGGTATGTCTTCGACGTGCAGCTCGTTTACGTCAACGATCTTTTTGTCCATGTGAATCCTCTGCGAATGGAACCGGTTTACGGGACCTTTACGGCCTCTTCTGGGGCTCAGTATCCTTTACGTAATTTTATTGTTTCTCCGACGAAAGCGACCGTCCGCCGCCGTCTGGAACCACCCGCCCGGACCCCTGTCGTGGGCCGGCAGGCCCGACCGTCCTGGAGGTTCCGACACCATGTCGTGAACGGACGTCCCGCGGAGACGGACCGCGATGCGGCCTGCCATGCACCGTCCGGTCCCCCTCCTGGGTGGCCATTCCCGCAAGCAATCTACGGATTCCTTCAATGGAATTACGGATTCCGTAGCAAAAACCGCTTAGGATTCCTTGAATCTGGAGGAAAAACCGCGGATACTACAAAGGGTTTAAATCACTGGCACCATACGGAAGCCCAGTGGTACCTATGCACATGGAAATTTGTTGGCATGGCAGGGGAGGCCAGGGGGTCGTCACAGCGAACGAGATCCTCGCCGAGACCTGCATCGCCACGGGCATGTACGTCAAGGCCTTCCCTGAGTTCGGACCCGAGAGGATGGGCGCGCCGATCAGGGGATTCACCAGGATCGCAGACACACCCATCAGGGTCCACAGCCAGGTCTACGAGCCCGATGTCGTCATCATCATGGACGGGACGCTCGTCGGCAAGGTGGACGTCACCAGGGGCATCAAAAAGGACTCCGTCATCCTGGCCAACTACACCGGGACGCCCGAGGAGCTCCAGAGCGCCCTGGGGGTGGACGTCGCCTGCCACACGGTCGACGCGAACAAGATCGCCATCGAGGAGATCGGGAAGCCCATGGTCAACACGGTCATGCTGGGTGCCCTGATCGGCTGCGTGGACATCGTCCCGTACGACCAGCTGGAGGACCAGATCACCAACAAGTTCACCGGCAAGCTGTCCGACAAGGTGATCGTGAAGAACCTCTCCGCACTGAAGAGGGGAAACAAGGAGGTGCAGTGAAATGGCATTGGCAAACGTCAAGGACCTCGTCGTCGGCGGTCGCATAATCAAGCCCGGCAACTCGGAGAACTTCTTCACCGGGGACTGGAGGAGCTATGTGCCGGTCATCGACCAGGACAAGTGCATCGACTGCTACACCTGCTGGATCTACTGTCCCGACAACAGCATCGTGTTCAGGGACGACAAGATGTCCGGCATCAAGATGAGCCACTGCAAGGGATGCGGCATCTGTGCCAAGGTCTGCCCCAAGAAGGCCATCACAATGAGGGAGGAGTGAGGATGACACACGACATCGCAATCAACGGGGACAACGCCGTCGCGCTGGCATGGAGGCAGATCGATCCGGATGTGTGCGCAGCGTACCCGATCACGCCGCAGACGATCATCGTCGAGAAGTTCGCAGAGTACGTCGCGAACGGGGAGGTCACCACCGAGTTCGTGTGCGTAGAGTCCGAGCATTCCGCGCTGACCCTGTGCACGTCGTCCGCTTCCGCGGGAGCCAGGACCTTCACCGCCACCGCTTCCCAGGGACTGGCGTACATGTGGGAGATGATGCCGATCACCGCGGCCATGAGGGTCCCCCTCATCATGGCGGTGGCCAACAGGGCCGTCTCCGGACCCATCAACATCAACAACGACCACGGTGACGCAATGTCGGCCCGCGACTGCGGATGGCTCCAGCTGTTCTCCGAGAACGTCCAGCAGGCCTACGACAACTCCATCATAGCGCCCAGGATCGCCGAGCACCACGATGTCCAGCTCCCCTGCCTGGTCAATCTGGACGGATTCATCCTGTCCCACGCCATCGAGAGGATGACCATGGTCGAGACCATGGACGTCAGGGAGTTCGTCGGGGATTACGAGCCGCTCTACCCCCTGCTGGACTACAAGCACCCCGTCTCCCACGGGAACATGGACGGCCCCGACTTCTACTACCCCCACAAGTACCAGTCCGTCCTGGCCATGAACAAGGCCCTGGAGGTCGCGGAGGAGGTCTTCAAGGAGTTCGCCGACATGACCGGAAGGGAGTACCACCTGGTGGACGAGTACATGTGCGACGACGCCGAGTTCGTCGCGGTGATCCTCGGGTCCTCATTCGGGACCATGAAGGAGACGGTGGACCAGCTCCGTGCCGAGGGCATTAAGGCCGGATGCTGCATGCCCCATGTGTACAGGCCATGGCCGGAGGCGGCGATGGCGAAGGTCCTGAAGGGCAAGAAGGCAGTTGCGGTCTTCGACAAGCACCTGAGCATAGGCGCCTACGGGCCCATGTTCCCCGAGGTCGTCACCGCCGCCGCGGACCTGGACAAGATGCCCCGGATGTACAACGTGATTTACGGTCTCGGAGGCGCCGACGCCACCGTGGCCGCTTTCAAGAAGATGATGGAGGAGGTCGCGGCGGAGAAGGCGTCCAAGATCACCTTCCTGGGGGTGAAGGCATGACATCTCTCTCGCTCAAGGAGCTCAACAAGCTGCCCGTCAGGCTCGCCAGCGGGCACAGGCTCTGCGCCGGATGCGCCGAGTCCATAATCGTGAAGCAGATCCTGATGGGCACATCCGACCCTGTGGCAGTCTCGCTGTCCACGGGATGCCTGGAGGTCTCCACCACGGTGTTCCCGTACACGTCCTGGAACACCCCGTACATCCACACGGCGTTCGGGAACGGCGCAGCCACCTGCGCGGGTCTCGAGACCGCATACACCGCCCTGAAGAAGAAGGGCAAGATCAAGGGCGAGATGAAGTTCGTGAACTTCGCGGGAGACGGTGCCACATACGACATCGGGCTCCAGGCCCTGTCCGGTGCGATGGAGAGGGGGCACCGCATGATGTACGTCTGTCTGAACAACGAGGCGTACATGAACACCGGTATCCAGAGGTCCTCGGCGACCACCCTCGGTGCGTCCACCACCACATCCTGGGCGGGATCCGTCCAGTCCGGTAAGAAGGAGTTCTCCAAGGACATGACCGCCGTGATGGTTGCCCACAACATCCCCTATGTCGCCCAGGTGTCCCCCCACAATTGGAGGGACACGGTCACGAAGGCGTCCAAGGGATTCGCCGCGGATGGGCCCAGCTTCATCAACTCGATCTCCCCCTGCCCCAGGGGATGGAGGTTCCCCTCCGACGAGACCATCAACATGGCCCGCCTGGCCGTGGAGACCTGCGTCTGGCCCCTCTTCGAGGTCGTCGACGGTCAGTACGCTCTGACCGCCGAGAGCTCCAGGATCGCGGACGGCAAGGTGGAGAAGAAGCCCGTCACTGACTGGCTCACCGCCCAGGGGAGGTTCAAGCACCTCATGCAGGACAGGTGGGAGCCCATCGCCGAGGCCTACCAGGATGAGGTGGACAGGCGCTGGAAGAAGCTGGTCAAGCTCTCCGAGACCGAGTTCTGACACAATCGACAAAACCATTTACCGTCCCTCCGGGACGGGTTCCCTTCCCATCTTTTCGAAGACCAAAACGGTTCGACGGCGACTCAGAAACCTCGTCGTCGGAACGGCATCCCATGAGGTCGCGTACAGATCAGTTCAAGCGAGATGATGCGGCCTCTCGGCCACGAGATGAGATGAAGAAGTGGCTGACAGCGTGTCTGAGTTCCCGTACGCTTGCGCAATACAGTACAGACAGATACGCGGGCGGACTTTACTTCCGGGTTCGGGATGGGACCGGGTGTGACCCCGCCGCTATGGCCGTCATACCGAAACATGGGATATCTGCAAAGTATTTAATGGTTTGCATTTGGCCCCGATACCGTGTTCAAGCTACCAGCATGTACACCAGGAGACCGACCAGAGCGCCAATGATGGCCGTGGAGCAGTTGTTGGTGTACTTGGATATGTATCCGGGGTTCTCCAGGACGGCACCGAAGACGCTGTCGAGGAGGTTCCCCAGTACACCCATGGCGAACGGGATCAGCAGCATCCAGCTGAGCGATTCGGTGAGGACGAACCAGCCGAGTATGGCCACCATCAGTGCCGCGAACGTCGATACTACGGTGCCGGTCTTGGAAACGCCTCCGTTCACGCCCGGCTCGACCCTCTCGAAGCTCGTGATCATGTATACGTTGCGGTCCTTGATCCCGACCTCGCTGGCGATCGTGTCGGCTCCGGCAACGGTGATCGTGGAGATGAACATGACCGCGAAGGCCGTCTGGTCGAGCAGGCCGAGGCATTCCAGGGCGACGGCGATGCACGGGGGGAGACCCACCCCAAGCACGTTCTTCCAGGTGCGCTCCCCCAGCTCCCCTTCCTGCAGACCCTGCGCTTTCTTCCGGTCGAAGTCACGCATGGTCGCCACGAAGCCGGCTATGGTGAAGACCGTCAGGAGGAAGAATGCGTTGATGGAGGCGAAGACGCCCACGAACGCCCCGACGAGGAACGACGCGACTGCGCCGCCTCTTGTGAGGCAATGGAGCATGTACGCCAGCACGGACAGGGCCGCCGACAGCACGATGGCCATGACGACCAGGAAGGTTATCTCCATATTGCCCGTAATGTGCCAGCAGAATTAAACGTTGTTCAACGTCGTTCTTCCGTCCTCAGGGATTCCAGGATGTCAGTTGCGTACTTCACGCAGAGTTTCTTGTCCTCCAGGGGGAAGAACATGACCTTGCCCTGGGGGTAGAGCGTGGTCTCCATGCCGTTCCACACGAAGACCAGCATCATGTCGTCCTGCTGCCTTATCTCGCAACCGTCCGACCGGAGCTTCTCGGCAGCCCGTCCGATGTCTATGTCCATGACATCGGCGGAAACGGCCATCAGGGCCTTCCCCCCGCAGAGTCTGGCGGTGGTGAACTTCACAGCAGGCCCTCCAGAACTGAGCGGACCCTGGAGTGGAAGGTCTCCAGGTCAGAGTCGTTGAGCACCATCACGTCGGCGAGGGCCAGAACGTCCGAAAGCCCCCATCCCATCTCGCGGGCGTCGCGGGCGTCGAAATCGGAGAGGTCGCGGGGCGCATCGTCCCTCCCGCGTCTCACGAGCCTCTCGTAGCGGTCGGAGGGCGATGCGTAGATCCCGACGATCCTCACATCGTCGCTGAGTCCCCTGTATGAGCGGACCTCGTCCATGCTCCTGCACCCGTCTACCAGGAACAGGTCCCCATGCATGCGCTCGAGAGCGCGTCTCGCCCACACATCCTTTCCGAGCTCCTTGCGCTGCGAGTCTGCGAAGGCCCCCACGGACAACCCGGTGCCGGACTCCGCATGGAACTCCCTGACGATGTCCCCCATGCGGAGGAAGGGGATGCCCATCGAACGGGCGACCCCCAGGAGCTCCTCCTTGCCCGCACCGGGCATGCCCGCAATCAGCAGGATCCTCATCGGATCACAGCAGGTTGTCGGAGATGTTCGTCAGCATGCGGTCGCAGTAGCAGCATCTCAGCTGCGGCGGGTGCCTGCTGACGACGGTGAATTCGGGGCTGACCGGTTCGCCGCGGTTGGTGATGCAGTTGGGGTTGCTGCACTTCGCCAGTCCGACGACGTGGTCCTCCAGGCGGACCTGGTACTTCTCTGCGACGTAGAAGTCGCGGATGATGGCGATCGTCGCGTCAGGTGCGATGAGGGCGATCTTGTCCACGGTCTTGGAGTCGAGCTCCCTGTCCTCGATCTTGATGATGTCCTTCCACTCGGTGGTCTTGGCGGAGATGACATGCATCCCTATGCTTATCGACGAGTCGATGTTGTTCTCGTTGACACCGAGTATCTTCATGACGTTGAGCGCCTGTCCGCAGGTGATATGGTCTATGACCGTCCCGTTCCTGATGGGCGCAAGCTTGACCTCCTTTATCTGTCCTCCCTCAACCATCTATCTCACCTCCGAGTATGGCGCAGAGAAGCGCCATCCTCACCGGCACCCCGTTGAACGCCTGTCTGAAGTACCTGGCGTGGGGCGTGGTGTCGACCTCCTGGGCGATCTCGTCCACCCTGGGCAGGGGGTGCATGACGATTAGGTCGCTCTTGGCCTCCCTCAGGATGGCGTTGTCGATCCTGTAGGTCCCGGCGACCTTGCTGTACTCCGTGGGGTCCGGGAACCTCTCCTTCTGTATCCTGGTGACGTAGAGGACGTCCGCCTGGTCGATCACATCCGTGAGCTCCGCGGTCTTAGTCGGATGGCAGCCCTTCTCCTCAAGATGGTCGACTATGTCCTGGGGCATCTGCAGGGACTCGGGGGCCACGAGCGTGAGCTTGGCACCGAACATGGTCAGCGCGTCAGCCAGCGAGTGGACGGTCCTGCCGTACTTCAGGTCCCCGACCAGCACGATGTTCAGGCCTTCGAGGGTGCCCTTTGCCTCCCTCATGGTGAACAGGTCGAGGAGCGTCTGCGTGGGATGGGAGCCCGCGCCGTCCCCGGCGTTGATGACGGGGTTGATCGAACAGTTGGCGGCGAGCCTGGCGGCACCTTCGTAGGGATGCCTCAGGACGATGAGGTCGCAGTACGCGTCCACCATCCTGATGGTGTCGGCCAGGGTCTCCCCCTTCGCTATGGACGTCATGGACATCTCCGACACGTCTATGACGTCGCAGCCAAGCCTGTAGGCCGCGCTCTCGAAAGAGAGCTTGGTGCGTGTGGATGGCTCGAAGAACAGGTTTCCGAGAATCTTGCCGTCCAGGGCGCGCTTGGTCTTCTCGCCCATGGCGTACGGCACCATCTTCTCGGACAGGTCCAGTATGTCCGAGATCTGGTCCTTTGTGAGGTCCCTTATGGAGACCACGTCCTTGTCGTAAAGGTCCATGCTGAGTGTATCGTCAGCGGTGTTTAAAGGCTCTTGGTGGCCAGGGGCGGGAGCCCCATGCCTTGGCGGTCTCCATCGGACCGCACCGTCCCTTCCAGACCTGTTATATCCAGCCATCTGCATCGTAAGGGGCGATGAACACTAGGAACGTCGGTATCATGGGGGTCGCGGCGATCATGATTGTGGCCTGTCTCCTATACTCGTGGGTGCAGTACGGCGATGACGGTGTCGACGAGACGCAGGACGAGACATTCGACGGGACATGGTATCCCGTCTACAGCTACAGGACCGGCCTGGAGGCCGAGATCATCCTGCCGGAGAGCTTCGAGGTGGTCTCGGGGGACGGTGTGGTGACGATGAGCGCGGAAGGCGTCTCCCGGTCATTCGCGATTGTCTCGGACCATGAGGCGGTGTCGTCGGACGGATACCAGAGCCAGCTGTATCTGGAGGACGGGACGCTGTATCTGATCCAGATGTACTCGGACCCAGACCTGCACGGTCTCATCTACATCGCCATGTCGGGCGACAGCCGTGCCACGCTCCCCAGCGATCCCGTGGACATATCCGGCGCATCGTACGACGTCACGGTCAGGATGTGCAACGGCGTGGAGTTCCGCAAGACCGTGGCCGAGGGCGTCCTGGCGGTGGACACCCATTCGTTCCACATAGCCAAGGGCACGGTATCCTTCGGCAGCTCCGACATGTCGTTCACCGGTTTCGTGAAGACAGACGGGACAAGGGTCGTGGTCACCGGGTACTCGGAGAGGGACGGAGCGTACTATCCGTTCAACATGGTCCTCGATGACGGGGTGATGTTCTCGGCTACCGGGTCCCCCGGGTCCCAGTACACCTACGCCGGCAGTTCGGACGGGTTCTCTACCGATATGACCGACGGAGAGGCCGCCCTGGGCGACGAGACGCTGGAAGTGCATCTGGAGGACGGTCTCGTCAACATCATCAACGACAGGGCGTTCTACCCTGGATCGGTCGTCTGGACCCTCGGCGACGACCTCGTCCTCTTCGGATTCTGGTCGGTGCTGGCGTACGACGGTTCGGGGTACGTGTTCCTGGCCCAGAACATCATGGCATGAGCCCATCGCCCTCCGGGGCATCAGCAACGGGTGCCCCGGACCCGCGAGGTCGGAAGGTTGATATCCAATCCCTCCGTCGCAGGGGCCATGTTAGATATCGTCGCCAGGTCCCAGAGGGGAAGGGTCTGCGAATATTCCAGGGACGGCGCCGTTCTGGTGACCCCTGCGATGATCGGGTCCGAAACGGAAGGTCCTGTTCGCATCACGGGGGGAGACGGGGGAAGGACCCTGTTCCTCATGGGGTCGGAGGTCCCGTTGGAACGCGGGCTCCTCACCACCGCATCTTCGGGGATGGCATCCGAACCGGTCGTCGTGGACGGGGTGGAGGTCGTGAGGCTGCCCCTCCCAGAGAACCTGGTGATCGACGAGTCGGCGGAGGTCGTCGTCGTCCCCAACGCATACGAGCTCAGGAAGGATCCGCGCCGCATCGTGGACACGGTCGTGAGGCTCAGGGAGGCGGCGGGGTTCGGAAGGCTCCTGTGCATGCTGGGCATCGGCGAGCCGTCGACCGTCGCCATCCTCTCATACATGGGGGTCGATGTCTTCGATGACTCCCTGGCAAGGGCCGCCGGTGTCAACGGCATCCGCCTTCTGCCGGAGGCGGAGGTCAGCACAGGCTCGGACGAGTCCGATGGCAACATCTCGGACATGGATGCAGAGCTGGCGAAGGTTCGCATGTTCATCCGTGCCGACAGGCTCAGGGAGCTCGCGGATCAGCGCTCGTTTTCGTCCCCATCAAACGTTGCACTGCTCAGGCTGTACGATCAGAACGCCTACGCCTACGCAGAGGAGGCATGCTCCATGGTCGGGTGCAGGTTCTGCTGCAACTCCACCCAGGCCATAAGACGTCCCGACCTAAGGAGATACAGGGATAGGATTTCAGAGTACAGGAAGCCGGACCACAAGAGGATCCTCCTCCTGCTGCCCTGCTCAGCCAAGAAGCCGTATCACATCTCGAAGACCCACAGGGCGTTCGCTTCGGCGATTCACACGGCCCAGCATGACACCCTCGTTCACGAGGTCATAGTCACGTCCCCCCTGGGGATGGTCCCCAGGGAGCTGGACGCATGCTATCCTGCCAACTCGTACGACATCCCAGTCACCGGCGAGTGGAAGTGCGAGGAGAGGAGGATGATCCGCGAGATGGTCGGTTCGCTCATCCAGCAGGGGTATGACAAGGTCGTCTGTCATCTGGGCGACGACTACGAGCTCGTGGAGGGGCTGGCCGATATGGAGTGCACCGTCGTGGGGGACCCGACGTCGCCCAAATCGCTGGAGAACCTCGACCGGACGCTCAGGCAGGCCGCCAAGGGCATGGAACCGGTGGACTACCTCGTCGACAGGAACGCTCTCGCCCGCAACCTGTTGGAGTTCCAGTTCGGGAGGGAGGTGTCCGATGTCCTCATGGATGAGAACACCTACGCCATAGGCAAGTTCCCCTACTGGAAGTACATAAGGGAGGATCCGGAGGACAGGAAGAGGAAGGTCCAGGTGGGCATGATGACCCCCGAGAGGGGAATGGTCTCTCTCACATTGGAGGGAGCGGAGATGGTCGCGCCGACCGGTCACGGTGTGGTGGAGATGACGGATTTCGAGCTCAAGGGCAACCTGTTCGCAGTGGGGGTGGTAAGCGCGGACCCGGGGATCCGTATCGGGGACGAGGCGATCATCATGTGCAACGGCAAGGTCCGCGGCGTCGGCGTCGCGATGATGTGCGGACGTGAGATGACCGATCTCAAGAGAGGGATCGCGGTCAAGGTCCGCCACAAGGTAAAGGTCTGAACCGACCGAAGATCCCGGGGGGTTTTCGGAGGTCCTCGGGACATAGCCAGACGTCCCGGGGACCCGCATCTTTTTCGGTCCACCCCCTGGATTCCGTTTAAGTACTCATCCAGGGATTTTACAATCACAGGCAACAAGTGTGCATCACCCGCTGCGCTTGGATGCCATCGGAGCGGTCGGATTTTCATCCATCCATCCTATCCATCCCCGGCCGCTCCGGGTTTTTTCCACTCAGTTTCCCGACAGCGAATCAGATACGGTGTCCTCTGCGTATCTCCTGGAGACCTTGCTGAGCACGATGCCGAACACCAGTCCGGCCACGATCCCCACGACGGATGCAGGGACCATCACGCCGGCGTCCACGTCCGCCATGCTCTGGGCAGCCTGTACGGCGACGGTGACGACCGACCCGGCTGTCATCCCGAGTATGCAGAAGTACGTGGACCTGCGGTGGTTGCGCATGAACCAGTCCACGATCCTGGAGAGTCCCAGCACGCCGACGATGAGGCCGATTCCAATAGGGATGAGCGCGGTGATTCTGTCTACGATCAGCGACATGTCCATGTCGCCGACGAGGTCCATCAGCGGGGTGTACAGGCCGATGGCCAGGAGTATCGCGGCTCCGCTGAGGCCCGGGACGATTTTGGAAAGGGCCACGACGACCCCGATCACGAACAGGAGGACCACGTCTGCCGCGTCCATCTCCACCAGCGAGATCCCTGAGTCGGACGATCCGAGGAAGAGGAACGAGACCATCACCGCGGCTCCGATGATGCACGCGGCGATGTTCCAGCCGGTCGGCTTGACCGTCCCGTCGTCGGACCCCTCGCGGCTCAGCCTGTAGATGTCTGGGAGCTGGCACAGGATGAGGGTGGCGAAGAAGAACATCATGGCGACCTCCCAGTCCTGGAGGAGGGCGTCTATGCCCACGGCGCATATGACCAGGCCGACCACTATCCCGAGTCCGAGGGGTATGACGAACCCGAGGTCCTTCAGCAGCTTCTGCCTGATGTTGGCCAGATCGGATATCAGCCTCTCGTACACACCGAAAATGACAGCTATGATACCGCCGCTGGCGCCGGGCATCATGGACATGATCCCGACCAGGGCGCCGACGAGGAAGTCCTTCGCAGCCTTGATACCCATGCAGCGGCAATCGGCTATCGCGTTATAAAGTGGGCGGTGCCGTTGGTCAGTCCATCCGCGGGGCAGCGGTCCGGCATCACCCAAATTGTCTATATTACGTCGGTCATCATGTGCACATCATGGCAGACATCATGATCCGTAAGAGGAAGAGGATGAGGAGCAAGGAGGTCAAGGCCCTCGCCGGCGAGATGGAGGGCATCTTCGGGGTGCCCCTGTTCACAGAAGAGGACGGGGTAGACATGGCCGAGAGCTCCGATTTCGACCTGATCTTTGTCAAAGGGGACATACTGGGATTGGTGAGGGAGGGGAAGCCCTTCCTGACCATCAGGGGGATCCTCAAGTACAGGCCCGATAGGAGGGCTGTCACGGTGGACATGGGCGCCGTCCCGTTCGTCACCAATGGCGCCGACGTGATGGGCCCAGGCATCACGGACGCCGATCCAGATATCGCGGAGGGCGACATGGTGTGGATCAGGGACTGCAGGAACGGAGCGCCTCTGGCGATAGGTGTCGCCCTGAGGTCCGGGGCCGAGATGTCCTCCAAGGCGCCTGGCAAGGCGATCAAGACGATACACTTCGTCGGTGACAAACTGTGGAAGACCGGTGAGTGAATGGGCGGTCCGAAGATCGTCCAGGACCCTGTGCACGGGAGCATCGAGCTCGACGGGGTGTTCCTGGAGGCGGCGGACCGTCATGAGATGCAGAGGCTCAGGTCCGTGAAGCAGCTTGGCCTGGGCAACCTGGTGTTCCCGGGAGCCAACCACACGCGTTTCGAGCACTGTCTCGGCACGTATCATCTGGCAGGGAGGATGGCCGAGGCCATCGGGCTGGGGCGCGAGGACTCCGACTCGGTCCGCATGGCCGGTCTCCTCCACGACATATGCCACCCTCCGTTCTCGCACGCCTTGGAACCGGTCATGGAGGCCGCCACGGGCCTGGACCACATGGAGCTGGCGAGAGCGCTGATCATGGGGGATGTCCCGGACCATCTCCCGGAGTACGACGACATCCTCGGGGGAAGGGACTCCATTGCGGAGATGATGGAAGCGGAGGGCATCTCGCCGGAGGCGGTCTGCGGCTACATATGCTCTCCCGAGTCCACAGGCGAAGAGGTCCTGGACAGGTTCTGGGACAAGCACGAGTACTTCCCATCCAAGGACTATGCCCACCAGATCATCCATGGGCCGGTAGATGCCGATCAGATGGACTACCTCATGAGGGATGCACACCACACGGGTGTGTCCCATGGGAGCATAGATTCAGAGCGTCTCATCAAGACGATGATGGTCATGAACGACAGGATAGTCCTCCGCAGGGGAGGCATCACCGCGGCGGAGGGGCTCATGGTCTCCAGATCGCTCATGTACACGGCGGTGTACTTCCATGAGACCGTTCGCATCGCCCAGAGGATGCTGGTGAAGGCGGTGGAGTCATCCGGTCTGGACCTCTCCGACATCTACCTGCGCGGGGACCAGGACCTGATGCGCATGGCCAGGGACTCAGGAGGGAAGCCGGCAGCGATAGTCCGCAGGCTGGACACAAGGATGCTGGACAAGAAGGCGTTCGCGGTCTACAGCGAGGACATGACGGAGGAGAAGGCGGAGGTCCTGCTGGAGTACGCCGGCAGGGAGGGAGCCAGCAGGCTCGAGTCGGAGGTCGCCGACGCCGCAGGCCTGGACGTCATGGACGTCTGCGCCGAGGTCACATCCAAATCCAACCTCCAGGGGAGGATGAGGATAGGGAAGACCGATGTGGCCATCGCCGACGACGGCGGACGCATCAAGTCGCTGGCCAGGTTCTCGCCGATAGCCAGGGCGCTGCAGGCGAGGGACCCCTACGGCTGGGCGGTGCTAGTGTCGGCCCCTCCGGACAGCCGCGAGAGGGTCAGGCGGGCCGCCGAGAAGGTCCTCGGGATGAGGGCCGGCGGCCAGTGACCGGATCAGCCCTTTATCACGCCGATCGGAGTGAGCTTGGCGACCTTGGAGGTGAGGCCCGCATCGCATACCACGGCGATGACCTCGTCCACGTCCTTGTAGGCCTCGGGGGCTTCCTCCAGGACGCCCTCCAGGGAGCCGTTCCTCAGGTAGACGCCCTTCTCGGACATCTCGCGCATGACGCCGTCGACCGTCAGCGAGTCGATGGCCGCCTTCCTGGACATCTTCCTTCCGGCGCCGTGACAGGAGGATCCGAACGTCTGCTCCATCGATCCCTTCCTTCCCGCCAGGACGTAGGTCCCAACGGACATGTCGCCGGGAATGATGACCGGCTGGCCAACATCGCGGTACCTCATCGTGATCTCGGACCTGCCTGGTGCGAAGGCGCGGGTGGCCCCCTTCCTGTGCACGAGAACGTCCTCGTGGTGGCGGTCTATGTCGTGGCGCTCCTTCTTGGCGATGTTGTGCGCCACATCGTAGACGACGTCCATCCCCATGCTCTCTGCGGAATCCCCGAGTATCCTCTCGAAGGACTCCCTCACCCAGTGGGTGATCATCTGCCTGTTGGCCCAGGCGTAGTTGGCCCCGCAGCACATGGCCCTGTAGTAGTCGTCCCCCAGCTTGGAGTCCAAGGGTGCGCATGCCAGCTGCCTGTCGGGGAGGCTGACGGAGTTCTGCTTGATGTAGCGCTCCATCTGCTGGAGGTAGTCCGTGGCGATCTGGTGCCCGCATCCGCGGGAGCCGCAGTGGACTGTGACGGTGAGGGTGCCCTCTTTGAGCCCGTAGACCTTGGCGGTGCGCTCGTCGAAGACGTTCTCCACAAGGTCCAGCTCCAGGAAGTGGTTGCCCGACCCTAGGGACCCCAGCTGCGGGAGCCCTCTCTTGCGGGCCTTGTCGCTGACCGTGGTTATGTCGGCGTCCTCCATGTGGCCGCGCTCCTCGGTGACGTCCAGGTCCCTCTCCCAGCCGTATCCGTTCTCGACGGCCCACTCGGATCCGTTGGCGAGTATCTCGTCCAGCTCCTTGTAGCCCACCTTGGTCAATCCCTTGGAGCCCAATCCGGAGGGGACGTTCCTGTACAGCTCGTCAACGAGCTCGTCCTTCCTGCCGCCCAGGTCGTCGAGGGTCAGGTCGGTCTTGATGAGTCTGACGCCGCAGTTGATGTCGAACCCTATCCCTCCGGGGGAGATGGATCCGGAGTCCTGGTCGACCGCGGCCACACCGCCTATCGGGAACCCGTATCCCCAGTGGATGTCCGGCATGGCCATGGAGCTGCCCACGATCCCGGGGAGGCACGCCACGTTCGCAGCCTGCTGGGGGGCGTTGTCGGCGCGGATGGATGAGATCATCTCCTCACTGGCGTAGATGACCGCGTTGGTCTTCATCCCCGTGGATTCATCCATGGGGATCTCCCATCTGTTGTCGTCGATCCTGTTGAGCTTGCCTTCCCATGCCATCTGTGCGACCTCTGATGGCGATGGATGGTCGGCTGCTCTTAAATGTTCGCGGTGGAAGCTCTCCGCGGGAGGGTCCGGCTACCAGGCCGATTATGGCGAAGAGGTGCGCCTCCCCGTCTCCGGGGAGGAAGGCGGGTCCGAACGGACCCGTTTCGGAGAGGTCACTCGTCAGGTCTTCCCAGGACGAGTCCGACCACGATCGCCGCCACGACGACTGCCACGACCAGCGCAACCAGCGAAGCGGATGTTACCGACCCATCCTCCTCATCGCCGATGCCCTCTATCGGGACGACGGTGTAGGTGGTATAGTCGCCGAACATGGAGTCCTCTATCCCGGTGAAGTCGGTGTGCACGGTCACATCCGCCCCCTGCAGGGAGGTCCCGAGGTCGAACGCGCCGGACTGTATGCGGATGTCCGTGGGCATGATGAGGATCGTGTCGACATTCACGCAGCCCATGAACGCGGAGCCGTCGATCAGTAGCACGGACTCCGGGATGACGATCCTGGACAGGCCCTCGCAGTAGTTGAAAGCGTCCGGTACATGCATCACCCCGTCCTGTATGACCAGGCTGGATATCGCGGAGAAGTTGAAGGCCCCGTTCCCGTACTCCGTCCCGGCGAGGACGACGGCGGTCCCGATGTCGCTGTGGTCGAACGCGAACGGCTCCACGGTGGTGACGTGCCCTCCGTAGACAACGTTCGTCAGGGAGGATCCCTGGAACGCGCAGCGTCCTATGGTGGACACAGACTCCGGCACGGTGTACTCGCCCGTCCTGCCGGCGGGGAAGTACACGAGCTCGGAGCCGTCCTGCGAGAACACGACCCCGTCATCGGACACGTAGCGTCCCTCGCCGGTGAGGTTGACTGCGGTGAGCGAATCGCAGTTCTCGAACATCACGCCAGATATGACCATCATGTCCGCTGGCATCGTGACCGTCTCGAGTGATGTGCATCCCGAGAAAGTGTACTCGGTGATCTCGATGATCGTGTCCGGCAGCGTGACCGATGTGATCTCCGTGTTGTACGTGAACGTGTCCGAGGCGAGGACGACCGTGTACGTTACTCCCTCGTACTCCACCTCCGACGGGACGACGACGTCGGTGCCCGTGTAGGCGGTCACCACAGCCAGACCCGCCGTGTCCGACGTGATGTACTCGAAGTCGCCGTCCGTGAACGTGACCGCATCCGTCTCCTCCATCGGGATGAGGGCGGTCGCGGCGACGGCCAGGAACAAGAAGGCCATCGCCAGGGTCGCCGTGCGGCATCTCCTGCTTCTGAACGTTTCGATGTTATCATCTCCAAAGGGCATGGCCCGTTGGGAAGGAATCGGGTTGCAGGATATAGGATGTTATTGTCTGTTCCGGTCTGTTCGTCTGGAACATGGGACGGGTATCGTGTGCCTCTCCAGTGATGCGGTGTCCCCGAACGCCCAGGCCACCAGTTCCGCCAGATGCATGGACGGTCTCCCTCCCGGGACGGCGTCGTACTGCTTCTGGCACATGGGGCATCCAACGACGATTACATCCGCGTCAGCCGCGGCATCCTGCCTCTCGGCCATCATGGCCTCGCCGACGTTCCTGTTGCCCTTCCCGCAGCATCCTGGCTCGTACATCACGGGGACGCATCCAATGGCCCTGACGACCTCAACCATCCGATCCCTGTAGCCGATGGCGGCGCACCCCGGCTCCACTGCCACCTTCAGGGGCACGTCCAATCTCGGCAGCCTGTCCATGTGCTCGTGCAGGAAACCGATCAGGTGGATGCTGTCCACCCCGACCATGCCGAATGCCTCGTCGCATCCCCCGCAAAGGGAGACCATGGTCCTCCCGCCGGCGGTCTCGCCCATCCCCAGGAGGTAGCCCTTCCTCTCCTCGTCCTCCATGGTCCCGAACTGTATCGGGTACATGCAGCACTTGAAATCAGGGAGCTCCGAGGCGGCGAAGCCCATCCCCCTCAGGGCGGAGGAGGCCGCGTACTCCACATAGGGGACCTCGCACTTGGCGACACAACCAGGCATGACGTATACCTCGTCGCCGGTCCATACGGGCTCCAGATCGGATCCCGGGGCGTCCTCGGAGACGTATCTGGACAGCCCGGTGTCTTTGAACGCCTGGCTTACCGGCACGTCCAGGAGCAGGCTGTACGCGGCGAGCATGACGAGCTTCGGATGGCATCCCTGCTCGCAGGTCCTGGAGCAGTAACCGCATCCGACGCACCCGAAGACCTTCTCGAGGTCCCCCTCCATCACGGCCTGCGGGTCGCACCCGCCGTGCCTGTGGGACGGGCAGGCGTCGGTGCACGCACCGCACCCGATGCACTTGGAGCGGAATTCATCCAGATTGTCGCGTATCCTGGTCATGCGGGCTCTCACGGGATGCCGATTCTTAATGGATGCTGCTGGGAGGTTCGATATAGTCGATAGTCGATATCATCCCGACGCGCGAGTGTCAGGTGATTGACTATGGAGAAGAGGTTGCTTGGTGGGCTGAGGGTATCGCCGATAGGTGTCGGATGCATGGGGTTCTCCCACGGGTACGGGGACATCCCCTCTGAAGACTACAGTGTCGATGCGATCCGTGCGGCGTATGATTTCGGCTGCACGTTCTTCGATACCGCGGAGTCGTACAGTCCCAACCTCGCCGGCATAGGCCACAACGAGCTCATAGTAGGCAAGGCGGTGAGGGACTTCCGCGATGACGTGGTTCTCGCGACCAAGCTCCGTCTCGATCCGGAGGAGGTCGAGAGGGAGGGCGCGTACGGCGCGGCCCTGAGGCACCTGAAGGGATCGATGGAGCGTCTCGGCACCGATCATGTCGACCTCTACTATCTGCACAGGGTGAACCGTGCTGTCCCGGTGGAGGAGGTCGCGGTGGCGATGGGCAGGCTTGTGGAAGAGGGGCTCATCGGCGGATGGGGGCTGTCCCAGGTGGACGTGGGCACGATACGCAGGGCCCATGAGGTCGCTCCCGTCTCGGCGGTCCAGAACATCTACTCAATGGTGGAGAGGGGGGTGGAGAGGGACGTCATCCCGTACTGCATGGAGAACGGCATCGGGGTGGTCCCGTTCTCGCCGATAGCCAGTGGTCTCCTTTCCGGAAAGGTGACCCCATCCACCGACTTCTCCCATCCGGACGACGTCAGGAAGTTCGTCCCGCAGCTCAAGCCGGAGAACATCGGCGGGAACCAGCCTCTGCTGGACGTGATAAGGAGGTTCGCAGAGGCGAAGGGCGCCACGATGGCCCAGATGTCCCTGGCATGGATGCTCCGCAAGTACCCCAACGTGGTCCCGATCCCCGGGTCGAAGAACAGGGGGAGGATCCTGGAGAACCTGGGGGCGTGGAACGTGCGCCTCTCCGACTCGGAGTTTGCCGCCCTGGAGGGCGCCCTGGATTCCGTGGAGGTCCATGGGGAGAGGGGGTACGTGCAGTTCGACGGCGACAGCATGAGCAGCTGGGGGAGTGAGAAGAGATGAGGGCCGGGACCGAGATTTGAACCCGAGTCAAGGGATCCACAGTCCCCTAGGATAACCAAGCTACCCTATCCCGGCCATGATGTGAGACCGCCTAATCCGTTCCCTTACATAAAGGTTACCATGTTTGGACATTGATAACGCCAAATATAAGAAGACGGAGGCATACATGGGGACCATCCGGCCCCCAGGACGCGCACGCGCGACCGCGCCGGGACATGAGATGATTACGATGAAGGCACTCTACGCTGACGGTTCGGTGCGCGAGACGGATGACGAACTCCCTGTCATCAGGCACACCGCCTCCCACATCATGGCACAGGCGGTCCAGAGGCTCTGGCCCGGAACCAAGCTGGCCATCGGCCCCGCCATCGACGACGGGTTCTACTACGACTTCGACAAGGAGGGCGGGTTCACCCCGGAGGACCTCGAGAGGATCGAGGCCGAGATGAAGAAGATCATCAAAGAGAACCTGAAGCTGGAGACGTACACCCTGCCCAGGGACGAGGCGATCGAGTACCTGAAGTCCAGGGGCGAGGACTACAAGGTGGAGCTGGTGGAGGACCTGCCCGAGGATGCCCCGATCAGCTTCTACAAGCAGGGGGAGTTCGTGGACCTCTGCGCAGGGCCCCATGCCCTCTACACCAAGGGTGTCAAGGCGTTCAAGCTGCTCTCCCTCGCCGGTGCGTACTGGAGGGGAGACGAGCACAACAAGATGCTCTCGAGGATCTACGGTACCGCGTTCGACAGCAAGGAGAAGCAGGAGGCCCACCTCACCATGCTGGAGGAGGCGAAGAAGAGGGACCACAGGAAGCTGGGGAAGGAGCTTGGACTGTTCGCAATCATGGAGGAGGGCCCCGGGTTCCCGTTCTTCCTGCCTAAGGGGATGATCCTGAAGAACAGCCTCATCGACTACTGGAGGGAGATCCACATCCGCGAGGGGTACCAGGAGATCTCCACCCCCATGATCCTCAACCAGGCCCTGTGGCTCAGGTCCGGGCACTGGGACCACTACAAGGACAACATGTACACCACCATGATCGATGACGAGGTGTACTGCGTCAAGCCCATGAACTGCCCCGGGAGCATCCTGGTGTACAAGACCGAGCCGAGGTCGTACAGGGACCTGCCCCTGAAGCTCGGAGAGCTCGGAGTGGTCCACAGGCACGAGAAATCCGGGACCCTGCACGGGCTGTTCAGGGTCAGGTGCTTCACCCAGGACGATTCGCACATCTACATGACGCCCGACCAGATCGAGGATGAGATCGAGGGAGTCGTCAGGCTCATCGACGAGGTCTACTCAAAGTTCGGGTTCAAGTACCACGTGGAGCTGTCCACCCGTCCGGAGAACAGCATGGGCTCCGACGAGGACTGGGAGATGGCCACCTCCGCCCTGGAGAACGCGTTGAAGACAATGGGCCTGGAGTACGTGGTGAACGAGGGCGACGGGGCCTTCTACGGACCGAAGATCGACTTCCATCTGGAGGACTGCCTCGGCAGGACCTGGCAGTGCGGGACGATCCAGCTGGATTTCCAGATGCCCCAGAGGTTCGAGATCGAGTACACCGGTTCCGATGGCGAGAAGCACAGGCCGATCATGATCCACCGCGTGGTCTTCGGCAGCATCGAGAGGTTCATAGGGATCCTCACGGAGCACTACGCCGGGAAGTTCCCGGTCTGGCTGGCGCCGGTGCAGGTCAGGGTGCTCTCGGTATCCGAGAAGTCCTTCGACTACGCGTCCAAGGTTGCCGCGGATCTCAAGGCCGCAGGCGTAAGGGTCGAGCTGGACAACAGTGACAACAAGATCGGATACAAGATCCGTGAGGCGCAGCTCCAGAAGATCCCCTACATGCTGGTCCTGGGCGAGAAGGAGACCTCCGACGGCACCGTCGTCACCGTCAGGACGAGGGACGGCCAGGATCTCGGCCAGATGCCCATGTCCGAGTTCGTCGCCAAGGTGACCAAGGAGATCGCCGACAGGTCCTGATCCAACAATAGAAACGGGGCCCCCGGGCCATTCTCCGGGGGCATCCCATCACTTCCCATCAGTGTTCCGAAGGTTCTTCCGCCCATTGCCATCGATTCAAATTATTTAGCAAAAACTAATTGATAAAAACTAATTAATATGCGGATTCCATGGGAGCCGATTCGATGAACGATTCAAACTCATCAGTCGGAAGGGGATCAGCGTTGATCCTCGCAACGATAGTGCTGGGGATGTTTCTGGATGGGCTGGACGGGACCATCGTCAACGTCGCTCTCCCGGAGATCGCCAGCGATTTCCAGATCGATTCTAGCACGTCGTCGTGGATCGTCACCATCTACTTCCTGGTGCTCGCCGGGCTGGTGCTGGTGTTCGGGAAGCTGTGCGACAGCGGGGCGATCAAGAAGATCGTCCTGGCCGGTTTCGCCATATTCACATTCGGTTCGTTGGCCTGCGGGCTGTCCTTCAACATAGGTGTCCTTCTAGCGTTCAGGGCGATCCAGGGTATCGGGGCCTCCATGCTGGCCGCCTCCTGCATCATGCTGTCCGTGAAGTTCCTCCCACCTGGGAAGGTCGGGTTCGGACTTGCTCTGGGCCTTTTGGGTTCCTCGATTGGAGCCGCTGTGGGGCCTGCGCTTGGCGGGGTCCTGGCAGCGACCATATCGTGGCACTGGATTTTCTTTATCAACCTGCCCATAGGGATCATCGCGTTGTTCATCGCCAGGAAGGGGATCCCGGCGGACACTGGGTTTGACAGGAGTGCATTCGACTACAAGGGTTCGGCAATCCTGTTCCTGGCGCTGGTCTGCGGGCTCTATACCCTGGAGTCGTTCCCGTCCCACGGCGTCACCACTGTCACAGTAGTGGCATTGATCCTGTTCGTGATCCTGTTCGCCGCTTTCTTGATTTACGAGCGCAGAATCTCGTACCCCGTTCTCAAGCTCCATCTGTTCAAGAGCAGGAGGTTCGATGCATTGTGCATCTCGTTCCTGCTGGTGAACGCATGCTACATGGGATGCCTGTACCTGCTTCCGTTCTACATGAGGGTGGAGCTCGGATACGACACCATCATGTGCGGTCTGTTCCTGCTGATCATGGCTCTCGTCACCCTGGTGTTCTGCCTCAAGTCCTCGAAGATGGCGGAGACGAGGGGCAACAGGCCGCTGGTGCTGGCTGGATGCGTGGTGCTGGTCATCGCGATGATCGTCCTGTCATCCATCAATGCCGGCCTCAGCATATGGTTCCTGGTGTTGGGCCTGGCTCTTATGGGATTGGTGTGGGGGATCTGCGGAGGCCCCATCGGTGCCAGGCTCATAGACAACGTGCCGCCAGAGGACAAGGGGTCAGGATCATCTCTGCTGTCGTTCTTCATCTACTTCGGGAACGCGGTCGGGACAGCACTGTTCTCCGGTCTGTTCGGATTCGGTTCCAACGCCTCCGGGCAGCCCATCGCGGACCTGGATCCTGCCATCTTCATGAACGGGTTCTCCTTCGCCATGACCGTGGGTGTCGTGCTGGCGGTGATCGCACTCATCACCGCATGGGTCGTGAACGAGAACAAGAGGAAGGCTGCCGAGGGTTCGTCCCGAGTCTGACGCGTGTCGGCCGATTGCCGGCATCCTAAACCGTTTACGGCCCCGTCGGATTCCCGGCGAGGGCCGGTCCAATTTCAATGGAAGTTCAAGTGGGAGCTCGTCACGGGACGCGCGTGGGGATGGCAACGGAATCGAATGAGAATGAGCCGGTCCGCAGGGGACCGGCATTGCGTTCGTAAGCTTGCGGATTCAGGCGCTCTCGGCGGCCTTGAGGGATGACTTGTAGGCCTCCAGCACTGCGGGGACGGTCATGACGCTGACCGCTTCGACGAGGGAGTCCCAATCCTCCTCGGATATCATCACGATGTTTCCAGCGCCGGTGCTGATGGTGATTTTCTCTCCCATCAGGGATCTGTCGACGAGTTCGCGCATCTTTTCCTGCGCACTGGGAACATCGTATGTTGCCATGAGTGAAGCCAGCTTGTCTAACTATATAAAACAATCTGATGGATGTTTCATGGTGATAAGTGGATTGAATAAATTACGAATAAAAGATAGAATTGATAGATGTTTGTATAATATATAGAAATCACACAGACCAGATGTTGAAGATATATGATTGTACAACAAGGATATAATTATCCTATAAACACTGAAACTAGTCAGCGATACGATGTGCGTCAGCAATGACTGGATATTGTCGCGTATCGGGACGGATGTGGTCGCCGTTCCGATCCGGGGGGTGGGGGCGGGTCGCCCCCTTGAAAAGGAATCAGTCCTGGATCACGCGGACCTGGATCTTCTTGTTCTTGTACTTGGCCTTGGGGAGGTCCATCGTCATCCTGTTGCCGAAGTCCCTGTGGACCTCAACGACGGAGGACTCGGGACCGACCGTTATCTTCCCGATCGACACGTCCCTGATCCTGGCGTTGCGGATGATGAAGTCCGCCAGGCTGACCTTGCCGAAGCCGTCCTTCTTCCCAAGGTTGACCTCGAACCTGCACATCCCGAACACGTCGGAGATCTGGTCGTAGTCGATGACCTTCTTGATGGTGTCCTTGGTGCCCGGTTCGGCCTCGGGGACGTCCCTCTTCTCGATCTCCATCCCAGTGCGCATCTCGAACTCCCTGACCAGGTGCTCCTCCTCCGAGGTGACGAAGGACACCGCAGTGCCCTCCTTCCCGGCCCTGCCGGTCCTTCCGATGCGGTGGATGTAGGTGTCGATGTCGTCGGGCATGTCGTAGTTGATGACGTATGTGATGTCGTCGATGTCCAGTCCCCTGGCGGCGACGTCGGTGGCGATGAGGATGTCGGTCTTGTCTGCTTTGAAGTCCGCCATCACCTTCTCCCTCTTGGACTGGGGCATGTCCCCGTGGATGGCCTCCACCTTGTACTTCAGGTTGGTGAGCCTCTCCTCCAGCACGTCGACCATCTTCTTGGTCTGGCAGAAGATGATGGCCTTGGGCTCGTCGATGTCCAGGATCCTGCAAAGGGCCCAGGATTTGTTCCTCCTGCCCACTGAGATGTAATACTGCTTGGTCAGGTCCAGGACCACCTCGTCCTGGGAGACCGACACCTCCTTGGGGTTGTGCATGTAGTCGAAGGCCAGCTGCTTGACGTTCTCCTGCATGGTGGCGGAGAACAGGAGCGTGTGCCTCTTCTCGGGCATGGCCTTCAGGATGAACTCGATGTCCTCGATGAACCCCATGTCCAGCATCCTGTCCGCTTCGTCAAGGACCATGACGGAGATCTCCGAGAGGTTCAGCACCTTCCTTGTTATCATGTCCCTGACGCGTCCGGGGGTACCCGCGACGATGTCGCAGCCCTGCTGGAGCTTCTTGATCTGCCCCTCGATGCTCGCTCCCCCGTAGATGGGGAGGCAGACGTGGCCGGAGTACTTCGACAGCTTCGTGAGCTCGCCCGCCACCTGGTTCGCCAGCTCCCTGGTCGGGACGAGGACGATGGCGGATGGGACCTGCCTCCCGGCCTCGATGGTGCCCAGGATGATGGATCCGTATGCGCCGGTCTTGCCGGTACCGGTCTGGGCCTGGCCGAACATGTCCACGCCTTTTATGCCGAGCGGGATGGAGTTCACCTGGATGGGAGTGGGCTCGGTCCACCCCATGTCGTCCATGGCTTTGGAAACGTCCTCCGGGACGCCGATGTCTGTGAAATTGGAGATCATACGTATCACTGATCTGAAACTCTGCCTGGGACAGCACCCAGACGACTTTCTCTTTTCGGCAAGGCGTACCTGCTCATACTTTATAAATATGATTTAAAAGAAGTTGATTAGGAAGAGGTCGTTCGACGTACGATATCTTTATATCGGATGACTCTATCCTGGGGTTACCACGTGTGGACGTAGTGTAGCTGGTTATCACTTAACCTTGCCAAGGTTAGAACTCGGGTTCGAATCCCGGCGTCCGCACTCATTCCTTCTCTGATTCTCACGATTCACATCCAACTATCGTCTCGCTATACCGCCAACGATTTATCCGACCGCTACATCGCGAATTGCATGATTCAGTGTCCGCGCGGTACCAGGGACTTCCTCCCTGACGAGATGGAGAAACGCAAGTTCTACGAGGACAGGCTCAGGCACACCGCGAGGACGTTCGGCTTCAGGGAGACCGAGACCCCGATCTTCGAGGATGCCGAGCTTTTCATCCTCAGGTCCGGGCCCAACGTTCTGAAGGAGTTGTACGCCTTCGAGGACAAGGGCGGAAGGCAGATTGCCCTTCGTCCCGAGATGACCGCTCCTGCCGTCAGGATGTTCGTAAACAGCATGAGCAACGACCCCAAGCCGATCAAGATCTTCTACTTCGGTCAGTGCTTCAGGTACGAGAGGCCGCAGAGCGGGAGGTACAGGGAGTTCTTCCAGTTCGGAGCCGAGATCATCGGTGGGGCCACGCCCGAGACGGATGCCGAGGCCATCGCACTGGCCTACGCGCTAATAGGGCAGATTGGTGTGAAGGACTACCGCATCCGCATCGGCCACATCGGTGTCCTCAGGCAGAGGATCGCCGACGCCGGCGTACCGCAGGAGAGGGCCGCCGAGGTCCTCCAGAAGCTGGACAAGAAGCTCTACGACGAGGCCCGCCCCCTCATGGAGGGCATGGGTGTGAGATCCGAGGACATCGATAACATATTCGCGCTGACGGAGACCGTTGGCGGAACGGAGGTCCTGGACAGGGTCCCGGGCGAGGCCGGCGACTGGCTCAGGCAGGTCGTGGCGTATCTGGACGCGATGGGCGTCAGGGATCTGGAGATCGACCTGGGTGTCGTCAGGGGGCTCGACTACTACACGGGCATGGTCTTTGAGGCAGAGGCTCCGGCGCTCGGCGCCGAGAAGCAGATCTGCGGAGGCGGTTCGTACACGCTCTCCGAGCTGTTCGGTGGGGAGAAGGTGTTCTCCACCGGTTTCGCCATCGGGTTTGACAGGATCCTGCTGGCGCTGGAGAAGGAGGGTTGCTCGTACCAGCCCAAGGGGCTCGACGCCTACGTGGTATCTGTCACGGACGATGTGAGGATGAGGGCCGCCGAGGTCACCGCGTCGCTCAGGGCGGCAGGCGTCTCCGCTGACATGGACATCATGGGCAGGAAGATGGCCAAGGCGCTGAAGTACGCGTCATCGGTGAGGGCGAGGTATGCTGTCATCGTCGGCGCCAAGGAGCTTGAGCAGGGCTCTGTCACGCTGAGGGACATGTCCACCGGGGAGCAGGAGCTCGTCCCGATCGATGGTCTCGCTCAGAGGATCGGGGCCTGACCCTGGTGCGTGCAAGGATCTGCTGAATGCAGAACGCCGAGAGGACCGGCTGCAGGAGGTCCTCCCCAGCCAGCCACCCGTCAAGCTCCAGGGGTCTGTCAGGGGTTCCGAGGCCCTCGAACGTTCCGGGCGAGCGGTAGTTGTCCCTGGCCAATACACGACCGACGCTCCCGGCCAGCTCGGAAGCGATCATTGGCGGCATCCTGTCCAGTGCCATGCAGGCGACCGGCGTGCCGGAGACGTCGCAGAGGCACCCGACCGTCAGGATCCTGGTCTCCGGCCCCTCGCAGGTGTGGAGGATCACGCTAAGCCTCCTGCTCTCAGTCCGGAGGTCCATCCTCCACCCCAACCTCTCCGCCGTCGCGGAGTATATCCCCGCGCTCACGGACATCGTGTCCATGTCAGACAGTCTGTATATCGCGGAGAGGTCGTCATCGGTCATCGTTCCGCGCGGATGGCGCAGAACGCCTCCGCGACCGGTCATCGACAGCACCATCATGCGCATCGTCCGGCGTCCCTCGTCTCCGAACCCGCGGGCGATCGCGTCGAATCCGAGCGCATCCAACAGGGGTGCACGGCAGCAATCCTCGGTACCCACCGTCGATCACCTCGGGCGATGTCGAAGTCCCAGTCCAGCCTCCTGGCGCAGAACGCGTTGGCCAGGAGGTCGTCTGGGACGAACCTGTCGAACTTCTTGGACCTCAGCCTGTCCTCCGGGGACAGGAGGGTCGATATCGCGCCTTCGGACCTGATCCGTGCCAGTCCCTCCAGTATCGCGTCAGGGGGCAGGTCGGTGGCGACCTCTATCACCACCGGGCTGTAGGCCCACAGCACCTGGACCCCGTCGATTTCGGACAGCATCCTCCTGAGAGTGTCGAACTTGACGGATCCCAGCCAGGGGTAGACCGAATACCCCAGGTCGGAGTCCACGAACACGTCCGCCGTCCCCGAGGCCCTGAAGGCGGATCTGGACGTCGACAGCTCGACCCTGGCGGCGCTGTCCAGGTACGGGTAGTCATCGTCCGACAGCAGGACATCCCTCATCTTAGCCACCACTCTGTCGTCCACGTCAGGGGCTTCGCCGGACCAGGAGCGGTCGGGGTCGCCGTCGGTCTCCTCCACATCCACCCATCCGTCGCCCCTCCTGGTGACCACCCACACCCTTCCCGCGAGACCTATCCTGGTCCCGTACTCGGGCTCCCCCTGGACGGTGCCGACCGGGGTGCCGTTGCATCTGACCTCCGTCTCCTTCTTGACGGTGAACACGGACGGGAATTCCCCGCCGAATGCCAGCCATTCCGCGGACGGGCCTATTACGAGGGACCGGTCAGCCGTCTGGACCATGGCCCCCTGGACTATCATGTGCCTCGCCAGCCTCCTGTACTCTTCGACCGTGATCCCGGCGAATGGGTCGAGCGACAGAACGTCCCTGACGAGATCGGTGAACCTAACGTCCCCGGTCGCCCCCTTCAGTGCCGCCAGGGTCTGGTGGAACAGGAGGCCGTATGGGAGGGGGTCCGGGGCCATCCTCTCCGTCCACCCCTCCCTCAGGTACAGCTCCGTCTCCGCGATCCCCCTGGCCAGCTCCATCGAGACCCCGTCGATCCCGGGATGCCAGATGGCATCGTCGTCGTTGCAGAACATGATCATCTCCTGCCTGCCGCCGCGCCTCCCGGACCTGCCCATCCTCTGTACCATGCTGGAGCAGGTCCAAGGGGCGCCGATCTGCACGACCCTGTCGAGACCTCCGATGTCCATCCCGAGCTCCAGCGTCACGGTCGCCACCACCGTCGCCCTCGGATCGCCCTTCAGGTCGGCCTCAGCCAACCTCCTGGTCTCGGCGGTGAGGCTGCCGTGGTGCACCCTAACCGGGTTCCTGGACCCCCTGGCCTTCGAGACCTTCTCCAGGGATCTGGCGGTCCTCTCCGCCGCGGCCCTGCTGTTGGTGAACACGATGCAGTTGTATGGGTCTGTGAGCCTGAACAGCTCCGAGTAGTAGGACAGTACGGCACGGTCCCTGCTGCCCTCCCTGTCCTTGGGCGGGAACCTGCAGTGCTTGATCCCCATCCTGCAGGACCTGCGGTCGTCGGAGGACACCACCGACACGCCCCGTCCGGTGCTGCCCCCCAGCCATCCGGCCGCTTCCCCCGGCTCTGAGAGCGTCGCGGACAGCCCAATCCTCCTGGGGGAGCATCCGGCAGCCCTCTCGATGCGGGTGAGCTCGCAGAGAAGCTGGAGGCCCCTGTCTGAGGACATGAACGCGTGGAGCTCGTCGACTATGACGAATCTGAGGTTTCCGAACATACGGCGGAGATCCTCCGGATGGCCGTCGATTATGCCCTCCAGGGACTCCGGAGTGATCTGGAGGATCCCCTCCGGCTCCCTGAAGATCGCCTCCTTGCGGAACGCGTCAACGTCCCCGTGCCATCCGCTCACCTTTATCCCGGAGTCCCTGAGCATCAGGTCGAATCTGGAGAACTGGTCGTCTATCAGCGCCTTGGTGGGGCCTACGTAGAGCGCCCCGATCCCGTCAGGGGGATCAGAGTGGAGGGAAGATACGACCGGTATCAGCGCGGCCTCCGTCTTCCCTGACGACGTTCCCGACGAGATCAGGAGGTGGTCGTCCGTGTCGAACAGGACGTCGAACGCCCTGAGCTGCACATCCCTGAACGACGTCCATCCGCTCCTGTGAAGGTGCTCCAGAACGAAGCGAGGCATGCGGTCGGTGTGGTCGTTCATACTTCCAGGTCACCGATGAGGTCGTCGTCCGGGTTGTCGTCTGGCTCAACCGTCCTGCCGGTCACCATCGATTCGAACGTGGCATCCGGGTTCTGGTGCAGGGTGTCCAGGAGGCTGATGAAGTCGCGGGTGATCTCCCTGGGTGTGACCAGCCCGGCCCCGACGGTGCAGGTGACAGTCTTCAGGTAGGTCTCCAGCATGGAGTCGTCTATCCCCGACCGGTATGAGTAGCGCTGCTCGTGCATCCCCCTCAGCGTCCTCAGCAGGACGAAGACCTCCTCGTTCGTCAGCGGCCTCAGGTTGATGACCGGGCCGAGGTAGTTGTCGTACCCGTTCTCGTATCTGCCGGCGACCAGTCTGGACCTGAGTGCCTCGTAGCTGTACAGACCTCTGTTGGGATCCTCTATGAACTCGGGGGTCCCGCAGACGTACATCGAGAGATGGGAGGACTTGCCCTGCATGATGTCGTTGAACATGGTGAGGAGCCTCTCGTAGTTGTTGCTGCGGGCCACCTTGCTCTGGATCTTGTACAGGATAACACCCTCGTCGATGAATACAACCAGGCCCTTGTACCCGATCCCGGAGCAGAACGCCGCCCACAGCTTGATGAAGTCGTACCAGTTGGCGTCGGTGACCATGTTCGATATGCCCAGGTCCTTGCGCACGTCGGACTTCAGTTCGTACTCGCCCTTGAGCCATCTCACCGAAGGCATGTCGTCAGAGCCGGAGCTGAGGTCCTCCCAGTACCTGGAGACCACGGAGGCGAAGTCCTGATGGAACGTCATCCCGCTCATCTCTGCGGTATCACGCCTCAGACGGTCGCACACCTCTTCCGCCGTCAGGGACTCAACCGTCCTGCCCGTCTCGGAGGCTACGCGTCCCCTGATCTCGGAGACCCATTTCTGAAGCACGGTCTCCATCGCACCCCCGTCCGGCACCGACTTGACCGCCATGTTCCTTATCAGTTCGCGGTAGGTGTTCAGGCCCTCCTTCTTGCTCCCCGTGAGCCTGCGGTTTATTGCCAGGTCGGCATCCATGACGACGAACCCGCGGTCCATGGCGTAGTTGCGGATCATCTGGACCATGAAGCTCTTCCCGTTGCCGAAGCGTCCTGACACGAACCTGAACGCTCCGCCGCCCTCCGCGGTGTCCTCCAGGTCGCTGACGAATGTCTCGGTCTCCTTCCTGCGTCCCACGGCGATGTACTCCAGCCCCCTGCGGGGGACTACGCCCGAGGACAGGGCGTTCATCATCGTGATAAGTGTTCTGCGCGGGATGTCGACCATGACATGTCCATGGACTCGATGTATTTCAACTTGAAGAGGGGCCGCCGCCGAGCCGTGTCAGCGCCGCCCGCAGGTCGTCCTCGTAGTCCTCCACCAGCGAGCCCGTCTCCACGACCACGTCACCGACGGTGTCCATCGCCGCGGTGTTGATCTCCTCCTCCAGGGCGCCCCTCTTGAGCACATCCGCCACCGGTTTCACGCCGTCCAGGAGGGATGAGAGGTATCCCAAGGCATCGTCAGATAGGGATCCTACGAAGGCGGACCAGGGCCCGTCCGCAGTCATCGCCGGTTCGGGAACGGGCTAGGACAGCACCTCGGGCTCCACCTCGTCCTCTGTGACCATCAACGTCCTCACGGCGTCAAGATCGTCCTCGGCGGAGCTCACAGCGCGCATGTCGATGGAGAATCTGTCCATCCTCCGCTCCAGGTCCTGCCTGCGGACCGATCTGGAATGTTCCCTGTAGATGCCTTCCAGCTTCTCGTCCATCCCCTCATGATTCCTCCCGAACGTGCATCTGGAGGGCCATCCCTTCAACCCGAGTTCCCTGTTCACCGCGCGGATGGTGTATGCAAGGCACGTCCTCGCGATCCAGGATGCGCCGCTGAGGTTCTTGGGCTTGAGCGCGGGCGTCGCATGGGTTGTGCTCCTGTGGGGCATGTAGTTGAACAGCGTCGTGTACGATGTCCCCCTCATTCCGATCTCATCGCTGACGATGAACTCGCATCTCGACCACATCCCGCTCAGGAGGACGTTCAAGAGGGTGTCGTAATCCGCGTCGGGATCCATGAACCTGCCCATCTTCCCGCCGCACCAGGCGTCCAGCATCCTGGCGGTCATGGTCCCGGGCGACCGGAGGAGCAGCTTCAGCGTGACGCATCTGTCCAACTGGTTCCACCGCGAGGCATCCGTGCCTTCGGGAGGTCCGATGGCAGGATCCATCATGTGCAGGTCGGCGTAGTCGAGTATGACCCTGTCCAGGGTCTCGGCGGGCCATACCCCGTCAGTTGTGTATGCCCTCCTGAGGTTGAGGAGGATGCCCATCACATCCTGGGGCTCGCCCCAGGAATCGACCAGATCGCAAAGGAGCAGCCACAGGTACCCCTCGTCGGTGCCTCTGAAGACGCCTGCCGCGACCTCGTCCCTCCATGAGAGATAGAAGTCCCTCTGGGCGGGGGTCATCGTCGAGAACTGGGCCGGCACCGACCCCGATTCCACGTATGGGGCGTTGACCCTGCCGACAGACGTCCTGTTGGACTCCAGGTCCTTGAAGAACCTGCCGGAGGCCCTGACGTTCCTGAGCCTCCCCTTCGGTGCGACGGAGCCCAGGACCTGGATCTCCGCAGGGGTCGAGGGGGCCTCTGCGAACACAGGTTCGTCCCACTGGGTCCATTCCCCCTGAGCCTCCGAGCCGAGGGCGTCCATCGCGATCTGCAGGTCGACGGAGTCCATGGCCTCGATCGGTCCGACGCCCAGGCCGTCCCAGTCCCAGAACGTGCGTTCGCACACCGCCGCCGCTATACCGAGGAAGGTCGCTCTCCACCGGTCCGTGTCGTATGACCTGTAGCGAACGGTGATGCGTTCGGGTCCTGCCAGGTAGGCGAACCCGTCGAAGAGCATGACGTCCTCGGAGCGGTCGTCGGCGATGGCGTCGAAGCCATGGTCGGACACCACGGCTCTGGCACACCTTGTGAAGAGGGTGGAGAACGTTGCCCGGTCCGGCACCTCCAGGATCCTCTCGTCTCCGCACATCTCGGCTATCACCGGGACGTCGATGTCGTTCTGCCTCCTTCCGTTGAGCGCCGAGTGCACCGCGTATCCCCTGAGCCTCCTGCCGGACCACATGAACCTGCAGTCCCAGTCGAGGCCCAGAAGCAGTGCCAGATCCTTGGACGCGTTGGCGGCCATCACGGACACCGGCGTGCCGCGGAACCTTCCGACCATCCCTGCCACCTCGTCCAGGAGCTTCGAGGACCCGAAGCCCGCTCCTTCCATGCCGACGGTGTTGGCTATCTCGCAGATCCTGAGCCAGGCGAAGCCCCAGTCCGCGGGGACGTCCTCCCCGGCGTTTAGCCCCGTTCTCCATGACAGGTACGATTCCAACGTCTCGGGGGACATGTCGGCGTGGTACACGGGCCTGTCGTCAGGTTGGCGGTACCTGCCGGGAGCAACCCTCGCATCCCTGTACCTCATGATGTCCGAGAGGAACGAGTCCGGAGGCAGCAGGATGAGCGAACGGCCACGGGCCTCAAGTCTGCGACGGGACTCCGCATCCATGCGGGTGTAAACGGGGTTCGGTTCTTAGACCCTGTGGGAAACCGTTAAACGCTGCCCCCCGGTTCTCGGCGCCATGACGCCCAAGGACCTTCTGAAGAGCAGCGCGTTCATGATGTCCATGGCGCTCATTATTGCGCTGCTGACCAATCTTTGCGACGTGTTCCCGGATGCCCTGGATTCGGATCTGAGGTCCAACATCACGATACTCCTCCTCGCGGTCATGATGACCCTCTCACTCTCCAGGTACAGGTTCAGCAACCTCAACCCTGTGACGCATTGGAGGTCCGTCCTCAGGGCGCTCTTCATGGGGCTTGTGCTGTCGTCGATAATCCCCATCGCCGGATACCTCCTGCTTAAGGACACCGAGTACGGGGCCCAGGCGGCCGGGCTGGTGTTCATCGCCGCCACGCCGTTCGCCGCGTCCGTGGCCCCTCTGTCGTACATCCTGAGGGGAGACATGGAGCATGCCGCCAGAGGCACGGTCTACGTGTACGTGGTCTCGCTCGTCTGGATCCCGTTCATAGTCTGGGCCACACTGGGAGAGACGGTGGACATCGTGCAGGTCATCGTCTCCGTGGTCGAGGTCATAGGCATCCCGCTGGTGGTCTCCAGGCTCCTGACGAGGTTCGAGCTGAGCAGGGACTTCATGGCGGTGTTCATGAACTGCTGCATATTCGTGCTCGTGTGGCTCTCCGTCGGATCCACCAACTTCTCCATACCCGCCGGGATCCTGGTCGCGTTCGCGGTCATCGCGGCCCTCAGGTCGTTCGGGCTCGGAAACGTCATCGAGGTCGCGGAGAGGCGTGCCGGGATCCCGTGGGGGCAGAGGGTGGCGGACATCCTCATGGCATCCTACAAGAACAAGGGGATCGCCATCGCCATGTGCGTGGCGACGCTCGGGCCGCTCGCCGCCGATGCGATGGTGGCCATCGCCGCATCCATCGTCGTGGAGATCTGCTGGGTCATCTTCATGGACTCCGTCCTGTTCAACAGGAGGCGCATGGAGAGGGAGATGGCCAGGGACTCCGAGGGGCAGTCTTCCGAAGCCTGAGCAGGCATCAAACGGTCCGGAGGGCGTCCCGGACCACTCAACCCTTAAAGCCTGGCGGGTGGATGCGACCGTCATGGAAGTCTCGATCAGAGGTTACGAGGAGGGGGACATCCCCGCGATGACGGCGATCTGGAACGCCATTGTTGACGGTGGAATGGCCTTCCCCCAGGAGGATCCGCTGGATCATGAGGGGGCCATAGAGTTCTTCGGCTCACAGACGCACTGCGGAGTGGCCGTGTACGACGGGAAGGTCGTCGGCCTGTACATCCTCCATCCCAACAACGTCGGCAGGTGCGGCCACATCTGCAACGCCTCGTACGCAGTCGAGAAGGGGATGAACAACAAGGGCGTCGGATCCAGGCTGGTGGAGGACTCCCTCGACGTGGCGGCCCGTCTCGGTTTCAGGATCATGCAGTTCAACGCCGTGGTCCAGGAGAACGCTTCCGCGATACATCTGTACGAGAAGGAGGGGTTCCACAGGCTCGGGATGATCCCAGGCGGGTTCCGCGGCAAGGACGGGGAGTACAGGACGATCGTGCTGTTCTATCACGAGCTCTGATACAATGGATTACGCACGTTACGGAAGGAGCCTCATAAGGGCGTTCCTGGCAGGGATGTGCATCTCCATAGGGTGCTGCGTCTACCTGGGATGCGATGTGAAGTGGGTGGGTGCTGTCCTGTTCGCAATCGGCCTGATGACCGTGGTGGCATTCAGGCTGGACCTGTACACAGGCAAGGTCGGCTACATAGTGGAGAACCCGCCGTCCTACCTGTGGTACATGCCCGTCATCATCGTGGGGAACTTCATCGGCTGCCTGGTGACCGGCCTCATGATGCCGATCGAGTCCGCCCAGACGCTGGTGGACAACAAGCTCGCCCTGGAGTGGTACTCGGTGCTGTTCCGCGGGGTGTTCTGCGGCATGCTGATGTTCATCGCAGTGGACTTCTACAAGCAGAGGAACAGCTTCCTGGCCCTTGTCTTCTGCGTGCCCGTGTTCATCCTCGCCGGGTTCGAGCACTCCATAGCGGACATGTTCTACTTCTGCTCGGCAGGGGAGTACTCGCTGGATGCGCTGGTTTTCATCCTGATCGTGATAGTCGGCAACGGAATCGGCGGGATGCTCATCCCGTTCTGCAGGAAGTACATGTACGATCCCGAGCCGCCGGCCCCGTCGCAGTAACCCGGGTCTGGCCCCTTCGGGGAGGACGGCCACGGAGATCCTGGCCATATCCTCGGGGGGCTCGGCCATCCCGCCCTCCATCCATGCAGACAGGCATCCGAACACCCCGCCCACATGGTAGGCGGCCCTGTAGCGTGGGAGAGGTTCCTCAGGCATGCCGTCGGGGAAGAACCTTGATTCCAGGACGTCTAGGAGGAGATGGGTCAGGCGGTCGCGCCTGATCATCAGGAGTTCTTCTCTATGGGATGCGAAGCAGGTGAACATCCTGACGAGGTAGTCCTCGGTGGAGACGTCCTCTAGCATCCCTTCCAGGTACTCGTCCATGATCTCGTCAAGGGCGTGGCGGATCATGTCGTCCTTCGATGCGAAGTTGCGGTAGCATGTGGTGCGGTTCATCCCTGCCCGCTCGGCAATCTCGGATACCTGCACCTCCCCGTACGGCTTCTCGGACATGAGTGACAGCAGCGCTCCTGCTATCCTGTCCCTGGTATCGTCCACGGTCTCACCCGCGCGTCTCATGATGGGACGATGTTCTGGTAATTTTATATATTTAAGCAACATATGTTGCGTGCAACAGATGTTGCATAGAGGCGACGGCATGATAGAGATGATCCCAACGCTCCACCAGTTCAGCACATACATCCCTACGATGGATTTCACCATCCACAGGTACCTCCTGGCCACCGATCCGGCGGTGCTCTTTGCCACCGGTACCCTGGAAGATGCCCGCAGGGAGTTGTCCGAGGTGGAAGGGATCCTGGGGGACAGGGAGCTGGGATACATCGTCGTCTCCCACATAGAGTCTGACGAGTGCGGCGGGCTCCAGACGTATCTGGACAGGTACCCCGGGGCCGTCGTGCTATGCTCACACCTGGGGGCCAGGGAGCTCCCGGGATACGGTTTCCATGGGAACATCAGGGCTGTCTCGCAGGGAGACAGGATCCAGGAGGGGGAGGTCTCCCTGGCGTTCGCGGACTATCCATCGGAGGTCCATCTGCAGGACGGGATCGTCTGCATAGAGGAGGGTACGGGGGTGCTCTACAGCGCCGACATGTTCCTGTCCTTTGGCGACGGGCGCGGGAAGACCGAGGATGTCCAATGGGCCGAGGCCGTCGACGGACTCCGCGAGGACAGGATACCGGAGGACAGGCTGGTGGCGCTCAAGGAGGCACTGCTCCAGATGTCTCCGGCGATCGTCGCGGTGGGCCACGGGACATGTCTGAGGACACGCTGACATGATTCCGCTGAGTGTCCGTTCACAGTCATTAAGAACGCTGCCGTTGATTCGGGACTCATGTCTGATGAGGACTACGCCGGATACACGCCGATAATGGACGAGGAGGAGGTCGAGGACTTCGCGAAGGCCAACGGGTTCATACTCACAGAGGTGACGGACTTCCTGGCCGACGACGAGGCTCTGGCCATTCTGGGCGACAACACCCCCGAGGACATGGCCGAGTTCATGAAGTCCCACGGCATCGACTCGCTGTTCTACGAGTACCAGTACCTGGACGAGAGCGATGCATACGCGATGCCTTTCATGGACGAGATAACCGAGGGCATGGACGCGGAGATGTCGGAGGCCGTGGTCGAGGCGTTCGACAGGTGGAACGACGAGGTGGATGAGGCCGATTTCTCACAGCCCGCCCTACTCTATCTCTATGCGATATTCCAGGGACGCGTGTTCGGGATCGAGATGTGGAACCCGGACTTCGTGAAGTACCTCGAGGACGATCCGGTCCTTACCTGCCTGTGCGAGTGCATAGACGGGATGGACCTGAAGCCCTCGTCCGATTGACATCGTTTTTCAAACTCAAAGCCCGGGAGACGTCCCGGGCCCATCTGCTCGTTTCCATTTCTCCAGTCGGTGTCCGGTTGACGGTCGTAGTCGATGCGAAAACTCCGCCGGCGAATCGAAGGTGACGGAAACCGTGGTGATGGAAGCCGTTGTGAGAAGAGATGAGTGGTCCCAATGAGATTTGAACTCATGACCTTCCGGTTATCAGCCGGACGCTCGAACCAAGCTAAGCTATGGGACCGATATACCCCAGCATAAAGAGGTGACATATAAATCTTTCTGAACATGTGCGGTATGTCTGGCATACCCGTTTATAACGTCCGAAACCATGGCCGATGTCATGGACCCAGTGTACCGGGAGAGCCGTCCCGTGATGCCAAGGAATCTGACCATCCTGGTCGCCGTAGTTCTCCTGGCGACAGTAGCATTCATGTTGTTCTCGGACGCATTCCTCGGGACCGACACCCCATCCTGGATGCCGATCGTGACCGCGGTGGTCTTCGTGGTCCTGATCGTCGTGTTCCTGTTCGCGAGACTGGATCTTGAGATCTACGGGGACAGGGTCGAGATCAGGTACATCCTCAGGCGTGTGACAATCGGTGCAGGGGAGATCATCGATGTCCGTCACGGGGACCTCACCGCGATCCGCAACTACGCCAACTGGAACCTCAAGGGGGTCAAGCACCGTACGTACTCCCGTGTGGGGGACGAGGGCGGGGTGGCGATGAAGGTCACCGGGAAGAGGGTGTTCGTCGTCTCGTCCGAGGACCCTGAGACGGTCGCCGGGATGATCCCCGGCGAGAGGGAGGAGTGACCGTGCCGGCCACCACTTTCCACTGGATAAGGGTGCAGACTTTCTGCTACGCCACCGAGAGGAAGGAGCTGCTGGAGGATGTGATGGAGGACCTCCTGGGCGAGGCCGACTACTCCGAGGAGCCAACCGAGAGCGAGCACGGCAACGTCATGACGATCCTGGAGGCCAGGCTCACCAAGCAGCGGCAGTACCGGGAACTGTTCGAGAGACTGGGGCCCGAGATCCGCGGATGGATCGTCTCGGACATCGACAACCGTGTGGACGAGGACTGCGTCTTCTACATCAGGCTTGACAAGCAGAAGGCCGTGGGCGGCGTCTACGAGATCGCCCACCACGGCGACGTCATCGCCGTGACCGGAAAGGTCCAGGCCCATCCGGCGAGGAAGGAGGTGGCAGAGAGGGTGCTGACGGAGTTCCTGTCGTCCCTTCAGTCGCACTCCGGGGGCTCCTCCTGAGGGGAGACCTCGAAAAGGCACTCAGTCGCCCTGCGGCCCTTCACCGTCCTCACGGTGATCTTGACCCGGCCGGTCTCGATGACATCGCCCCTCATGGGGGTCCTCCCGAGCCTGTAGAACACGTATCCGGACACGGAGTAGTCGTCGTACTCCCCTGGGTCGAACTCCGCCCCCATGTGCTCCATGGCGTCGAACACGTTGGCGTCGCCCTTGACCATGTACCTGTTGCCGCCGGCGGGGACTATGCTCTGCTGCACCACGTCGCTCTCGTCCCAGATGTCGCCGACAAGCTCCTCGAGGATGTCCTCGAGCGTGACTATGCCCATGGTCCCACCGTAGGAGTCGAGGACCACCGCCATGTGCACCTTCGACTTCTGGAAGTCGCTGAGGACCGTGGCTATGCTCATCGTCTCCGGAACGTACTTCACCGGCTTCGCAAGGCTGGAGATGGTGAACTCCCTGCCCTCGAAGAGGCTGGAGTAGAACTCCTTGGCGTAGACGACCCCGACGATGTCGTCGATGCTGCCCCTGTACACCGGAAGTCTCGAGAATCCAGAGGAGCTGAAGGTTCTGCCGAGCTCCTCCACGGATGCGGTCTCGTCGATCCCGACCACGTCCACCCTGGGCACGAAAGCCTCTCCGACCGGGGTGTCGTCGAATCTGATCGCGGACTTGATGAGGCGGCTCTCGCTCTCCTCTATGACTCCGTCGTCCTCGATCTCGTCGATCATGACCTCCAGTTCGTCCTCCGTCATGGTGGGGGCCTCGGGGCCCATCCTCCTGCCGATCGCTCCGGTGAACTTCGTGAAGAGCCAGGACAGGGGGGAGAACAGCTTCTCCACGTAGTGGATGGCCGTGCACACCCTCATGGCGTACTTCTCCGGATTCCTCTTCGCCACGGTCTTGGGGGTGATCTCCCCGCAGATCAGGACGACGATCGTCATCACCACCGTGGACAGGAGGGACACCGATGATGATGCCATCGTCACGAATGCGAGCGCGAATGCTGTCGTCGCCAGCGAGCTAGCCCCTATGTTCACGAGGTTGTTACCGATCAGAATCGTGGTGAGGAACTTGTCGTAGTTCTCCATGATCGACAGGGTCCTCTCGGCCCTGGCGTCGCCGTCCTTCGCCATCCTCTTGAGGCGGACCTGGTTGGCGCTGGTGAACGCGGTCTCGGACATCGAGAAGAAGGCGGAGAACACGATCAGGACGGCTATGATCGCGATATATGCGACGACTACCGTGTCCATCGTCAATCGCCTCCCTTCAGACCTTTGTGTCGTGACATTGAATCAGCCGCTTTTCCATTGAAGGTCGGCGGATATAACCGTTGCGCTGTCCCTTCCCTTCTTAATAAGGGTAAAATAAGATTTTAAAATGAATCGCCATTCCACCGGCCAGGTATCACATGGTAGAGATCAAATACGACATCGTCGAGAAGATAGCCGTCCTCTCAGAGTCCTCCAAAGGCTGGACGAAGGAGCTCAACCTCATCAGCTGGAACGACAGGGACCCCAAGTACGACATCAGGGAGTGGTCCCCCGACCATGCCAAGATGGGCAAGGGTATAACCCTGTCCGAGGAGGAGGTCGCAGTCCTCAAGAAGGCTCTGGAGACCAGGGAAGTCTGAGCGCGGTCCCATGACTGTGGACAAGGCCGAGTACCTGGGCCGCTTCCTCGAGGCGGCGGACCGTGTCATGTCCGGCCGTCCCGGCTCGATATCGGAGGACAGGTGGCTGGTCAACTACTACGATCCGGAGAAGCTCCCCCTCGTCAGCGGCTACCTCTCCTGCGATGACGAGCGCGTCAGGGTCGAGACAGTTCTGCTCCTCGCCGATGTCAGGGAGAGGGCCGTCCTGGACAAGGTCCGGGAGATGAGCCGCCGCGACTCCGAGAAGGTCAGGATGGCATGCATGGGCTACCTGAGTGCCATCGAGGCCGACGACAACCTGATCCCGCAGCTCTTCGACGTCATGGACCACTCGTCCGGGGCCGAGTTCCTCAAGGCCGCGGCGAGGATGGGTTCGATAGCCAGGGAGGAGGACGTCCCCCACCTCAGGCGCATATACGGCCAGGTCGGGGGCGAGATGAGGTCCGCCGTCAGGGTGGCCCTGGACAGGACCGTCGCGAGGCACCCTTCGCTGCAGCCGAAGAGGGACCTCATCCTCTCGGTCCCGGTCTACCCGGACGAGTCGGCCTTCGAGAGGTTCCTGGACTCCGCCTTCGATTATCTGGACGTCAGGTACAGGGAAAACGTATTCCCGAAGGACTCCATCAGCCTCGGGACGTACAACAACGTCGCACGCGCGCTGAAGAAGATGCGCACCCGCCTCTACAACGAGGCGGACAACCTAGAGTATTACGGCCCGGACAAGACCGACCGCGCCAGGGATCTGACGTCGCTGATCTCCTGGGCGGGGGAGGACCTGTCGGGGAAGGAGGTCACGGGGGCCGAGAGGAGCCGCTCCCACGTGTGCCCCAAATGTGGCGAGATGATGATCTGCTACAAGGGCATGTGGATATGTCCGGACTGCGGTACTCTCTGACTCTGGTCCAGTACGTATTTCGGATTTCGTCTCTGCAATCTCGAAAGTCCATTATATCGGTTCGACCTTGCACCTTCAGAGGCGTTCGGGTAACCTCCGGCCCGGTCGGGCAGGGAGCATTATTTTGGATACCTTTGACCACAGGAGCGATGGAAATGGCATACGGAGGTTACGGAAGCGGGAACAGGGGATACAGGGGCGACAGGGACAAGCCCAGGGAGTTCTTCAAAGCCACCTGTTCCGACTGCGGGGCCGAATGCGAGGTCCCCTTCAAGCCCACCCAGGGCAGGCCCGTTTACTGCAGGGACTGCTTCAGGAAGCACCAGCCCGCTGACAAGAGCAGGTTCTGAAACCAAAAGGCCCCCAGGGGGCCTCAAAAACATCAAACACCTTTTGTTGGTGTCACGTCAAGGCTCCTTAGGGCGCTGGTGCCGTACTCTGTGGTTGTAGTCGTATTCCATGAACATGCGGGTGATCGAGAAGCATATCACCACCACGCACATCCCGGCGATCAGCAACACGACGCCGGCGGCGGTCAGGCCCATCGCCCACAGTCCGAGGCCGAAGCACATGACCATCGCGCCGAGGAAGAACGTGACACGGGTGAGGCGCCTGAAGCGGGCGACCTCCATCAGATCACTCTTTCCCCGGAGGTCCCGGTGGCGCTCTCGTCCCAGACCTCGAGGGCCTCGAACTGCCAAACCGCGACGCAGGTCATGTTCATGCGCTCCAGAAGGGCGCTCATCTTTTCGAACTCGGGCCCATCGGTCTGTCTGGAGCGTGCAACCGCCTTGATGGAGTAACCATCCTTCCCCCTCCAGACGATGAACTCGGCCCTGGGGTCCTTGGACAGGTACTCGCTGGCGCGGTGCATGAAGACCTCGCCCACAACTATGGTGTCGGGTTCCGAGACCGTCAGACTACCGCACACTATCATGTGGGGCTGACCATCGGGGGACACGGTTGCGAGCACCTTGTTAGTCCCCGGATGTCTGATCATCCGGATCACGGGTTCGGTCAGGACGACCATGCGTATCACTCTTCGACTTTCTTGAGGTTGGCGATGCCGAGGATGATGAGATATATGGCGCCGGCTGCCACGAAGTACCAGTAGCCATCGACGAATTCGAGCATGAGCCCTAATCCGAGTCAACGATATTAAGCTTCTGTGGAGTCGGGCTTGACGCAGGGGCACACGGGACGCAGGTGCTGCACCACCAGTTCCAGCCTGCCGTTCTTGAAGTACGGGACCGCAGAGCAGTCGCACTTGATGCCGGTGCCGGGGATGATCCTGCGCTTGATGCTGTTGGACGGGCTGCCGATGTTCGTCACGTTGGCCACGCAGTCGGAGCAGGAGACGGTGTTCCCGAACAGCTCGTAGCACTTCGTCCCGATGACCTCGTCGACGGTCTTACCGAAGGCCTTCTCCCCGGCCCTGTTCATCCATATGATCGTATGGGCGGAGTCATGGATGATGATTATGTCGTCTATCACATCCAGAATCATGTTCATGAGCTTCTCAGTGTAGATTTCCGACTGTTCCATACTATGGAATCCGGTTGCATCTCTTTAAATGATTCACAGTACTGGCCGGTCAGTTAAGGGCCATTTACCGGACTCCTGCCATAACGACGTTTTCAAGCAGTGTGTCTACGGATTTCGTAGGCAATCGAGCGGTTTCCTGAGTTTTTGTGATTGAAAAAGCCAGCAATCGCAACCCCCATCTGTAATTGTTTTATATTGCAATGTGTTTGCGAGGCTCCAATGTGCTACGACGTGGTGATTATAGGGGCCGGATGCGCCGGACTCACCGCAGGGATCTACGCGAGGTCGAAGATGATGAAGACGCTCATCCTCGACGCGGGACGTGTCGGCGGACAGCTCGTGTCCCTGTACCCGGAGAAGGGTATCCACAACTACCCCGGGTTCGAGACGATCCAGGCGAGGAAGCTCTCCGACAAGCTCTACGCTCACGCGGAGTCGGTGGAATGCGACATCAGGGAGAACGAGAAGGTCCTGACCATCGACAACGGGGACGAGAAGCTCATAGTCACCACAACGAAGGGCACGTACGAGGCCAAGTCGGTAATCATCGCCATCGGCATGGGCAGTTTCAAGCCCAAGAAGATGGGATGCCCCGGCGAGGACGAGTTCTTCGGCAAAGGGGTCACCTACATACTCCCCGCGAAGGAGGAGCTCGTGGGGAAGAAGGTCACGATGTTCGGGGGCGGTAACAGCGCCATCGACATGGCCCTCATCGCGGACACCGTCACGGAGACGACCCTCGTCCACAGGAGACCCGACTTCAGGGCGGACGAGTCCACGGTCCAGAGCCTCAAGGACAGCAACATCCGCACCATCATGAGCGCGAACCTCGTGTCGATCAACGGGACCGACAAGGTTGAGTCCGTGACCCTGTCCCAGGACGGGAAGGAGTTCGACGTCCCGACCGATCTCGCTGTCATCAACATAGGGATATCCGCGGACCTCGACGATCTCAAGAAATGGGGGGTCGAGCTCACGGAGGGCGGACTCGTGAAGGTCGACTTCGACATGAGCACGAGCCGTCCCGGGGTATTCGCCTGCGGGGATGTCGTCGACTACGAGGGTAAGCACAAGCAGATCACCACGGCCATGGGCGAGGCCACGACCGCGGTTCTGATGGCGTACAAGTTCGTTAAGAAGCCCTACTGGGCCTGATTCCGGCTTCGTTCAGTCGGACAGCGCCCCGGAGGGGCACTCGTCTATGCAGAGGCCGCACTCCACGCACACGGACTCGTCGATCGTGCACACATCGACGATCGTGATGGCGTCCTGGGGGCACACGTCGGCGCAGTTGCCGCAGGCGACGCATAGTCCAGCATCCAGTTTCGGCATTGTTGATCACCTTGCGCTACCATGGGCTCGGGACGCATTTAACCGTTTCCGAGGAAGCGCAGGATTATCCGCAGGGTCTGGCATACCGCGGTCATGATCTCAGAGGTTCCATCCGGCACCCTCGTCGTGGAGGGCCGCGTCAACGGCCGCAGGGGCATGGTGCCAGGATATGCGGTGTTGGAGGACGGGGAGGTGGCCGAGGTCGGCCGCGGCGAGTGCCCATTCCCCGCGGACCGCAGGGGGGTAGTGCTCACCGACGTCGTGAACTGCCACACCCACTGCGCCGATTACGGGCTGTCCGTGCCGCCCGGCCTGTCCCTCGAGGAGCTGGTCGCTCCTCCCGACGGGCTCAAGCACAGGTACCTGAGGGGAACCTCCCAGGACGAGATCTCACGCTCCATGGAACGTTTCGCCGAGGATTCCCGGGGTACGGGGACCGCAGCCTTCATAGACTTCAGGGAGGGAGGGGAGCCCGGATGCAGGATGCTGAGGCGCAGCTGCCCGGGGGCGGTGGTGCTGGGCCGTCCCGTTTCGCCGGAGTTCGACGAGTCAGAGGTCGAGGGCATCCTGTCCGTCGCGGACGGCATCGGCATACCCAGCGAGTCTGACATGGACCACCGCTACATAGAGCGGGTGGCGGACATGGTCCGGGAGAGGCGGAAGGTCTTCGCGATCCATGCCAGCGAGCGCGTGAGGGAGGACATCGACTTCGTGCTGTCCCTTGATCCGGCGTTCGTCGTCCACATGTGCGAGGCCACAGACTCGGACCTGCTCAAGTGCGCCGAGGCAGAGGTCCCGGTGGTGGTCTGCCCCTCCTCGAACAGGTATTTCGGCAAGGTCCCGCCGATAGCCAGGGCCCAGGCGTGCGGCGTCGATCTCGGCATCGGCACAGACAACGGCATGCTCTGCCGTCCGGACATGGTGTCGGAGGCGGCTGAGTTCGTGAGGGTCGCCGAGGCCCAGGGAGGGGACCCAGACGGGGTGTGGCAGGCGCTCACCCGGCTGTCGGGGAACATATTATATCCAGACGGGTCGATTCCCCAGCATAGAGGTCCGGGTCGTCTCGCAGTTCTGCTAACGGATTCATATGATGCCGTTTCGGCGTTCCGCCAGGACACGCCCGTGATGCTCCCAAAACTGAGAAGAGGTTGATAACATGAGTTTCCAGAACATTCTCGTACCCACAGATGGCAGCGAATACACCAAGGCCGCCATCAGGAAGGCCATGGAGCTTGCCAAGCTCGTAGGTGGGAAGATCACGGCCCTCTACGTCCTCGACCAGACGATCCTGACCAACATGCCGATGGACACCGCGGTCATGAACGTCTACAACACCCTCGAGAAGGAGGGGAAGGACGCCGTCGACTTCGTCCGCGACCTGGGTGCCCAGGAGGGTGTCGAGGTCGAGATCTCCGTGAAGGAGGGTACACCCGTCAAGGTCATCCTGGATGAGTCCGCCAAGTACGACATCATCGTGATGGGCACCCTCGGCAGGACCGGAATGTCCAAGCTCCTGATGGGAAGCGTCGCCGAGAGGGTCGTCAGGGCTGCGCAGTGCCCCGTCCTGGTCGTCAGGGCCACAGAGGCTGTGAACTAAATGAGCGGCAAGATCGTAGCTGACATCATGACCGCGGCCCCCATCGTGGTCGAGGTGCCCGGTAGTCGCAGCGACGCCATCAACATCATGGTCAGGAACAACCTGACCGGTCTGCCGGTCATCCGCTCGTCGGACGGCAAGCTCATGGGCGTCGTCTCCAGGAGGGACGTTTTCAGGAAGGTGGACGAGGACCAGCTATCGCTCATCATGAACAAGGGATGCATCACCGTCACTCCCGACACCCCCGTGGAGGAGGCGGCGGCGATCTTCAGCTCGAAGAGGATCCACAGGCTGCCCGTGGTCGAGGACGGCAAGCTGGTGGGCATCGTCACGCCCACCGACATGCTCCGCATCGTGAAGGAGATGAAGACCAGTCTCCTTGCGGAGGACGTGATACGCACTACCTGCGTTACAGCCTACGAGAACGAGCCCCTGTCGTACACCGTGCCCGCGATGAGGGTGAGCGACGTCGCCGCCCTCCCGGTCCTGGACGCACACGGGAAGCTCGTCGGGATCCTAACAGACAGGGACCTGTTCAGCGATCAGGTCAAGAACCTGGAGGACCTGAAGGCCCTGGGCATAGCCGATGTCGGCAACATGGCGGGGGCCAGGAACGTCCTGCCCCTGTTCTACGCGGCTACGGACAAGTACCTGTCGGATGACAGGACCGTCAGCGACTTCATGGTCAGGGACCCGTACACGGTGTTCAAGAAGACCAACATCGCGGAGGTCGCCAAGATCATGCTCACCCACGACTTCGGTCAGATACCGGTCCATGGCAACAAGGACGAGCTCGTGGGCATGATTTATGATGTAGACGTGCTATGCGCCCTCTCAGGTAATATCAATGAGTGACACAAACGCGAACGACCTGATGTCCCTCTGCAAACGCAGAGGGTTCATCTGGCCCTCCTTCGAGATCTACGGCGGCGTGGCCGGCATGTACGACTACGGCCCCCTCGGATGCTCCCTCAGGAACAACATCGTAGATGTGTGGAGGTCCATCTACAAGGGCCGCGAGGGGTTCGTCGAGATCGATTCCGAGACCGTCAACCCCAGGGAGGTCTTCAAGGCGTCCGGACACGTGGACGAGTTCGCGGACCTCATCACATACTGCAAGCAGTGCCAGGCCCCGTTCAGGGCGGACCACCTCGTCAAGGAGTTCTACGAGAACCCGGACGTCCTGACGGCAAAGGACCTGGAGGATGCCTTCGTCGAGCACGGCATCCGCTGCCCGGAGTGCGGCGGCGAGCTCGGTCCGGTGGAGGAGTTCAACCTGATGTTCAAGACCCAGATCGGTCCCGGGTCGGCGCGCGTGGGGTACCTCAGGCCTGAGACGGCGCAGGGGATCTTCGTCAACTTCCCCAACCTGTACAGGTACAACAGGGAGAAGATGCCCCTGGGGGTCATCCAGACCGGCAGGAGCTACAGGAACGAGATCGCGCCCAGGCAGGGCATGATCAGGATGAGGGAGTTCAACCAGATGGAGGTGGAGCTCTTCGTCGATCCCGAGGACAAGGACTGGCCCAGGTTCCACGAGGTGGAGAACGAGACCCTGGACCTGATACCCAACACCACCGGCGAGATGGTCACCATGACCGTCGGGGAGGCCGTGGAGAAGGGGGTCATCGCCAACCGCGTCCTCGCCTACTTCGTGTACACCACAAAGCAGCTGCTGACCCGTGTGGGCATAGATCCCGCCAGGCTCAGGTTCAGGGAGCATCTCCAGGACGAGATGGCCCACTACGCCGCCGACTGCTGGGACGCCGAGGTCCTCCTGTCCTACGGATGGACGGAGATCGTCGGAATCGCCGACAGGGGATGCTGGGACCTGTCCAGGCACGCCGAGTTCTCCGGAAGCGACCTCACCCACTTCAAGAGGTTCGACGAGCCCAGGGAGATGGAGGTCGAGAAGATCCGCGCCAAGCACAAGAACCTGGGCCCCGCGTTCAAGGCGAAGGCCAAGGCGGTCGCCTCCGCGATGGAGTCCATGGACCCCTCCGCGGTCAAGGACGGCAAGCTCACGGTCAACGTCGACGGCGAGGACATCGAGCTGACCGACGACTACTTCGAGGTGGCCACGGTCAGGGAGAAGGTCGCAGGGGAGCGCGTCATCCCGCACGTCATCGAGCCCTCCCACGGACTGGACAGGATATTCTACTCGGTACTCGAGCACGCCTACTCGCACGACGAGAAGGAGGACTACACGGTCCTGAGGCTGGCCCCCGCAGTGGCCCCCATCAAGGTCGGCGTGTTCCCCCTGATGGAGAAGGACGGTCTCGACCAGGTCGCCCGCGACATCTACGAGAGGGTCCACTCGCACAGGGTGGAGGCCTACTATGACGGCTCCGGCACCATAGGGAAGAGGTATGCCAGGATGGACGAGGTTGGCACGCCGTGGTGCATCACGGTGGACTACGACTCCCTCCCGGGCGGATCCGCCGAGGGCACGGTCACCATCCGCGACAGGGATTCCACGGAGCAGAGGCGCATCCCCATCGACAGCGTACCGGAGATCGTCGATGCGCTGCTCGCCGGAAAGCCGTTCGCGGAGCTCTGAAACTATATAAATCCTTGCTGGGTCCGTGCATCTTTCTTCGACGGGCCCAGCTCAATCCATTTCTGAAGTCCGATTTCCGTACGCATGTCTACGATTATCGTACGCCAGTCCCGTCGAACGACGAAGCATTATATCGTGACTGGGCGATGTTGATTCCACAGAGGTGAATTCTATGGCTGTAAAGGACCTAGAGGATCTGAAGAAGATAACGATGCTCAGATCGCAGATCGACGGCGTATCCGTGGAGAGGGTGATGTCCGTCGATTTCCCGACGGTTTCGTCGGACGACCGCATCTCGGATGCGTTGGCGGTCATGAGGGAGACCAAGTACCAGGACGTGCCCGTCGTCGACAACGGGGAGTTCATGGGGATGGTCAGTTACGCTTCCATCCTCAGGAAGAAGAGCGTCACACTGGACGCCAAGGTCAAGAACTTCATCCGCCAGCTCCCTTCGGTGTCCCCGGACATGGAGATCACCAAGATCTCGGAGTACATGGTGTCCAACAACTGCCGCCAGCTGCCCGTCGTCAACGGGAAGAGGGTGGTCGGGATCATCAGGAGGACCAAGCTCATCGAGATCGTCAGGGACATCAAGGCCCTGAAGGAGATCAAGGTCTGGGAGATCATGAGTAACCCCGTCGAGTCCGTCAAGGTGAACGACCTGATGGACGATGCGCTGGCCCTCATGATCCGCGAGGACTACAGGACCATCCCGGTCGTCAACGAGACCAACAACGTGGTGGGCATCGTCGGCATGAGGGAGATCATCGACAACAACTGGAAGAAGGACAACAAGACCATCGGGGACCTGGAGAAGAGCTCCCGCTCCCAGATCACCGTGGAGTCCATCGCCCTCACGTCGGTGAAGACCATCCAGTGGGACAGCGACATCTCCGTCGCCGTGGACATGATGGTGGACAACAAGATCTCCACCCTGCCGGTGGTCGAGGGCAAGGACCTGGTGGGGGTCATCACCGAGTACGACATCATCGAGCTCCTCGCCGCTTGCAGGGAGAGGGACATGCTGCTCGTGCAGATCAGCGGTCTGGAGGACGACGAGAAGGACGCCACCGAGGCCATCTACGCGGACATCGAATCCATGGTGTCCAAGATCTCCAAGATCTACAAGCCGGAGTCCCTGACCATGCACGTGTCCCGCTACAACGACACCGGAGGCAACTTCAAGTACAGCATCAGTGCCAGGCTCTTCATCAACGGGGAGGCGGTCATGATGAAGGAGGTGGGCTGGGACCTGATCCAGACCGCATCCGACCTGATCACCAAGCTCGAGGACGCCGTCATCAACATGAAGGACTCGAAGGTCACGTTCAGGAAGAGGAAGAAGTGAGGTCATCCGACCCTCTGCCGTCCAACGGGGACGGATAAACCCCCCGCGGTTTCCCGCGGGGGTAAAACCCGCCCGGCTCTGCCGGGCATTATCGTTTACTGCTTCTTGAGCATCTTGCCGCACCTGGGGCACCAGTCTGCGTTGGCGGGGACGGCGCATCCGCAGTCGGGGCACAGCACGTCCTCGGAGGACACGTCCACGGTCCCGTCGCGATGGACGACCTCGTTCTCGGTGGAGTCGAACTTGGCTCCGCACCTGGGGCACTCGGTGGCGTCGGAGGGGACCTCGGCGCCGCACTCGGAGCACTGGAAGAAGTCCTTCTTCTTCACCCTCAGCTCATCGGGGACGTCGATGTATGCCCCGCACTTCCTGCAGTTGATCTCGCCCGGGAGCACCATGGCCCCGCACTCCTTGCATCTGCCGTATCCCTGGGGGTACAGCCTGCCCTCGGCCTCCATCCTCTTGCGGGTCTTCTGGGCGCTGCTCCTCATGAGGTGGGAGAACACCAGGATCACGATGAACACGATGATCGTGATCACGGTGATGTACAGGGAGTTCTCCAGAGCGAGTCCCATGTACGAGTGGTTGCCCTCGTTGATGAGGACCTGGTAGAACGCGTTGCTGGTGTTCTCGACGGTTCCGATAACGGCGACGTAGATGCCGTCGTCCAGGCCCAGGTCGGAGACCGTCACGGAGTACCGATTGTCCCCCAGCGGTGTCACGGAAACGTCGTAGCTGATGCTGTGGCTCACCCCGCTCAACCGGCTCTCGTCTATCTCCCCTCCCGGTTGTATGAACAGCAGCAGATGCGAGTAGCTGTACGAGTTGAAGCTGAGCCCGTCCACATCGCCGATCTGCACCAGCACATGGTCGGTGTCGTTGTCCAGCCTGATGGTGAACTGCATCATGTCGGGAGTCGTCTGCCCGTTCTCGTCCACGATCTCGGGGGTGTACGAGAAGTCGCTGACGCGGTCGTTCTGAAGGCTGATCCCGTTCTCGGTGTCTGCAAGGGACCCGGAGGTCACCAGCGTGCTGGCGAGCAGGGCTATGACGAAGAAGATCGCACCTGCGAGTGCCTTGATCTTGACCGATGACACGCCCATCATGTGGGGGATCATGTACAGCACTATGGCGGCTATGAGGAAGCCGAAGCACTGGAGCCCCATGTAGACGACCAGGATCACGGCGAGGAATATGCCGGCGATGATGGCGATCCACTGTTTGTTGGTGAGGGCGCGGAACTCATCCGAGAGTCCTGCAAGCGGTGAGCTCCTGCCCTTCGCGATTTCAGTCATTGCGGGAGGTTAGGGATTCCCCTTATAAAGATGGCGGTGGCATTGATTCGGCGTCGCGGGGCGATGTGCTCGCCGCAGGGCGCATCCAGCGTCTCGCTGGGAGCCAGTAATATAGGTGTAGGGAGATTGGGCACGCATGGCACTCCTGACCCTAATATGCCCAGGCTGCGAGAAGAGCACCATCATCGACGATGACGATGACATGTCGTACTGCATGCACTGCGGCACGCGCTTCGACAGCGAAGCGGTACGCGACGCCGAATCCGTGGATCCGGTGATCAGCGCAGCCCTCCAGATGTCAGGCGTCCTGGGGGAGTCCTTCGAGCTCAGGGACTACTCCGGAGAGCCGTGGTACCCCGAGGTGGAGGAGGTCTGCCGCATGCTGGCGGACGGCGATCCGGACGGCGCCGCCGACAAGCTCGCACAGCTGATCGACGGCAATCCGGATGCGGCAGGCGACATCGAGGCCTGCACCAGGGATGCCCTGGCCGGATGGGTCGTCGACTGCATCTCGGAGGGGGACCCGTATCCGGGCGGTATCGCCGAGGTCGCCAGGATCATCGAGGAGTACGGGGAGGAGTCCGGGCCCAACATCTTCGTGGCGTCCATGTTCTATGCTCTCGCACAGACCCCTGAGCTCATGAGGGATGTCGGCGACGCGGGGGTCATCGCCGAGACGCTGTTCAGCCTTCTGATGGAGTATCCGGAGGTGGAGCCGGACATCAGGGAGCAGCTGGAGCTCTGCACGGACTTCATGCATGTGAGCGGCCTCCTGATCGATGCGGCGGACTCCATGAGCGGAGACGAGGAGGAGATGGAGGATGTGAGGCAGTGGGTATACGCCCTGCAGGACTTCGTCAGGATCTTCGGCGACGCCATCTATGATGCCACAGAGGTCGGGGACGAGATGCTGGACCAGCTCACAGAGGTATGGACCGAGCAGGACATCGGTACGATAGGTGCAAACGTCAGGGATATCGCGGAGAGGTACCTGGACGGCGACATCGACGCGGACGGGACCAAGGCCGAGATCAAAGGGTTCCTGGACGACTACCTGTCCATCAAGGGCTGACCGGGGATTAACCCTTAATACTGGTGGGGCTTGGAGAGGGCCGGTGCATTCCCATGGCGACCATCGAGGAGCAGATAAAGGAATTGGAGGAGCAGATCTCCAAGACCAAGTACAACAAGGCCACCGAGGGTCATATTGGGAAGCTGAAGGCGAAGATCGCCAAGCTGACCCAGGAGGAGGAGAAGAGACGTGCCTCCAAGGGTCCCACAAAGGGCTTCTACGTCAAGAAGGCGGGCAACGCGACGGTGGCTCTCGTCGGATTCCCGTCCGTGGGTAAATCGACCCTCCTCAACCAGCTCACAGGCGCGAAATCGGAGGTCGGAGCGTACCATTTCACAACTCTGGATGTGGTCCCCGGGGTGATGGAGTACAACCATGCCAAGATCCAGATCCTCGACATGCCCGGTCTCATCAAGGACGCGTCCCGCGGCAAGGGTCGCGGAAGGGAGGTCATCGCGGCCGCAAGGTCCGCAGACGTCATCCTGCTGGTGGTGGACATCTTCAACCCCAACATGAACGTGCTCTTCAAGGAGCTCTACAACGCCGGCATACGTCTTAACCAGAAGAAGCCGGACGTGGTCATCACCCATTCGGACCATGGGGGCATCCTCGTGAAGCCGACCCTGAAGCTCACGAAGATCGATGTCGAGACCATCAAGGACATGACGTCCGCCTACGGCCACGTCAATGCCACGGTCGTCGTCCGCGAGGACATCGACGTGGAGCAGATGCTGGATGTTCTCGCCGGGAACAGGGTATACATCAAGGCGATCATGGCCATCAACAAGGTCGATCTGGCGAAGCCCGGACAGCTGGAGGCCGTGATGGAGATGCACAAGCAGTACCGCTGCGTGCCCATCTCCGCCGCCACCGGCTACGGCATCGACGATCTCAAGCAGGGGCTTTACGACACCATAGACATGATCAGGATCTATCTCAAGCCCCAGGGCCAGGAGGCCGACATGGACATCCCTCTGATCGTCAAGCGCGGGAACACAGTCGGGGATGTGTGCGAGCTGATCCACAGGGACTTCAAGAACAACTTCCGCTACGCGATGATATGGGGGACCAGCGCCAAGTTCCCTGGGCAGACCGTCGGGATGGACCATGTGGTCAACGATCAGGACATCGTGTGCATAATAGTCAAGAGATGAGCTCACTGTCTGTGTTCGGACATCCAAAGTTTCACGCGTCCATTGCTTGACAATACTGTTATCAACCCCTCGCCCTTCCCTTCATCCATGGCTAAGAGAGACTTGATTTCCGTTTCCGACATGCAGGACAAGTGGCCCGAGATGGTCGATCTCGCCATCAGGCTCAAGGCCGAACGCGGTCACCACGGCGATCCCCTGAAGGGTAAGACCCTCGCCATGATCTTCGAGAAGCCCAGCACCCGCACCAGGATATCCTTCGATGTGGCGATCACCGAGCTCGGGGGTCATGCGCTGTACATCGACGAGTCCAAGATGCAGATGGGTGTCCACAGCGAGACAGTAGAGGACACCGCCCGTGTCATGAGCAGGTTCGTACACGGAATCATGTACCGCGCCTTCGACTACAAGATGATGGACAAGTTCGGGGAGTACGCCACAGTCCCAGTCATCAGCGGACTGGACAACCTCGAGCATCCCTGCCAGGCACTGGCGGACATGGTCACCATCAAGGAGAAGCTCGGAGGGTTCCGCGGCAAGAAGCTGGTGTACCTGGGTGACGGCAACAACGTGTGCAACTCCCTGCTTTACGCCTGCGCCATCATGGGGATCGACATGGTGGCCTGCTGCCCCGCCGTCAGGATGCCCAACGCCGAGATCATGTGGAAGGCATCCAAGATCGCGGAGTCGAACGGCTCACAGATCATCGCCTCCCACGATCCCCAGGAGGCCTGCGTGGACGCCGATGTCCTGTACACCGACACCTGGATCTCCATGGGCGACAAGACCCCCGAGGAGGAGGCCATCAAGCTGTTCCAGGCCTACCAGATCAACGACGACCTCCTCAAGATCGCCAAGCCCACATGCATCGTGATGCACTGCCTCCCCGCCCACAGGGGCCAGGAGATCACCAACGAGGTCATGGAGGGCCCGCACAGCGTGGTCTTCGACCAGGCCGAGAACCGTCTGCACGCGCAGAAGGCCGTGCTGTACACCCTGATGAAGGATTGAATAAGATTTACGGCTGAAGGCCGGGCCGGCGTCCCCCCTCCATTATAGGGCGCCGGCGCAACCCTCATACGGTCCCGACGGCCCCGGACGGGGTTCCTCTAGGGGCCGCGAGCATCCGCCGTCTCACCACGATCGCCACCACAGCCAGCGCCAGGAAGGCCAGCGCGCAGGGGATCAGGTCCTGCAGGTTCGTCTGGTCCGCCACCAGCATCATCCCGCACACAGACGTCCCCACGGTGACGCCCATGTTGCTCAGGCTCAGGTACAGCCCGTTGGAGAACTCCTTGGCCTCCATCGCCACGGACACCACGAAATGCTGCTGGAGGTTGTTGACGATCCCGTTGGCCAGCCCCCAGACCAGGATGATGAGCATCATAGGGACGATCATGTTCCCGACCGAGAACAGCAGTACGTACACGATCCCCATGATGAGCGGGCACAGCAGGGACAGCCTGTAGGCGTGGCCGTCCAGCTGCCTTCCGGCCACCAGGTTCCCCACGATGCTCATGGCGCCGAAAGCTAGGAGGACCGCGCTGAGGTAGGCGGTCGGTACGCCGGTGATGATCTCCAGGAACTCGGAGATGTAGCTGTAGACGCCGTACGTCCCGGCGGTGAGCAGCATCGTGCACGCCAGGGACATCCAGAGTACAGGTTTCCTCAGTATGCGGACCTGGCTCCTGTAGTCCACGTGCCCGGTCGGCCTCATGGGAGGCATCACGGCAAGGAGGGCGACCAGCGCCACGGCGTCGATCGCCGCCATGAAGAGCATCCCGACGTCGAACCCGAACGCCTCCACGACGAGGGTGGTCACCGGCACCCCGAGGATCATCCCCGCCGAGAAGCCGGTGATGATCATCGACACGTTGCGGGTCACCCTGCCGGGTTCGGACACGTCCGCGGCCACCGACAGCGCGAACGAGCAGAACAGCGGGTGGGTGGCGGCCATGCAGACGCGGGCGGCAAGGAACGTAGCGAAATCCGGCGCCAGCATCGCGGATACGTTCCCGGCGGTGAACACCGTCAGCGTCAGCGCCATGACCTTCTTGCGGTCGTATCTCGAAGCAAGCATCGGCGCCACCAGCGCGGAGACCATGATCGTCATCGCGAAGGCGCTCACGGCGAGCCCCGCCTCCGAGGTCGTGAGTCCGAAGCGGTCGGCGATCTCCGGGAGGATCCCTATGGAGCTCATCTCGGTGTTCAGTATCCCGAACGCGCCCAGCATCAGAACCGGTATCAGCAGTCTGCCCCTGTCCATCGTATCACTCCGTTATTCTGAAATTCGATTTCATATGTATGATATTCAGAATTTCGATGACATATATAAGATATTCCCAACAGGAATAGTTATAATCAGATATCCGATATGACGATAACATAGCGGTGTCCGGAGGCGGATGGATGGAGTACGTGGAGCTCAACAACGGCGTGATGATGCCCATGGTCGGTTTCGGGACATGGGACCTGAGGGGAGAATCGGGTAGAAGGGCGATCCTCGACGCCCTCGATTCCGGGTACCGCCTGATCGACACCGCCCGTATGTACGGGAACGAGGGCATCGTGGGGGAGGCGATCCGCGAGAGCAGTGTCCCCAGAGACCAGGTGTTCGTGACCACCAAGATATACCAGCCGTGCATCACCCGCCGGAAGGCGGCCGAGGCCATCGACGACTCCCTGAGGAGGATGGGGCTCGATTACATCGATATGGTCCTGGTCCACGAGCCGTATCCCACGTCGTCGGAGATGTTCGGGGCCATCGTGGACGCGGTGGAAGAGGGGAAGGTCAGAGCCGCCGGAGTGTCAAACTTCGACGAGGATCTGTGCCGCAGGGTCTCGGAATGCGGAACGGTCCCGGCGGTGAACCAGGTGGAGTCCCACGTATACTTCCCCCAGCTCTCCCTGAGGGATCTGATGATGGGGATGGGGACGGTCATGCAGTCATGGGGGCCGTTCACCGAGGGCCGTATGGACATATTCAACGACCCGGTTCTCAAGGGGATAGCGGAGGGCTGCGGAAGGACCGTGGCCCAGGTGGCGCTTAGGTACCTGGTCCAGAACGGGATCCCGGTGATACCCAAGTCCTCCCGGAGGGAGAGGATGGAGGAGAACCTAGGGGTCCTGGATTTCGAGCTTTCCGCCTCGGACATGAAGGAGATTTCGAAGCTGGACGGGGGCAGGTCCCTGTTCGGATGGTACCGATGCGAGGATGTGACGACATGGATGTGAAGATACTGCGCAACTTCCTGGAGGTCGCGGCCACCGGCAGCGTGACTAAGGCGGCCTCCAACCTGGGGATATCCCAGCCCACCCTGTCCAAGCAGATCAAGGATCTGGAGGCGGAGCTGGGGTGCAAGCTGTTCGTGAGGAGCAGCTACAGCGTGAGGCTCACCGAGGAGGGCATGGTGCTCCGCAGGCGCGCCGAGGACATCGTCGGCATGGTGGACACCGCCGTGGAGGAGATACGCTCCATGGACGGGGGGTCCGGAGGGGACATCCGCGTGGGATGCGCCGAATCCTAGGGGATAAGGCATCTGGCAAGGTGCTTCGGGGAGCTGCGGGAGCAGAACCCGGGGATGCGCCTGCATCTGTACAGCGGGAACACGGAGGACCTTTCCGCCCGTCTGGAGGGAGGGTTCCTGGACTTCGCCGTCCTCGCCCAGGAGGCCGACCTGGACAGGTACGAGGCGATACGCTTCCCGTGCACGGACAGATGGGGGATCGTGATGAAGGACGATTCACCGCTCGCCTCCAAGAAGTCGGTGACCCTCGACGACCTGGAGGGGCTGCCGCTGATCTGCTCCCGCCAGGGTGTGGAGGCGGACCTGCCGGCCTGGCTGAGGGAGCGCGTGGATCATGTCGGGGTGGTGGCCACCTTCAACCTCGCGTACAACGGAGGCGTCATGGTACGGGAGGGGCTTGGGTACATGCTGGTCTTCGACGGGCTGGTGTCCACTCTTCCGGGCAGCGGCCTGTGCTTCAGGCCCATCAGCCCTGTGGTGGAGACCCCGCTGTACGTTGTCTGGAAGAGGGGCAGGACACCCTCGCCCGCGGCGTCCATGCTTCTGGACATGATGAGGGAGGAGTTCGGTTCCGGCGACCGAGGGGATTGATCGCGGGTTGCGGGATGCCTGGACAAAGATGATCCCCGTCAGATCCGACCATCGACGACTGCGAAGAGGTTTTCGTCACATCCATCCAGGGTCCTGATGACCTTGACCATGGCTCTGTCCGCAGGTGAATGCAACAACAGTTTAATCGCTCCGGACCGTTCCGAGCATCCAAGGTTCCTCCGGGAACAAAGAAAGGCGTTCACCATGGAGCAGACCACACTCTTCGACCGTCCAGACAGGGAGGGAGCGGCTTCGGGCGCGAGGCCGGCAAACGAGCCGCTGGCGTCCCGCATGCGTCCGGAGACGCTGGAGGATTTCGTGGGGCAGGAGCACCTGCTCGGGGAGGGGAAGCTGCTCAGGGCCCTCATAGAGGGCGACAGCATAACGTCGATGGTCCTCTGGGGTCCCCCGGGGGTGGGGAAGACCACGCTCGCCAGGATCATCGCCCGCCGCACCAGCATGAGGTTCGTGATCTTCTCGGCGGTGACCTCCGGAATCGGGGAGTTACGCGAGGTCATGAGGGCGGCGGAGGAGTGCCGCAGGAGGGGCGTCCGCACCATACTCTTCGTGGACGAGATCCATCGCTTCAACAAGGCCCAGCAGGATGCCTTCCTACCGTACGTGGAGAAGGGCTCCATCATCCTCATCGGGGCCACGACCGAGAACCCGTCCTTCGAGCTCAACGGCGCTCTGCTGTCCCGGCTCAGGGTGTTCGTGCTGAATCCCCTCAGCGCGGACGAGCTGGTGAGGGTCCTCACGAGGGCGCTGGAGACGGACCGCGTCCTGAGGGAGGTCCGCATAGATGTCTCCGACGAGACTCTGCACATCATCGCCGACTACTCCAAGGGGGATGCCAGGGCCGCCCTGAACATGCTGGAGACCGCAGTGTCCAGCGGGGACGTGGTGGACTGGGGAATCCGCATCGACGAGAACGTTCTGAGGAGGGTGCTGGACAGGAAGTCCCTCATCTACGACAAGAGCGGGGAGGAGCACTTCCAGGTCATATCCGCGTTGCACGAGTCCATGCGCAACAGCGATGTGAACGCTGCCCTGTTCTGGCTCGCCAGGATGCTGGAGGCCGGGGAGGACCCAGTGTGGGTGGCCAGGAGGATAGCCGTGTCCGCGGCCACGGACGTGGGGCTGGCCGACACCAACGCCCTCTCCGTGGCCATGGACGCACTCCAGGCCGCCAGGGTGATAGGCATGCCGGAGTGCGCCGTCTTCCTGGCCGAGGCCGTGGTCTACATCTGCCTCGCCCCCAGGTCCAACAGCGTCCAACGCGCCTACATCATGGCGAAGCGGGACGCCCGCGTCCACGACTGCGAGCACATCCCCATGGCGATCCGCGCTGCCTATACCAGACTGCAGGAGCAGCTTGACTACGGTGGTGGATACGTCAACCCCCATATGACGGAGGACAAGCTCGCCGACATGCAGTGCATGCCGGACGCCCTGGTCGGGAGGGAGTACTACTTCCCCACGGACCTGGGGGACGAGGGCAGACTCGGTGCGCGTTACGCGGAAATAAAGCAGTGGAAGATGGAGCACAGGTCCTGAACCCGCTGTAGCATCCGGCATCGTCACCGCAGCCGGAACGTACTGGAACCGGTTCCATGCCCATGCCGATGACTGGGGCGACGGAATTTGCCGGTTCTCTAGGACGACGTCCCCGGGGCGTCTCCTGGACGCATAATCCCACATTCCCTTGTGCGAACCATGTTCTTGGTTATGCCTTCGATTTCCTGACTGCACTTATGCATATGCTGTGCGCAGGAGGATGAATCCAGGAACAGATTCGGTGGAAAACAAGGGAAGGGGAATCCCCCCGGAGGGGGTAAGGGGTTTCGCGATTGGGATTATCCCGCTTATGCCAGGCTCTTGATGGCCTTGACGAGGGCTTCCATGTTGGCGTCGGGGGTAGCGACGGCGATTCCGCATCCGGAGGAGATGACGTTGAATCCAGCGGCGGCGGACCTCTTGGCGGCGACCTCGACCTCCTCAGGGGTTCCCTGGAACAGGGGCCTGACGGATCCGACGTTTCCGACCAGGACGGTCTTTCCGCCGATCTTCTCGCATGCCTTCTCGGGCTCGACCTTCTCCTCGATGGAGATTCCGGTGACGCCAGTGGCGGCCATCTGGTCCAGGATGGGGTAGGTGTCTCCGCAGATGTGGAGAACGGTGTACTTGCCCTCCTTGGGCTTCAGGGCGGTCTTGACGTGCTTTCCAGCGGCCATCTCGAACATGTCGGGAGCGAGCATGTCGGTGGATCCGGAAGGCTCGGAGCACTGGACGACATCCGCACCGGCGTCCATCAGGGCGTGGGTGTAAGCGGTGACGATGGGGTTGACAGCCTCGACCCACTTGTCGACCTCCTCGGGGCACATCATCATTCCGAAGACCAGGTTCTCGGTGTTGACGAGGTTTCCGGTCAGGGTGAAGGGACCGGTGTTACCGGCGACGATGGCGTAGTTCTCGCCGTGGGACTTGGCCAGGAGCTCCATGGCCTTGATGGCCTCGGCGGGCCTGCCGCCCTGGATGAACTCCTCGGGGGACATCAGGTTGGCGGGGTCGTCGTACTCGCTCATCATGGGGTCGAACTTGAAGGGGTGGGCCTTGATCATGGGGGCGGCGTCCTTCTTCTCGACCTGGACGGTGGCTCCGAGCCTCTCGGACTCAGCGGTCAGGCAGAAGGGGGCCCTCACGCACTCGAATCCGAAGACATCGGCCTGGGCGGCACCCAGCTTGGCCATGAGCTCAGCGTTCTTGTGGGCCTCGGGCCAGGCGGCTCCGACCTTCTCCATCTGTCCGAGGGTGGCGGACTGGGTGAAGATGGCCACGGGGGGCCTGTCCAGGGATTCCTGTTTCATCGCTGCGAGTACTCTGTCTCTAGGAGTCATTGTCATTTTGATTATCTCCTTGAGTGTTGGCAACGCCTTCACCTTATTTAATATTACTATGATTGTTCTGCGCATGGGCTTCTAGTCGCGTGCGCGCGTGCGTAATAATGGTCAGGATTTCTGGACCGTCTCCGAGGGGGCTTTCAGAGGACGACGTCGGAGACGTCCCTCAGGGTCCCGAGGTCCAGAAGCCCCATGTCGGTGACGCCGTACAGCTCCGCAGACGCGAAGTCCGACGATCTCAGCGCAGGGGCCATGACGCATTTGTCGTCCAGGACCAGGTCGTTGCCGGACGAGTAGGGGCTGAACGGAGGGAGCACGATGACGCCCTCTTTCCTGGCATGGACGAAGCACTGGATCTTCATGCCGCCGCCCACGGAGCCGGGGATCCTTACCGACGGGTGCTCGTGACCGATGATGACGGGCCTCACGCCCGAATCGACGTGTCCGTGCTCAAGCCTGTACCCCATGATGTCGACATGGTCCACGGCCAGGATGCCCAGGTCCCCCACGATGTTCTGGATGTAGTTGTCGTGGTTCCCCTTGATGACCACGGTCTCAGCGGCCTCGGATATCAGGCCCACGATCTTCCGGACCTCGCTCTTCTCCTCGAATCCCGCCCTCTTGAAGTCGTGTTTGACGTCCCCCAGGAGGACGACCCTCTCAGGCTCGTATCTGCAGAGGATCTCGTTTAGGGAGTCGCGGATGGATTGGGTGTTGGTGCGCGGGAGGTACATCCCCTCCTGCTCCAACGCGCGCTCGTATCCGAGGTGGAGGTCACCCAGGACGACAGTCGGGCCCTCGTCCAGAACCAGGCATCTGTCGCTGGTGATGCGGACTCCGGGTAGGATCTCCTTCTGCCTCATGATCAGTGTGAAGATGGTTTTGGAGAAAAATGTGCCGTCGTCCCGGATGGCAAGCGGTCGGGACGCGGCGGTTCGGTTCAGTTCCCGGAGCCTGACGGTCTCTCGACGGGCTGTCCGCAGGACGGGCACATCGAGAACGGATACAGCGCGGGAATCTCCTTTCCGCAGTAGGTGCATCTCATGAAGTCGAGGAAGCCGAGTGCGGTTAAAAGGGGTTCCGAGTTACCCGACGGGACATAAACAACCATTGCGGAAGTTGGATGCCGGGCCCATTCCGAGGCTGGCACTGAGAACCCATCCAACCCCGATCCGCGTAGGTTGCCGGGAACATCCCCCTGTTCGGTGGGAAGCTTAATGACCGGGCCGGGGATACACGTGGGAGTCCATGATCACGCACACTTTCCAGCTCCTGCCCTCCGTGGGCGCCAAGAAGGAGAGGGCCATCTGGGAGACGGGGGTCCTGTCCTGGGACGATTTCCTTTCCGCGGACTCCGTGGGGACGATGAGGCAGGAGGCGAAAGAGCGCGGCGACATCCTGCTGGCACAGGCATCCGAGCTGCTGGACGACGGGGACTCGCGCAGCCTGGCGGACATGCTCCCGAGAGGGGAGCAGTGGAGGATGTACAGGAGGTTCCGTGACGATGCAGTCTATCTCGACATAGAGACCGACGGTCTCAGCAGGGACTCGCTGGTGACGGTGGTGACCGTCCACGGGAGGGGAGACACCGTCACGCTCACGGAAGGAATAGACCTGTCGCCGGAGACCCTGTCCGCCGCCGTGGAGGGGGCGTCGATGATGGTCACGTTCAACGGCAGCTGCTTCGACGTGCCAGTGCTGAGGAACAGCTTCCCGGAGGTGGATCTGGACATACCGCAGTTCGACCTCCGCTTCGCGGCGAGGAAGGTGGGATACAGAGGGGGCCTCAAGCCGTTGGAGATCGAGATGGGCATAACCAGGGCCGAGGACATCGAGGGCGTGGACGGGGCGGACGCCGTGCGCCTGTGGAAGCAATGGGAGAGGCACGGGGACAGGGACGCGCTGGATATCCTGACCGAGTACAATCGCGCCGACACCGTGAATCTGGAGACCATCGCCGACAGGATATACGACAGACTGGTGAGGGAGCATGCCGGCTTCCGCTGGTGACCTCCGCAGGATGCAGAGGGACCTGGAGGCTGCCGCGTCGATGCTCCGGGGAGCGTCCAGCATTTCCATCGTGACCCACATAGATGCGGACGGGATCTCGGCCGGGGCGATAGCGGACATCACCTGCGAGAGGCTCGGCGTAGAACGCACCGTCAGGTTCGAGAAGAAGATCACCGACGAGGTCGTGGGGGAGATCAACTCGGACGGTGCCGACCTGGTTTGGATCTGCGACCTCGGAAGCGGGTACCTGTCCCAGTTCGACAGGGACGGGATGGTCGTCACAGACCACCATGTCCCGGATCCCAGATGGAGGAGGAAGCAGACCCTCCTCGACTCTTTCGCGGGACTCATCCACATAAATCCGCACTGCTACGGGATGGACGGGTCCTACGAGGTGTGCGGAGCGGGCATGACATACTTCCTGTCCAAGACCGTTGATCCGGCCAACATCGACCTCGCCTTCCTGGCTGTGGTGGGCGCGGTGGGCGACTTCCAGGACTCGAACCATTCTGGGCTCACCGGGCTAAACCGCACGGTGATACAGGATGCGGTCGCGTGCGGGTCGATGACCGTGGACCGTGACCTGAGGTTCTTCGGGAGGGACACGCGTCCGATAAACCAGTACCTCCAGTTCGCCAGCGACCCGTCCATCCCCGGACTGAGCGATAGCCCCTCGGCCTGTCTGGAATTCCTGGATGCTGTCGGGATCAAGGGCAAGTCGGGAGGCAGATGGAGGACATGGGACGATCTGACGGACGATGAGAGGGAGAGGGCAACGGACGCCATCCTCTCGAGGTTCCCGGAGGACCAGAGGGATCGGGCGTTCGGAGAGATGTACACCTTCCCCGACAAGCCGAAGGGCACCGGACTCAGGGATGCCAAGGAGTTCGCCACCGTCCTGAACTCCTGCGGCCGCTACGACGATGCGGTCACCGGCCTGAGGATCTGCCGCGGGGACATGACCGCCATGGCGGACGCCGAGAGGAACAGGGCCGATCACAGGAGGCACATATCGTCGGCCATGTCATACATCCGGGACAACCACCTCCTGAGGGAGAGGCGCTTCATCCAGTGGTTCGACGCCGGGTCGGAGATAAAGGAGACCGTGGTTGGGATAGTGGCGGGGATGATACTCAGCTCCCCGGAGTGCGTCCGCAAGGTGCCGATCATTGCGTTCGCGGACTCGGACGACGGGGTGAAGGTCTCCGCCAGGGCGGACAGGGGTCTGGTGGACCGGGGTCTGAACCTCTCCGATGTGATGAAGACCGCCGCCGAACTGGTGGGCGGGACCGGCGGGGGGCACTCCATAGCCGCAGGGGCGACCATTCCGCCGGACAGAAAGGAGGAGTTCCTCGACATCGTGGAGGATCTGGTCTCCTCGCAGGTGGAGTAATCCCCTCAGGAACACAACAATCTACCAGTATTCGGGTATCCTAACGATCCAAGGGTTCTATGGATTGTGAAAACACAACTTGACGACATGTTAGCCAGATATCCAACGTAGGGATCATTCCAGGCGTTAGGTCAGATTAAAATTATCTCGGTAATTTCAGAGGTTCCTAACTCAAAAATCGGTATATTTTAATACCGTTCGGAAAAATCATTGAATCAGAGGTAATTGAAATGACCACAATCAATGCTTCCGAGTGTGTCGCATGCGGTGCATGCGTGGATGTCTGCCCCGAGAACGCCATCACCTGCGAGGATGTCGCCATCATCGACACCTCCAAGTGCAGCAACTGCGGAGCCTGCATCGACGAGTGCCCCTCCAGCTGCATCTCCGCATGATCGGCTATGTCCGCGGATTGAAGACTCCGCGGGCGAAACCTCCTTGTATAAACCCCTTAGTCATCCTCTTTTGCCCTTCTGGATTGGGTCAGACGTTCCCCATCATCCCAATCCACAGTCAATCGACGGAGCATCACCCCGGAAACGGCTTGTATACGATTACTAAAATGTTATTAAGAGCCAGGTCATTTACTAGCCAATGGGAGGCGAACCATGGAGTACACTCTGATGCACAAGAACGTCGAGGTGGCGGATGTCGGGATCGACGGCACTGGGACCGTGACGAAGGTCGGTAACGTCAGAGCGATTTCCCATATGCCGGTTGGAACCGTCGTCGGAGGGTTCGCCGACGGTGTCCGCTTCAGGGATTGGTGGGCATCCAGGTCCATCCCGGCCAGCCGTGAGGGCATCCGCGATTTGCTCAATCAGCTGGACATCACGGACTCCAAGGCGCTGCTGACGAGATCCATGGGTCTGAGCCTCTCCGACCACTACTGGATAAGACCCGCCGGATCCGAAGTGGCGTGGGAGAGGGTGAACTTCTTCGACAACCACTTCTCGGACGACATCGGAGACATGCTGTTCGGGAAGGTCATCGAGGGGGGCGAGATGGATCTCTCCTCGCCTGACAACACCTCGGACGGCGTCCTGAGAAAGAGATGGAAGATCGTAGGTGGCGTCCGCTGTCTCGTCAAAGGCGGGACTGGCACGGAGAGGCAGGAGCCATTCAACGAGGTCTTGGCCTCGGAGCTGATGGAGGCTCTGGAGATAGAGCATGTCGGATACACCCTGGAATGGATCTCCGACCGTCCCTACAGCGTCTGCGAGGACTTCATCGACACCGGGACGGAACTGGTCAGCGCATACAGGGTGATTATCTCGAGCAAGCGCCGCAACGACGTATCCCTGTACGACCACTACGTCGGATGCTGTGCCGAATTCGGCATCGATGTCGTCCCGGCCTTGGACAGGATGATGGTGCTGGATTACATCATAGGCAACGGAGACAGGCACACGAACAATTTCGGCCTGATACGCGACGCGGACACGTTGGAGTGGCTTCGCCCTGCGCCGGTGTTCGACAGCGGCACATCCCTCGGATGCGGGCTCCGCCCGGACGAGATCCCGCACCAGGCGGGTGTATCCTGCAAGCCCTTCATGAAGACGTTCAGGGAGCAGATCGAGCTGGTGACGTCCTTCGACTGGATCGATTTCGGGGCTCTGAGGGATGCGATCCCCTCGCCGGAGCACATCATCGACATCTCGCGCGGGACCATCGACGTCCACAGGGCCGAGGCCATCTCCTCCTTCGTGGGATCCAGGGTGGACTCTCTTTCGGCCATCACCGGTAGGTCCGGACGCTGATGACCGATGGGTGTCAGAGGCGGTGGGCGTTCAGAGGAGCTGTCCCGGGAATTCAGTGTACGGCCTCGGGAAATGCCGAGCCGGTTATCCAACCAGTATTCGGGGAACGGTGGCGAGCTTGTTCTGTATCGCGGGTATACGAACATGAGTGGCACAGGGCTTCGCAATCGGGGCTCCATTATTCCGATAGGTTTGGCTAGTTCTCACGCATAGCCGGCAGGTCGTGAGGAATCCCGTCCCCCGAGAGGGACGGTAAGCGGTTTGTCGGTTCAGATGGCCCAGTCCTCGGACATCCTCTGCAGGCGGACCATGTGGTCGAACGTCCCACCCTCGGCCCTGAGGTCCTCCGGACGTCCCTGCTCCTCCGCCTTCCCGTCCTTGAGCACGACGACCTTGTCGGCGTCCTCGATGGTCCTCATCCTGTGGGCCACGATGAGCACCGTCTTGTCCCTGACCAGGGTGGACAGCGCCTGCTGTACCTGTGTCTCGCACTCGGTATCCAGGGAGGCGGTGGCCTCGTCCAGCAGGATGATCGGCGCGTCCTTCAGGATCGCCCTGGCGATGGAGATCCTCTGCCTCTCCCCGCCTGACAGCTTCGCCCCGTTCTCGCCTATGACGGTGTCGTACCCCTCGGGGAGTTCCGACACGAAGTCATCGCATTGGGCGGCCTTCGCGGCGGCCAACACCTCCTCGTCGGTGGCGTTCCTCCTTCCGATGCGGATGTTGTCCCTCACGGTTGTGTTGAACAGGGTCACGTCCTGGAACACGATGGAGTAGCAGGACAGCAGCACCTCCGGGTCGACGGTGGACACGTCCACCCCTCCGACGGTTATCCTCCCGGAGTCCACGTCCCAGAACCTCGCCGCCAGCTTCGCGGCGGTGGTCTTCCCTTCACCGGACGGGCCGATCAGGGCGGTGACCTCTCCCTGCCTCGCGGTGAAAGACACGCCGTCCAGGACCTTCGCGTTTCCGTCGTAGGAGAACCTGACGTCGTCGAACATGATGTCGTAGCCATCCGGGTGGAAGTCCTCGCTGCCGGTTTGCATGGGCTGGTCCTCGATCTCCTGCATCCTCTCCATGTTGTACTCGGCGGATATCATGGCGGCCAGGTTCTGGAGGGCCATGGTCATGGGGTCGTACAGCCTGGATATCAGTATCAGGAACACGATGAACGTGAATACGTCGATGCCGCCGTTGGCCAGCAGGTACCCTCCTGCCACGGCGGTGGTGACGATGCCGAACTTCAGAACGAGCTGCGCGGAGACCACGAAGATCGCGACCATGTACTCGGACTTGATCTCGCTGCTCTCTACATCGTCCATCTTCGCGAACAGTCCGTCCAGGTACCTCTTCGAGGCGTTATTGGCCCTGAGGTCCTTCATGGTCTCCAGGCACTCTTGGATGCCCTCGGTGACGCGCAGCATCCTCCTGTTCTTGATGTCGGCGTATTTTCTCTGCACTCTCTTGGACAGGAACACTATGGCGAAGGCCACGGGTATCGGCCAGAGGGAGGCCGCGCCCATGACCGGGGAGTAGACGAGGATGAAGACCCCGGCTATGGCGGTGTAGATCATCGCCCCGATGAGCTCGGGGAACCAGTGCGTCATGGCGCTCTCCTGCATGGTGCAGTCGCCCATGATGCGCACCGTGAGGTCGGTGGGATCCTTCCTGGCGAAGTAGGATAGCGGGAGCTTCCTCAGCTTCTCGGCCAGGGCTATCCTGGTCTCGGCGCTCTCCCTGTAGGTGTCGAAGTAGGTGCGGTCGTACTGCCAATGGTAGGTGGCGTACATGAACGCCAGCGACAGAACGCACATCAGCAGGTAGTGCCACGGCTCCAGATTGTAGTCGTAGGCGTTCCCACCCATGACGTCGCAGACCAGGATGAACAGGATCGTCACCGGGACGATCAGGCTGATGTCGTAGATCAGGCAGGAAAGGGTGGCGCGCACCAGGTTCCTGTACCCGTTCTCCGACAGGGCGAACCTGCGGCGGGTGTACTCTTTCAGGGTCACTGGGACACCCCCGATATCCTCCAGGAGAGGGACCTCTGGTAGTCGTTCCACATCCTGCTGTACGTCCCGGCCTCTTCCATGAGCTCCGGGTGGGTTCCGATCTCCCTTATCATTCCATCATCCATCACGCAGATGCAGTCGGCGTCGCGGACGGTGGTAAGACGGTGGGCTATCATCAGGACGGTCCTGTCCTCGGTCAGGTTCCTGAACGCCTGCTGGACCAGATACTCGTTCTCCGGGTCGGCGAAGGCGGTGGCCTCGTCGAGGATGATGATGGGCGAGTCCTTCAGGATGGCCCTCGCGATGGCCACTCTCTGCACCTCGCCTCCGGATAGGTACGTCCCGCCCGGGCCGATCGGTGTATCCAGACCCTGCGGGAGCTTGGCGACGATGTCGTCGCACTGGGCGAGCTTCAGCGCTCTGGAGACCTCCTCCTCGGTGGCGTCCGGTCTTCCCATCCTCACGTTGTTGAGCAAGGTGTCCTTCAGCAGGCCGTTGCTCTGGAACACGTAGGCGGTGATCTCGCTGAGCCTCTCCGACCCTATGTCCCTCAGGTCTACTCCGCCGATGGTGATTCTGCCGGACTGGGGGTCCCAGAACCTGCAGGCCAGGCTGGCGACGGTGCTCTTGCCGCTGCCGCTGGCCCCGACGAGGGCGGTGACCGTGCCCGGCCTCATAGTGAGGGTGACGGAGTCCACCGCCGGCCTCTCGGTTCCAGGGTAGGTGAACGAGACGTCCTCGAACCTGACCGTCCAATCCTCCGGCTCCTTCGGCTCGGAGGGTTCCGGAAGCGGTTCCATGGCGAGCAGCCCGTCGATCCTGGACAGGGCGTCGTCCACTATGTACCCCTCGTTGGACGAGAACATGATCCTCATCATCAGCACGGCGATGAGCGGGGTGAATATCACGTAGAACATGAAGTCTAGCAGGAACTCGGTGGTCCACACCAGGCCTCCGTTGATCCACAGCGCGGCGAGGATCAGGGTGGTGAAGGCGCAGTTCGACGCCACGACGAACAGGCACATCCTGGACCTGCACCACTTGGTGTACCTGATGGTGAACTCGCTGTACCTCATGATGGAGTCCCTGAAGGTCTGGAACGAGGCGACGGTCTGCTGGAACGTCTTGACCACAGAGATGCCGCGGACGTATTCCACCGCTTCCTTGTTCACGTCGCCCAGGGCCCCCTGGTACACCTTCATGTGCTCTTCCATGACCTTGCTGCCGGTCATGCTCAGCATGAACCCCCCGGCCAGGATGATGGGCACCAGGCTCGCCAGCCCCAGTCTCCAATCGAACACGAACAGCATGACCAGTATGGCCACCGGGAGGACCACGGACCCAACCATGTCCGGGAGCTGGTGGGCGAGATAGGTCTCGGTGGCCGTGGAGGAGTCCTGGATGATCCTGCGGACCTTTCCGGTGCCCATCATGTCGAAGGCTCCCGGCGACAGCTCCATCGCATGTGAGACGCAGGTCTTCCTGATGTTCTTGGCTATGCGGAACGCGGCGATGTGGGAGCACATAAGCGCGGCGATGTACACAATGATCGACAGCACGGTGAACCCGAGGGCCATCCACCCGTTGCTCACCAGGTTCGTCGCCTGGGAGTAGTCGGGCATCACTCTGAGGACCTCGTCCAGCATCAGCCAGATGTAGTAGAACGGGATCACTGACAGGGCCGAACTCACGGCCGAGAGCACAAGCGACGCGTACGTTAGGTACCTGTGCCCGCCGGCGTAGGCCATCAGCCGCGACAGCCTTCTGGGCGGTTTCTCTTCCTCACCATTACTCATGAATGGTCATTAGGAATACCTAAATTTATATTTTCGGAATACCTAAAATATTTATATCATCCCTAACTTAGTGAGTGCGTCGAACAGACCGATCTAACGATCGGAGGTGTCGCATGAACAGAAGAGAGACAGTAGACGTCGTGTTCCTCGCGGCCGTCATTATAGTCCTCGTGGCTGCCTTTATATACGTCAACCTCCCCGGCGACGAGGAGGAAGAGGTGGAGGCGGCTGCCGAGGAGGAGACGACCGAGGGGGGAGCGGACGGAGGAGACTCCGGAGCGGACGAGTCCGCCGAGACACTGGAGCCCCAGGCCGTCCAGCAGACCGTTCTCGTGACCGAAAGTAGTTGAAGTCGCGTGCAAACCATTCGAAACCCCTTATTTCCATGGCCGATGAAGCCTTGTTCTGTTCGCATTTAATAATGAATCTCTCGATGTTGATCGTCGGTGATCCCGTTGGACCGGAACATCATCTATGCGTTCGTAGCAATCCTGGTGGTAGGTATCGCGGCTATAGTGGCCGCTGTCACGGCATTTCTGCCCGCGTCGGAGAGCGGGCCTCAGGATGTGTCTGGGCCGGTCGAGCCGACCGAGTACTCCGACGGGGTGTACGAGGGGGTGCTCACCGGTTCGGAGCTGACCATTGAGTCGGCCGAGCTGGGGTCCTGCGGATCCGGTGACGTGGTGATCATCGGGGAAGGATGGCCTGCATCTGCAGACAGGTCCGAGGCCGAGATTGAGGAGCTCCGTCTCCTGGAGTCGGGCGTGACGGTGGCGTCCACCGACACGACGCTCTTCGACCGTGTGGACGGCGTCCACGCTTTCATCTAAATCCGAATGCGTCCCTGACCGCGATTCGCGTCGGCACCGCGGGATACACGGAGTGCTACAGTCTGGAGGCATCCCAGGACACTAACGTCCTGGATAGCCTGGTGGACTGGATGAACGGCGACGCCCTCGCCAGATGGATGTTCGAAGTGGGTGATGGCCGGGAGACGGAGGCCCTGGCAGTCTCGGAGAGGGACATGGGCGACCTCGGCAGGGTGTTCGTGGCCAGCTACTAAGGGACTGCTGACAGTTCCGGTCAGACGACGGCTTCGGTGCACATCATCGGCTACTACAGGAATTACGAGATCCGCATGAGGACGACCGATGTGGACTTCATGGTCGGGAACGGGTACGCTTTGCCGCTATACGCACTCAGCGGGCGCTTGTCCGGGCAGGGGCACACTACGTTCTGGAATCGTACCTGACCAGTGACAGGACGATCCTGGAGTCTTACGAAGACACCGGCATCACGGACCGTTCCAGCCCGTCCGATGGGCGCTACCAATCCATCCTGGACACATCCGGATGGGGAGGATCCTACCAGCAGTACCTGACCTACGGCACGGTATCCTTCTCTGAAGAGGGGGGGGGGGGGGAGGTACAGCGATGTGGGGAGCGTCTCCATGGTGTTCAGAACCGAAGGGACCAACCACAGGGTCACCGTACCAATCATGGTAATTCCTCCGTGAACGTAGGGAAATCATCAGAAGGCGCCTCTCGCCCGGTCCGATATGTGAAACGGAAGAGATGAGAGGCCACGTTCAACACCTCCTCCTATATGAGGGCAGGCCAGGCATTGCCCCTAGCTCATCGATTCTACGAATCGATATTAATTCAAATTTAGGTTAAGCTAAATTTATATACGCTGCCACTCGTTCACGCACCGTCGGACTCAGAGGCTCATGGAAAGGATCTGAGTGGTACAATGAACAGTAAAATCATCGCGGCGGTAGCCGTGGTTGTGATATTGGTAGCCGCGGTCGGTGCCTATGTCGCCCTGAGCGACAACAGAAGCACCGAGGACCACGGCTCAGGATACTACGATGCGAGTGGGCGCGAGGTGCAGGTGTACGGGGAGATCGAGACGGTCGCCCTGGCAGGTACCGAGTGCGTGGACATCTTCTCAGCAGCCATGGGCGAGGATTGGGACAGCTACGTGTGCATGATGCCTGCGGACATGGACGGTTCCTTGCCTGGGTCGCAGTCCAGGGACGTGGACAAGGCAGAGATCATCTACAGTATGTATCCCGAGCTCGAGAGCCTTCCGAAATGCCCCGATACATATACTTCCATGAGTTCTGGGTCGTTCCCGGTGGAGCAGATCATCTCGTCCGGAGCGGACATGGTCATCATCCCGTATGCCAACCTCTCCTACTTCCCCGACCTGATCGAGTCCACGTTCAACTCATTTGAGGATGCGGAGATAACCGTCCTCTGCGTGGACTTCTACAACGGCGAGTTCACCGCTGAGGTCGCGGAGAGGAACTTCGACGCTCTCGGTAACATCATGGGCGTGACCGAGCGCACGGACGCCATCATCCAGTGGTACTCCGATGCCATCGACGACGTCATGGACGTGATTGACACGATCCCGGAGTCCGAGAAGGGCAAGACCGTGTACTACGAGGTCACCACCACGGACGGCACCACCTACGGCAGGGTCGTGGGGATGGGTACCAACGACGTCACCGCCGTCGGGGCGGTCAACGTTCTGAACGGCGGAGTGGACATGAACTGGGACGACGACAAGATGATGGCAGCGAACCCCGACGTCATCATCATCGCCACCACCGGCTACTTCGGTGCAACCCAGTACTTCGGATACGGCCAGGAGCCCACCCAGGAGCAGCTGGACGCGATGGTCGCCAACTTCGAGAGTCGCAACATCTGGGACGAGCTCACCGCAGTCCAGAACGGTGCCGTGGAGTTCCGTTACGGGGAGTTCAGGAACACTCCTGCGGGAATCTACGACCTCACCGCGACTGCCAAGCTGGTCTATCCCGAGTACTTCGAGAACGTGGACCCCGTCGGCGTCGTGGAAGAGTACTACGACCTGTTCATGCCCTGGTCCTTCGACGGGACCTGGAGCTACACGCTGGCGTGATCCTCCATGGAGGGCCCCGTCAGGCATGAGACGTACCGCGGGGAGACCCGTCGGAAGATAGTCGTCATCGCGGCCATGTGCCTGGTGATGCTGGCGCTGGTCTTCCTATGCGTGGTCTTCGGGGACACCGACTACAGACTGTCGGAGGTCCTCCAAACCATTATCGACCGCGAATCGGTCAACAGCGGGATGGCCTCGATCATCTGGAACACCAGGATCCCCCAGGCACTGACCGCGCTGATCGCCGGAGCCGCCCTCGGGATCGCGGGTGTCGAGATGCAGACCGTCCTGGACAACCCGTTGGCGGAGCCATACACCCTCGGTGTCTCCATGGCCGCCGCGTTCGGTGCGTCCCTTGTGATATCGTTCGGCATTGGCACATCGGTACTGGGCTCCTCAGCGGTGATGGTCAGCGCGTTCGTCTTCGCCATGGTGGCCTGCGCGGTCATCTTCCTGGTGTCCAGGTCGCGCAGGACAGACCGCACGGTCATCATCCTCACCGGTGTGGCCATGCTTTTCCTGTTCCAGGCCCTGGTGAACATGGTCCAGTCACTGTCCAGCAGCGAGGTTTCCTCCTCGATCAGCTTCTGGATGTTCGGGAGCGTCGGCAGGACCGACATGACCGACATACTGCTGATGATGGTGGTTATGCTGCTGGTGTGCGTGCTCTTCGCGCTGAACGCGTGGAAGCTCACAGCCCTGAAGCTCGGGGACTCGAAGGCGTCCAGCATGTGCATCGACGTGAGGGCCCTCAGGAGGAACACGATCATAGCCGTGTCCGTCCTGACCGCCGTGGTGGTGAGCTTCACCGGGACCATAGGGTTCATCGGACTGGTGGGTCCGCACATCGCCAGGCGCCTGGTGGGGGAGGACCAGAGGTTCCTGCTGCCGGCGTCGGCGCTCTGCGGGGCGCTGTTCCTGCTGGCGGCACACCTCGTCTGCAACATGGCGGAGGTCACCAGCGTCCTGCCCATAGGAGTGGTCACATCACTGGTGGGCGTGCCCTTCTTCCTCTACATGATATACCGCGGGAGGAGGGTGGCGGCATGAGCCTCGAAGTGAGGGATGTATGCTTCTCCTACGGGGACCGCAGGGTGCTGGACTCCGTCTCCTTCGGGATGGGCGAGGGGATCCTGACGGTGCTCGGGTCCAACGGCGCCGGGAAGTCCACCCTGGTTAAGTGCCTGGCGGGGGTGCACTCCCCGTCGTCGGGCACCGCTCAGTTCGGCGAGAGGGACCTCCTGGTCCCCCGCGAACCCGGCGAGCTGAGGTTGGCCTACATGTCGCAGGAGCTTCCCGGCTCCACCGACCTCACCGTGCTGGAGGTCATGCTGCTCGGACTCGCCGACTCCCTCGGGATGAGGGTCTCCGACGATGAGCTGGACCGTGCTATGGGGCCCCTGGAGGAGCTTGGCCTCTCGGATCTGGCCCATAGGCCCCTCAACCAGCTCAGCGGGGGTCAGTGCCAGATGGTGATGATCGCCCAGTGCCTGGTTGCCGATCCGGAGATCGTGTTCCTGGACGAGCCAATGAACAACCTGGACCTCCACAGGGAACTTAGGATGTTCGACCTCATGCGCAGGATCACGGACGAGAGGGGTCTGACCACCGTGATGGTACTTCACGACGTGAACTTCGCCGCGCGGTACTCGGACAGGATGCTCGTCCTGAAGGACGGCAGGGTCTACGCCGAGGGCGCTCCGGAGGACGTCATAACGGAGGATATGCTCCGCGATGTCTACAGGGTGGAGGCAGTGGTGGACAGGGACTCCAGGGGATGCGTGAGGGTGGATCCGGTTAGGGCCCTCGACGCATGATGGCAATCGACCGTCGCCCTCCCTGCCGGGACGTTCTACAATCACGGCAGGCCTTCCGTAAACGCTTCTGAAAACACCCTTCTTTGTTTTTCAACTCTTAAATATCCGTCATCAGGATTCACGACTCATGTCGGAAATCCTCGAGAGGAACAAAGATTACGCAGAGGCCATGAAGAGCATCATGAGGCTCAGAGGGGAGCCAGTCGCGGTGAAACTAGTCCGCAAGGGCGAGGCCTGGCCGGAGGGGTACAACGAGCCGGAAAACCAGCTGAGCCACTGCCAGGCGATCTTCAGAGCGAGGGGCGGTGAGAGTTTCAAGCTCCCCCTGAAGTCCGAGAACTGCATGGTCGGGTGCTCCGCCCTGAACATGACGGCCACGCCCGAGAAGGTCGCCTCCGGGGAATTCCACGCCGGCATCGGCATGCACGACTCCGCGGCCGCCGCCGGGAAGATGATCTCCGACCGTATGGTCGTCCCCTTCGAGAGCGAGGGCGAGGTCATCTGCCCGCTTAAGGACGCGGACTTTGTCCCGGACGTCGTCACCATCGAGGACATCCCCGAAAGGGTCTACTGGATCGTCCCTCTGGCCACCGCCGAGGAGGGCGGCAGGGTGCAGTTCTCCACGTCTCCCTTCCAGTGCGCCTGCGAGGACATCACCGCCGTCCCGATCTGCACTGGGAAGCCCAACATCTCCCTTGGCTGCTTCGGATGCAGGAAGAAGACCTCCATGGCTGCGGACGAGATGGCGGCAGGGATTCCCTATGCCATGATCCCGGGCTTCGTGGAGCATCTCAGGAAGTACGAGGTTGGCGTGATGACCAAGGCGAAGCGCGACTGAGTCGATAATATCTACAAACCATTTCGTGACACTTCCGGCACCATCGCGTCATGCTGATTATGCGATGGTGCTGGAGGATAGAACCTGTTAAATAATATAACTAAGGCAGGTCCAACGGTTTTCGGGATTCCTACCAGTCGCCGGACCCCTTGGAAACCTGCGAAAAACGCGTCAAAACCCCCGTTTTCCATCGTCTTTATATGCTTCAAGCAGATTATCCGCCTTGCAAGGGGTGCTGGTCAGAGATGGCCGGCAAAAATGCACAAGGAGGTATGAAATGCCAAAATACGAGGACGTAGTTGACTTGTATGACGACTGCGGAAAACGCATCGCGAAAGACATTCCGCTCGAAGCCATCAGTCCGCTGCGCAACAACGCGATCAAGAAGATCGTGTCCCTGACGAAGAGGACCTGCGCCGTCAACCTGGCGGGCATCGAGAAAGCCCTCAAGACCGGCTCCATGACCGGTGGCGGAGTCATCATCAAAGGGAAGGAGATCGACATCCCCCTCGTTGAGAATGCCGACAAGATCGCGCAGATCATCAAGGAGTCCGTCCAGGTCTACGACGGCGACGGCACCGAGGTCAAGGTCAAATCCGGCGGAAAGAACATCGTCGTCATCGTCCCCGAGGACAGGATGAACGCCGGTATCGAGTACACCACCGGTTTCACCGCCACCGCCGCGGCTACCACCGAGGCCATCATCGACACCTTCGACATCCCCATGTACAAAGCCAACATGGTCAAGGCTGCCGTTTGGGGAAGGTACCCCCAGACCATCACGTTCCAGGGTGCCAACGTCAAATCCATCCTCGAGGTTCCCCAGAACAACGAGGGTGCCGGATTCGCCCTGAGGAACATCATGGCCAACCACGTGGTCTCTCTGGTCAACAGGAACGCCATGCAGGGAACCGCCCTGTCCGCCATCTTCGAGCAGTGCGGATCCTACGAGATGGGTGACATGATCGGTAACTTCGAGAGGGGCGGACTCCTCGCCCTTGCCTACGAGGGACTGAACGCCGACAACATGCTCTACTCCATCGTCAAGAAGAACGGAAAGACCGGAACCGTGGGAACCGTTATCGAGTCCCTCATGGCCAGGGCCATCGACGACGGAGTCATCCGCGTGAAGGAGACCCTGCCTTCTGGATACAAGGTCTACACCACCGATGACCTCCCCAAGTGGAATGCCTACGCCGCCACCGGAATGGTCGCCGCCGTCATGGTCAACGTCGGAGCCGCCAGGGCCGCCCAGGGTGTCCCCGGAACCATCCTGTACTACAACGACCTGCTCGAGCACGAGTCCGGACTCCCCGGTGTCGACTACGGAAGGGCCGAGGGTGTCGGAGTCGGAATGTCCTTCTTCTCGCACTCCATCTACGGAGGAGGCGGACCCGGACTGTTCCACGGTAACCACGTCGTTACCAGGCACGCCAAGGGAGTCGTCATCCCCGCCATCACCGCCGCCAACTGTCTGGACGGTGGAACCCAGACCTTCTCCGCCGAGGCCACATCCGGTCTCTTCAAAGAGGTCTTCGGAGACATGGAAGAGTTCAGCAAGCCCATGCAGTACGTCGCTGCCGAGGCTAAAAAGGAGAAGAAGAAGCTCTGAGGTGTCCGTATGTCGAGTTCTTCAGCTCCCGCCGCAGACTACGCAGGGGTTCCCCTCCCCGAGGTCCAGATCATCACCAACCGCCTGTTGAGCGCCGAGACGACCGAGGTCGTCCTGAACGCGCTGGACAAGATCCAGGACGTCAGGCAGATCAACATGACCGGTGAGAGCCTGCCCAAGACCATCAACAGCGGTCCCGGCAAGGGCCTTCCGAACAACCACTCCGAGAGGAGGGTCATCAACGTCGGAGGCCACGAGGTCGAGCTCCGTTACCTGGTGGGCGGATTCTACATAGAGCTGGACGTGGAGGACGAGGAGACCCTTGACAAACGCGTCGAGGAGATCAAGGATGCGTGCAACGCGACCATCGAGCACGGTTACACGCTTACCGTCGGAAGGTTCTCGAAATACAAACCCACGCTTCATGATTACAGGAGTGAATAAAATGGCTACAACTTACAAGAGGCAGTTCTACCCTGGGACCTCTGTGCCCGCCAAGAACAGGCGCAGATACATGGACCCCAAAGTCAAACTGAAGAAACTCCGCGACGTCTCCATGGACGATGTCGTCAGGATCATGGGACACAGGAACCCCGGAGAGGACTACAAGTCCATCCACCCCCCGATCGAGGAGGGCAAGGAGCCCGACTGCCCCATCAGGAAACTGGTCGCCCCCATCGAGGGTGCCAAACACGGAGACCGTGTAAGGTACATCCAGTTCACCGACTCTGTCTACTTCGCCCCCATCTCGCCCTACCAGAGGGCCTGGATGTACCTCTCCAGGTACAGGGGAATCGACACCGGAACCCTTTCCGGAAGGCAGATCATCGAGGTCCGTGAGAGGGACCTCGAGGTGCTGGCCAAAGAGTTCATCGACAACGAGACCTTCGACCCCGCCCTCACCGGAATCAGGGGTGCCACTGTCCACGGACACGCCTGCCGTCTCGACGAGCACGGCCTGATGTTCGACGGCTGGCAGAGGTACGTCTGGGACGACCAGAAGAAAGAGGTCGTCTACGTGAAGGACCAGGTCGCCATCCCCCTCGACAGGAGGATCTCCGTCGGAAAGCCCGCCGCTATGTCCGACCTTAAGAAGAGAACAACAATTTTCAGAGCTGACGGCGTCGACATGAGGGACGACAAAGAGGTCACCATGTACGGACTCAGGATCCACAAGCTGAGGACCCTCGGTGGCTACCAGCCCTGGACCGTTAAGGGAGAGTGATTACCATGGCAGGAAAAGAGAAGCTGTTCATGGAAGCATGCAAGAAGAAATTCAAAGAAGACCCCACCGACATGTCCACCAAGTACTACTGCTACGGTGGATGGAAGCAGTCCAAATCCAAGGTGGAGTTCCAGAACTCCGCTATGGAGATCGCCAAGAAGCGCGGAATCCCCATGATGAACGAGGACATCGGAGTGCCCCTCGGACAGAGGAGCTGGATGCCCTACCAGCTGTCCCACACCGACATCTTCGCCGAGGCGGACGACCTGCACTGCGTCAACAACTGCGCCATCCAGCAGGCCTGGGACGACATCAGGAGGACCATCCTCGTCGGACTCGACTCCCCTCACCAGACCATCGAGAGGAGGCTCGGAAAGGAGGTCACCCCCGAGACCATCAACACCTACCTGGAGACCGTCAACCACACCATGCCCGGTGGAGCGGTCGTTCAGGAGCACATGGCCGAGGTCAACCCCGCCCTCGTGTGGGACTCCTACGTCAAGGTGTTCTCTGGCGACGACGAGCTCATCGACGAGCTCGACCCCAGGTTCGTCATCGACATCAACAAACTGTTCCCCAAGGACCAGGCCGAGCAGCTGAAGAAAGCCATCGGAAAGACCCTCATGCAGGCTGTCCGTGTGCCCACCATCGTCGGAAGGCTCATGGATGGAGCTACCGTCTCCAGGCACGCCGCCATGCAGATCTCCATGGCCTTCATCTCCGCGTACAAACTCGCCGCCGGAGAGGCCGCCATCGCCGACTTCGCCTACTCCGCGAAGCACCAGTCCCTCAACATGGGTACCATGATGCCCGCCAGGCGTGCAAGGGGACCCAACGAGCCCGGTGGAATCCCGTTCGGATACATGGCCGATATCGCCCAGTCCGACCGTGTCTACCCCGACGACCCCGGACGCGCCGCCCTCGAGGCAGTCGCTCTGGGAGCCGCCGTCTTCGACCAGGTCTACCTGGGAGGATACATGTCCGGTGGAGTCGGATTCACCCAGTACGCCACCGCCGCGTACACCGACAACATCCTCGAGGACTACGTGTACTACGCCATCGACCAGATCAAATCCAGGTACGGTGGGTTCTGCAAGCTGGACCCCGCCAACATGGACGAGCTCATAAAACTCGGTGACGACATCAACTCCTACGCCCTCGAGATGTACGAGCGCTACCCCGCCGTCATGGAGACCCACTTCGGAGGATCCCAGAGGGCCACCGTCTCCGCTGCCGCCACCGGTATCGCCGGAGCCATGGCCACCGGAGTCGCCGACTGCGGTCTGAACTGCTGGTACCTCTCCATGCTCCAGCACAAAGAGAGGACCGGAAGGCTCGGATTCTACGGATTCGACCTGCAGGACCAGTGCGGATCCGCGAACTCCTTCGCGTACAGGTCCGACGAGGGTCTGCCCATGGAGGTCCGTGGACCCAACTACCCCAACTACGCCATGAACGTCGGACACCTGTCCGGATACACCGGTATCCCCAAGGCTGCCCACGTTGCTCGCGGAGACGCCTTCACCGCCAACCCGTTCGTCAGGGTTGCGTTCGCTGACCCCACTCTCGTCTTCGACTTCGCCAACGTGACGAAGGAGATCGGACGCGGAGCCCTCAGGGAGTTCCAGCCCGCCGGTGAGAGAAGCGCCGTCATCAAGGGATGAAGCCTGTGAAGGTCGGCGACCTGCTGAAGTACACCCCCACCGCCACAGTGGGCAAGGTGACGGACGTCGTGGAGAGGGACGGGAAGGTCTGGGTAAGACTGGACTTCACGGACCTCTACTACGAGGCCTCGAACCTGATCCCGGCGGACCCCTCGGAGTACATCCCCGTCTCCTTCAAGGAGAAGAAGATGTCCGACCGCGGGATGAAGTCCATCGAGGACATCAAGAGGGAGACCCAGGAGGTCGATATCTCTGAGATGATGCCTTCGGGCGGAGGATAAACGAATTACGGGGCTTCGGCCCCGATACCCCATGTCCCCGGTCCGCCGGGGACTCAAACCCTCCCATCCTGTTCTTCCTTCGATTTTCCCGTCACATTGCCGGTCTGGCAAGGTGCCGTCGGCCGACTTGGATACAGAAACCGGATCGGTGATCCGCCGGTCCGGAGACGGTTGTGTAGAGGATGACGGGCCCCGCGGGATCGGGGCCCTTGGAAAGCAGGGAACCGACCTCGGTCCCTTCCGATCATGTCGATGTAGTCCCGGATGATCCCGGCGGCGTTCTCCACGCCGATGGGGCCTGTGTCGACGGATAGGTGGTAGTTGGATGCCGAGCCCCATATGCGGCCGGTGTACCTGCGGTAGTACTCCGCCCTCTCCCGGTCCTTGTCCTTGATGTGCTGGTAGGCCTCCTTCTCGGAGAACCCGTTCCTCCGGGCGGAGCGCTTTATGCGGTCGGGTATCGGAGCGGTGACGAAGACGTTCACCACATCCTCCCTCTCCCTCAGCACAAAGTCGGCGCATCTGCCGACGAACACGCACGGTCCTTTCGACGCTATGTCGAGTATCGCCTCCGACTGGGCCTCGAACAGCGGGTTGGTCGCCGGGATCCCCCAGTAGCTGACCATCGATGACCTGCTCCTCTCCTCGGATCTCTCGACATCCTCGATGCTCATCCCGGAGACCCTCGCGGTCTCCTCGATGATCTCCCTGTCATAGCATCTCACGCCGAGCATCTCCGCCAGCACGCGTCCGACCTCGCGTCCTCCGCTGCCGTTCTCTCTTCCTATCGTGACGATGATATCACTCACTTCCGACACCTCCCGTGTTCCTCCTCTTCAGCGTGCGGATGTGCATCCTCCTCATGATGGCCCTTGCCGCAGGCTGGGCGACGGCCATCTCGATCCAGAACGCCACGCAGAAGTTCACCGGCCAGTTCTGTGGCCAGTTGTACAAGCCCTCGAGGACCAGCTGTCCCCCCATCAGTCCGCCTACCAGGGGACCGACGGCGGTCATGATGACGGACATCATCGTCACGCAGGCCACGATGTTCAGGACTATCCTGGTGTTCGCGGAATCGGATGGCAGCATCGCCCAGTCCAGGATGCGGTTGGCCACCTTGCCCACGAGGAACGTCATGAGAAGCATAATCACCACCCAGAGCAGGGGGAGGGCGATCAACGACTCCCTCAGGTACCCGGCCTCGATGCCGCCGTTGTTCTTGCAGATGTTGAAGGTCATCATCAGGAAGCCTGTGATCAGCGCGATCACACCTCCGTAGATGAGTCCCTCCCTACCGTTCCATGGGAATCTCAACTCTTCCATAGTCTTCACCCGGACCAGAACGATGCACTGTTTCCGGCAGGTCCAAAGAACGGAACGCCTCTGATTTGTACGTACATGCGCTGGATGTTTGATTCAGGCTTAGGAACGTTAGGTCCTATTTCAATCTGACCCGACAGATATAGTGTAAAAAAAGAACTAAAAAGTTTGATGTGGGACAGTCTGAAGAGACTGTCACTTCTTGGATCTGTTGAACGCCACGAGAACGGACGCCAGCTTCGGATTGTCCACCAGGCCGTAGTACTTCCTGATCATCAGGTCACTGGTGGGCGCGGGGCTGCAGGAGATCACGTCGTAGCATCCGTTGCCCTCGTTGAGCTCGGGGAAGGACACGGGGGGCATCACGAACTGCTCCCCTCCGGTTGCCTTGACCTCGGGGAACATCACGAACGCGTCGGAGAGCCAGACAACGTCCTGTCTGTTCTCGTACTTCTTCATGGTGAACGGGAAGACCTCCTCTCCGATGATCTGGCCGTTCCCGGATTCCAGGATGACGGTGGGTTCCGGCGGGGGCCTGAAGCGGGGGTCCTTGACGATGCAGATGACGCTGTCGCGTTTCAGCGCCTGGTTGAAACCCTCGTTCTCGACCTCGATGTCGCCCATGGCGCGCACCTTGGCCTCCTCCTCCTTGAGCTGTTCAAGGATGGTCTGGTCCAGGTAGAAGGCATGGACCACCCCTCTCAGTCCCCGAATGAGCTCCAGCTGGGAGTCGCCGGGGGCGTCTACATCAGGTGCCATGAATCAATAAACTGTAAAAGGTTGTATAAAAGGGTTTTTGATGTTCCATCCATCGATGGATCATTTGAGACCGCACTGGCTCTCGTCATCGACGAAGGTGATGGAGCAGTCCCTCTTGAGGCCCAGGCCACCTGCGACCTCCAGCGCCTTCACGATGCCCGCGGGGACGGGGCACGCGGTGTGGGGTATCGCGTCGTTGGCCAGTTTGTAGATCTCGGATTTGTGGAACTCCGCCTCGACCTCGGCGTAGGGGCTCATGGGCTCCAGCCTCCAGGACATCTTCAGGATGTTGGGGCAGTCGCTCTTGATCTCGATGTCCACGAGACCCATGTCGTTCTCCTTGGCGATGATAAGGGTCTTCATCTTGCAGACGCCGGCGTCCACGCAGACCTTGCATTCCTCACTCATTGTCATCACTCCGCAGCCTGATCAGGTTGTTGACGCCCGCCATGGACCGTATGTCCACGACCCCGATGGCCGCGATGATGCGGTTGTCCAGCTCGATGGGGGTCACTATCACCCTGATCCCCTTGTAGGGTCCGGCCGTAGCTATCTTCCTGATTGTGGTCCCCGCATTTATTACCTCTTCGAGGACCGGGCCGCTGTAAGCGTTGTCGATGACGGCACCGTTCTCTATCCTGACGCCGAGGTTATCCCTGCTCTTGGCACATACCGGGAGACCCCCAACCAGGTCGTGGATGGCGAATGCCAGCGATATGAGCTCGTTGCCGGTGCTCCTCTGGCTCAGCACATCCTTGAGCTCGCGGTTGAACTGGAGGCCGCCCATGATCGTCAGCCCCGCTATCACGGCACCGATCTCCGCGGACTCCTTCGTGGGGCCTGTGCCGATGATGACGACGTCGTCGTTCTTCAGTGAGAACACGGAGCGGATCTTCGCTTCGATGTCTGGCTCGACAGGGTAGTCGGAGCCGGGGAAGATCAGCTTCCCGTTGGTGTAGATGAGGGTGGTGGCCCCGGTGGCGCCTGACTTGATGGCGGCGTCCCTCTCCTCGCATCCGTACTTGACGTTCCTGGCCATCTTGGGGACCCTCACGGCGCAGTCGCGGTCCCCTATTGTCAGGTCGCTGATGGAAACGTCGGCGATGTCCATGTGGACCGACTTCTTGAACTCTGAGCCCTTGTCGGTGAGGAAGATGCCGCTCTTGCCGATGATGATCATGCTCTGGTCCTGCATCATCGCCAGGATGGTCCTCGTGCTCCCCTCCCCGATCCCGAGCATCTGGGACAGTTTCTTCCTCCCCACGGGGGAATCCTCGCTTAGGCACTCGAAGGCCTTCCAGATGTGGTAGTCGTTGAACTTGGGCACCGGGCCGCCGAGCTTCGATGGACGGGAGAGCATATGGATGTATCATTCATCCAATAGATAAAGTGATGGGTCCGACATATAGGTAAGGAATATCAACGACGTTAACACTTCTAACACGTCAGGGGAAAACCCGATACTTTAAATTAAACGAACATCTGCCTCAACCATGGCTCAAGAGTCGGTAGACCTTCTGGTTATCGAGAACGTCTCGAAATCCTTCGACGGTCGCTGCGTCCTCAAGGACGTCAGCGCAAAGCTGAGCACCGGTGCGATCCTCGGACTCATCGGTAAGAGCGCCGCCGGGAAGAGCGTCCTCATCCACATGCTCAGGGGGAGCGAGGAGTACGCCCCCGACAGCGGACGTGTGATCTACAACGTGAACCGCTGCACGAAATGCGGCAACCTGGACCTCCCCTACAAGGGCGTGGCATGCACGAAGTGCGGAGGGGAGACCGAGACGCTGTCGGTGGACTTCTGGTCCCTCAAGCCGGACGACCATCTGAGGCAGGCCATCAAGGGACGCATAGCGATCATGCTCCAGAGGACGTTCGCCCTGTTCGGCGACATGTCGGTCGTGGAGAACGTGATGGAGGCAATCCCCGAGGACATCCAGGGCGACGACCGCATCAACAAGGCGATCGAGATGCTCAAGCTCGTGAACATGACCCACAGGACCACCCACATCGCCAGGGACCTCTCCGGAGGGGAGAAGCAGAGGGTGGTCATGGCGAGGCAGCTGGCGAAGGACCCCCTGTTCTTCCTTGCGGACGAGCCTACCGGGACCCTCGACCCCACCACCGCCGAGACGGTTCACAAGGGGCTCATCGACTACGTCCAGGGCAAGGGCATCTGCATGGTGTTCGCCTCACACTGGCCCGAGGCGATCGAGAGGATGGCCGACGAGGCGATCCTGCTGGAGGCGGGCAACGTCCTCAAGATGGGCGACCCCAAGGAGGTCAGCGCCGAGTTCATGAAGGACTACCACTTCGAGAAGTCCGAGCAGGGGGAGCTGGGAGAGACGCTCATCAAGCTCGACAACGCGGCCAAGCACTACTTCTCCGTCGTGAGGGGTGTGGTAAAGGCGGTCGACGGCGTCACCATCGACATCAAGGAGAGGGAGGTCTTCGCCCTGGTCGGGTACTCCGGAGCCGGCAAGACAACCACATCCAGGATGATCGCGGGTATGACCCCGGTCACGTCCGGGTCGGTCAAGATCAAGATCGGTGACGACTGGGTCGACATGTCCGAGTCGGGATTCGCCGGTAAGGGGAGAGCCACCCCGTACATCGGGTTCCTGCACCAGGAGTACACACTGTACCCCTTCGACACCGTCCTCCAGAACCTCTCCACCTGCATCGGCATGAAGATGCCCGCGGAGCTGGCCAAGGTCAAGGCCATCCAGGTGCTGCTCAGTGTCGGGTTCGAGAAGCAGAACGTCGAGAAGATCCTGTACTCCTACCCGGACTCCCTGTCCGTCGGGGAGTGCCAGAGGATCGCGTTCGCCCAGGTCCTGATCAAGGAGCCCCGCATCATCATCCTCGACGAGCCCACAGGGACGATGGACCCCATCACGAAGACGATCATAGCTAAGTCCGTCATACGCGCCAGGGAGACGCTCGGGGAGACGTTCATCGTGGTCAGCCACGACATGGATTTCGTCCTCAACTGCGCCGACCGCGCCGCGTTCATGAAGGGCGGCAGGGTTGTGTCCATAGGCAAGCCAGAGGATGTTCTCGAGGAGTTCTCGATGGAGCCCGTGCCAGAAGGTGAATGACCATGAAGCAGAAGATGGGGAGGCACCTCAGCTTCGTGGAGTGCAGGGAGTCGATGGGCCTCGGCGTCGGAGGGGGTCTCGCCCAGAGGGCGACCATCTCCGAGTCCGGGAGGGACGTCGTCGCCATAGCCATGGGCCCCGGCCGCAGGCACATCACCAAGCCGGTGTGCGAGATCACCTACGCCCTCAGGGAGGAGGGGATCGACACGAGCGTCATGGTCGTCAACGCCGGGTCCGGCGTCCCTGCGGACGCCCCCGATGTGACAACCGGGTCCTGCTTCGGCCTGGACCCGATAGAGGTCGAGAGGATCCAGCAGTACAAGGTGGCGCTGATCCACCTCGGGAACGTCCGCAACCACATCGTCTACAAGGCCAGGCTGATCCTCAGGAACGTGGACATCCCGGCCATCATCGTCGCGCAGTGCCCCGTTGACTACGAGGACTTCGCGGCCATCGGGGTGAAGACCAAGGCGGTCATGCCCCCCGAGGACAAGATCCAGACCAAGGGGGAGATCGTGGAGATCGTCACCGGCGTCGTCAGAGGGGTGACCACCTCGCAGGACAAGCTGGACGAGATCGTCTCCAAGGTCCAGTCGATGCTTCCGGAGCGTGAGCGCAGATGATCGTCACCGTCAACGGGAAGGAGAAGAAGCTCAGGGCCGGCTCGACGCTGAAGACCGCCCTGGCGGGAGAGCCATACGTGAAGGGGACGCTCATAGCCGTCCACCTCTCGGAGGAGAGGCTGGTCACCGAGACCAGCGACTTCGAGATCGAGACCGACCGCGGGACCATGGTCCTGCACCTCAACGACACCCCGATCGCGGCGAAGTGGAAGGAGGAGATGATCGGCAGGATGGCCGGACTGAGCACCAGGTGGGTCACCCACCAGATCGCGGCGTTCGGTGCGTTCCCGACGGACATCGAGACCGACCGCGGGACGTACCGCTACAGGGCGTACGACTGCTTCCTGTCGCTGGGCGGGTTCGACAACCACACCACCTACATGATGATAGCCCGTGACAACCACAGCTGGAGCTACGGGGCGGGTCAGGCGGTCATCGGTAGGATCACCGTCGGCAGGCATGTCCTCGACGACCTCAGGGAGGGTGACGGCATCCTGTCCGTCCGCCCCATGATGTCGGAGACCAGCACCGAGAACGTCAAGGTCACCGACGACCTGTCGTTCAAGCTGGAGGACGGGTACCGCGTCGAGACCAACATAACAATCGACCTGGACACGAGCTCGCCGGAGTCGGCGGAGCACGTGCTGATACTCTCCGCAGGGGGGACGATGGGCGTGTCCCAGTCCACGGGCAGCTTCATAACCTGCACGGACGACATGGACGTCTCCATACCCCAGGAGGAGCGCAAGGTCAGGGACGTCGGCTCGGTCACGGTCAGATACGACGGCGTAGGGACCGGCCGTCTGTACATCTACAGGCAGAGGAGGCAGGTGTCCCAGGTCCACAACGCAGCCGGGCAGGTCGTGTCCGGGAAGGCCATCCTGGCGTATGCCGACGCCGGCAGCAGGGTGACCGTGGTCACCAACCCGCCGAGGGCGCTGGCCGTGGGCATGACCCAGTCCGAGGGCGCCGAGTTCCTGGCGTCCAGGGGGATCAAGCAGGTCCGCACAGGCGACACGTCCGACGACGCGATCATCGCCGAGCAGTCCCCGGAGCACACGATCACCGCCCTGCAGAAGGGCGAGGTCGAGACCTTCGGCGTCCCCAGGGAGAGGGTGTTCAGGATAAAGCTGAACGACTCCGACCCGATAAGCAGGCAGTACTTCAGGAAGGTCACCGGGCTGAGCCACAAGCCGGTCGGCATACTCAAGGTGCAGTTCACCTTCGAGGGTCTGCCGATGGTCACGTTCTACGGCGACGAGGTCAGGGGAAAGAACCTGTACCCCCAGGACCCGTTCAAGAAGGTGAAGCGCGGCGACATAGGCCTCACCAACCAGGCCAGACCCCACCACGGTCTCATAGGGATAAGGCTGGAGGACAGCAAGGAGTACGGCCCCACCGGCGAGGAGGCCTACGGGACCAACATAGTCGGGAAGTTCGTGGACGACCTCGACAGGCTGATGAAGGACCTGAACGAGGAGGACACCGTCTACATCACGGAGGATGAACTATGAGCGAGGAGAGGGAGACCAGGCTGTTCATGATCTCGCCCAGGTCGATGCTCACGCCGGACCAGCTGTCCCGCATGGTGCACGCCTTCGGCGAGGAGGCCATAGTCAAGGAGACATGCTACGGGTGCCTCGTGGAGGCGCCCAGGGACACCGTCCGCGGGATACTCGCGAAGGTCAGGGAGAGGTACCCCAACGAGGTGTTCTCGAAGGTCAGGGCCTATCCGTGCAGCGACCCGCGCAGATGCAGGGCCCAGCACGGGACCAGGCCGGGGTACGCCCAGCTGGAGGCCGAGTGGGAGCTGCTGTCCAGCATACAGTACGCCCTGGACAGGGTGGACGCTGGGGCTAAGTACGTCCCGCCCAAGGAGAAGAAACGCATTCCGGTAAACGATTTCAAGAAGATTTGCGAGGTGCAGTGATGAAGGTCTTCATAGATCCGCCGAACAGCCTTGTCCTGTTCGATCTTGTCGAGAGGTTCGGGCATGAGCCCCTCAGCGCTATGGCCGCCATCCAGGAGAAGGTTGACAACCTGGAGGTCGACATGCCCCCCATGAACGTGACCCTCGACGACGTCGTCAAGGGCCTGAAATACGCGGGCGTGGAGGTCCCCTCCGGAATCAGGGGGAGGCTCGCCCTGTGGGGTCCGATGATCGAGGAGGCCGACGCTGCCATCATCATGGACGACTGCCCGTACAGCTTCGGCTGTGTCGGATGCGAGAGGTCCAACCTGATGGTGAAGTACCTCATCAAGAGGCGCGGGATCCCCGCGTTGCACGTGAGCTATCCGGAGGACGACGAGCAGGCAGTCAACTTCGTCGCCCAGACAAAGGAGTTCCTGGAGGGATTGCAGTGACCATCAAGATCGCGCAGCTGTCGTGCGGTACGGAGTACAGCAGCGTCCAGTACGAGATAGAGAAGGCCGCCAGGTCCGTGGGGGCGAAGATCGTCTACCCGGACGTGTCCGCGGCCGACATAGACGAGGCCGTGAGGAGGTTCGGGTTCTCCCCGCGCTCCCCGCAGCTCAAGCTGATGATCGCCAGGGCCGCGCAGCTGGCCGACGAGAAGTACGACGCGGACGCCGTCTTCATCACCACCTGCTTCAGGTGCGCCGAGGCGGCTCTGGTCAGGAACGAGCTCAGGAGGTTCATCCAGGAGAACACCAGGCTCCCCGTGGTCACGTACTCGTTCACGGAGAGGCTCAAGGCGTCCCAGCTCCTGACAAGGATGGAGGCCCTCGTCACCATCGTTACAAGGAAGGAGCTCCTCGCCAGGGAGAGGCAGACGGGTATCACCGCCGGCCTGGACTCCGGCTCGTCCACCACCAAGGCCGTCATCATGGAGAACAACAAGATCATCGGGAAGGACTGGACCCCCTCAGGGGATGTCATCCAGTCAGCCACGCAGGTCCTGGAGAACGCCATGAAGATGGCCGGCGTGGAGCTCAAGGACATCGAGGCCATAGGCACCACCGGTTACGGCAGGTTCACCCTGGGCGACCACTTCAACGCCAAGCTGGTCCAGGAGGAGCTTACGGTCAACTCCAAGGGCGCGGTCTGGCTCGCCGACAGGCAGAAGGGCGAGGCCACGATCATCGACATCGGAGGTATGGACAACAAGGCGATCACAGTCAGGGACGGGGTCCCCGACAACTTCACCATGGGAGGTATCTGCGCCGGTGCGTCCGGAAGGTTCCTGGAGATGACATCCAGGAGGCTGAAGATCGACGTCACCGAGCTGGGCGCCCTGGCCGACAAGGGCAACTGGAGGAACGCCAAGATGAACTCCTACTGCTCCGTGTTCGGGATCCAGGACCTGGTCACCACCCTCGGAGAGGGCAAGAGCTTCGAGGACGTGGCAGCGGCGGCGTGCCACTCGGTCGCCGAGCAGGTCTACGAGCAGCAGCTCCAGGAGATCGACGTCAGGCACCCGATCATTCAGGTGGGCGGTACGTCCCTCATCTCCGGTCTGGTCACCCAGATCGGCGAGGTCCTGGGGGAGAAGCCCATCGTCCCCAAGGACTCCCAGTACATCGGCGCCGTCGGAGGCGCCCTGCTGAGCTCCGGGTTCCTGTGAGGCGATTCCATGGACATAGAGGTGATAGGGCAGGACGGATTCGGCGCCGAGGCATATTCCAAGCTCTTCGACGACACGATGAGCGACCTGGACAAGGCAGTGCTCATAAACAGGGCGCAGCTGATCCTGGAGCCGGAGGTCCCCCTGTTCATATTCTCGATAGTCCTGAGGGCCGAGCCGTCCCCGAAGTCCATAGCGGACGTCTCCAACATCAGGACAGACCCGAACGGGGTCCATGTAACGATCACCCAGGAGCGCTACGCCCCGGACATCCTGAAGGCCCTGTGGGACAGGTACGGCAGGAGGGCGGTCTACCAGCAGACCAGGTTCGACCTAGACGTCACCGGCGCCAAGGAGAGCGAGCTTGCGGAGATGATCGTCTCCAGCGGCGAGGACGACAGGCGCGAGATCATGGCGGCCATCTGGAGGGCCATGCCCGAGGGGATCAAGAACCGCAAGACTCTGATCTCCGGGAACGTGATCACCGTGGTGGCCACGGAGGAGATCCTGGAGCCGGAGATGATAGCCCGCGGCAGGGAGGTCCACAGGCAGATGGGAGGTTCTGACGATGTTTGAGGTTCTTATGTACGATGGCGGTGTGTACCGCTCTGAGGAGCTCTACGAGATCATCGAGGATGTGGGAGGGGTCGTCCTCCAGAAGAACAGGAGCTCCCAGATGCTCACGGTCACCATGTCGGTGCCGGAGGAGGACAGGAAAGCCATAGAGCACGTCTGCACGGACATCGGCGGCGTGGTCAAGGACGTCCCCCTGGCGGGGACCGAGATCGCCGTGGTGGGCCCCACGCTGGGCAGGCACCACATGCCCCACCCGATCTGCGACATCGCGGAGGAGCTCAGGCGCTACGGTGCTATCACGGTCGTCATGGGCATGGCGAGGGGCCGCGGGAAGGCGACTTCCCAGATCTCCATGACCGAGAGGATGACCCTGGACGAGTACGACGCCGTCGTGTTCATGATGGGCAACTTCAAGAGCTGCGTGGAGACCAAGGCCGAGCTCATGAGGGACATCCACGTCCCCACAGTCCTGGTGTCCGGTCCCATGCCCGAGGGCATCGAGGACACCTGCGACGCCATCGTCGCCGGGGTCGGACGCAAGGCCGCGAGGATGAGGACCCCGCCGGAGAGGGCCAAGCTCGAGGAGGTCGCCGACACCCTGGTGGACGTGCTCAGGGACAAGAAGCGCAGTCTGGAGGAGGATCCGCTCTTCGTGCACCCAGCGGAGGTCAAGACCATCCTGGAGGACTACGAGCCCATCAACATGTGCCTGCGCCCCGCCCCGATGGTGCTCCATCTGGACGGCATCAGGATAAAGATCCCGTACAGCGAGCACAGGGAGTATCTCGAGAACGTGGAGGTCTACGGCAGGAAGCTGTCCGAGATCGCCGACATCTTCCCCTCCAAGATAGATGACAGCAGCGTCATCGTCCGCATCAGGACCAGGTCCCAGGTCGAGGACATGGACCGCCGCGCCGGGGCATGATTCGGAGGGGCACCTACATCCTGGCAATCACCCTGGGTTCCGACCTCGAGACGGAGGTCGGGGCCCTGGGAACGCTTCTCTTCCCCGCCGGGACGTACTGCTACGTGGGCAGCGCCATGGGGGGCCTGGACCAGAGGGTGTCGAGGCACCTGTCCGGGACCAAGACGGTTCGCTGGCACATAGACAGGCTGACGCTCGCGGCGGATTCGGTCGAGGCGTACGAGTCCTATCCGGACCCGGTTCCGGAGTGCGAGCTGGCCTCCATGGCCGTCGGATGCGGCATGGATCCTGCCGCGGACGGGTTCGGCTGCTCCGACTGCCACTGCCGCACGCACCTGTTCAGCGCAACCGAGGCGAGCATTGCCAGACTGGTCTCGGAGGCCGGTCTGGTCTCATTCAGTCTCATTCCTTTTCCGAGCGGGAAACCCTTATAACGCATCAGTTCCTGCGACTCCTCAGTTAAACTGCCGCTGAACCCTTCAGTGGAGGTCGACTCATGAAATCCAGCAACGAATGCGTCAATATTTCTGCCGAGACCGTGGAGCACATCCGCTCCCACCTCGGCAACACCAAGCTCGTCGAGTGCGACGGCAAATACGTCCTCAAACCCTCCAACAACGAGGAGCTCTGCAAGGCCGTCTCCGCCATCATGGAGGCCGGCGGGTCCGTGTCCCCCCTCAGCAGGAAGGGCACCCACACCGAGGGCGACGTCCTCGTGGACATGTCCGAGATGGCCTCCATCCTGGACATCGACACCGAGGCCATGACGATCAAGGCCCAGGTCGGCTGCAGGATCAAGGTCCTGAGGGACGCCGCCGAGGCCGAGGGCTTCATCCTCGGGGTCTACCCCGCCGGCGAGGATCCCACACTCGAGGACTGGGTCTACACCGAGGAGGCCGGCATCGGCTCCTACAAGTACGGCACCGTCAAGGACACCGTCGAGAACATCGTCGCCGTCTCCGCGGAGGGAGGCCTCCTGGAGACCGGGTACGACAACATCGGATACTACATGAGCGGGTACAACATGATCCAGACCCTGGCCGCCTCCTCCGGAAGGCTCGCCATCGTCACCGAGGTCACCCTCAGGATGTACCCCAAGGGGGTCACCAAGGTCGCCGCCTACGAGCTCCCCTCCGTGGAGAAGATGCAGGAGGTCTACCAGGCGATCGGCCAGAGCCCCTCCCTGAAGCCCCTCCACATCTCCTACAACACCCTCAAGACCGTCATCGCCTTCCAGGGCGCGGAGGAGTTCGTCGACGAGGACCTGACCGAGCTGGACGCCCTCATGGCCGACGCCGGGGCCGCCAAGCTGGAGCAGTCCGAGGCCGACGCGCTCTTCGGCGGGATCTCCACCGCCGCCTGCGTCTGCCCCGAGTCCCCCACCATGTACCTCCCCCTGAGGAACATGGCGTCGTTCATCGCCGACTGCAAGGGCATCGCCGACTTCGCCGTCGCGGGAAACATCCCCGACCCCAGCACCGTCGTCGTCAAGCTGACCGGCGCCTCCGAGGAGGACGTGGACAAGGCTGCCGACAAGGCCGAGGAGTACGGAGGCAGGTCCAGCACCAGGTGCCCCAGCAAGTACAGGGACGAGGCCACCAAGGCCTTCATGCGCAGGATCGAGGACGCCTACATGGGAAGGCCCGTCGAGGACGTCAAGCTCGACAGGACCGTCACCCCCGCCATCATCGAAAGGCTCAAGGCCATCGTCGGCGAGAAGAACGTGTCCCTCAACGGCATGGACAGGGTCCTCTACAGCCACGACATGGCCCCCCTCCCCAAGGAAGCCGGACTCGCGTTCAAGAACATCCCCGACGTCGTCGTGAGGCCCGAGACCGTGGAGCAGATCTCCCAGGTCATGGCCCTCGCCTACCAGCACGGCATCGCCGTAACCCCCAGGGGCAGCGCCTCGTGGGGACTGGGCGGATGCATGCCCACCAACGCCGGTATCCTCCTGGACATGTCCTCCAAGATGAAGCACGTCGTGTGCATCGACAAGGAGAACCTCACCGTCAAGGTCCAGGGAGGATGCACCTGGAAGAACCTCCTCGAGGCATGCATGAAGGAGGGCTACATCATCGGGTCCTACCCCTCGTCCTTCCCCTCGGGAACCATCGGCGCCTGGTACTCCACCAACGGAATGGGAATCGGGTCCTACAAGTACGGTTCCGCCAGGGAGAACGTCGTCAACGCGGAGATCATCGTGGACGATGGGTCCGTCGTCAACACCGGGTTCCCCGACACAGGGTCCTACAGGGCAGGCTTCAACCTGAACCAGTTCTTCTCCGGAGCCGAGGGTACCCTCGGTGTCATCGGGACCATGACATTCAGGCTCCACCCCATGGGCCAGATCAGGTGCCTCGCCTACGAGTTCGACAACCTCAAGGACATGCACGGACCGATGCAGGACCTGATCAACCACCCGTCCGTCAGGCCCCTCCACGTGGCCTGGTCCGACTACATGCACTTCGCCAACCAGAAGAGGGCAGGATGCCACTCCCCGGACGTCTCCAACCTGTGGCTCGTCACCCTCCAGGGCGATGAGAAGCACAACGACCTCGAGGAGGCCGCAGTCGACGCCATGGCCGAGAAGGCCGGCGGAAGGAAGATCTCCTCCGAGATCGCCGAGCACGAGTGGGAGGAGAGGTGCTACGAGTTCAGGGCCAGGAGGGTCGGAGTCGGTGAGATCCCCGCGGAGGTCATCGTCCCCAACTGCCACTGGGGAGAGTTCACCGACAGGTGCTACTCCGGATTCGACGAGATGAAGATGGAGGCGGGAGGAGTCATCGGCGTCCTCGTCGACAGGAACACCTCGCTGTTCATGCCCTACTACTTCAAGGACGACGAGCTCCTCACGGGAATGGCCTCGTTCGGGTTCAACTTCTACCTCGGCGACGTCGCCATGGAGTACGGCGGGAGGACCACCGGGTTCGGCGTGTTCTTCGCCTGGAACATGGACGTCATCCACAACGCCGCCACAGCGGGCATGATGAGGGAGATCAAGACCGTCCTCGATCCCCACGACGTCGTCAGCCCCGGCCACGTGGTCTGCGGAATGACCAGGTTCGGAGTCGACATGAACAAGGGTCTGATGTCCATGGGCAGCGCGCTCATCCAGATCATGAAGAAGATCCTGCCCGCCGACAGGACCTTCAGCGCCAACCTGGAGAGGTTCAGGTACGACGACCTTGAGCACGTCAAGGGCCTGGACCGCGTCCACAAGCTCGGCGACGGAACCCAGTAAGGTCAATCGAAAACCTCTTATCCAAACCCCTTCCTTTTTCCAGCATGTACTGCAGCAGGTGCGGGGCCCAGATTCCCGATGGTTCGGAGTTCTGCGGATTCTGCGGCGGATCCACCAGGATGGACGACGGTCCGCATCCCGATCATGTGGATCCGGTTCGCATGGGGATCTACTCCTTCTTCGTCATAGGCTCAGGCCAGATGGTCCTTGGCGAGATGCGTCGCGGGGCCCTGTTCTTCATCGCGGCGGCGGCGCTGTCGGCCGCCATGGTGACCCTGCTGATGGTCGCCGATCAGAACGACGGCTGGGACCTAGTGGGACTGATAGCGATAGGGTTCTCCACCCTCACGGTATGGGTCATAAACGTGTTCGATGCGATTAATCGGGCCAGGCTGCACAACCAGGGGCTGGTGGATGCCTGGAACCAGGTCCGCGTGAAGCGATGTCAGAGAAGCGACACGACGTCGCCCGCGTACTTCACCACAGGTATCCTCGGGTCGCATCCGGCCCACAGTTCACTCGATCCTGATCCGGTCGTCACCCCGACGAACGGGGTACCGGCGCCCTTGGCGGACTGCCAGTCTGTGACGTTGTCGCCCACGTACAGGATCTCGCGGGGATCCACGCCGAGGAGTTCCGCGAACTCCCTCATGGCGACCGGGGACGGCTTGGCGTTGTCGTAACCGCTGTGGTCCCTGCCCATGACGGCATCGAACTCTTCGAACAGCGGGCCGAGCGCGCGTCTGGCGTACTCCAGGCTTCCGCGGGTGAGGATCCCAACCTTCAGTCCTCTGGACTTCAGCTCCCGGAGGCACTCCGCCGATCCCGGGAACGGAACGGCCTCGTCCACGAACTCGCATTCGCACATGGTGCAGAGCTCGTCGATCTCCCGGTCGATGGCCGGGAACTCCTCCCCCCTGCCGTGCCCCTCCAGCCATTTCCTGATCGGGTACCTCGGACGTTTTGGGGAGTCCCCGAAGTCGATCTCGTCGAACGGTATCCCGTGCCTCTCCAGAACCGTGCGGTCGCAGTCGTTCAGTTTCGCGTAGTCCACATGGGTGCGCATGAACGTGCCATCCATGTCGAAGCCGACGGCTCTGATGTTCCCGTAACCAGACATCGGATCACTCCGACGGTGGCCAGTCGCCCCTGAGCCTTCCGCCCTCGCGCTCCGGGTCCATGGTGCTGACCTCCAGACCGGGGACGATCATCCTGACCACCGGAACGCCCAGTTCGGGCCTGGTGAGGTCGGCCGCTATGACGCTCTCGAACCCCGCCTCCATGAGGCTTCCCAGGACGACCTCGATGTCGTCCAGGACGTACGGTGTCGACCTGTCCTCCATGTCCTCCAGACTGATGGTGCGCTGATTGCGGCCGAACCACATGTGGTTGACCTTCTTGATCCTCTCGTAGCCCATGTCCCTGGTGACCTTCTGGAGCTGGGCGTTGATCTTCGCTCCGTGCTTGTGGGTAGCCCTGCTCTGCGCCACCTCGGTGATGGCCCTTATGGCGGCTATCTCGGGGTTAAGGTGGGTGCCGACCCCGATGGTCAGCATCTCCGGGTCCTGGGTCACGGTGTCGTCGGCGGCCGCGCCGATGGTGGGGATGCCGATGTCGCTGGTGAGGTCCTTCAGGTGGATCTCGATGCCCCTCTCGGCGAACTTGGCTATCAGCTTGGCGGGAACGGACTCCCGGTCCTCCACCACTATGTCGGCGTTGGTCCTGTCCCTGAACTCCGCTATCGACCAGGCGTCCCTCTCGATGTCCTCGAACAGGGCGTGGAGGACGGCCTCCTCCATCGTGTTGCCGGATGCTATGCCGTTGGTGTGGAACCTGAAGAGCTGGTAGTCGCCGTCGGGGTAGTACGGGTAGTAGACTGCGCATGCGGGCACCCATATCGGGCATCCGCGGAACATCTCCCATCCCTGGGTCCAGGCGATCGTCTCGCCCATGTACCTCTCCAGGACGGGTATGGGGAGGATCAGGTCCTTGGGGTCCACGGTCATCATGACGTCGCATGCCTGCTCGTAGGTGCCGTACACGACCTCGTCGGAGTCGCGCTGCTCCGCGCTGTACCTCTCCAGCGACTCCATGACCGCCGAGGCCAGGGCCTGCTCCCTGGTGACCCCCTTGCCGTTGTAGTACTTGGGCACACCCAGTGCCGTCTCCTGTCTGTCAACCGAGAACACCGGGATGCCGACCTCGTCCTTGCCGGTGATGTCCTCCGGCTCCCCCAGTCCCGCTTTCCCAAGCAGTGGCAGGACCCTGTCCAGGGTCTCCTGCGGCGGTACGGTCCTGATGCCTGTGTCAGGCGAGCATTTCGGGCAGCGGTTCAGTTCCAGCGGCAACTGCGTCTCCTCCAGGATATGGGTGTCGGGTGATGGTAGTAGCCCCCTTTCTGTTTCAGGTGGCATTCAACTAAGCGTCCTACCCACGGGTCCCGGGCAGGTCTACCCCGTTGTGCGGACTTGCTCCGATGGGGAGTCGCCGTTTCACCAAGTCCCCGGGAACGTCACCGCCTCGCGGATCATCCTATCAGTCGGGTCTGTGTCGTTTCTGTGCCCTTGCCACGGCTCTCGCCGTACCGGATTGCCCCGGTCCATCTTGCCCTTGGAGAGGGGAACTTCCTCAGCTGCCTCGCGGCTACCGTCGGCCACCCTCCATCTCCCAACGTCACGGGGTACGCGCGCGTGATTTAATACCTCTCGCACAGACCGGTGCATCGCCGCCGGTTCTGTTGGGGGCCTTATATCCGATGATGTCTTCCGGGGAGCCATGGAGAAGGATGCGCTCAAGAAGGCCGGGGCCGTCGGTTCCGCGATAGTGGTCGTCCTGGCATTCCTGTCCATACCGGTCATGTACTACGCTGTGGAGGCGCCCGTCTGGCTCGTCGCCGCGACGTTCGTCCTCCTGATCGTGGTCGCCGGGCTGACTTTGTACTACACCATGGAGAGGGTGAAGGAGATAGAGGAGGGACTGGAAGATGATCTTGACGACTACTGAGAACATCCCCGGAAGGAGCTACGAGATAATCGGGCTCGCCAAGGGGAGCATGGTGCAGACGAAGAACATCGGAAGGGACATAGGCCAGGGTCTGAAGTCCATGGTGGGCGGGGAGCTGACCACCTACTCCGAGATGATGAACGAGTCCCGCGCCATCGCCACCAAGAGGATGGTGGAGGACGCCGAGAAGATGGGTGCCGACGCCATCGTGATGATCAGGTACGGCACCTCCGCAATAGCCTCGGGAGCGGCCGAGGTCTTCGCCTACGGGACCGCGGTCAGGTTCGTCTAAGCATCTGCCGCCAGTGCTCTAAAACCTTTTACTTTATATATGATGTCTTGAACAAGACGTTTAGATAATATTATGTCGAATTATTCTGGAAATATTTCGACCAACTGGTAGGAAATCCTTCGACTTTGTAGAAGGAAATCCTGCTATTAAGTCGAAGGAAATACTTCATTATCTGAATCGCAATACTGCCTGCATGACCCTGACACCCGAGGGATACTGCCCGAGACTAGTGGACAAGGATGTCGACCTGATGCTGAGGACGTTCCGTGCCGTGTCCATAGTGGGGCCGAAATGGTGCGGGAAGACATGGACGGGGGAGAATCATGCGAACAGCGAGATGAGGATCGCGGATTCCACCGGTCCGATCCCCAACAGGGACATCGTGGCCAGCGACCCGAGGGTGGCGATGGAGGGGGACCAGCCACGTCTCATCGACGAGTGGCAGGAGGTGCCGCAGCTGTGGGACAAGGTCCGTTCCACAGTGGATAGCAACCCGCGTACCGGCCAGTACATACTGACGGGTTCCTCGGTCCCGGTCAGGCAGAAGTACGTCCACAGCGGAACCGGACGGATCGGGACGCTGAGGATGGGCACCATGAGCCTGTACGAGATCGGTGATTCCGACGGAGCCGTCTCGCTGTTATCGCTGTTCGAGGGCGAGCTGGGGATGGTGGATTGCGGCGAGGTCCGGCTGGACCATCTCATCGACCTGGCGATCCGCGGAGGCTGGCCGGGGAATGACGGCGGGGACGGGGACCTGGGCCTACTGGCCAGGGACTATGTGGACAAGGTGGTGGAGGACGCCGCCTATCTGGACGGACGCAGGAGGAGCGAGAGGAAGATGAGGATGCTCATCAGGTCCCTGGCACGCAACGAGAGCACGCTAGCATCCAACGAGAAGATAATGTCGGACATGAGGGAGTCCGACAGGGAGACCATCTCGTCCGACACCTACACGGATTACATGGACTGCCTGGATAGGCTGTTCCTCACCGACGACACCCCCTGCTTCAGCCCCAACCTGAGGTCCGATGCGCGCATCGGGAAGTCCCCGAAGCGCCATCTGGTGGACGTCTCACTATCGATAGCGGCGTTGCGCTACACGAAGGGGATGCTGAAGGAGAACCTCGACGCATTCGGATTCATGTTCGAGGCCATGTGCGAGCACGACATCAGGCTGTACGCCGAATATCTGGGAGGGAGGATGTTCCACTACCGTGACGGAAGGGGGAGGGAGATGGACGCGGTCGTTGAGATGCCGGACGGCAGATGGGGTGCCTTCGAGATCAAGCTCGGAACAGGGCAGATAGAGGATGCGGCGCGGAATCTGCTGTCGCTCTCGGACTTCTTCACAAGGAACGGACATCCGCCGGCGGTGCTCTGCGTGGTATGCGGGATGACGACGTACGCGTACAGGCGCCCCGACGGGGTGTACGTGGTGCCCCTGACGTCCCTCGGACCATGAGGTTCCCCTCCCTGTGGACCAGTGGAGACAGCCGTCGCCCTCGAACCCGGGGGCGTGCTGCCGGACCCCCGGCCCGGACAGCCGGAGGTCACGGTGCCGGGCGAACCCCAGGCCGACGAGGGGGAGCCAGAGAAGTCGGGTGTCCCGACGATGGCGATAGCGCTGGCATGCATCGCGGTGCTGGCCGTAGCCGTGGCCGTCTCGGTGATGAGGAGGAGGGTCTGAGGCCGATGCTCCCCCATACGGATGCGATGTGCCAGCGAATCGGGTCCGCCGCCATCCGGTCATCCTCATGGACACTGCTTCGGCCCATCCACGGGCGGATGGCAGCATGCATCGGCAGGGATGCGTCGAGGCCGGGGGACATGCCTCCCCAGGGGCGGACCCATTATAAGCTTCGCAACCCGATACTCATCCGATACTATGGGCGAGATGTCGATCCGCATTACGAAGGACGGCCCCTACATCGTCTCCGGAGGGGTCCCGATATACGAGAAGGTCATCGTGAAGAGGGACGGCGTCTACGTCTGGGAGGACGGTCGCGAGCTCCCCCAGAGCGAGAGGTACGCCCTGTGCAGGTGCGGGAAGTCCAACGACGCGCCCTTCTGCGACGCGTCCCACAAGTGGTTCAACGGCATGGAGGCCGGGGACCGCAGGACGTACGAGGAGAGGGCCGAGAGGCTGGAGGGGAAGGGCATCGACCTGATGGACGACCTCCGCTGCGGGAAGGCGCTGTTCTGCCACCGCCACGGCAGGTCCACCTGGGACATGCTGAAGGACTCGGACGACCCGGCTGTGAGGAACGAGCTGATCAGGGCGGCGTGCGAGTGCCCTGCCGGGAGGACCGTCGCGATCGACAAGGACGGCACCGTCCACGAGGACACCCTGGATCCGGCGATATACATCGTGCAAGGTCCGGAGCAGGGCATGAGCGGCGGGATCTACGTGATGGGAGGAATCCAGATCATCGGCGTGGACGGGGAGCCGTACGAGCCGAGGAACAGGGTGCTGCTGTGCAGGTGCGGCGCATCCAGGAACAAGCCGTTCTGCGACGCCACTCACATCAACCGCAGGTACAAGGACTCCAGGGGGAGCATTTCTCTTTTCAAGAGGAAGTGAGCCCGGGGTCGGTAAACATACCAACGGAATGTCGGTAAACTCACCAGTGAAACCATCGGTAAACTCACCAGTGAAATCATCGGTAAACTCACCAATAGATTATATGCCAGCGGTAGCATCCTGTATCTATGGCCGACGACTATATTCCTCGTTTAGTGGATCCTGTAATCGACAATTACCTCAGATTATTCGGGGCTACAGTCATCACCGGTCTGAAGTGGTGTGGTAAGACTACATCATCCACACGTCTGGCCAAGACTGTGATCTCCTTGCAAGATCGGTCTCAATTCGAGTATTATTCGAATCTCTTCAAGATGGATTCTCAGAGGTTTTTCACAGGAGAGAAGCCTTTGCTTATTGATGAATGGCAGACCATTCCAGATCTATGGGATGCGGCCAGATACTACGTGGACAATGCGAAAGGGAAGGGTCAGCTGATACTCACAGGTTCTGTGACGTTGGATGCGGTGTATGACAGGATAGAACATTCGGGTGCCGGACGTTTCGGTCATTTGAGAATGAGGACTCTGACGCTATGGGAGTCGGGTAAATCAACAGGCGAAATCAGTATCCGGGCCCTTTTTGGAGGGCAATCATCGGTGGCGGGCATCTCTGAACTGAAATTAGATGATGTGGTCAATGAGCTGGTCCGGGGAGGATGGCCAGAGACTGCTGGCATGAGCGATTTGGATGCCCATATAGTGCTGAGAAGTTATTGTGAAACAATACTGAATGCAGAAATCAACACCGTGGATGGAAAGGAACGCAACCCTGAGAAGATGCGTTCGGTCTTAAGATCGCTGTCCAGGAACACTGCTTCGGCAGCTAAAGCATCCACAATCGAGGGTGATATCCTCGCGGCAGAGAACGTTTCTGTGTCCAAGAATACCATATATGGCTATTTCCGGGTTCTGAAGGATATCTGTGTAACCGAGGATCTTCCTGCATGGAGTCCAAAATTGCGTTCGAAGACGACGATACGTACGTCGCACACTCGCCATTTATCGGATCCGGCGATAGCGGCCTATTTCCTCGGCTCAGGCAGGGACGACCTTCTGTACGATCCGGATACGCTAGGTCTTCTCTTCGAATCCATGGTTGTTAGAGACATCAGGGTGTACGCCCAGGCTCTGGAGGGGGAGGTGTACCATTACCGTGACGAGGACAATCTGGAAGTGGATGCTATAATCCATCTCTGGGACGGTCGCTGGGGTGCTGTGGAGATCAAGCTGGGACCGTCATGGGTCGAGGACGGAGTCGGGTCTCTAATGAAATTGCGTAACAAGGTTGACACGAAGAGGATGAAGGAACCATCGTTCTTGATGGTCGTAATTCCCTGGGGCGTGGGTTACACCCGCGAGGACGGCATACACGTGGTCCCACTGTCGTGCTTGCGGGACTGAGAAGGGTCGAGGGAGGGAATCCCGCCCTCATTGGATTTCACTTCTTGGGCTTCCCCTCGAGGACCTCGTCCACGTCGCCAAGATCCTCTGTGAGGGAGCGGTCAAACCTCTCCTTCTCCTCCTGGATCTCCTCCGGCTTCGGTATGGGTCCGAGCACCTCGTCCGGGTCCCCGACGGCCTTGATGATGTCCTCCGTGTCGGAGACCGCCCTGTCCGGGACCTTGTTGGCCGATCCGATGTAGTCCGAGATGCCGTCGACTAGCTTGGTGAGTTCCATCGGGAAGAAGAACTTGGACGATTCGCCCTTGCCTACCTCCTGCAGTGTCTGCATCGAGAGGACGGACATCGCCTTGGAGTCCATCGACGCCGCGCCGACGGACATTATCCTGAGCTTCTGGGCCTCCCCCTGCCCCTCCAGGATGGTGGCCAGCCTCTTACCCTCAGCCTCGAGGATCATCGACTGCCTGAGTCCTTCGGCTTCGAGGATCATCGACTTCTTCTTACCCTCGGCCTCCAGGATGGCCGCCCTCTTCTGGCCGTCCGCCTCCAGGATCGCGGCGCGCCTCTTCCTCTCGGCGGAGGTCTGCTCCTCCATGGAGTCCTTGACCTTCCTGGCGGGGTCGACCTCCCTGATCTCCACGGCCTCGATCTTCACGCCCCACTTGTCGGTATTCTCGTCCAGGATGTCCCTGAGGGAGACGTTGATCCTCTCCCTGGACGACAGGATCTGGTCCAGCTCCATCTCACCGATTATGGATCTGAGGGTGGTCTGGGCCAGGTTGACCGTAGCCCATCTGTAGTTGGTGACTTCGAAGAAGGCGTTCTTCGGGTCGGTGACCTTGATGTAGATGACCGCGTCCACCTCCACCGGGGAGTTGTCCTTCGTGATGACCTCCTGCTTGGGGACGTCCAGGACCTCCGTGCGCAGGTCGAGCTTCACCACCTGGTTGACCAACGGGCAGACGAAGTTCAGTCCCTGGTCCAGGACCCTGACGAACTTCCCCAGCCTCATGTATATGGCCTGCTCGTAGGGCTGGACGATCTTCACACCGCTCGTGATCACGACGATCGCCGCTATGATGACGATGATCACCAGTGTCATGATTATGCTGCTGTCCATGTGTAACCTCCTGGTCAGGCCCTGCGGACGTGGACGTGCACGCCCTCGCCGCTCTCCACCACGACCTCCGCGCCCTCCTCTATGGGCTCGTCGGATGTGGCCGACCATGTGTCGGACCCTATCCTCACCTTCCCCCTCATGCTCCCCACCTCGGTGGCCACGATGACCTTCCCGGTCCTCCCGGCGAGGGATGAGGCCACGGTCGTGGTGGGAGGTTCCGGCTTGGCCAGGCGCTGGTAGCCCTTGATGGTCACCAGCGTCACGGGCACGGCGATCACCAGCGCTATGATTGGTGACCACCACGAGTACAGTATGTCTGGGAACGCGGCCCCGATCAGTCCGAGGATGACCAGGACCGTGCCTGGGATGACCATGAAAGCGCCGGGGCTGAAGGCCTCGACGATCAGCAGGATGGCGCCGATTATGATGAGGATGATCGCCACTGTGAAAGGGTCCATGGTGCCGTATGGCGATATCGGTAGATAATGGGCCCGCGTCCGGAGGCGGGTGGCGGGATTCAGCGTTTATACCTACATCCGATTAGGGTGTCCATGGAGGACAGGCTGTTCACACCCGCCGTGGTCACGCTGGTGTTCCTTAGCTTCGTGATGGGGACCAGCGAGTTCATCGTCATGGGCATCCTTCCGGACATGGCCGTGGGGATCGGCGTGGAGTACAGCACCGTGGGCGGTCTGGTCTCGGTGTTCGCGCTGAGCTACGCCGTGTTCACACCTCTGATAACCGGGTTCACCGGGAGGTTCGGAAGATACAGGGTGCTGATGGTCCTGGCGGCGGTGTTTCTGCTGTCCGATGTGCTGACGCTGTTCTCCTGGGACTACTGGTCGCTGGCGATGTCCAGGGTGATGACGGCGGCATCCTCCGGTGCTTTGCTCTCAGTGGGCATGACGTTCGTCATGGACCTGGTCACCCCCAGGTACAGGGCGAAGGCGGTGTCGTGGATCTTCGCCGGGTTCAGCATCTCCTCGGTGTTCGGCGTCCCCCTGGGGACGGCGATGTCCCATGTGTTGGGGTGGAGGAGCGTCTTCGTGCTGATCCTGGCGATGGGGGTGGTCGCCGTGGCGGTAGCCTTGAGGACTCTGCCCAGGCTGGGCGCGCCGGAGGCCCGCGGAGGACGCGGCGGGGCCGGGAGGATGCTCAGGGACCCCCGCATACTGCTGGGCGCGGGGGTGACCGTGTTCGGGGCCATGGGGATGTACACCATGTACACCTACATCACCCCGATACTGGAGGACGAGATAGGGTTCCCCGACGACATGGTGAGCATAGGGCTCATGGCGATGGGCGCCGCCATGCTGGTGAGCAACCTGGTCTCGGGGAGGATCGCCGACAGGGGAGGCCTGAGGGTGGTGCGCTGGACGTACATCGCCGAGGCGGCGCTGCTGTTCATCCTGCCCACAGCGGTGGCTTCGGCGGTCACGGGCATGGCCGACCTCCTGCTCATAGGCCTGATGATGTACTTCTTCAACGCCTCGGTCCAGGTGCATCTGATGGAGGTCGCGAACAGGGACTACCCCGAGGCGGTGACGCTCGCCTCGTCCATGAACCCCACGTCATTCAACATCGGGATAACGGTGGGTTCGCTGGTCGGAGGGGCGGTGTACGATTCCCTGGGCGCCGCCGAGCTGGGCTACGCAGGAGGGGCGTTCGTGCTGGTCGCCTGCGCGATGACGTTCGCACTGTGCGCGTACTGCCGGAGGAAGGGCACCGGGACCTCGGTGACCTGAGGGTCACTTCTTCTTAGGTTCGTCCTTGACGTCGACCTTCTTCCTCTGCCTTCTGCCGGTCTTCTTCAGCTTGCCCTGGTCCAGGGCCCACTGGAAGCTCTTCTGCTCGGGAGGGGTGATCAGCACCCTGTCCCCCTTCGCGTACTTCCGGCCGGTGACCCAGTTGGTGAACGGCGCGAGGACCCTGTACTCGTCGGCGTCCAGCACTATCTCCCTCACGTTGGGCCTGCCCTTCATTTCGGAGTACGTGCCGGAGAACTCCCTGGCGGTGCCGTTCGACACCTCTATCATCTTGGTGCAGACTGTGTCCAGGAAGTACCTGTCGTGGGTGACGGTGATGATGGTGCCGTCGTACTCCACCAGGGCCTCCTCCACGGCGTGCTTGGCGGGGATGTCCAGGTAGTTGGTGGGCTCGTCGAGGACCAGGAGGTTGGTCTCGTCCAGCAGCATCAGGCACAGCGCGACCCTGGCCCTCTGCCCTCCGGACAGGGTGGACATGGGTCTCTCCACCTCCTCCCCGAACAGGAGGAACCTGGCGAGCATCTTCCTTGCCTCGCCGCGCCTCTCCTTGCCGACCACCTGCAGGAGCTGCTCCTCGGCGGTGAGCTTCAGATCGAGCCTCTCGTGGTGCTGGGAGTAGTAGCCGATCTTGGCCCCCGGGGCCACCCAGAGGTCCCCCTCGGAGGGGATGATGCCCAGCAGGGCTTTGACGAGGGTGGACTTGCCCTCGCCGTTGGCACCGAAGATGCCGATCTTCTCGCCCTTCTGGATATCGAGGTCGACGCCGGAGAGGATGGTCCTTCCCCCGAGGTCCACCTTCAGGCCCTTGGTGGTGATCACGTTCTTGCCCGACTTGTGGGCGGCCTGGATCCTCACGGTGATTTCCCGGTTCTCCTCGGGCTTCTCCTTCTCCTCCATCTTGGCGATGAGCTTCTCCCTGGTCTTGTGTGTGGTCATGTACCACTGGTCGGTGTGGAGCTGCCTCGCGATCTCCTCCTGCTTCTTCTTCTGGGTGGCGTACTTCCTGTACTCCTTCTCCATGCGGTCCAGGTCCAGCATCTTCTTCATGACGAAGTCGGAGTAGTTGCCCTTGTACTCCCTCGACTTCCCATGGTCGATCTCCAGCATGCGGGTGGCGATCTTGTCCAGGAAGTACCTGTCGTGACTGATCACCAGAACGGAGCAGTGGGTGTCGATGAGGTAGTCCTCCAGCCATTCGACGGTGGTGATGTCGAGATGGGAGGTGGGCTCGTCCATGACCAGGAGGTCGCAGTCATCGGCCTGCACCACGATCCTCGAGAGCATCACCTTGGTGCGCTCCCCTCCGGAGAGCGATTCCATGGTGCGGTCCATCATGTCCTTGGAGAGACCGACCTTCTCCAGGGCGGCGACCTTGTTGCCCTCCTCGTCCATGTCGGATTTGGATAGCTGTGATTCGAGGGAGGCGCTCTCCTCTGCCAGGGCGTTCCAGTCGATGTCGCCTCCGGCGATCATCATCTCCTCGATCTCCTTGAGCCTGCGGCGGATGTTCTCGATGTGGCCGTACGGCCTGCCCAGAACGTCGCGCACGGTGACATCGGGGGAGTCCTCGGCGAACTGCTCCAGGTAGCCGATGCGCTCTGTCTTGCGGGTGAGCTCGCCGGTGTCCGGCTTCATCTCCCCCAGCATTATCTTGAGGAACGTGCTCTTGCCGGCGCCGTTGATCCCGATGAGGCCGATGCTGTCCCCTTCGTTTATCTGGAGGCTGACGTCCTTGAGGACCTTGTGCGGTCCGAAGGCCTTGGTGACCGACTGGGCCTTTATGAGCATGGGCGGAAGGAATGAGTCATGGTTGATATGGGGTTCGGTCCGGATCACGGGGAGGACGATGTGTGCAGTGGAAGCCGGGGGACTGGATACTGCTGAAGGGATTAGCAGCAGGGCCAAGGCCAGGGATTCTTGCCGAGAGAGGTACTGCATCACAGGTTCTTTGTCGGACCACGTCGGGGGAATGGGCGGTGCAGCGAACAGATGGACTGAATCAATAATAGGGTGAAGGGAAGGTGTTGCGCAGAAGATTCATGTCAATTGTTTACCGACATGTTTGGTGGCCGTCCCTACTTTCCAGATGAAGGTACCGGGGCAGCTCACACGATTCGCTTCGCGAAGTCTCTCCGTGGTCGGTAAGATATAAAAAGCTGTTTAGCAAACGTTCTCTGTACAGCATCTTTCGACTCTGGTTTCACCTCTTTTGGCGTCACTCATCATGGACTCGGACATCACTCCTCTGTCCCGTCGGCGACCGGCCCCCATCCGTCGAGGTTCACTTCCAGAGTGTAGTCGGTCCCCGAGTGCTGGACGTTCAGGACCCTCCCGTCCTCCGCGTACACAACGGTGCCGCCCCCGTACGTCACCAGGAACGTCCCGATCGTTTCTGATCCGTTCGTCCATTCGGCTCCGGCTATCGCCGACGATCCTGAGAGGTAGCCCTCGAACTGGGCGACCATCGTTTCCAGGTCCTCAGCAGTGACGATATCCCCGTCGATGGCGAGTGCGGAGACCGCTCCGTCGGCGTATGTGGCTATCATCTCCATGGAGGGATGGAGCGTCCCGATCTCTATGGTCATCGTGTAGGCGTACGTCCCGTCCACCATGTCGGGGATATCGTCGATGGTGAGCCCCGGTTCGACGTCCTCCTGCGTGTAGTACCCGTAGGCGGTGCCGGCTATCGCGATAACTATCACGAGGCCGATCACCGCAAGCGAGCATCCGTCCCTCAGGAACGAGACGTGCTCTCCATTGTTATCTCCGTCCGTCATCTCCGCATCCTCCTCGGACTTCCAGGCTAGATCCTATGTGCATAGCAGGTTGCCGCTTATTAATGGAATGCGTCGCAAGGGGACCTTCCGTGGCGGACTGTGGCACGTACTGGTCAGGTCTGTGGAGAATGGTGTAAGGGGCTCCCCCGGGCCCCTTTCCCGGGGGAGTCGTTTGCCGTTCAGGTTCCTGGTGGGTTCACGTTCGCTCACGTGAGGAGCAGATGTCGACTCG
>CAUFXM010000008.1 GCA_959597175.1 uncultured Methanomassiliicoccales archaeon
AGCGGACGATGAGACTGGAATCGAGTCACACCCTCACGGGTGTGTGGATTGAAACGTCTCGATGCAGCGGACGATGAGACTGGAATCGAGTCACACCCTCACGGGTGTGTGGATTGAAACAATGCGAGGACGAAGGGCGTCCACAGGATCGAGGTCGTCACACCCTCACGGGTGTGTGGATTGAAACTCTATCTACTACGGTCTCCTTGCTGACTCCGATGGTGTCACACCCTCACGGGTGTGTGGATTGAAACCTCTATCCTGGAATATTCCTGTTTAGTGGCGTTGGTCACACCCTCACGGGTGTGTGGATTGAAACCATTTGGTCTCCGACCCGGCCGTGACGACCACGCGTCACACCCTCACGGGTGTGTGGATTGAAACAAGATCTATGACGCCCACCATCCGGACGACGAACCGTCACACCCTCACGGGTGTGTGGATTGAAACACCTCCGCTCCCGTGATCAGTGACATCACCGTCACGTCACACCCTCACGGGCGTGTGGATTGAAACGATGATCCCGTGACGCACAGCATCACCCTCAGAGGTCACACCCTCACGGGTGTGTGGATTGAAAAGAAGTTAATAGGGGGTTCGGGTAGACCTTTAGATACGTCACACCATAGTGTGTGGAACGAAACACCGAATTGTCATCATCATTGTTATGCCCATGTTGTGTGAATAGTGAAACCGAATACTTTGTGCGTCTACATTCAAGTCTTGGTGAGACTATTCGGGTGTCATCAGATTATGATCATATATGGTGAGACTAAGGAAGTGTTTCTCGACGACATCGTCAACGGCGTGCTCGACGAGAAGGTCGAGAACCTGATGTTGCAGCGCTTCGGCAGGCACACTCCGGAGGCGGAACTCCGTGCGTGGCAGAACTCGCTCACCTACATGGGGAACATCATCGGCCAATCATCCATCCCAGAGGATGCAGGCATAGCAATCGAGTACTCCATTCCGTACACGTCTAAGCGCGTCGACCTCATCATCACCGGTCTCAACGAGGAGGGTCGCAACGCCGCCGTCATTATAGAGTTGAAGCAATGGGCGTCGGCAGAAGCCGTTCCGGGAAAGGATGGCGTCGTCCGCACCCTCGTCGGGGGAGGGATTCACGAGGTCACGCACCCATCTTACCAGGCGTGGTCATATGCCGAGGCGATAGAGGACTTCAACGCCGACGTCCGCGACAGGGATGTGATACTCTCGCCGTGCGCATGTCTCCATAATTACATCGCCGACCCGCCGGACCCCCTCAGGTCTGACATTTACAGCGAGTACCTGGAGAGGGCGCCCATGTTCACCAAGCACCAGGGCGCCGACCTGAAGGGCTTCCTGGAGAGGTTCATTAGGAAGGGTGACAGTGGTGAGACCATCTTCATCCTGGACAGCGGGAGGCTGAAGCCCTCGAAGTCGCTCCAGGACGTCCTCGCATCGATGATGCGCGGGAACAGGGAGTTCACTCTTCTGGACACACAGAAAGTGGTCTACGAGGAGGTGCTCCACCAGGCCAGGGCGATAGCCCGCGGCGGAGGGAAGAGAGTGATCGTCATCCGCGGAGGACCCGGAACGGGGAAGACGGTGCTGGCCGTGAACCTCCTGTCCGACATAACATCCATGGGGCTGTCCTCTCTGTACGTGTCCAAGAACGCCGCCCCCAGGAACGTCTACAACAAGAAGTTGAAGGGGATGGGACGCGGCCATAGCAGGGTCGACAAGCTGTTCGTGGGTTCGGGGAAGTTCGTCGACTCTCCTCCGGACGTGTTCGATGTGCTCCTGGCGGACGAGGCCCACAGGCTGAACGAGAAGAGCGGACTCTACTCGAATCAGGGTGAGAACCAAGTTATGGAGATCATCAGAGCGTCGAAGATGTCTGTGTTCCTGATAGACGAGGACCAGAGGGTCACGATCAAGGACATCGGCACCGTGGACGAGATCAGAAAGCACGCGAAGGAGATGGGGGCGATGGTCACCGAGATGGAGCTGGACTCCCAGTTCAGATGTTCGGGTTCAGACGGCTACCTGGAGTGGCTGGACGATGTCCTGCAGATAAGGGAGACGGCCAACTTCGAGCCGGACGACTCCTTCGACTACGACTTCAGAGTGTTCGACGACCCCAACGAACTCCGCAAAGCCATCGAGGAGAGGAACGCCATTAACAACAGGTCCAGGATGGTCGCCGGATACTGCTGGAACTGGATCTCCGAGGGGAAGGACGACACCGACGTACACGACGTGACGATACCGGAGTTTGGGTTCGGGATGAGCTGGAACCTCGGGAGCAGTCAGACGTGGGCCATTGACCCGGATTCCGTGAAGGAGATCGGTTGCATCCACACATGTCAGGGTCTGGAGTTCGACTACGTCGGGGTGATCATCGGCGACGATATCAGGTACGATAACGGGGAGGTCATAACCGATGCCTCGAAGAGGGCGAGGACCGACCAGTCCCTGAAGGGACTGAAGAAGATGTATCCTGATCCGGAAAAGGCAGCAGAGGTTGCCGACAGGATCATCAAGAACACTTACAAGGTGCTGATGTCACGCGGGATGAAAGGCTGTTATGTATACTGCACAGATCCTGGGATGAACGAGCATCTCCGGAATAGGTTGTGAATCCTGGGAGAATGACATCGTTTCCTGTGAGTAACGTTAAGGGTCAGGTCCATCCCCCGCGTCAAATGTCGAGCACCTCCCTATCCAGGCCTTCCTTGGCTATCTCGAACAGCATCTCCGGGTGGTCGTCCCCCAAGCACCCCCTTATCAGCGAGCGGTACCAGCCCAAGGTGTTCACCTGGTCCTTGGCGAAGTAGCAGTCACACCTCCCAATCCCGTGGACAATCGCCTCCAGGCACTTGTTGGTCTCCCCCACGAACCCGAGCTCACCATCCCCCGTATGTCCTCCTCGAAATCCTCCCGCATTCTGCAGGCCAAGTACACGCCGCGTCCCATCCTCGCCGACGCCTTCATCGATCTCGGCTTCTGGGTCCCACCCATCTGTATCTGGCGTCCCTGTAGCTCCCGACCTTCTCTATCCTTCCTTTCGACCTGAGCTCCGCTAGCGCGGACTCCACCGTCCTGGGGCTGACATCCGGCAGTGCCGCGCAGATCTGCCTCTTGGACACTGGAGCCAGGCTGTTCTCCAGCATCAGGGCCACACGGTCGCGCTTGCTCAACCTCCCGTCGTTGGTGACGGCGAAGCGGGTGTCCAGATCGATGTAGCACTCCAGGAGGCTTTGGAGGAAGTAGCGGACGAACGGCATGTACGTCCAGTCGTTCTCGTACCAGCCGGCGGAGGACTCCTCCAAGGCCCTGTAGTACGCCCCCTTGGTCAGGGAGATGTGCTCGTCCAGGGACACGAACCTGCACACGTCGAAGCCGTTGTTGTACAGGAGCGCGGTGGTCAGGAGCCTGGAGGTTCTGCCGTTCCCGTCCGGGAACGGATGGATGCACAGGAAGTCCAGGATTACGCAGGGGATCAGGAGCAGCGGTTCCATCCCATCGTCCCGGGCCTCCATGTAGGCCATGAACAGCTGCCCCATGGCCCCCGGGGTCTCGGAGGCCGGGACTGGTGTGAAGACGATCTCCCTCCTCCCGCCAGAGACGCTGACGATGGCGTTGTCACGTGTCTTGTAGCGTCCACCTCCGCGGAGGGTGCGTGACATCATCGTCCTGTGAAGTCCGAGGACCGAGGCCTCGTCCAGGTCGAAGGCAGAGGGGTCCTCATGGATTGCGGACAGCGCGTCGCGGTACCCGGCGATCTCGTTCTCGCTGTGGGTCCTCGGTGTGTCGTTCCTCAGCACGATGTCGGCCAGACGCTCGTCGCTGGTGACGATCCCCTCGATCTCGTTGGAGTACTTGACGGAGTTCAGCTTCGCCATCTCCTCTATCCTGGCGAACTGCCTCCCGTACCTGGATACGCGGATTCCGTTCAGGGCGTTGATCTCCCTGATCCTGGCTATGAGCTCAGGAATGTCAGGGGGGAGTGGTCCGAGGACCTCCGAGAAGTCGAAGGCGTGCATACCATAGGTGAGTGTTTACTTACTATTTAACTGGATTTTTTAGTAAGTAAATCCGTTGGTGATGGGATTTACTCACTATTTTTTTCAATTTAATAGTAAGTAAAAAGTAGGACCTCCATGCGGTCCGAAGATTTCGACTGAGTTCCCGTCACCCGTCATGGGCACTCCGGATGCGATACGGCTCTCCGCTTCATACCTTTCCAATGAGACAGGTGATCGATTCATAAAAAATTCAAAAATCTGAATTTCAAAATCAAAATTCAGAAATCTGAAACTTATTATCAAAATTCAGAAATCTGAATTTTAATAAAGAATATAACATCCCGACCCCATGACGTCATATGCAGGGATTCGTGGGAAGGGAGAAGGAGCTCTCCGTCCTCTTCTCGTTCATGGGGAACCCCGGGGTCAGGGGTTTGGCGATGTACGGGATCCGCCAGGTAGGCAAGAGCGATCTGCTGAAGCACTTCGCCGAGGGGAGGAGGTCGGTGTACATCCAGCTCGACAGGGGATCCGAGGAGGCGATCGCCGAGAGCGCCGTTATCCAGATCAGGGACGTCTTCCCGGTGGAGGGCGATCCCAGGACGATTGCGGGGCTTCTCGACGTCCTGGGGTGCATCTGCTCCGAGTCGCCGACGCTGGTCATCCTGGACGAGTACCCGTACCTGTCCGCGTCCGCCGAGCACGCGGACACCATGATGCAGAGGTTCATGGACGGAAAGGTGAAGGACACCGGGTCGAAGGTGATCGTCTGTGGGTCGCAGCTCTCGTCGATGCTGGAGATCGTCGAGGACCGCGGCAACCCCCTGTACCGGAGGTTCGGGATGAGCCTGGAGGTGCTCCCGATGACGTTCGAGGACACCTGTCAGTTCCATCCGGGGATGGACGACAGGGACCTCATGAGGATGCACATGATGCTCGGGGGGATGCCCGGGGACCACTTGGTGTTCCAGGGGGCGACGTTCAGGGACGTGGTGGCGGAGACCTTCCTGGCCAGGGGGATGCCCTTCAGGAACACGGTGCGCGCCCGCATAGGCGCCGAGACCGGGAAGACGGACGACAACGTGGCCATAGTCCGCGCCGTCGCCAAGGGGAGGCTCAGCCTCAGGGATATCTCGAGGTACACGGGCATCCCGGAGAGCACATGCTCCGGGTACATCGAAAGGCTGGAGGAGATAGGGGTGCTCGGACACAGCCATCCGATGGCCGGGGCCCCGTCACGGAAGCGCTACCACATCGCCGACGGCCTGGTAGGGATATGGTACACGGTGTTCAACGACCTGAACGAGAGGACCCTGCCCGACGACATCGACAGGAGGTTCGATGTCATCTCCAACAGGATGGACACCTACTTCGGGCACAGGTTCGAGACCTTCTGCGCCGAGTGGATGACCCGCAACTACGCATGCACGGACATAGGCTCCTGGTGGGGGACGGAGGAGGACGAGAAGGGCGATAACGTGGGTGTGGACATCGACATAGTGGCCGACGTCACAGAGAGAGGGAAGAGGGGGACGGTGTACTGCGAGTGCAAGTTCCGCAACGGGATGGCGAAGGCTAGCGACCTGGAGGTCCTGAGGAGGAGGGCCGAGGGTCTGGACAGGTCCTACAACCTGGCGTTCTTCTCCGCAGGCGGGTTCGAGAGAGGGATGGTCGCCGAGGCCGAGGAGTTCGGGGCCGTGCTGATAGGCGTCGATGAGCTCATAGGCAGGAGGCCGGCGCCCAGCCTGCTGTTCCCGGGGCAATGATCCGACGGATCATCCGAACCATCCTCCGCTCACCTTATTACCGACGTCATCCTCCCTCCGCCCATGTGGGAGCTCTCGGTGCTGGAGTGGTTCGACTCCATACACGGGTCCGTGCTGGACCCGCTGATGGTAGGCATCACCTACAGCGCCACGTCCGGCCTGATATGGTTCGTCCTGGGCTTCCTGATGACCTGCTCCCGGAGATGGCGCAGGTGCGGCGTGTCGGTGATCGTCGCAGTTATCCTCGCCTACATCGTGGTGGACGTCATCCTCAAGCCGCTGGTCTGCAGGGAGAGGCCCTTCGACGTGGCGGACTTCGACTTGCTGGTGGCCGCCCCGGACACCTGGTCGTTCCCCTCGGGGCACACGGCGTCCGCATTCGCCGGCGCCACAGCCATCCTGATCCACAATCGGAGATGGGGGGCGGTCGCCATGGCGTACGCCTCCCTCGTCGGGCTGTCGAGGGTGTACCTGTGCGTCCACTGGCCCACGGACGTAATCGCCGGGGCGCTCGTCGGGATCGCGCTGGCACTGCTGGCGGTGTGGTTCATGTCCCGCTGGGTTCCGTACTTCCGGGACCTGGAGAGGGGCGATGCGGCGGTCTGACGCGGCGGTTCCATGGAAGGAACTGGCCAGGCTAAATACCGCCGAATCGGATAGACCATCCATGACTAAGGGAGTCCTTGGAATCATAGGATGCCCGATGCTCGAGGACAACCTCATCCACTGCCTGAAGGACGACCCCGACGCCAAGGACATCGCGATCATCGAGAACGAGAACATCGGACCGCTCCGCAGGAAGCTGGAGGCCCGCGGCATCCCCTACAGGCTGGTGGGGATGGACGACGTCCTCGCCGGGATGTACGTCCCGACGGAGGACGCGTTCAACCTCCTGGTCTACGAGTTCAGCCTTGGCAAGCACGCCTACCCCGACCAGCTGAAGGAGGGTGTGGAGGACGTCACCGGGAAGCTCCAACCGTACGTGGACGCCATCGGCTTCTACCTTGGCACCTGCGGGAACTACGAGTGGGACATCCCGAAGTGGTGCCAGTCAAAGGGGTACAAGCCGTCGGCGATGTTCTGCGACGCAGAGGGCAACCTGTGCCACGACTGCGTGGGGGTGGCCATCGCCGGAGGCCCCAGGTACCTGGAGATGGAGAAGCGCTATCCGGGATGCATGTTCATGTTCCCGTCGATGGTCAACAACTACGACGAGTTCATGCTGGCCAACAACAGCGAGTCGGTGGAGGCCACCCGGCATCTCACCCCCGATATGATGGAGGTCCTCGGCATCGAGCCAGGGGAGGACGGATACATGAGGTGGCTGCTTAGTCTGGGCCATTACAAGCACCTGCTGAAGCTGGACAACGGGATAGGCGACGAGGACGGGGGTTTCGACGAAGGCCTGGAGAGGCTGAAGGCCAGGATGCACCTCAACGTGATGGATGCCGAGCCGGGGTGGGCCAGCACCCAGCCCACCGAGGACCTGTACAGGAAGTGCAAGATGATGCTGGACGGGGCCAACGGAAGCTGATGGGGAGGTCGCCCTCCATCATGCCGAGGATGCGGTCGGACACGAACATGCGGTATCTCCTCTGGCCGGTGATCACTCTCAGGACTCCGTGGGGCCCCGGGGTTCCCACGATCCTGGTGGCCGTCGGGGCGGATGCCCCTAACGCATTTTCTGCATCGACTATTCCGATGCAGGGGTTGCGGAACAGCATGTCCACGGTGCGGACGATGTCCGGGTTCCTTTCGCCAGATGTGACCTCTCTCCGATACTCCGTCATGGAATCTATGGGCGATAGGCCCCCCATGAACGAAAAAACTGTGTTTCTGATATTTGAGACTGGCTATTTGACAATGGTGAGACTTGGCTATATCTGGATGGTGAGATTCGGCTGGATTGTATCTAGCAGGATGCCTGGCTCATTTGTGTCAACACTGTAGCCATAAATTGAAGAATGGGCGGGGGTCTGGCCCCCGTGAACAGTTTATCGGTCACTGCATGACGTCGGCCATGGAGTAGACCCTGCCCTTCTCCTGCTTGACGACCCAGCCGGCCGCCATGACGGCGCCGCCGACGAAGATCTCCCTGGAGTGGGCCTGGTGGCGGATCTCGATCCTCTCGGAGTTCCCGATGAACATGACGGTGTGGTCGCCGACGATGTCCCCTCCCCTGACGGCGTGGATCCCGATCTCCTTCCCGCGGGGGCAGTGGCCCTGGCGGCCGTAGACGAACTCCTTCCCGCCCATGGCCTCGCTGATGATCTCCGCCGCCGTCATGGCTGTGCCGCTGGGGGCGTCCTGCTTCTGGTTGTGGTGGGCCTCGATGATCTCCACGTCGTAGTCGTTGCCGAGGTACTCCGCGGCCTGCCTGATCAGCTTGTTGAACACCGCCACCCCGATGGAGTAGTTGGTGGAGATCACCGCGGCCACGTTGTTCTTCACCACGGCGTCCGCAATGGACTGCTTCACCTCGTCGGAGAGCCCGGTGGTCCCGATGATCAGGTTCACACCTGCCGCGGCCGCGATGGGCGCGTTGACGGCGGTGGCCTTGGCGATGGTGAAGTCCAGCAGGACGTCAGTCCGGGAGTCCTTCAGCACCTGGGCCAGGTCTTTGGAGTCGCTGACCGGCACCCCGATGGCGCCGACGCCGGCGACCTCGCCGATGTCCTTCCCGATGTTAACCAGGTCGAATGCGGAGGACACTGTCATGCCCTCGGTGGCCAGGATGCGCCTGACCAGCATGGTCCCCATCCTGCCGCAGGCTCCCACGAGCCCTACCCTTGTGACGTTGTCGTCTGTCATTTGTATCGGGGCGGAGTAGGTCGGGCTCCCTTATCCATGTATCGACATCTCAGGCTCGGTTCCCGTCCCCGCGGGGGACCCTGACCGTGAGCACCCAGCACTCGGCGGTGCTGACCACCTTCTCCGCCACGCTGCCGATGGGGAACCTGCCGGTCCACGACTTCCCGGTGGGCATGACGACGAGGTCGTGGTCCGCTGAAGCACTTACCATCTTGTCGGCGGCTCTCCCGCGGACCACCAGGGTCCCCTTCCTATCGCCTCACGGCATCGTTTCCGTCATTCTCCAGCACCGCGGCGACGGTCAGTCGTCCCACTCCGAGAACAGCTTGGCGATCCCCTTCTTGGCCACCGACCAGCAGGGGACACCGCCGATTAGCACCGCCACCTTGATGGCCTCCAGAATCTCCTCCTTCGAGGCGCCGTAGTTCTTGGCCACCCTGGCCTGGGCGTATACGCAGTCCTCGCACATCCTGACGCAGACGCAGGACAGCGCCATCAGCCTCTTGGTCTTCCTGTCGAGGGCCCCGTCAACCGTCATGACCCTGTCCATGGTGTGGAGGGTGTCGATGAACGAGGGGTCCAGCTCGTTGATCGCCTTCAGCGTGTCCGGGGCGTACCCGCCCATCCCGGAGCACATCTCTCCGAACTTGTTCGTTCCGCACTTGCCTGAGCCGCATTCCTGTGACATGGGAGGGGTATCGCAGTCTATGGCGATAAAGCTCCCCTGTGGTCCTGGGACTTCGGTGTCTGCTGGTCCGATGGCAGTGTGCCCGGGCAGGTGCACCGGACAGTTCTGGCCTTCTGATCAGAAAATGGGCACCTTGCAGTAACACCGCATCGGTTCGGCGCCGTTCGGCATCTGGTTTTTATCAGAACAGAACAGGGTCTCCGTCGGAGGTGTCGGCAACCTCTCGGTCACGGTCGGTACGGCGTCCTGCCACCGTACTCCGAGGACACAGCATCCAGCAGCGCCCCCATGTTCTCCTCGGAGTTCGCAGCCAGCACCGGCGAGGGGCGGTCGTACCACACCTCCCCCTCGATTCCTCTCGAGAAGCCTCCGGCGGCCTCGACGCATGTGAGGGCCGCGGCGTAGTCCCAGGGCGACAGCCTGATCTCGAAGTACATGTCTATGGCGCCCTCGGCCAGCATGGACAGCTCCACCGCCGCCGTGCCGATCCTCCTGAGGTCGTTGATCCTCGGGTAGAGGGACTCGCTTATCCTGAACACCCCCGGTGCGAGCGACTTCTCGTAGCAGCACCAGGCCGTGCTCATGATGCACTCCTCCAGCGGGCGGCACGAGACATGCATCGGGGTGCCGTCCCTCCACGCCCCGTCGCCGATGCGGGACCACCAGGTCCTGCCGTTGAAGGGGTTGTGGACCACGCCGATGTAAGGTTCCCCGTCCCTGAGCAGCGCCACCGAGATCCCCACCTCGGGGATCCCCCTGGAGAAGTTCATGGTCCCGTCGATGGGGTCCACGATCCATGTGTAGCCCTCGTCGAGCAGGGGCGAGTCGTCCCCCTCCTCGCCCACGAAGACTGATCCCGGGATGAGGGAGGTCAGCCTGGACTTGAGGAACGCCTCGTTCTCCAGGTCGGCAGACGTAACCACGTTCTCCCTGGTACCCTTGTCGGAGACCGTGAAGCCGCTTGCCGAGGATACCCTCGAACCCGATTCCCTGACGATGTCCACTATCCTTCCGAGCACGTCCGCTCCAGCGGGCGGTACTCATTTTATCTTTGCGGTCCATCAGTCATCCATGGCATCCACAGTCCCGGACGAGCTCGCCGAGGAGCTCACCCTTCTCCAGAGGCGCATAGTGAACGAGAACCGCCAGGTCCTTGTGATCTTCGAGGGCCGCAGCGGCCGCGTCATGGGCAGGGTCATCAACGAGTTCATGAACCTCCTGGAGCCCAGGGGGATAACGTACACCCACTTCGAGCCGGAGGCGATAAAGTCCCCAAGGGACATGCTCAGGTACATAGCCAGGGAGCCCGCCATGGGGAAGATATCCATCTACGACCGCTCATGGTACTCCCTGATCGTCAGGGAGGAGGCGGAAGGGGAGGCCCAGGAGCAGCTCCTGAAGCTGGCCAGGAACTTCGAGAGGTACCTGGCATACAACGGCGTCACCGTCGTGAAGATCTACCTGAACATCTCCGACGACGCCATGGACGCGGTGGCCAAGAGGATGGAGACCAAGCACAGGGGCAGCAACTTCCTGTCCGTGGACCACATCGACCCCAAGAAGTGGAGGGACAAGACGGTCATGCCCATGATCGCCGCCACCAACCTGCCATACGCCCCCTGGGACATCATCGACGTGAGCGACCTGTACATGGCCATGACCATGGTGGTCCACACGTTCCTCGAGAGGACGTCGCACCGCTTCGACCACCCGGCCCCACTGGCACCTGTTGAGATGACCACCCCGTTCCCCAACCCGAGGGAGGAGGCCGACCTAACCCGCGAGGCGAAGAGCTACAAGTCCGAGCTGGAGGAGCTGTCCGGGGAGATCGCCGACCTGCAGTGCAGGCTGGCAGAGTCCGGGAGGTCGATGGTCATCGTGTTCGAGGGCTGGGACGCCGCCGGGAAGGGAGGCAGCATCAAGCGCCTGGTCAGGGCGCTGAGCCCGCGCGGATACTACGTCTCGCCGGTGGCCGCCCCTGTGGGGGACGAGAGGGTCCATACATACCTGTGGAGGTTCGCCACCCACATGCCCAAGGAGGGGCACATAGTCATATTCGACAGGTCCTGGTACGGCAGGATGATGGTGGAGCCCATCGAGGGGTTCTGCACCCCGGACGAGTACTCGCGCTCGGCCGCGGAGATCCGGGCGTTCGAGCGCCTGATAACCAGGTCCGGGGGGATTGTCCTGAAGTTCTGGATGGAGATATCCTCCGAGGAGCAGCTGGCCAGGTTCAAGGCAAGGGAGGCCAACCCGATAAAGAGCTGGAAGATCACCGACGAGGACTGGCGCAACCGCGAGAAGTGGGACGTCTACGAGGAGTACATCGACAGGATGATATCCGCGACCAACGCCCCCGACGCCCCGTGGGTGGTGGTCGAGTCCGAGGACAAGAAGTACGGCAGGCTCAAGGTGCTGCGCACGGTCAGGGACACCCTGGAGAGGGAGCTGAAGGGCTGACCCCGGGCCCCCGTCCAGGGCCGCCCGGGGCCGGACCCGTGGTTTCGTCGATTGACGATGGTACCATTCGACACACTTATATACGCCGGGCAGGTTCCTCGCCTCAATGGTTGACGAGTTCAAGCAGAAGATCGCAGGGGAGATCGCCATCTCCCCGGATCCCGGCAAGACCATCAGGAAATGGAGGGAGGAGTTCGGCCTCTCCCAGCACCAGCTCGCGGACGCCATGGGCGTCTCGCACAGCGTCGTCAGCGATTACGAGTCCGGGAGGCGCAGGTCCCCCGGGGTCAACGTCGTCAAGAAGATGGTCGACGCCTTCATAGAACTCGACATACAGAACGGCTCGCCCGTGATATCCAGGTACAATCCGGACTTCAAGCTGGACTGCATCATCGCCATGGACGAGTTCCCCGGAGGGGTGGACGTGGAGGCGTTCATATCCGCCGTATCCGGGAGGAACCTGAACCCCGACAGGGCCGTGTCGAAGTCGATCTTCGGATACACGATCGTCGACTCCGTCAAGGCCATCCTGTCCCTGGGTTCGGAGGACTACCTTAAGATCTACGGATGGAACACCGAGAGGGCGCTCATATTCACGAACGTCCACTTCGGACGCTCCCCCATGGTCGCCGTCAGGGCGCATCCGCTCACGCCCGGGATGGTGGTGTACGTCAGACCGGAGAAGACCGATCCCCTGGCCATAAAGCTGGCCAGGCTGGAGGGCATCCCGCTGGTGACCACCGACCTGGACGTGGACGGCGTGATCGCACGGATGGAATCCCTCAAGGAGGGCATTTGATGGAAGTAGGAATCGTAAGTTACGGAGGTTACGTCCCCAGGTACAGGATCAAGCCCGAGGAGATCGGCAGGATCTGGGGAGTGGATGGGAAATCTATGGGCAAAGGGCTGATGATCTATCAGAAGTCCGTGCCCTCGCCGGACGAGGACGTCGTCACTATCGCCACCGAGGCGGCCAGGTACATGATGGACAGGGTCCCGGATGTGGACCCGAAGGACATAGGGGCGATCTACGTCGGGTCCGAGTCCCACCCTTACGCCGTCAAGCCCACGGCGACGATCGTCGCGGAGGCCATCGAGGCCACGCCCGCCATGACCGCCGCGGATATGGAGTTCGCGTGCAAGGCAGGGACCGCCGGCATCCAGGCATGCATGGGCCTGGTCGGGTCCGGCATGGTCAGGTACGGCGTCGCCATAGGTGCCGACACCTCCCAGGGGGCCCCCGGGGACGCGCTGGAGTACTCCGCATCCGCCGGAGGGGCCGCGTACCTGATAGGGTCCGAGAAGGTCATCGCCAGGATCAACAAGACTCTCAGCTTCACCACCGACACCCCCGACTTCTGGAGGAGGGAGGGCCAGCCCTACCCCAAGCACGGCGGCAGGTTCACCGGTGAGCCGGCATACTTCAGGCACATAACGTCCGCGGCTAAGATGATGTTCGAGGCCATGGGCACCACCGCGGAGGACTACAAGTACGCCGTGTTCCACCAGCCCAACGGCAAGTTCCCCACCAGGGTGGCGAAGCAGCTGGGCTTCAGCGACGAGCAGATCCAGTACGGGCTGCTCACCCCCAACATCGGGAACACGTACAGCGGCGCCGTCCCGCTGGGACTCGCCAACGTCCTGGACCACGCCGAGCCCGGCGACAGGATATTCGTCACCTCGTACGGGTCCGGGGCAGGGAGCGACGCCTTCGACATCACAGTCACCGACGAGATGGCCAACTACAAGAGGGACAACGCACCGACGCTGGAGAAGGTCATGGCCGACCCGATCTACGTCGACTACGGGATCTATGCCAAGTTCAAGGGCAAGATCCTCATGCCGGAGTGATAACATGAGGGACGTAGCAATCATAGGGGCCGGGGTCACCAGGTTCGGAGAGCTCTGGGACAAGTCGTTCAGGGCCATCGGCATCGAGGCCGGCGTCAAGGCCATGGGCGACGCCAACCTGTCGGGGAGCGAGATCGACGGCGTGTTCATCGGGAACATGTCCGCCGGGCAGTTCATCAAGCAGAAGCACATAGACGCGCTCATCGCCGACTACTCGGGGATGGCGACCAACCACATCCCCGCCACCAGGGTGGAGGCGGGAGGGGCATCCGGAGGCGTCGCCTTCAGGCAGGCCGTCATGGCCGTCGCGTCAGGGATGCACGACGTGGTCCTGGTCGGGGGCGCCGAGAAGATGACCGACATGGACGACGTGTCCATCAACTCGGTCCTGGACGCCACCGCCGACGCCGAGTGGGAGGCCGGCATGGGGGTGACCTTCGCGGGTCTCCACGCGATGATAGCCCAGCGCATGATCCACGACGGGACCGCCACCAGGGAGGAGATCGCATCCTTCTCCGTCAACAGCCACTTCCACGGCGCCCTGAACCCCAACGCACAGTTCAGGAAGGCCATCACCTTGGACACCGTCCTCAAGTCCGGCCCGGTGGCGTCGCCCCTCGGCATGTTCGACTGCGCGCCCATCTCGGACGGGGCGGCCAGCCTGGTCCTGTGCCCCCTGGAGGACGCGAAGAAGTACACCGACTCCTACGTCAAGGTGTCCGCCGTCACCCAGGCCAGCGACACCCTGGCGCTGTTCCAGAGGCCCGACATCACCACCTACCAGGCCACCGTGGAGGCGGCCAGGAGGGCTTACGAGCAGGCCCACGTCACCGCCCAGGACATCGACGTCGCGGAGGTGCACGACACCTACACCGTCACCGGCATCATGGCCCTGCAGGACCTCGGGTTCTACAAGAGGGGCGAGGCCGGGAAGGCGGTCCTCAACGAGGAGTGCCACTTCGACTCCGGGAAGGTCGCCATCAACACCTCCGGAGGACTGAAGGCCCGCGGACACCCGATCGGAGCCACCGGCGTGGCCCAGATCGTGGAGATCGTGGAGCAGCTCAGGGGATCGGCCGACAAGAGGCAGGTCGAGAATGCCAGGTACGGTCTGGCCCAGAACACCGGAGGAACCGGGTCCGCGGTCACCGTCAGCATCCTGGAGGCGATGTGATGTCATCTGTAGCAAGGGAGTGGAGGGAGGTCCCCGGAAGGTACAACCTGAAGGGCACCAGGTGCGCCAACTGCGGCACCATATACTTCCCCAGGCGCGACTTCTGCCCCAAGTGCAGGCGCGCAGGCATCGGGAAGATCGAGGAGTACGACATCAGCAGGCAGGGGGAGGTCTACTCCTTCTCCATCGTCTACGACGCGCCTGCGATGTGCGACATGATCAAGCCCTACGCGGTCGTCATGGTGAGGACCGACGACGGCGTCATGATCACCGGCCAGCTGGTCGACGTCGACCTGGAGAAGGTCGCCATCGGCATGAGGGTCAGGGCGGTCATGCGCAAGCTGTCCACCGACGGGGAGTCGGGGATCATCCGCTACGGTTACAAGTTCGTCCCCGCGGAGTGATCCCGGGGCGACGCCGTCCCTCCGGGGACGGCCTCAAACCCCTTTCCTTCCGTCAATCGACGCTTCGTCCCTTGCGGATATGCGCCTCAGCTTCCCGTCGTCGTCCCACAGCCTCAGGATGTCGTCGCGTATTATGTCGTTGTTCAGGATGAAGCTACCCTTCACGCACTCCTCCTGCAGCAGCTCCGTTATCGCCACGCACTTGCCCATCTCGGTGAGCGAGTAGCGCAGCGTCTTCCTGCCCTTGCTGGGAATGCGCACCTGGAGGATCCCGGAATCCACCATCATCCCGAGATTCTCGTCTATTATCCTCCAGTTGGTGGTGAGCCACGAAAAGTCCATGGAGCCAACCTCGCCCACTTTCAGGATGTGCACCAGCATGCGGTTCACATGCTTGCGGTCAAGAACTGAGCTGGGTTCCTTATCCATGCCAGGCAGATGTAACGAGTATTAAGGACAATTCTCAGATTTATTTTCAAATATTTATCAATATATTAATTACTTAATGAATCTTAATTTGCTTGAGAAAATCACAAGTGTTATAAGTTTAGTCCAACTAAACCCTTGAAGAATGACCAGAAAGACCACATCGGCTCCTGTGGGGGCAGGCACCGATCATGGGTCCTCTTCCGTGGCCGCGATCCTGGAGGAGAGGCACATGGTGTCGATCCTGCTGTTCCTGATGGAAAACGACGGCTGCATCAAGTCCGACCTGTACGGCGCGATCTCGTACAGCGTCCGCATGCCCGACAAGCTGGACAGGCTTGAGGCGGCAGGACTGGTTGTCCAGGACCGCGTCCCGGGAGCCAAGGCGGTGGCACTGCACCTGACAGACAACGGCAGGGCCGTCGCCCGCGAGCTCCGCAGGATAGAGAGGATGCTGGCGGAGGCAGCAGGAGGTGCTAGCGAATGATCTCCGCCGACAGCCGCCATCGGACGAGGCTCACAAGGGCCCTGGCGGTCTTCATGGTCGTCCTGATGGCGTCCGTGCCGCTGGTCTCCATGATCCCGTCCGGATCGGATGCGACTGATGGCTCCAGGACGTTCGATGTGGTGTACCACAGCGGGTCGCCTGCGGTCGATGGCAGCTACAATGGGCAGACCGAGGCCGACTCCACGGTCACTGTCAGGTACTACGGGGTCCCCGTGGCGGAGTACAATCCCCAGTTCTGGGCGGGGAACATCACAGGGGAGGTCATCAACGGGACAGTCAGTGACTGGTTCCCGATAACAAGCTATGGAAACTATGACAATCCAGGGGCGATAACGGTCTTCACCGGATGGCAGATCCCAGGAAACGGAAATCCCGATCCTCTCGATCCAGGGGAGGATCTGACCGATTACTACCTGGATGGGAACACGACGATCCATCTGATCGCCACTTGGAGCAGGGCCACGGGGATAGAGGAGGTCGATGGCCTAGGCACTTGGGGGTTGTCGGCAGATTATGACATCGAGGATGTCGTCTTTCGGAACGGAAGCAAATACACAAACCTGGCGATTCTGACCTCCAACGTTTCGATCCAGTCGAGCGGTACGAACTACATCGGCGGACAATACTGGCAAGATTGGAGTAATCACGACACTGTCGGTTTCACCATCCGTTCCGAGATCGGCAACGTACATTGGCTCGACGTCTCCAGGCTAAGCCCCGAGTCCCATACCGTGTTGCGGTCGCACACCATCATCGACAACGTCAGGCTCTGGACCGACTCCGATGGAGAGCGCCATTACGGCAGTGGCCTGTATGCGGATGGCAACGAGCTCATCATCGGAACGAATGTGACGACCAGCACAGACTCCCAATACATCGGTACGGATGATTATGGACAGGTGATGGTGTACGGCGGTTCGCCGAATGGTTCTCCATCGACCACTGACGTAAGGATCTTCAGCGGTACCTATGCGAGTGTATATGGTGGGTCGAACAACGGCGATTCCGACGATTCCGACAGTACCAATGTCACCATCCTCGGACACAACACCATAGTCGACGATGCGGTAGTCGATTCGACCACGATAATCACCAACACACTCTACGGTGGCAGTTACGACGGATCCGTCGGAACAACCAACATCCTGATGGTCGGCGGGATGATGAGCAACTCAGGGGACCATGATGCCGGATATCCCATAGGAGACAGCCACTCCGACATCGTTGGCGGATCCAGGTCGAACGGCACCGTCACAAATTCTTATGTCACGGTCAGCAACCTTGCTCACGCCTTCGCCGTCCAGGGAGGGGGCCGTCAGGCAGAAACGAGGACGAACAACACGCACGTCACCATCTCCGGTCTCGCAGAGGTGGAGTTCATGGTCTGCGGCAGCGTCACGGATGGAAACACCTCCAGTAATGTTCCTGTCGGAACGTCCAATGTGGTCATCCGTGACAACCCCACTATCGGCACAGAATCCGGTGCCAAACGGTTCTCGGATTACGGTTGCGGGAGTGTCTTCGGAGGAGGGTGGGACACCTATCACGATGCCACCAAGCGCAGCACCGAGCATACCAGTGTGACCATCGAAGGCGGGACTATATGGGGCTCTGTCTACGGAGGAGGGTTCAGAGGCTCAGTTGGGTCTCACGACAGCGGCAATGCGTCAACAGACGGATACAAGTCGGTCTCGATAGCAATCTCCGGCGGGACGGTAAACGGGTCGGTGTACGGCGGCGGGAAGGGTGGCATAGACCCAATGTCACAGGGCTGGTCGGGTACGACTGGCTCGGCTGGAGGGTCAAACACCACGGGCCGGGCATACGTGTACGGGAACATCGATATCGCCCTGTCTGGAGGGACAGTGGGAGCCGTCTACGGCGGTGGCCAGGGAGTATCGAGGTCATATGGGGACACAAGTGGTGTCGATGATTCGGCAAAGGTCATCGGAGATGTCACCATAACCATCGACGGGGGATCCGTCACCGGTAGTGTCTACGGTGGTGGTCTCGGGGATTCAGACGGAAAGGACATAGCCTCCGTGACAGGCGTGACATCTATCGTTGTCGAGGGCGGAACGATAGGGTCGGTCTACGGAGGAGGAAATCTCGGCTCAGTGGTCGGGAGTTCGTCCGTGGAGATCTCCGGGGGATCAATAGGCGGTAATGTCTATGGCGGAGGCGCCGGTTCGGAAGGGAATCTCGACCTCGGTAACATCGACGGCACGACCAGCATGGAGATCTCCGGGGGATCCGTCACCGGTAGTGTCTACGGCGGCGGGCTCAACGGCAACGTCTCCGGCGCGGCATCCGTCATGGTCGGGACCGGAGGCACGGTCTCCCAGAACGTCTACGGCGGTGGAAGCGGGAACGCGGCCAATGTCAATCAGGGTTCGGTTGGGTCCGTATCAGTCACTGTTAACGGTAAAGTCAACGGTTCCGTCTTCGGAGGCGGAGATCTGGGCTCAGTGGCAGGTGACGTCTCCATGTCCATGGACCGCGCCGAGGTCGCCGGCAACGTGTACGGAGGCGGGAGCGGTCAGGGCACCTCACTGGCGGATGCAGCTGCAGTGGGCGGGAACGTGAGCGTCACGCTGCTCACATCCTCCGTCGGAGGCGATCTATACGGAGGCGGACTGGGCGTACCGAGCTCTAACGACAACAGCGAGACGATCTCCGTGGTCCGCGGCTCGGTGGAGGTCTCCCTCCTGGACGGAAGCGTGGTCTCAGGCGATCTCTACGGCGGCGGATGCTACGGGGCCCTTTACAATCTAGATCCGGGGGAGCTCCAGATTACGATCGAGGGCTCCGAGGTGCGGGGGAACGTCTACTCTGGCGGGATGGGTGAAATCGACCGCATGGCGACATACCTCTCCAACAGGGTCGTCGTCATAGTCAACGGGACGGTCGCAGGGTCCGTCTACGGAGGCAGCAGGGACGGGAACGACAACTGCGAAACCACCCACAACGCGGACGGCACCGTCACCGTGACGGAGATGCAGCGCGGCAGGTCCGGCATCTACATCGTCAACGGCGACATAGCCGGCGGGACCTCCGGCAACGTCTACGGGGGAGGCTTCATGGGCTACTCCAACACCGATGCGACCATCCTGATCGGTACCCCGGCGGCGGACACCGTCCCGGGGGCATCCCCCGGAGGGAGCGTCAGCATCAGGTCGGTCTACGGTGGTTCCAGCGTGGGCGCGTCAGAGGAGGGGATGCTCAACGCGCGGCTCCTCCTCGGCGACGCGGACATACGCATAGGGTCCGCAGGCTACGATTCGTTCTCCATATCCGGCGACGTCTTCGGTGCCGGGGACTTCTGCGACATCGGCGGCTCGTCCACCGTCACGTTCGAGGACTTCTCACAGGACGGGAGCATGCTCTCGATCCAGAAGGTCGACGAACTGAACGTGGTCGGATCCAGACTCGTCCTCGAGGGGAACATGGACGGGTCGCTCACCACCGGTTCCCCCATGTTCTCGCTGAACCTCATCGGTCAGATCGTCCTCACAGGCGACGGAACCGAGGGAGGCAGGTCCGAGGTCGTCATCAGGTCGGCCGCCTCCGCCATCTCGGGGTTCAGCAGCCTCTACTCCGCCGCACCCACGGAATACGTGGGATACAACGTCCTCCAGATAGACAGCGGGATGGTCTTCGCGATCATGGGCGAGGACAACCGCGGTAGTGCGGACGGGACGATCACAGGCCAAACCGTCCTAAGGTCCGACGACAACGACTACTACGGCGCCCTGGTCATGGGGGACACGGACGCTCTCAGGGACGACCCGTCGTTCTGGGTGCAGACCGGGAGCACATACGTCCCGACGAGGACCGCGGATTACGAGAGCGGCGGTTACCGCGTCTGGTACCTGGAGGGGGCATACAAGTTAGACCAGACCGTGGTGTTCGAGGACTCCTCCAGGGATGGGACCCGGATGGAGAGCGATCTGGGCCTCACCCTGCCGAAGATCCAGCCCTCGTCCACCATAACGTATGCGGGGCACTACGTCAACCCGTACGCGCCGCACTCCATGAGCCTCGTCCGGGACGGGCAGCAATTGGAGAGGGGCAGCGACGTGAGCATAGTCTTCGGGAGCGGATCCGGGAGCGGTACGTTCTTCGGAGACGGGCATGCAGGGTCCGACGGCATCATCCACTACACAGGACTCGACCTGGCGGGCCAGACCGGGACGGTCCAGGCCTCGGCCAACAACGGCCCTGGTCTGAACATCACCGTGAGCGTGCTGAGCGGGTACGACTCCACGGGATACATCGGGTCCGTGACCATCCACTTCGTGGAGGAGGTCGGCGGGATCGTCGTGAGCATCTTCGACGTGGAGGTCAGGATCTTCCTGAGGATCGTGGACACGTCGGAAGAAGTCGTTCTGAATCAGGACATGGTCATGCGCGGGGACAGTCCGTGGAACGGTACCACCGATGTCTACCTCCCGTTCCTGGCGGATAACGCGATAGGCGAGTACAGGATCGTGTCGGTCACTGCCAGCGGCACGCTCTCGATACAGACGGTGCCGACCAACCTCAACAGGGACGGATGGAACCAGTCGCTGTACCGCACGGACCCTCTGATCATACGTGGCGGCATGACGGAAGGCGAAGAGCCTCTGACCCTGGGGACGGGAGGGGTGTTCTCCCCTGTTCTAAGGATTGGGTACGAGGCCGAGGACTATGAGCTGCAGCCTGATGGCTCGTTCGACTTCGGGAACGTAGTGATCGTAGTCCAGCTTCTGAACGGAGAAGATGTAGCCAAGACCATAACGATAGTCATCGACCCGGACATGGTCACAACGGTTCACGTCACTTTCATGGACAAGGTCCTGGACCTGGACCAGCCGTCGTCCTGGTCCCAGGATCAGATGCTGTTCACCCTCGGAATCGACTTCGGGTCCTCCGTGTCCCAGTACTACGTGGTCGTCAACACGTCCTCGTGGGACAAGACAGATGCGGTCTCGTTCATCGGGAGCATAGACGGGTCCCTGATGAAAGACAGCTTCGGGAACGTCCTCACATCCACCGACAGAACAGTGCTCGCCCCGTACGCTACGAACGGCTACGAGGTCGTGTCGGTGGCGGACCTTCTGGATACGGACCTGCAGGATCCGATTCCGTCGTCCAGTCTCCTGGGTTCCAAGCCGGACACCCCCTACAGGACGGACCTGAGCTTCGACTACAGCGAAAACTACCCGCAGTGGTACGACAGCCAGGACGGGTACGGCAGGTTCAACTTCGGTTCGGAGGTAACGGAGGACCTGACCGTCTACGTGGGATACAGCGTGGCCATCACCGTCCATCTGTATCCTGGTTCCCCGGGCTCGGTCAACGACACCGTCCTGTTCCCCGGTGCGCCCGGCTCCCCGGTGGATCTCACCGGAAGGGTGGACGTATCCGCCGGATACGAGATCTCGAACTGGTACATCGAAATCGATGGAGAATATGTTGAGATCGGTGACTCCAGTGAGTCGGGGTTCGGGACACCGACCAACTTCACCACATACTCCAACGTGGACGTCTACGTGGCGCTGGAGCCTGTGGAGTACAATCTCACAGTGGAGGTAGATGGTGGTCTCGATGTGACGGTCACCGTAGACGGCGCAGAACAGCAGCCGATGGACGGTGAGTACTCGTACACCGTCGGGCAGACTGTGGTCATAACGGTCGATCTTACCGGGAACCTGCACGTCAGCGGCGCCACCGCCAACGAAGGCACATGGAACAGGTTCACGGTAGGCGAGGGCACGGTGACTTTCACGTCGCCCGCGATGGATCTGAATGTCAGCATCACCACGTCAGTCGGTTACACCGTGACCATAACGATGCCGTCCGGCGGGACCCACGACGACAACGAGCTCTTCGGATTCGATAACGGCCGCATCGTAGAGGGAGGTGCCGGACCTGCATACGAGGTCGAGATAGGCCCCGGCAGATCGCTTCAGTTGACAGCCCCCAGCTACGGGAACCGCAGTACGGTCATATCGCTCTACGGTTCGGACGGTTCTTCGCATCAATACCAGGACGCATTCGTCCTGTCCTATGGACAATTGAGCCAGGATGTAGGGTACGAGCTCTACGTCAACATCGTGTGGAACGTCTCTCACGGGAGTCACTACGCATATGACATCGAAAGGACGGACCACAGGGGCAACATATTCACCGTATCAGGTTGGGATGGGACCCAGGCCTACACAGGGGACATCATCGCACTTACCGCAGAGGACGGCTATCAGTTCGGAACAGGGTTCACGGCCGTCGGGGCATCGCTGGTCACCGACGGGGTAACGCACAGGGAGTACTCGGTGAACTCCGGGCTCACGGGCTCCAAGACCGATGTGTCGTTCGGAGACGCGGAGCCGTCCCAGTTCACGGTCACCGTGGTGGTGTCGTTCCAGAAAGACGGCTCAGTATTCACAGACATGCCAGATGGCTCTCTGACGGTGACCACCCGTGACCATGTGCCGGTCCAGGTATCCGAAGGTAGCTGGGATTCTGCAGCAGGGACGATGACGTACACGTTCCCGGCAACGTCGCAGACGTACCTGGTGTCGGGGCGGTTCGCCGGTTTCGAGGATGAGGATGCCGTCGAGCATACCGTCGATGTAAACGGGAACGTCACAATCAGTATCAGCTTCGAGGCGGTCGCCCAGACCATCGTCTTCAGCGACGGCGACACGGTTCTGCACACCTACAGTGAATGGTACATCGGTGACACCACGCCGCTGGTCGGCATGTACGATGGCGCCGACGACTACCGTGCATGGGCCTACATGGGCGGCCTCATCGACGACGTGAGCGGTCCGACCTCCCTCGACATCGGGTTGTTCGAGCACGGGCCTCTCACGATGGTCGGTCTTCCAAACGTCGTGAACGTCCCGACAGACAGCTCGGAGCAGTCCATCATCATACACAGCTCGCAGCTGGAGGGGAACGGGTTCTCCATCCGTCTGCAGGATTCGGCTGGGTACACCATCTCGTTCTCGGGCGACCTGAGGTTAGAGGCCCAGTGGAACGGAGACTATCTCACGCTCAGAAGTGGGGATCCCGGGACGGGGTCCTTCCACATCACCCTTGAGGGGCCGGCGGCCGTGCACGTACTGCATGTGGTCGTGGTCGGATCGGTCGAGGAGATCGGCCGTACGGGTGTCTTCTCGATATAATGAAAGGAGGAACAAGGAATGAACATGAAAGCAACGGCCATAGCCGTGTCATTAGCTATGGTGATCGCAGCAACAGCCGTGGTCTTCTTCGATAACGGAGAGTCATACGGTGCAGATGTAGACAAGGGCAATGTCTATGTGGCGGCTGGCGGGAGCGCACAGGTGGAGTTCATCATAACTGAGCCTGCTGACACGTACTACAACAACACCGTTACATGGACAGCTAACAGCACCCCGTTGACAGTAGGACAGGGTACGATATCGTTGACGGGAACCAATAGTTCGACCGCCACTCTGTCGATGACAAAGGAAGGTGGAAACGAAACAACTTCTACTGCCACATACACGGCATCCATCACCGCTGGAAACGTCGGTGGCGACATTCATGTAGAACTCGTTTACACAATCACCACCTCTGTTGATGGTGAGACCAGTGGATCGGTAACTCAGTCTCTTAGCTATGAGATGGACATTCACATCCTGACATCCCCTCTGAATAATGTAACATTCAGCGGTCTGCAGGTCGGCACACCAATGACTGCAACATCCGTTACCAGTGTAGAAGATGGTAGCTACGTTTTCTATGCTGTGGGTCTGCCTAGTGGGCTTCAGATGACTCCAGAGGGAGAGATCTCCGGAACGCCCACAGAGGCTGTTAGTGGTTCCGACAACGTGACGGTCATCGCTACCCATGTGGAATCGAACCAGACATTCACCCACCAATACACCATATCCGTGAACGCTGCGGAGGACGGAACGTTCAGCTACACAGTGAGCGGTGCCAGCCCCGTGTCAGGGGGAGCGACGGGTGGCTCTAAGTACATCGTGCTTCAGAATGAACAAGCCGCAGCGAATAGCGTCAGGGTCACGATCGATCCGACTGATGCGGTTGAGACAATCTATGTTGTTAGTGAAAGTGGAAGGCAATCTGTCCAAGGATCTAACGGTGTGTTCGATTTGTCTCCCTACATCACTGGGTCGGGATCCTACACCGTGGTAATGGTAGGAGTAGACGATTCGCCCGCATTCGAGCTTGTGGTGGTTGCAGTCGTGGACGATGTTCAGACCGGAATCGGGTTCTCGCCTGGATACACCATTACGGACTGAGATGCTGACGGTAGCTGAAGGGACGATATGAGAGGTGGGTGAATGGCATCCCGTACGTACATCGTGACGGCTTTGGCGATTCTGTGCCTCCTGTGCGTGGTCACATCTGGTTCATCCGCAGACGCGGACGATGGAGATGTCTGGTACTGCTACAGTCATGACCTCTCATTCTACTATGAGGGCGGGTCAACTAATCTGGACGATGTGGAATGGAGTGTGACTGGTATCGTTGATGGTGTCGAAGTGCCATTAACCGTTCACGATGTAGAAGGAGATGGATTCTGGAGAATCGAACTGGATCGCAGTGAGATGTCTGGATGTGACGCAGTACGTGTGACGCAGACCGCCATCAGGGGTGATGTCAGAGTCTCCGAGACTCAGACGTTTATCCCAGTAGTGCATCTCCATGACAGGGAATTCATCCATGTGAATTACTACGATGGGTACACGGGTACCATCCTACATTCTACGGCGATAAGTGAGTCTACCGTTGTCCGCTACGGCGACGACTTCGTCACCCTGCCAGACGCACCCGTGCGCCAGGGTTATGAGTTCGCCGGATGGTTCACAGGGGACGGGCAGAGGTTCGACCCCGGTGCACCGATCACCGAGGATACCGATGTCTACGCCCATTGGACGTACGTCGGAGGGGGTTCCGGAGGAGGGACGGTGATCATCGACGACGTCCACGTAGTCACGTTCGACGTCATCGCCGGGCTCGAATACACCATCGGGTCCGTGACCAGCGGGAGTGTCACGTTCACCGTGTCCGTCGCGGAGGGGTTCACACTCGAAGGTGGGCCCGATGTCGCGTCCACCGGAGGGACTCTCTCCAACGACGGGATGACTTACGTGCTATCCTCCATCGACAGGGACATCGTGGTCACGATAGGCGGGGATGTGAGACAGGACGCCGTCCCCGTAGACCCTGGGGAGGACGATCCCCCCGCAGGTCAGGGCGATGGAGGTTCCCCGTGGATTTGGATCCTGATCGTCCTGGTGATTGTTGCGGTGGCGGCGGTCGCCTACTGGTACCTGAGGAAGAGGGAATGAGGATCCCGATGCCGCGGTTCCCGGTAATCCGGGACCGCGGCTCAAACGCTTTCTGTGTTCGACGATCGCAAGGTCGTGTGCATGGCTTCTTCCCGAACGATGCCGGTCACGGCGCCAAGTGGTCTCCGGGGACGGGGGCCGTCGATGGTTCCAGAATGGGGTGCTATGCATGGAGTGTCGTGGCACTTTGTCGGGCCGGTTGTCCCGGCGCCCCCTCTTCCCCGGACGGACAGCACTCGTTCTAGATGGATATAAGCGGGGCACCGTGCGGTCACGCTGACCGTTGGATGATGATGGATGCGGGGTCAGACCTTCAGAAGCTCCACCATTGCGACCCTCTCCACGGCCTCGTCCTCCGGAGGGATGAAGCAGCTCCTCAGACCGAGTCTCTCGGCCTTCCAGGGCGTGCATCCCACGATGGAGTCGTCCCTGGTCATCCCGATCTCATCCAGGCGGGGATCGTCGACGTCCATGAGGACCGCGACGTACTCGTCCCTGCCCTCCTTCGGCTTCATCTTGGCCATGGCCTTCCCGATCTGCCTCTCCCAGGCGCAGTAGAGGATGATCTCCGTTGGCAGCGTCTTGGAGCGGTTGGTGCCCTCCCTGAACGCCCTCTCGGCGTGGATTGCCGCGGACATTGCGTGATCCCTCCCGGCCACCATGTCCGGGTCCAGGAGGACCACGTCCCCGCCCATCGATGTGAAGTGGGAGACGATCTCCTCGAACCCTGCGGGCCCCCTGATGCCGATGACGTCGAACCTCATGCCTGCGGGAAGGATGTGGACGGATAAGCCAGTGTCGTCCGGGACCCGCCGCGGAACCGCACCGTTTCGCAGGGGACGGGTCCAAGGCGAGTCGTCTCTCTATCATCATTGATACTGGCGGCATCCGGCCAACTGGATCGACGGATGTCCGGACGGGATCTATCGCCACTCTTCCGTGCCCCTGCCATCGCGGGTCCGACCGCGGTCGATATCGCGGATACGATGGGCTAGACGAATGATCACCGATTCCGGTTATGAGATGGTCTTCATCACGCATGATGGCAACGATGGTGTACACATGTCTTGTATGCGGCTTCGCCAACGTTCCATGCATACCATTTTAACCACGCGCGCGGTACCGCCCGGCAGGAACTCGTGAGCATCATGGCCGAGGAATGGATCAGGATAGCAGCACCCGCAACGACATCCAACATAGGTGCCGGTTTCGACGTTTTCGGACTGGCGCTGAAGGAGCCCTACGACATCATCGAGGGCAGGAAGACCGAGTCCGGAATCGTAATCACCGAGGTCACCGGGCCCGGTTCCGAGAGCATCCCCACCGACCCGGAGCAGAACTCCGTGAGCATAGCCGCGGCAGAGGTGCTCAGGAGGTGCGACGCCGACTTCGGCCTCGAGATCAGGATCAAGAAGGGGATACGCCCGTGCAGCGGCATCGGCTCGTCCGGCGCATCCGCGGCCGGAGGCGCCTTCCTGGCGCACATCCTCTGCGGGGAGAAGCTGTCCCCGACGGAGGTCGTCCTGTGCGCGGCGCATGCGGAGGACGTCACCTCAGGAGGATTCCACGCGGACAACGTGGCGCCCTGCGTGCTCGGAGGGTTCACCGTCATCCGCTCCTACGAGCCATTCGAGGTCATCACCATCGCGCCCCCGGAGAACCTGGGCATCGTCGTCGCGATGCCCGATGTGATGGTTGCCACCAGGGACGCCAGGGCCGTGATCCCCATGGAGATCCCCCTGAAGGACATGGTGTTCCACCTGGGCAACGCGGCGTGCATGGTCCACGGGATGCAGACAGGGGACCTGGGGCTCATCGGCAGGTCCGTTAAGGACGCCGTGTTCGAGCCCGCCAGGTCGGGTCTTGTCCCCCACCTCAAGAAGGCGGAGTCCGCGGCGAAGTCTCACGGCGCGATCGCTAGTTTCCTCGGCGGCTCCGGACCCTGCATAATATCATTCTACGACAAGAGCTCCCACGAGGGCGAGGCCATCGCGGAGAGCATCCGCGCAGTATACGCGGACAACGACATGAAATGCGACACCTGGATCACGGAGCCCGGCTCCGGTTGCAGGAGGATTTGAAATGGCAGCGCACAAGGTAATCTGCTGGGACTGCGGCGTCGAGGTCGACGACCCGTTCGTGAACACCTGCCCCAGGTGCGGGGGACTCCTCACGGTGAAGATGGACCTGGAGCCCGTGAAGGAGATGAGGCCCGAGGACCTCCGCAAGGAGCCCATAGGGGTCTGGAGGTACGCACCCTTCATGCCGGTGGACCCGGCACACAAGGTGTCCATCCAGGAGGGCGGTACGCCGCTGTACCCCACCAAGGCCCTGGGGGCCGAGATCGGCGTGGAGAACACCTTCGTGAAGTTCGAGGGGCTCAACCCCACCGGATCATTCAAGGACAGGGGCATGACCATCGGTGTCTCCCATGCCAAGGAGCTGGGGGCCAAGGTCGTCGGCTGCGCCTCCACCGGCAACACGTCCGCCGCCCTCGCCGCCTACGCGGCCAAGGCCGGGATGAAATGCGCCGTGTTCCTCCCCTCCGGGAAGGTCGCCATGGGCAAGCTGGCCCAGGCCCTGTTCTTCGGGGCGAAGGTGCTGAGCATCGACGGGAACTTCGACGACGCTCTCGCACTCGCCAGGAGGATGGCGGAGGAGAGGAAGCTGTACCTCCTGAACTCGATCAACCCCTACAGGCCCGAGGGACAGAAGTCCGTCCTGTTCGAGATCATCGACCAGCTCAGGTACGACGTCCCCGACAGGATCATCCTGCCCGTGGGGAACGCCGCCAACATCTGGGCCGTGTACAAGGCGGTCACCGAGCTGAAGGAGGTCGGATGGATCGACAAGGTCCCGATGCTCACCGGTATTCAGGCCGAGGGCGCATCCCCCGTCGTCCAGGCGTTCAGGAAGCACACCGACGACTTCGTTCCCGAGGAGAACCCCGAGACCGTCGCCACGGCCATCAGGATCGGGAACCCGGTCAGTGGCAGGAAGGCGCTGCACGCCATCTACTCCACAGGCGGATACGCCACCACGGTCACCGACGAGGAGATCATCAGCGCACAGCAGCTCCTCGGAAGGAGGGAGGGCGTCTGCGTCGAGCCCGCGTCCGCGGCCTCGGTGGCAGGGCTCAGGAAGCTCCGCCAGGAGGGCATCGTGGACAGGGACGAGAGGGTCGTGTGCATCTGCACCGGCAACGGTCTGAAGGACCCTGACACAATCATCAACAACTGCGCCCCGCCCATAAAGTGCGGCAACTCCGTCGAGGACGTGGAGCGCATCCTGTCCGAGTGATCAGAAATCGAAGAGGCTGGCCTGCCTCGGGCCGGCCTCCTTCACCTTTTCCTCGTTTTCCGGAACGGTTCCCTGTACGGGTGCTGGCTCCGGCATCTCGCCGTACGCGGCCGCCATCTCGTCCAGCATCGCCTCCTCCTCGGAGGGGGAGAGTCTGGGTTCGGGCCCCTGCGACACCGACCCAACCTGGGACTTCATCGATTTAGCCAGGGCCGGACCGATCCCGGGCATTGCCGCAAAGACCGATTCATCCGTGGAAGCGATGTCGTCCCTGGTCCTGTATCCGGCCTTGAACAGCAGCCTGGCCCTCGTCCTGCCCACCCCCCTGAGGGTCACGAGGTCGGACAGCTCCTCCTTCACCCCGTATCTTATCCTGACGGAGAGCGGCCTTATCCTGCGGATGGCGTCGGGGTTGAAGATGTAGGCTATCTCGGACATGGCGTAGACGATCCAGTCCATGCGGTCCACCTTCGCCCTGATGTCCCCCGGCCCGATGCCCATGGCGCTGGTGATCGACTCCTCCGGCACCTCCTCCATCCAGTCGCTCACCAGCGCAGCCGTCTTCAGGTCGCTGCGGAAGTACTCCGGGTCGTAGTCGTCGGTCTCGTACGGATCCAGCAGCAGCCTCTCCGACCACAGCGATTCCTCGACCGAGAGGCGGTCGTCATCGCATTTCTTGGGATACATCCCCACCACGTCGGGGGTCATGGCCGCGGCGATGAGTATGGGCATGGGCTCGGTGGCGTCGTCTATCCTGAGGACGGCGTCCCTCAGCATGAAAGCCGTGACCGGATCGATGTACAGGTCGGAGACCCTCTTCCCAAAGGGCAGGATGTCTATGAGGTCCCCCCTCCTGCGGACCATCTTCTCCTTGGCCAGGAAGTCGATGACGTCGCCCACCACGGTCTCTATCCCGAACAGGCTGGAGGTGCTGCCGAAGAAGGTGTCCTTCAGGAAGTCCACCACCCCCTCGTCGGAGTCCGCGTCCCCGGTGGCGACGATCCCCAGGATGTGGCTCCTGAGCACCCTCTCTTGGAACAGTTTGGACGTCAGCCTCTCGGTGTCATGGTCGATGTAGTCCTCCATCAGGTGGTCGGCGTCGGTGCTGTTCTTGGCCACGAGCACCGCCTCCCCGTAGGGGTCGTACCCGGGCCTGCCCGCGCGTCCGCACATCTGCTTGACCTCCATGACCGAGATGGGGGAGTTCGCCCCGTTCTCGTAGCGGTACGTATCGCGGACGACGACCCTCCTGGCAGGCAGGTTGATGCCGGCGGCCAATGTCGGGGTGGCTACTATCACCTTTATCGTCCCAGCCCTGAAGGCGTCCTCGACGTACTTCCTCTGCCTGTAGGTCAGGCCGGCGTTGTGGAACGCGGACCCGGACTTCACGCAGGACGCGAGCTTGCGGCCAGTGGATGTAGACTCGGAATCCCCCTCCAGGACGGCGTTCTCGGCCTGCGAGAGCTGCCTCCCGGCGACGGGCGCCAGCAGCCCCCCGATCCTGACCGCTTCCGCTTCCGTCGACCTGCGGGAGTTCACGAACACAAGGCACTGCCCCCCGTCCTTCACGGCCTGCATGACAAGGGAGGACACGGCATCGCCGTTGGGCGGGACCTCCTTGACGGAGCGGTCGCCGAATGTAATGCTGCCCCTGTCGTACACCCCCTCCATCAGCGGGACCGGGCGCCAGTCGCTCCTGACCAGGGTGGCGTGCAGCCAGTCCGCCAGGTCGTCCGCGTTGGAGACCGTCGCGGAAAGAGCGATCACCTGCAGGTCGGACCTGCGGCGCATCATCTTGGTGAGAGTCACCTCGAGGGTGGGCCCCCTGCCGGGGTCGTGGATCATGTGGATCTCGTCGGCTATTACGAGCTTGACGCCGTCCATCCAGCGGCTGCCGTGCCTGAGCATGGAGTCCGCCTTCTCGGATGTGGCCACCACTATGTCCGCGTCCTCGAGGCCCCTGTCGTCGGAGTCCAGGTCGCCGGTGCTCATGTGCACCTTTATGCCCAGGTCCGAGAACTGCATGAAGTCGTCCCTCTTCTCCGAGGCCAGAGCCTTGAGGGGGACTATGTAAAGCACCCTCCCCTGGCGCAGTACCAGGGTCTTGAGCGCGACGGCGTAGCCTATGAGCGACTTGCCGCTGGCCGTCGGTATGGCGGCGACCAGGTTCCTCCCCTCCAGCGCGATGGGGATGGCCTCCGCCTGGGGCGGGTGGAGCTGGCGGAATCCCGCGGACTGGAGCGCGTCCGCCACGGCATCTGGCACGTCCAGCTCGTCGACCCTCATGCCGAGGTCAACCGTGCCTGTGTTGATAATTGTTGTTCAGGCACATCTTGCACCCGGTACGATGTTCTGACGCAGACCTTTAAAAGATAGTGCGTGTAATCACGTTTCATATGAGAACAAGCGTCATCGCGGCGCTGGCCGCGTTCTGTGCTGTCGCCGTCCTCCTGGCACCCGCGGTCCAGGCAGCCGACTCGGAGACCGCCCAGCCGGTGGGCTACTACGAGCAGTTGGACACGAACGGGCAGAGCGTCTACCAGGAAGTGGCAACGTCAATCCAGGACGCCCAGGCCGAACCGAAGAACTCCATGCTGTTCACCATCAGACTGTACGACCCGGTCCTGTTCACAAGCACGGAGGCTGCCAGGACATATGCGACGGATATGGTCAACAGCGCCCTGGCGGCTATGTACTACACAGACCCCATGGCGGTCTGGCTCTGGGACCTCCCGGTGGCCGCCGTGGAGGTGACGGTCTCGACGACCACCGTGCAGGTCGGCGAGGTCGGGTATTTCATGGCGGACTGGGTCGAATTCACCCTCAACGTCCCCGCGGACATGGCGGACGATGCGAACACGACGGACGTCAACGAGCTCCTCAACCGCATGGACGAGCTCAGGAGCGCCGTCCAGGGGATCACAGTATCCGGGTCCGTGGCCGAAAAGGTCAGGGCGATCGCAGACAGCCTCCTGACCGTCAGTGACACCGACGACGAGGAGGGCCAGGTCAGCAACATCTACGACGCGCTGGTCACCCGCTCGTCCTCCTCCGCCGGCATAGCCGCCGCGTTCACACAGCTCTGCCAGCAGAACGGCGTCACCGCACTAACCGCGAAGGGGACCGTGTACACATCGTTCGGCGAGGACGCCGGTGCGACCGGGTACTGGAACGTGGTGCAGGACGGGGAGAACTGGTACGGGGCGGACGCCACATGGTACACGTCCGAGGACAGGTCGCCGCTTCTGGCGGGGTACACCACCGAGACGTCCGCGGTCGCAGGGGGGGAGAGGTTCGGATCCACCCACATGGCCGATCTGGACCTGTCGTCGACGAACTCCCTCGCCCCCATCCAGATATCTGCCGACGGGTACGCATGGCCAGACGAGAGCACGTTCTTCGACCGGTACGGCACCCACGTGTTCGCGGTCGTCATCGTCATAGTCATCGTCGGGACGCTGCTCTACGCGATAAGGAAGGGTAACGTCTGAACCATGGAATTAGATCAATCAACCTTTATATACAGGTTCAAACTAGCAATCAAATCAATTTGGGGGAAACATGACAGACAAGAAGGAAGTGAAGAGGTCTGAGCTCTCCGTGGAGGAGTGGGCCGACAGGCAGACCTTCAACTCCACCGAGGAGATCCCGATCCCTAACCTGATGGCCGACAGGGTCATCGGTCAGGAGGCCGCCGTGGAGGTCATGAGGAAGGCCGCCTCCCAGAAGAGGCACGTCATGCTCATCGGCGAGCCCGGTACTGGTAAGTCCATGCTGGCCAACTCGATGGTGGAGTATCTGCCCAAGGAGGACCTCCAGGACATCGTGGCCTACCACAACCCGGAGGACTTCAACGAGCCCAGGGTCAGGGTGTTCCCCGCAGGCAAGGGGAAGGCCGTGGTGGCGGAGCAGAAGGCAATCGCCGCCCAGCAGAAGAACCAGAAGAACTCGATGTACATCTACATCTGTCTGGGGCTGGTGGTCCTGGGCCTGCTGGCTGCCCTGATGCTCAACAACTTCACGATCGCCTGGATCGCCATCCTGGGTGCCCTGCTGGTCCTGATGCTCTTCAGGACGCCCGGGCAGACCCGCAACGAGACCGCGATAGTCCCGAAGCTGCTGGTCGGTCACGACCCCGGGGACATGCCCCCGTTCGTCGACGCAACCGGCACCCATGCCGGGGCCCTCCTCGGAGACGTCAGGCACGACCCGTTCCAGTCCGGAGGCCTCGAGACCCCGTCCCACGACAGGCTGGAGGCCGGGGACATCCACAAGGCCAACAAGGGTGTCCTCTACATCGACGAGATCAACATGCTGAGGATGGAGTCCCAGCAGGCTCTGCTCACGGCGATGCAGGAGAAGAAGATGTCCATCACCGGGCAGTCCGAGCGCTCCTCCGGGGCACTCGTCAAGTCCGAGCCGGTGCCATGCGACTTCATCCTGGTCTGCGCCGGAAACATGGACGCCATCCAGGGGATGCATCCCGCACTCAGGTCGAGGATCAGGGGATACGGGTACGAGGTCTACATGCGCAGCACCATGCCCGACACCGACGAGAACCGCGAGAACATCACCCGCTTCGTGGCCCAGGAGGTCAGGAAGGACGGGAAGATCCCCCATTTCGACAGGTACGCCGTCGCTGAGATCCTCAGGGAGGCCCAGCGCCGCGGCGGCAGGAAGGGCGAGCTCACGCTCAGGATGAGGGAGCTCGGCGGACTCATCAGGGTCTCTGGAGACATGGCCGTCCAGAGGAAGGCCAGACTGGTGACGGCGGACGACGTCGTCCAGGCCAGGTCAATCGCCCGCAGCCTGGAGCAGCAGGTCGCCGACCGCTACATCGAGGCCAACAAGGCCTACGAGCTGTTCAACACCTCCGGCGAGGCCGTGGGCATGATCAACGGCCTGGCCGCGCTGAACGCCAGCTCCAACATGGCGGAGTACTCGGGAATAGTGCTCCCGATCGTGGCGGAGGTTTCCCCCGCGCAGGTCAAGAGGTCCGGGCACATCGTGGCCACCGGTCAGCTGGGGACCATCGCCAAGGAGGCGGTGGAGAACATCTCCGCGGTCATCAAGAAGTACACCATGACCAACCTCTCCGACAGCGACATCCACCTGCAGTACATCGGCACCTACGACGGTGTGGAGGGGGACTCCGCCAGCATCACCATGGCGACGGTCATCATCTCCGCCCTCGAGAACATCCCGATCCGCCAGGACCTGGCGATGACCGGGTCCCTCAACGTCAGGGGGAAGGTCCTGCCGGTCGGCGGCGTCACCGCGAAGCTGGAGGCGGCAGCCGCGTCCGGCATCAAGATCGCTCTCATCCCGGCGGACAACGCCAAGGACGTGATGATCGAGAACAGGTACTACCGCGACATGGAGATCTACACCGTGGAGAACCTCCGCGACGTGTTCGAGTACGCCTTCGTGGACTGCCCGATGAAGCAGCAGTACATGGACAAGCTCCTCCCGCTGACCAAGGACGGCAGGTCCTCGGCGAGGAAGATCGAGCCTCCGGCGGAGCACCACTACGGGGAGTCCGCCGTGGCCGTGCAGGAGCCCCCCAGGGAGCCCCCGGTGGCGGTCCCGGAGCCGGAGCCCGCACCAGTGGCGGAGCCCGAGGCGAAGGAGCACGTCAACCCCGTCCCCTCCCCCCAGTGAGGATCAAACGACGGGGAGACCCGTCCCTTACCCCCGCTTCGGCGGGGGTCAAGCCTTCTCTCATCTGCCATTAAATACGTCGAAGGTATCGGCGAATCATGGGCAGGTTCGATTACTCCGAGCACTCTCTTGTCATAGGCAGGTTCCAGCCGCTCCACAACGGCCACATGGAGGTCCTCCTCAAATGCGCGGAGGAGTCCGAGCATCTCATCATCGGCATCGGGAGCGCCCAGATATCCCACGACCCGGAGAACCCGTTCACCGCCGGAGAGAGGTACCTGATGATCGGCGACGCCCTGAAGGATGCCGGGGTGCCGGACTTCAGCATCGTTCCGGTGGAGGATCTGAACCGTTACTCGGTGTGGGTCGCCCACGTGGTGTCCATGGCACCGCCGTTCCAGAGGGTGTACAGCAACAACCCGATGACCCGCCGCCTGTTCCAGGAGGCCGGATACGACGTCAGGGAATCCCCGCTGTACAACAGGGAGGTCTACTCCGGGACGGAGGTCCGCCGCAGGATGGTGGCCGGCGAAGAGTGGAAGTCGTTAGTGCCCTCCGCGGTGGCGGACGTCATAGAGAGGATAGACGGGGTCGGAAGGCTCAGGGACATATGCGGGGGAAGGGTCGGTGCACCCCTCCGAGGCCGAGGCGCTGGCCGCCGCCCTCTCGGGGAGGGGGATGACCATGTGCTGCGCCGAGTCCTGCACCGGAGGCCTCATATCCGCGTGCATGACGGACATGCCCGGCTCGTCCGCATACTTCCTGGGCGGGGCCGTGACCTACAGCAACGAGTCCAAGGAGAGGGTGCTGGGCGTCAGCCACGGCACGCTCCTGGCGCATGGGGCCGTCAGCGAGGAGACCGCCAGGGAGATGGCCCTGGGTGCCGTCAGGCTCTACGGCGCCGACGTTTCCGTAGCGGTCACCGGCATAGCCGGGCCAGGCGGGGCCACCCCGGAGAAGCCCGTCGGTCTGGTGCACATGGCCGTATCGGACGGCTCGAGGACCGTCGCATCGAGACACGTATTCGACGGGAGCCGCCAGCAGGTCAGGGAATCGACGGTGAGGGAGGCCTGCTCGCTTTTGAAGGATTTCGTGGAGGGGAGGCTTTGAGCAGGTTCGAGAGGCAGATGCCCATAGTGGGCGACGAGGGTCAGAGGAGGATCATGTCCGCCAAGGTCGGCGTGGCCGGTTGCGGCGGACTTGGGGTCCATGTCATCACCGCCCTTGCGGAGGCAGGCGTGTGCAGGTTCGTCCTCTGCGACCACGACGTCCCGGACATAACCAATCTGAACCGCCAGTTCATCTACGCCGCGGGGGACATGAGGCCCAAGTCCATGATATCCGCGGAATGGGTGCTGGCGCTGAACCCCGCCGCCGACGTGGAGGCGGTGTGCGAGCCCGTCTCCGACGGCAACCAGGACATGTTCGCCGGGTGCGACGCGATAGTCGACTGCCTGGACTCCTTCGAGGCCAGGATGCTCCTGGACGATTACTCGCAGAGGTCCGGGATACCGCTCGTACATGCGGGGGTTTCCGGGATGCACGGCCAGCTGTACGTCTCCATCCCAGGTAAGACCCCCAGTCTGAGGGATGTGCTGGGGACGGCCAGGGACAGTGCCGGTCCCGTCCTATCCGTCGGAGCCGCGGTGATGGCGCTGGCGGGGATGGAGGCCATGGAGGCCATCAGGGTGGTGTCCGGCATGGGGTCCCCGTGCGAAGGGGTACTGACAACAATCGATCTTTCCGGTTACTCCATGGATCGTGCCCCAATCGACATGTGACATCCGATATGGGATCGATTGGGTGAGAACCAAATAGGTGTTGCTCCTAATGCGGTCCTATGAAGCATCTGATGACCGGGAAGGTCAAAGAGGTATACGAGGTGGACGACGACACACTGGAGTTCGCCTACACCGACAACATCTCGGTTTTCGACAAGATCATACCCTCCAAGATCCCCCACAAGGGCGAGACCCTGTGCAGGACAGCCAAGTACTGGTTCGGCAAGCTCGACGAGGCCGGCATCAACAACCACTACATCAGCGAGCCCTCCAAGGACAGGATGAGGGTGAAGAGGGTGCAGGTCATCCGCGACTACTCCAAGATCGACGGGACCACGACCAACTACCTGATCCCCCTGGAGGTCATCTGCAGGTACTACGCCGCAGGGTCCCTCCTGGACAGGCTCAAGTCCGGCAAGGTGAAGCCGGAGGACCTGGGCTTCCCCGCGGGGCACGAGGTCAAGAGGGGAGAGAAGCTCCCCAAGCCCTTCGTCGAGTGCACCACGAAGCTGGAGGAGCACGACGAGAACCTCACCGAGGCGGAGGCCAAGGAGATGGCGGGACTCTCCGACGCCGAGTACCAGGAGATAGTTGACACCGTCCTGAGGATCGACAGGATCATCGAGGAGGAGGCCGGTAAGCGCGGGCTCATCCACTGCGACGGGAAGAAGGAGTTCGGCTACGACAAGGACAGGAAGCTCATGGTGGTGGACACCTTCGGCACCCTGGACGAGGACCGCTGGTGGGACGCCGAGGAGTACGCCAAGGGCAACATCGTGGAGCTCTCCAAGGAGTTCGTCAGGCAGTACTACCGCGAGACCGGCTACCACGACGAGCTCTACGCCGCCAGGGACGCAGGCAAGCCCGAGCCCGACATCCCCGCCCTGCCCCAGGAGATCATCGACAGGGTGAGCAAGCTGTACGTCGACATGTACGAGCGCATCACCGGCGAGAAGTTCTGATCAAACCCAGCCGGGGGACACCCCGGCGACCTCCATATGCACCTGGTCAACAGCCTGATATAGACGATCATCGTTATCATCGGCGGGCGAGAGCCCGAGTGATAATGATGAAGGACCTTGGAGTCAGACCTTACGTTTTCCCGATGCCCGTCGGGATGATCGCCACATACAACGAGGACGGTTCCGTCGATGTCATGAACATGGCCTGGGGAGGCATTTGCTCGGAGGACCTGGTGGCCCTGAACCTGGACGAGGGCCACAAGACGTCCGAGAACATCAAGAGGACGAAGGCGTTCACGCTCAGCATCCCCGACGTGGCCCATGTCGTCGAAGCGGACTATTTCGGGATCGCTTCCGGGAACGACACCCCCGACAAGTTCCAGCGCTCCGGTCTGACCGCGGTCAGGAGCACCCGTGTGGACGCTCCGGTCGTGAAGGAGTTCCCTCTGACCCTGGAGTGCGAGGTGGCCGAGATCCAGCACGGGATCGAGGGATTCCGCGTGGTCGGGAGGATCAAGAACGTCCTCGCCGACGAGTCGATCCTCGATCAGGACGGCAACGTGGACCCGGTCAAGCTGGACCCCATAATGTACGACACATTCCAGCAGGGCTACTACGCCGTTGGGAGGAAGGTCGGACAGGCCTGGGACACCGGGCTGGGGCTTACGAGGTGAGAAAACGGGGGCGGATGCCCCCTCTTCCCTTAATGCAAGGTTCCATTCTGGAGATCACAAGGAACGGACGGGCTCAGAGCAGGTCTGCGTCGACCATCCTCTCCCCGATCGGACAGTCCAGGTCCCCGCCCAAGCGGGTGACCATGTACTTCTGCCCCTCCCTCTTGCCCACGGGGTGGCATCTCCAGTAGTTGGGGCAGCCTATCTCCTGGCAGTTGGGTTCGGAGAACGTGATGGTCACACCCTCCATGGCGCCCTTCTTCGGCACCGCGGCGGGGGTGGGGACCTTCTCCACCTCCACGGCCACGACCTCCCCCTCGCTGACCTCGCAGGGATGCCTCTGGCTCCTCACCTCGACGACCCTGTATCTGGATCCTGCCTCCAGGTTGAAGCAGACCCCCTTGAGCCTGCACTCCTTGCAGTCCGAGAGGGGACCGATGAAGTAGAACTCCGCCCCGACCTTGGCCTGGGGCTCGCCGACCAGCGTTATCAATGCCATTCAGATCACTCCTGTGGCTCTCGCCACGGTCTCCGCCACCTCCGGCGTGATGCCGCCGTCGCCCAGGATCGTGAACCTGTCGGAACGGATCTCGTGGGCATGGCTCATCGCGTAGATGACGTCGTCGGCGGTCAGCCCCAGCTCCCTTGCGGTGACCGGCGCGCCTATCTCGTGGAGGGCGTCCCTGATGCTGCGCCAGTCGCCCCCGTGGAGGTACATCGTCATGATGGACCCGACCCCGCACTGCTCCCCGTGAAGCGCCTTGCCTGGATGGTTCAGGTCCAGCATGTGGGAGAACATGTGCTCCGCACCGCTCGTGGGTCTGGAGCTGCCGGCTATGCTCATGGATATGCCGGACATGATGATCGGCTTGATGGCGATCCACACGCTGTCCTCCAGGTTCGGCTTTATCAGCCCCGAGCTCTCCATGATCGACTCCGCGGCGTACTTGGCCAGGGAGTACGCGGACCTGCTGAAGTCGACGTTCTTGAGTCTCCTGGCGAAGTCCCAGTCCTTTATCGCGGTGAGGTTGGAGATGACGTCCGCGCATCCGGATGCCAGTAGTCTGTAGGGCGCCTTGGCTATGATGCCGGTGTCGGCTATCACGCCCATGGGTGACGCAGACGCCACCGACCTTGAGCCGGTATCCGACTTCAGCGAGGCCCTGTTGGAGGCTATGCCGTCGTGGGCCGCGGAGGTCGGGATGCTGATGAACGGGAGGCCCATCTCGTTGCAGACCACCTTGGCTATGTCTATCTTGCTCCCGCCGCCAACCGCAAGCACGAAGCCGGATCCGAACTCGCGGATCTGCTCCTCGACCTTTTTCACGTTGTCGATTGTGGCGTCGCCGACTGTGCAGACGTCCATGTCGTAGCCGTCCATGTAGCCCAGGACATCCTTCGCCGCGGCGTCCATGGTCCTGGTGCCGGTGATGACTGTGCCGACCCTCCCGGTGTGGATGTCCTTGCACATGTCCCTGACGCTGCCGAGGACGTCGTGCCCTGCCACGATGTTGCGGGGCATCTCGACGACCTTCACCTTCGTGAAGGCCTCCAACGACCGATTCTCCATGCACCTCCATCATCAGAGCAGGTTATAAACTATGTTGGGATGCCATCACGTATGAACCGCATACTCATCATCTGCGGAAGCGCGGGCAGAGGAGGCACCACCGAGACCATGTGCCAGTCCGCGGCCGCAGAGCTGAGGCGCAACGACCAGGACGCACTGGTGGTGTTCCCATCGGAGATGCACATCCTCCATTGCACGGGCTGCAACAGGTGCGGTGACGGCAGATGCGTCATAGACGACGACATGACCCGTCTCTACAAGCTGTTCTCGGAATCGGACATGGTCATTATGGCCACCCCGCTCCACTTCAACGGCCCGTCATCCCTGACGAAGACCGTCATGGACAGGTTCCAGATCTACTGGAGGGGGAGCGGCCTGCCCCATCCGAAGGCTATGATGGGGTTCATATGCGCAGGCAGCGACGAGCCCAACTTCACCCCGACGCTGTCGATCATGAAGGCGTTCGCCATCACCACGGGGATGACCTGGGTGGGCCAGGTCTGCGTGTCCGGCACGGACAGGAACGGAGACGCCGGGGTTGAAGAGGCTGTGACCAAGGCCGTCAGCGCCCTCATCCAAGTAGGAGAGGGGATATCCAAGTCCCTGATATCCCCGCAGACGTCGTGCGGTCAGTGAACGGCAGCAGGTTCGGGACGGTATCGGACAGGTTCCCCCATGTGTAGCCCGATACCCTGCGGTCGGTGTCCAGCACGCAGATCCTGCCGAACCCGATCCTCCGGAGTTCCGACACGGTCCGCTCCAGGTCCCCGGTCTTCCCCATTCTCCCCACAGCCCTGCCGCCGACGGCGAACACCGCCGGCACGAAGCTGTCCGAGACGCCTAGTATGTCCTCCAGGTCCGCGTCGGAGCGGGACGCGTGGTACGGCCCCATCACGACCTCGGCGTTCGTGTTGAACGCGTCGAACAGGTCGTCAGCGGTCTCGATCCACGTCATGAGCCAGATGTCGCTGCCGCGGACCTTCATGGTCTTGACGACGCCCTCCCTGAACTCGTGGCTCCCGAGGCTGTCGCAGTCCACGACGACCACGGGGTTCCGCTCGTCCGAACGGGGGACCGAGGATGCGGCATCCGCGAAAGGCACCGTTCCGCCCGTCCTTCTCGGGGTCACCCCGTCGAACCATGATGCTGACGCTACGAGCTCGCCTCTTCTGTAGGATGCGAACAGGGCCGGTATCTCCATGTCGGGGGCCATGTTGCACACGTATATCATGATGATGGGCAACGATTCGGCAAACCCGGGAATCATCGAACTTTACAATATCAGTAAACAACGAAAAATGTAAAAATTATATACGGACACCCGCATCACCACATCATGACGAATGAGAGGGGAGGGTCCATATCCGGCGTGATAAAGGAGAGGACCCCGATTTCCGAGGTGGCGGAGAGGTTCTCCATCTCACGCCCGACGCTCTACAAGTACATGGACTTCTACGACCAGGGGGATCAGGACAGGATACCCAGCGAGATCCTGGACTACTTCCGGATGATGGAGCGGGACAACGCCTCCGCCGACGAGTCCAGGATGTACCTCATGTCGAAGGACCTCCGCAACAGGATAGTCCACGGGGAAGCCGACCTGGACGAACCGGAGACCAGGAGGCTTGTCGAGGGATTCATGAGGCTCCACGAGTCGAAGGCCAAGGGATCGGAATCCGATGGTGCGTGGTCGGAGGGCAGCCTCAGGACCATGAGCGTGGGTCAGAACGGGAGGGGCATGGTGATCTTCGCCGACGCCTTCGAGTCCCCGGACTGGACCCGCGTACTCGTTTCCGTGGACATGGAGGGAAGGGACCTGGTCATAGCCAGGTACGTCCCGGAGGAGGGGATGTCCTTCGTCAGCATCGACAACCTGCTCCCGAAGCTGGACTACAGGTACTGGGTGGAGCAGGGGCGCGGCACCGAGGTGGCTGTCTCCGAGATCCGAACCCTCAGGCTGAGGTGATACGATGAGGCTGCTGCACATCTCCGACCTGCACATAGGCAAGAAGCTGAAGGAGACCTCCCTGGAGGAGGACCAGAGGCACATACTGCGCATGATCCTGGACGTGGTCCGTGAGAAGGAACCGGACGGGGTGCTCATCGCCGGCGACGTCTACGACACCCCGTCTCCGAGCACCGACTCGGTGACCATGCTGGACTGGTTCCTCACGGAGCTCACATCCGCAGGCACCAGCGTGTTCATGATCAGCGGGAACCACGACTCCCCCGAGAGGCTGGGGTTCGGGAGCAGGATGCTGGAGAGGAACAACCTGTTCATATCCGGCACCTACAGCGGGCACATGGACGTCCGCACCCTCGGAAGCGGGGAGGACGCCGTCGACATCTGCATGCTCCCGTTCATCAAGCCGGCGCATGCCCGCAGGGAGCATCCGGAGGACAGGATAGAGAGCTACACCGACGCCGTCCGCTCGGCGATCGCCCACACCGAGTTCCATCCGGGAAGGAGGAGGGTCGCCGTCACGCATCAGTTCGTCGTCGCCGACGGGATCGGGCCGGAGACATGCGAGTCGGAGTCGGTCTTCGTGGGAGGGACGGAGTCGGTGGACGTGTCGGTCTTCGAAGGGTTCGACTATGTCGCGTTGGGTCACATCCACAGGCCCCAGAGCGTGGGGAGGGAGACCGTCCGCTACTGCGGCACGCCGCTGAAGTACTCCCTCTCCGAGGCGGACGACGTGAAGAGCGTGACAGTGGTGGACATCGGGGAGACGGTCTCCATCTCCACGGTGCCGCTGAGGCCTCTGAGGGAGGTCCGCCGCATCCGCGGTCCGCTGGAGGCGCTCATCGCTGCCGGCAAGGAGGACAGGGACAGGGACGACTACATCTACGTGGAATTGGAATCGGACGAGATAGACGCCCTCTCCAGGCTCAGGGAGGTGTACCCCAACGTGATGTCCATAAGCGTGGAGGCCAGGAGGAGGGAGTGGGAGTCCGCCGAGTACGAGGTGGAGGATTCCATGGAGAGGGACATCGCCGTCCTCTTCGCCGACTTCTACCGCAGGAAGACGGGGGAGGAGTTGTCCGAGGGGCAGAAGAGGATCGTCAGGGAGCTGGCGGGGGGTGAGGAGGAATGAAGCCCCTCAGGCTGACAATGTCGGCATTCGGCCCCTACGGCGGGAAGGCGGAGGTGGACTTCACCGCATTCGGCGGAAGGGGCCTGTTCCTGATCACCGGGGACACCGGCGCCGGGAAGACGTCGATATTCAACGCCATCACCTACGCGTTGTACGGCAGGACCAACGACGACAGGAGGAACGTCACCATCAGGAGCCACTTCGCCGAACCGTCCGCCAGGACGTACGTGGACCTGGAGTTCGAGCACCGCGGCGTGTTGTACAGGATCGTCAGGTCCCCTGAGCAGGAGCGCCCCAAGAAGAGGGGCACGGGCACCACGTCCGAACCGGCCACGGCGGAGCTGAGCTGGGACGGCGGGCTGGTCACCAAGGAGAAGGAGGTGGCCGCCAAGGTGGAGGAGGTCCTGGGCATGGGCTACGACCAGTGGAAGCAGGTGGCCATGCTGGCCCAGGGCCAGTTCAGGGAACTGCTGGACTGCAAGACCGAGAAGCGCGGGGAGGTGTTCCGCAGGATATTCTCTACAGAGAACATCCGCAGGTTCCAGGAGTCCCTCGCCGAGATGGTCAGGGATCTCAAGGCGGAGCTCTCCAAGGCCGAGAGGGACGTCACTGACTCCATGGGGTCGGCTGACATCCCCGAGGGGAGCCCATACCGTTCCGAGTACCTGGAGAAGATCGGGAAGGTCTCGTTCGCCGAGGAGGTCCTGGGCATCATGTCGCTGCAGGCCGGCCTCGACTCTGGTTCTCTGGCTGAGGCGGAGAGGGAGTCGGCGGAGTTGGAGAGGATGAAGGCCGAGGCCAACCGGGAGCTGGCCGTCGCGGAGAGGCTGAACGAGAGCATCGCAGCCCTGGAGAGGGAGAGGTCCGTGTCCCAGGATCTGGAGGCAGAGGGGACCTCCGTGGAGGAGGACAGGAAGCTGCTGGAGGAGATCAACGCCGCCGTGCGCGACCTGAAGGCGCCGATCCAGGCCCTGAGGACCGAGCGTGAGAGGTTCCGTTCGCTGGAGAAGGCGAAGGCCTTGGCCGCCGTCGACCTGGAGGTCAGGAGGAAGGCCGCATCGGAAGCGGAGGGATCTCTGGCGGAGGCGACGTCCCGCGAGGCCGATATGAGGGATGCACAGACGAGATCGGCAAGGCTGGGCGCCGACCGGGAGAGGTACGACCGCCTGGATGAGGCCAGGAGGCAGCTGGATAAGGCAATCGTCGCGCATGGAGCCGCCTCGAAGGATCTGGAGAGGCTCAGGGCCGAGAAGGATTCGTTGGACGCCAGGGTGATGGACTACAGGATGTTCCTCACCGAGAATGAGGACTCGGGCGCCAGGATCGAGAGGGCGAAGTCCCGGCTGTCCGAGGCGGAGGCCCGTTCCAAGGCGCTGAAGGACATCGCTGGGAGGATCGACAGGGCCAGGGAGTCCGAGAGGGCGGTGTCCAAGGCTGAGACTGATTACGCCGCCGCGGTAGCGAGGGCCAACGACCTGGAGCACTCCTACACGGATGCCCATACCAGGTTCCTGATGTCCCAGGCCGGGGTTCTGGCCTTGCAGCTGTCGGAAGGGGTTCCATGCCCGGTCTGCGGGTCGGTGCACCACCCGTCGCCGGCCATTGTCCCGGAGGGTGCGCCCACCCAGGACGAGCTGGACGAGCTCCAGGGGAGTCTGGAAGCCCAGAGGACGAGGGTCTCCGACGCCGGCAACAGGCTGACCGAGGCCAGGACCATGGCTGGATCCGAGAGGGTCGACCTGAGGGAGAGGCTGGGGGAGCTGGGTATCTCCGGGGAGCCCGACAGGGAATCCCTGGGGAAGATGTCCTCGGAGGTTTCTGAGATCATCCGTGGATTGAAAGAGGAGATCGGGACGCTCACGCCGCTCAGGGACAGGGTGGAGTCCATCCGTCGGGAGTTCCCGTCGATCGACGCCAGGGAGGCGGAGCTCTCCTCGGCGATAGAGGACGCGTCCGAAAGGGTCAGGGGGCTGTCCGACTCCGTGTCCTCCCTAAGGGGGAGCGTGGAGACCGACAGCGCCGGGCTGGAGTTCCCCTCGCTGGAGGAGCTGGAGAGGGAGATAGCCAGGCTGGACGCCGTCGCTTCCGGCATACGCGACACGATAGCCGCGTCCCAGGAGAGGGTTTCATCTGCAAAGGAGGCCGTTGTCTCCGCGGAGGCGGTGCTGTCCGGGACGGTCTCCCAGATTGCGGAGGCATCGGAGGCTGCGGCTGCCGCCGAGAGGAACGTCGCGGACATCCTCGGTTCACACTCCATGACGTCTCAGCGCGCCGACGAGCTGCTCTCAATGGAATCCAGGATCGCGGAGCTCGAGGCCAGGATCGGCGACCACAGGGAGAGGGTGGCGGAGAACCGCGCCAGGATCTCGTCTCTGACCGAGGAGATCGCCGGCAGGGGCCCGGCGGATACAGAATCCATGAGGCTGAGGATCGCCGGGCTGATGGAGAGGTCCGATGCGGTCTCGTCATTCGTCTCGGAGATCAGGGCCAGGATGACCGTCAACGATACCACGGCAACCAGGGTACGCTCGTGCCTTGACAGATACAGCCGTCTGCAGGGGTCCAGCGGCGAGGTGGTGGAACTCGCGGATGCTGCATCGGGGACCACCGGCGTGAAGCAGTCCTTCGAGTCCTACGTGCAGGGGCTGTACTTCAGGCACGTGCTGGAATACGCCAACAGGCGCCTCAGGAGGATGACCGACGGCAGGTACGAGCTGGTGGTCAGCGAGGAGTCCATGGACAGGAGGACCCAGTTCGGCCTGGACATCGACGTGCTGGACAACTACACCGGAAGGAAGAGGCCGTCCAAGACCCTCTCCGGAGGGGAGTCGTTCATGGCCGCGCTGTCCCTGGCCCTGGGGCTGTCCGACGCGGTCCAGAGGATGAACGGCGGGATCGTGATCGACACCCTGTTCGTGGACGAGGGCTTCGGCTCCCTGGACCCTGAAGCGCTGAAGCAGGCGGTGTCGGTGCTGGTGCAACTGTCGGGAGGGGACTGCCTGATCGGGATAATTTCCCACGTGGAGGCGCTGAAGGCGCAGATCGACAGGAAGGTGCTGGTGAGGAACTCCGGAGCTCTCGGGAGCTCCCTGGAGCTGGAGGTCTGATCCCGGGGCCCCGCCGCCTCTTTCCGGAGGACGGCGGGGCTCCACGCCTCTTAACAAATCAACGGCGTTAAGAAAACTATAAATCCTCAGAAGGCCCAACCCTGCTCAGAGGTTTCCCATGACTCAGAAATACGTTTGCGCCAAATGCGGCACCGCTGTCGAGCTCCTGTACAAGGGTGGATGCATCCCCTCCTGCTGCGGCGAGCAGATGCAGCCCGTGGAGGCCAAGACCGAGGACTTCGTCAAGGAGAAGCACGTCCCCTACATCGAGAAGCAGGACGGAGGGTTCCTCGTCAAGGTCGGCAAGGAGACCGCCCACCCCATGGCCGAGGACCACTACATCGTCTACATCGAGATCTGCGCCGACGGCGTCTGCATGAGGAAGTACCTCAACCCCGGAGACGCACCCGAGGCGTTCTTCAAGACCGACGCCGAGAAGGTCGAGGCCTGGGAGTACTGCAACAAGCACGGGCTCTGGAAGTCCAACCAGTGATTCCAACCATCCCTCCCTTCGGGGAGGGCAAACCCGTTCTATCATTCCTTCTCGTCATCCCCCTCGTACATCACCTCGAAGCATCTCCGCATGTTCTCGAAGATCTCGCGAACGCTCCCTTCCTCGATGTCGATCTCCCCCTCCCTCTCACGTAGGAGCTCTCTCTGCAGCTTGTTGGTCAGAGCCAAGAGCTCGCCTCTGGGCGGGAAGAAGTACGTCAGCGCCATCCTTCCTGAGGGGCGCTTCCTGTACTCGGCGCAGAGGATGCCCTTGTTTCTAAGATCCCTGAGCATCCTGGTTATCCTCTTCTGGTCTCCGCAGAGCCCGCTGAGTTCAGATGCTATGGCGCTGCCCTTCTCGTAGATGGTGTCAATTATGCCCTGGAGCAGCTCCGTGTCCGAGACCCTCGGCCTGTACTGCCTGCTCATGGACATTATGAAATGTATCAGTGTAGAACTAATGATTTGGTGAATTTCATTGGTACAGGTGAAATTCACAATCACTATATACAATGGAATATGTTCTTAGATTCGCAGAGTCCGAGAACTGCCAAGGGGCGGTACGTTGGTCGGTATCCCAAAACTGAAACGCACTACGGTAGCGGTGATCGTCGTTGTGGTGGTGCTAGCGTCGGCCCTGATGGTCTATCTCTGGGATAAGAACGGTGGCTCGCTGGACTTCTCCGACACCCAGAGGCTGATAGTGATCTCCTCTTCCATGGACGGAGAGCCGAGGACCGAGTACGAGATCGAGACGATTCCAGTCGGTAGCATGGTGTTCGTGACGGAGGTTCCCGACGGGGCATCCGAGCGGGAGTCGTTCTACGAATCTCTGAGGGTCGGGGACATACTGACGTTCAACTACACTCATCCGATCTCGCACGAGAGGATGGTCGTCACCCATAGGATAGTGGAGATATCCTCGTCAGGTGGCTCGTACACCTACACCATGGCCGGGGACTCCATCGTAGACGATCCGACCAACTCGTCGGTGCAGATCGTCACATCCGATTCCGGGGACATCATCGGAAAGGTCACCGGTGTTTCTGTTTGGCTCGGATATCTGGCGACGTTCATGTCCGAATGGTACGGGAAGGTGCTGATCGTGCTGATCCCGTGCGCGATAATCATCGCGTCGGAGGCCGGCAACATAGTGAGGGTCCTCCGCGGAGGGAAGGCGGATCAGGCAGGGCCGGATGACGCATCCGAAGAGGGAGCCGACGGGAGGTCCTGACATGGTCGACGAGCGCAGGAACCGGAAGGTGGCCGCGGTGATCATAATCATGCTGGTGGCCGTCGTTGCCATCGTCATCTTCTACCCCCATCAGGTCACCGTAACGCACGAGGGCGAGGGCACGGTCGAGCCGGCAGAGGACGAAATCAGGTTCTTCGAGACCCTGATGGTCGAGGTGACGCCGGACGAAGGTTGGGAGGTCGCGGAGGTCCGTGCGGCCGGAGCCGAGGTAGACTACTCCGACGGGACCATGACCGTGACGGTCTCCATCCTCAGGTTCTCGGCTTCGAGCGTCCATATCGTCTTCCAGCCGGTGGAGGAACCGGTCGAGGTGACGCACACCGTCGCAATCACCAGCACCTCCGGCGGGACGGTGGAGCCCTCGGGGGCCGTGGAGGTCCTGGACGGGGGTTCGCTTACGCTCTCGATCTCGCCCAACAGCGGATACAGGCTTTCGGCGCTCTACGTCGACGGGGTCAGGGTAGCGTCCGGCATCGGGAGCTACACCCTCACCGACATTGTATCGGACCGCACGGTCCACGCTGTCTTCACCAGGAACGGCGGAGGCGGTGGCACCGTCACCCCATACCTGGTGGGGATAGAGGTCACGATGGAACCGAACAGGACCGTCTACGCCATCGGTGACGTCTTCGACCCTGAAGGCATGGTGGTGGTGGCCCGCTACAGCGACGGGTCCGAGCGCACACTGGCTGACGGGGAGTATTCGTGGTCACCGGTCGAGTCACTGGGTGTCGATGACACCGAGGTGACGGTATCCTACAGAGGATTCACCGACACCGTCGGGATATCCGTCGTCGATCCGGGGGACTTCTCCGTCATCGTGACAAGTCTGTCGGGGATATGTGTGTCCGAAGGGGCGCTTACAGCATTCTCTGACGACACAGACATGCGTCTGAGCGACTTCTCGTTCCGCACATCGAACATCGTCCCTGGTGTGGAGCAGACCGCCATTATGACAGTGACGAACAGCACAGCGACCGACCTCGATGCCGTCCTTTTCGTGCAGGATCTGGACCTGTCCGGAACGGAGTTGGCGGAGCAGATAACCATCAGCGCAACATCCGGGTCCGCAACGGTGTCGGCGTCGGTCTCTGAGATCGGCCACGGGGTCCTCCTGGATCTGGGCACGGTGCCCGCTGGAGGATCCATGGAGGTGACGGTGGCGCTGTCGTTCCCACAGTCCGAAGACAACAACGAGGCGATGGGTCAGACCATCTCTTTCACTTTGGGGGTGTTCGCGGACGACCTATCGGAGGTGTCCGGATGATTCTTGAACACCAGGAGGAAGCATGAAGACAGAGACGAAGGCCGTGGCCGCTTCGCTGGTGGTCCTCCTGCTGGCGCTTTCGTCGGCGGGCGGTGTCACCTACTCGTGGTTCTCGGTCTCACAGGAGTACAACGTGGACATCGGCGCGTCCGAACTGGACGTGGGTTACGAACTCCACTCGGACGGGTCGGTTCTGGACGGGAACACCGTGACCCTCATCGAGGGGACGAACAACCTGACACTGTACGTGACGAACAACAACAGCGTGCCTCTGGGGTTCGAGGTGTCTTTCACCATCCCCAGGTACACGGCGTACTCGGATTCGACCTACACGACGCTGGTGGGGGATCTCGCCAGCCCTGATGCAGAGTCCGTTGATACGACCCTGGACAGCGCGAGACTCAACGGGTATCTTGCGAACAGCCTCAACGCGATCACCGTCAGCTACATGGGCGGAACAGCTCAGACGCTCGGGACTCCGAACGGCAATAACATCCCATACGGAGAATCCAATCATCTGTCATCAAGAACTGTCGGGGACCAGACATGGTACATCATCGAGAACCTGTACTCTGCATCGTATGTCAGTGCTCTGGCGCCGGGGAGCACTGCGGTCATCAGCATCGCCGTCAACGTAGGTTCCGGATACACAGCGAATTCGTGCTTGCAGCCGACGATATCGGCGATAGCCACGCAGCCTAACGCCACTGATCAAAGGACGGTCGATCTGGATGAGAACCTGACAGGGAGCTTCAGCGTGTCGGATCTGAACGGTTATCCTACGGACGTTCTCTTCAGCGATTCGGCAGGAATGTACAGCGTGACCGTGGGTTGGGGGGCCATAGCCACATCAGGTTTGGAGACGGTGACGGTGGCCATCACGGATTCGGAATCAAAGATAACAGTGAATGTTACGGGCACGTCGTCAGACGGTTCGGCCATCACATTGGACGGCGATGTGAGGTATTCCATCACGGTGGACTGCAACGGCATCACAGGGGTCAGCAACTCATCATCGGACGTCCAGTGCTCATTCGATCTGGGCACGAGCGGCATCAATGTGACATTCAGTGACGTGGCGTCCGAGGGGACCCACACAATTTCTTACTTCTCAGCAGGGGGGCAGGCGGTCACCGCCGACCCCGGATCGGAATCAGTTCAGACAGAGGTATCAGCATGAGGACAGAGGTCAAAGCGGTCGCGGCGTCCGTGATCGTCATAGCGATATGCCTGGCTGCGGTCGGAGGCGTGACATACTCATGGTTCTCCGACACGCAGCAGGCTGATGTGGACGTAACGGCCGGATCCATCGAACTGGATATGGATATCACGAACGTGCGGGTGTCTTCATATCCATACAGTGCGTCAACGGAAGTGTCGAATGATTCGGGGGCGCAGACAGTCACCGACCTCAACGGTTCGGTGTACTACACGACGTCCACCGGAGGCACCTCCACGGTGCTCCAGATCGTGTTCACGAACGCGGCGCCAGGTGACAGGATAACGTTCCAGGTGTCCGGAACCCTGGACAACACGATAAGAGTCGCGTACTACGAGACGTACAGCATCGCCCAGAATCTGATCCATAGCGTACCGGCTGGGACACCCGCTCCATTTACGGTGGACGGACTGGATGACGAACCGCAGGAGTTCTCCCCCGGTACCAATCAGTCAATCACGTCCGACACCGTCTCGATCACGATGAACACCGACGCTGGGAACGAGTATCAGGGGGCTCAGTTCGGAATCACCATCGTGTTCTCCGCTGTGCAGTTCAACGCACCATCGGGAGGGTCCACTGATGTTGAAGTGAGTGAGGGCCTCAACAGCATCACCACCACCTCCACGCCGGAGGGCGTCCAGTCGATCAATGTCTCGTTCAATGCCAGTAGTGGCCAGGAGGGGATTTACACTCTGGAGTCAGTCACAGCATCTGATGTCGGATACACTGTTTCTGACGGTGAGTCCTTCCTGGTCGGAATCGACATATCCGGTCCTTCTAACGATGTATTGACAGGGACTTCCACTACGGTAACAAGTGTGGTCGACGGAGACTACATAAGCGTCAGTCTGACTGTTTACCACGATGGTACCGATGTGACCGACAATGTCAATCCATCTGTTACTTACGATGAGGTGTCAGGAACTTCGACTATAGTGTTCTCGACATCCGCAGGGTTCTCGCCATACTATATCATTGCCGATACCGAGGCAACCATCGAAGGGAAGTTTTATTCCTCTCTGTCAGACGCTTTTGGTGGAGCCGAGGATGGCGATACGGTCGTTCTCATAGCCGACGTAGACGTCAGCGAGCCGATTTCAGTGGACAGTTCGGTCACTCTGGATCTGAACGGACACACGATCACCAACAATGTGGAGGCAGAACGCGCGTTCATAGTAAACTCGTCCGCTTTCACCGTGGACGGCACCGTTGAAGGGAGTGCGATGGTGATTCCCGATACAAACACGGGATCCTACGGCTTCATCAAGGTGACAGTGCCAAGTACCATAACGCTGAACAGCGGAAGCTACAGCGGTAACACAGACGACGGAGCGTTCGTGAAGGTCTTCCGCACCGGTACGTTGGATGCGTCGGGTTCCTCCGTCATATTCAACGGTGCCACGATGACATCCAACAATCGGTTCTTCTCTACGGACACCCTGACGACCAGTGCTGATACCGTAGCTTTGCAGGTGACTGACGGCACATACACATCAGAGGGTCAGACATTTGGACTCGATATCCTGTATCCCGCTAAGGTGGTGTTCGAGAGAGCGACCGTCACTGCCGGTACAGGACCCTGCATAGAGGTCTGCGGTCCAGCGGCAACATTCACCGACTGCACGTTCAAGGTGACAGGAACCAACTCTAACAACTTCGGGACAACGGCAGTGGCCGTGAGCTATGGCGGTACAGCCACCATAGAGAGCGGGACATATTCAGCATCCTATGGATACGGTGCTTATGTCTACAACAGCGGGGGAACCATAATCATAAACGGCGGGATCGTGAGCGGAGGGAACAACGCCATTCGTGCTGATGAGAGTACCGAAGAAGACTACTCATCTGCAATCTACGTCCACGGAGGAAACACTGTCGGTTCGTGGTTTACCAATGATGCTGTGGTTGCTCCGATTCTTGTCTACGGTGGAACACACACTACGGATGTGACCGACTACCTGGCCTCTGGTTACGAGATCCAAGAGAATGACGACGGCACCTACACGGTCGTGGCAACCACGGCCGGGGAGGGCGGTGTTTGAAGGCTCATTGGGTCTTCGGATCTCATTTTTGATGTGATAACATGAACAGCACAACGAAAGCAGTCATGGCATCTGCTGTGGTGATTGCGCTCTGTCTCTGTGTGGTTGGAGGAACCACATACTCCTGGTTCTCCGACACTGAGCGGGCGGACATCGACATCACAGCTGGAAACATCGAACTGGAAATGACGTTCCAGGGTTTCTACATCCAGTCGTACGGTGACAACGCACCCGTGTACATGACAGATGAGGGTGATGAATACACGACCACTCTGGGAGGGAAGGTGTCATACACAACCTCCACGGGTGATGGCACCGCATCAATCGAGATAACATTCACCAATGCCGCACCCGGCGACATGGTGGGATTCGAGTACTACGGTACTCTCACGAACTCAATCAACGTGTACTACAGCGAGACCAGTCAGGTCACGGAGACCACGGACACCGGCCTGGAGTCGCCATTCATTGTTAATGGACTCAGCCAGGCATCGGTAAGCTATGCTGCTTCGCAGGCTCCTCACAACATCAAGGGTTCTGATGATTGCGGAGAGGTCGTCGTCATGATGGACACCCAGGCTGGTAACAACTACAAGAGCACATCGTACACCGTCTCCATAGTGTTCCAGGCTGTCCAGGCAAACGCACCGTCACAATCCACTTCCACATCAGTGAGCGTCGGCGCTGGGAACAACATAGTCAACGTGACCGGACAGGGGATGATGAGCTCAGCGACGGTCAGCTTCACAAGCGCTACGGCTACCGACGAGATCCTCACGGTCTCATCGCTGAGCCAGCAGTCCGCTGACGGTTACTCCATTTCCACAGGCAACGCCATATTGGGAGGTGTCGAGGTGACCAGCAGCAATGGCGGAGACGCACTCCAGAGAACACCGGTCACAGTGTCGATGGTACTCGCAGGCGATCTCAGCAATACGGTCAATACGCCTCTCACCTTCTACCATGGCAGTGTGCCATTCAATCCAGCCGGTGGGTACACGGCAACATACGACTCCGCATCAGATACGACCATTGTCGTGTTCCAGACCAGCGACGGATTTTCCCCATATTTCGTAACCTCTGCTGTTGAGGCCAAGATTGGTGGCACATACTACCCCACCATTGAGAACGCCATAGATGCCAGTTCCGGCGACGAGAGGATACAGATTCTTGTGGACGTTACCCTGGATTCCGATCTCAGCATACCGATTGAGTTCGAGGTTCCAGAGGGATTCGATGTGACGGTCAACCTGAACGGCTACAACATAATCTCTCAGCAGGACGTGTTCAGGGTACTCGGAAGTCTCACACTTGAGGGTGATGGCATGGTCATGGCGGGAAGCCATGATGGAACAATACCCGTTGGTGAGGAGTATGTCACGCTCTTCGCCTATGGGGGAACCATAACCATCGACGGCGGTACATACATAGCGCAGGACAAGGCTGAGGTTGTTTACGTCCATGATCACGGGCAGGTCTACATCAACGACGGCATGTTCGGTTCTCTGAGCACTGAGACTGATTGGGGCAATGTTCTGAACGTGTCTAACGGCACTGCAACCGTAGATTGTATAGTGGTCCGGGGAGGAGTCTTCGCGAATTATAATCCGGCATCTGGTGACGATAACCTCGGGGGTTCGTTCCTGGCTGACGGTTATGTTACACTATATGACGACATGTCTGTGGATCTCCAGGACCAGAGTCATCAATTCACTGGTTACACAGTGTATGGTTCGGACAATCTTGACCTTTCCAATATCGCCACTGCGGGTGAGTTCTATGCAGCGTTGCAGCTCGTTCCCGAGAACTGGACCATCGTTCTGCAGGACAACATCACGATAGAGGATGTGGGGCAATATGGCAATGGTACGCCTAGCACATATTGCCTGGTGGACGGCATCACCATAGATCTTAACGGTCATACGATCACAGTTTTGACAAATGACCGCTTCATGTTCGCAGGTGATGACATCACGGTGAAGAATGGGACCGTGCAGGCGGGGTCTTCTTCCTCTTCATCTTCAGGATATATATCATATCCGATTGCCATCACTTCGGGAGCGCAGGACGCGACGTTTGAGGACTTAGTCGTTTACGGAGGCATCGAAGCACTGGGCAATGGTGCATCTCTGACGTTGAACAACGTAACCGCAGAAGGAACCAACTACTATGCCGTGTACCTCGCAGGAGGAGCCACTGTGACCATCAACGGGGGTTCCTATGAGCCGGGAGACTATGAAGTATGCTTCTACACCCAGACTGCTGCCGACACCGTGATAGTTAACTCCGCGAGCACTATCGGTACTCTGCACGGAGGTATGGGTTCGGTTGTGGACAATAGGACTTCTCAGCCTTGAACAAACCAGGTCTTCGGCGGCACATCCGCCGGGACCCATTCCTGATATCCGAGCAGAGGAAAAGAACGTGATTTCGGGAGGGACCTTCTCGACGGACGTCACAGCATATCTAGTCGATGGACACTCCTGCGTACAGCAGGGTGATGTCTGGGTGGTGTCTCCGGCCTGATAGTCCGAAGAATCCTACGATTCTATTCCAAACATCCGGACGGTCCGATCTGTCCGGAGTCTTCCCACCTTATTCTTAAATCCAGGCACGGGATAACCCGGTTCATTCAGAGGTTCACGCCATGGCTAAGATTGTTGAGTCCACGGGTGACGATGCCAAAGCGAAGGCAAGGCACGCCAAGATCGCCAAAGAGAAGAAGGACGCCGAGGTGAAGGCCAGGGAGAAGATTTCCGACGACAAGTGGAAGGCCATCCGCGCGGAGGAGAGGCGCAAGGAGGAGATCAAGAAGCTCCCCAAGGAGGAGCGTGCCGCAGCCAAGAAGGAGCTCAAGGAGCAGATCAGGCACCGCAAGGAGGTCCAGAAGCAGCAGAAGAAGGAGCTCAAGGAGGCGGAGAAGGCAAAGCGCGAGGCCGAGAGGGCCGAGGCCCAGGCGAAGGCCGCCGGCGCCGTCGAGCACCAGAAGCAGGAGGTCGAGGAGGCCATCCAGCAGTCCGAGAGGTCCGAGACGGCCGAGGCCCAGAAGGTCGAGGAGATCGCCGAGCAGGTCCAGGACGCCGTGGAGCCCACCGAGCACCAGGAGGGCGTCCCCGGGGAGATCCCGGCGGAGAACGTCGACGCCCCCGACGAGGCCGGGAAGGAATCCGAGAAGAAGGAATGAAGACCCCATCGTGCATCCGGGCCCCCTAAGGGGGCCCGCCAGGCACCCAGACCGGTGTCCTTTTTAAATATCAAAAGACCGTCCACTCCATGTGGTCAATGGTTCGACGACACCGGAAGAAAGAATGAACTATGCGGCATCCACGGATGTCGATAGCGTCATCAAAGAATTCAACAGCAGGCTGGAAGGGCACTACAACGAGGAGGTCACCACGTCCCGTATCCAGTACGGGAAGAACGAGGTCACCAACCACAACAAGTACGTGGTCCTGAAGAGACTTGCCAGATCCTTCGGAAACATATTCATCATCACGTTGGCTATCATCGACATCCTGTGGATGGTCCTCGAGCCAGACATCATTTACTTCCTCATCCTCACGACGCTGATTCTAGTCAGCGGTACCGTCACATTCATCCAGGAGACCCGCAGCTCGAAAGCGGCGGCTCAATTGGTGAGCATGGTGACGACCATCATCACAGTCCGCCGCGAGGGGGCCGAGATAGAGATCGACTCCAAGGAGCTCGTGGTGGGTGACATCATCATCCTGGACACCGGGGACATGATCCCCGCCGATGTCAGGATCATCAAATCCAACCATCTCAAGGTCGACCAATCCGCCCTGACGGGGGAGTCGGGCGGAGTGACCAAGTATCCCGATCCCACAGACGCCGACGACATCCTCGCCTGCAACAACATGGCATTCATGGGCACGAACGTCGTCGGAGGTTCCGCCGAGGCCATCGTCGTCGCGGTCGGAGATGACACGATTTTCGGCTCCATGGCCGAGAAGCTCACACGCAAGAAGCCGTCAACGACCTACGACAAGGGTACCAAGTCCATCGTCAACGTCCTCCTCAGGATCATGTACTGCATGGTCCCGCCGGTGTTCCTCATCATGGTCGTCAAGAACTACATGACCTACGGGGAGTTCACCGTCGACGGGATCCTGAGCGCCGTGGTGTTCGCCCTGACATTGGCCATCGGACTGATGCCGGAGATGCTGGCGACCATCGTCTCCGCAAACCTGGCCAAGGGATCCATCGACATGTCGAAGAAGAAGGTCATCGTCAAGGACGTGACCGCCATCCAGAACTTCGGCGCCATGGATGTGCTGTGCTCCGACAAGACCGGTACGCTCACGCAGAACCGCATCTCCGTCGAGTCCTGCAATGACATCTACGGTAACCCGAGCCACTCCGTGGAGCTGCTGTCATGCCTCAACGCCCACAACCTGAAATCCGCCACGAACCAGATCGACTGGGCCCTCGACGAGTACGCCGAGGAGGAGGACGGACTCCTCGAGGAGGTCGAGCAGTACGAGTACATCGGCGATGTCCCGTTCGACTTCGTCAGGAGGAGGGCAACCGTCATCGTCAAGCAGGACGAGGACGTCAACATCATGATCTCCAAGGGTGCCATGCCCGAGATCCTCTCCATCTCCACCGGGTACCTCGACCAGAACAGGGACATCCAGCCCCTCGACGAGAAGACCGTCAACGACATGATGGGACTGGTCGAATGGTACAGCATGAAAGGGATGCGCGTGCTGGGAATCACGCACAAGTACATCCCGTCAGGGAAGACCGAGTTCTCCGATGCGGACGAGACAGACCTCATCATCGCCGGATTCCTCGTCTTCACTGACCCCGTCAAGCCCACCGCCAGGCAGGCGATCGACGACATGAACGAGTACGGGATCGCCGTCAAGGTCCTCACAGGGGACAATGAGTACGTGTCGAGGCACGTCTGCGAGCAGATCGGCATCCCCACCGAGAACATCCTCGTGGGCCCGCAGATCGACGACATGTCCGACGAGGAGCTCAACGCCGCCGTCGAGACCACGAGCATCTTCGCCCGCCTGAGCCCAGATGACAAATCTAGGGTCGTCCAGGCCCTCAGGGCCAACGGGCACACCGTCGGAGTCATGGGGGACGGGATCAACGACGTCGTCGCCATGAAGAACGCCGACGTGAGCATCTCCGTGGACACGGGGACCGACATCGCCAAGGAGACGGCCAGCATGATCCTCCTGGAGAAGGACCTGGGCGTGCTGAAGACCGGTGCCATCGAGGGAAGGAAGGTCTACGTCAACTCGATCAAGTACGTGAAGATGATCGGTTCGATCAACTTCGGATACATGTTCTCGTTGATCCTCGGTTCCCTGTTCTTCAACTTCGAGCCGATGGGCGGGATAATGATCCTGATCTTCAACCTGATCAACGACTTCGCCTGCATCTTCATCATCTGGGACAAGGTCGAGGACGAGTTCGTCAAGGAACCGCGGAAATGGGATGCGAAGAACCTGACCACCGTGATGTATCGGTACGGACCGATGTGCGTGGTCACCGATCTGATGTCATGGGCATTCTTCATATGGGGGGTGCTCCCCACCGTGGCCGTGTCCCTTTCCGCAGGTACAATCGCGGACCTAGGTGCCCTCGGCTACGATCTCTCCGGAGTCACCAACGCCTCCGAACTGGTCCTCAGCGGAGCGCCTCTCGGGGACTTCGACGAGCTGATCCCGTACATGGTGCTGTTCCAGTCCCTCTGGGTCATCGAGCAGTACTGGATGCAGGTCTGGGCCATCCACATCGTCAGGTCCAACAAGCTGCCGTTCTTCCAGTCCTGGTCCGCCAAGCCGCTGGTCGTCACGACCATCGTCGCGCTGTGCATCGGGACCCTGCTCCCGTTCAGCGGTCCCCTGTGGGAGGCCATCTCCGGCTGCACCGACATCATCGGCGTGCCGCTGTGGGCCCTTCTGTGGATGCCGTTCATCGCGTGCGTGTACTTCTTCGGCTCGCACGCGATCAAGAGGCATGTCCTGAAGAAGTACGGCTACTTCGCCTGTTGAGAAACATCTTACCGGGCTCCGGCCCGGTTCTTTTCCAATCAACTCAGCCGAGGCTGACAGACGCCCGTCGGTTGCCGCACGCGTTCATTGGAGAGGACATCGGAGGCATCTCCCAGCGGTTGGAATCCCGGGGTCCCGGCAATCGGAGGGACCCGTCGGGAAGGCCGGGGGAACAGGGATGCGAAGCACATCCGTGCGTCCGACGATGTCCGGACATGGTCCATCCGTGTCTATCCGATGATGATCGAAGTAGATTATTGTACATCAATTCCGAAAACACATGGTCGGTTCAATGGAAACGTATGATTTATCGAATCAATTGTTCAGAGCCCTATGTTTTTATAGAAAAAGAAGTTACGGTAGGTTGCCGTCAGAGGTCAACACATGATCTGCAACGCATTCATTGGACTACTTATCCTTCTTGAGTAAATCCAGTGGAAGCTAGGACGGTTTGAGGTGTTTATATGGAATCTACCCAAACCAGTGGGAACGCTAATCTGAGAGACATGTTGGCAGTCAGCCCCTACAACCAGCTAGCGCTCAAGCCCCTTCCCCACAGGGACAGGATCCAGATCTTCGACACGACCCTGAGGGACGGTGAGCAGGCCCCCGGCATCGCCCTGAGCTCGGACGACAAGGTGCGCATAGCCATGGCACTCGACGACCTCGGGGTGGACATCATGGAGGCCGGGTTCGCCGCCTCCTCCGAGATCGAGAAGGACACCCTCAGGAAGATCCGCGATGCCGGCACGGAGTGCACCCTGTGCAGTCTGTCCAGGAGCGTCAAGGGGGACGTCGACGCCGTGATCGACTGCGACCTCGACTACATCCACACGTTCATCGCCACCAGCGATCTCCATATGAAGTACAAGCTGAAGATGACGCCCGATCAGGTGGTGGAGAAGGCCGTGGACACGATCCAGTACGCCAGGGACCATGGTCTGAGGGTGATGTTCTCCTGCGAGGACGCCACCAGGACCGACCTGGATTTCATGAAGAGGATCTGCGTCGCGGCCCAGGATGCCGGGGCGGAGTCCATCAACCTGCCGGACACGGTCGGCGTCATCATCCCGCAGGGGATGGCCCACATCATCAGCGAGATGCACAAGGTCCTGAAGGTCCCGATCTCCATGCACTGCCACAACGACATGGGTCTCGCCGTCGCGAACACGCTCGCAGGGGTCGAGGCCGGGGCAGAGATATGCCAGGTCACCGTGAACGGCATCGGCGAGAGGACCGGCAACGCCGCGCTCGAGGAGGTCGCCATCAACCTGTTCGCCAACTACGGCGCCGAGACCGTGAACCTGTCCAAACTGGGCCAGGTGTCGAAGATGGTCGAGAGGATCACAGGATTCCCGATAGCGTACAACAAGGCGATCGTGGGGAGGAACGCCTTCGCCCACGAGTCCGGGATCCATGTGCACGGGGTCATGGCCAACAGCCTGACGTACGAGCCGTTCAAGCCCGAGCTGGTCGGGGTCGAGAGGCACATCGTCATCGGCAAGCATTCCGGAGAGCACTCCGTCCGCGGAAGGTTGGAGGCGCTCAACGTCAAGTTCCCCGAGGAGCACATGCCGGAGCTCATGAGCGCCATCAAGGAGATCGCCGTCGGAGGCAAGGAGATCGACGATGCCGAGCTGGTCGCGATCGCCGACAACGTGCTGTGGAAGAAGGAGACCAAGATCCAGACGGCGGTCCTCGACGGAATAGCGGTGATCACCGGAAAGAGCGTGACCTCCACCGCCACCGTCACGATATCCATCAACGGCGAGAAGAGGGTCAAGTCCGAGATCGGGGTCGGACCCGTGGACGCCGCGCTGAAGGCCATCAGCGAGGCCGTCAACGACAACATCACGCTGGAGGAGTACAAGCTCGCAGCCGTCACCGGAGGCAGCGACTCCATCTGCGAGGCCACGGTGATGGTCAAGAACGTTCAGAACGACGGCAACCTGTCCGTCGGAAAGGCAGTGGGCCTGGATGTCGTGCAGACGTCCGTGGATGCCATGATGGCCGCCATAAACAGGGATTTCGCCAGACAGAAGAGTGAGTGATATGGGCAAAACGATAGCAGAGAAGATCCTCTCGGAGAAATCAGGGACAGACGCTCGCGCCGGACAGATCGTCATGGCAAACGTGGACTACGTCATGGTCAACGACGTCACCGGACCGATCGCGTTCCGCGAGTACTCCAAGCTCGGAACCGACAAGATGTACAAGGACCGCATGGTCCTGATCCCGGACCACTACGTCCCCGCGAAGGACGTGGCATCCGCCGAGCAGGCCAAGGAGATGAGGGAGTTCGCCCATGCCCACGACCTTCCCAACTACTTCGAGATCGGGAAGAGCGGGGTGTGCCACCAGCTGATGGTGGAGGAGGGCTTCGCGGCCCCCGGAAGGCTCATCGTCGGAGCCGATTCCCACACATGCACCTACGGCGGGATCAACGCCTTCTCCACCGGCATCGGTTCGACGGAGGCGGCTGCGGCCTTCTCCACTGGGAAGCTGTGGTTCAAGGTCCCGGAGACCATCAAGGTCGTCGTCAAGGGGAAGTTCAGGAAGTATGTCGGCGGGAAGGACCTGATCCTCAGGATCATCACCGATATAGGCGTGGACGGTGCGAACTACAAGGCGTTCGAGTTCCACGGCGATGTGCGCAACATCCCGGTGGCGGACAGGCTGGCCATCTCCAACATGGCCATCGAGGCCGGCGGCAAGGCGGGGATCTTCCCGTGCGACGACCTCACCCGCGAGTACATAAAGGACATGGTCCGCGGCGAGTACACGCCCGTGGAGGCCGACCCCGATGCGGAGTACTGCCGCGTCCTGGAGTACGACCTGGACGAGCTCGAGCCCTTCGTGTCGTACCCGCACCTTCCCAGCAACGGACGCCCGGTCAGGGAGGCCGACGTCAGAATCGACCAGGCGTACCTCGGGAGCTGCACCAACGGCAGGATCGAGGACATGAGGATCGGGGCCGAGATAGTCAAGGGAAGGAAGGTCGCACCCGGTGTCAGGTTCCTGGTGGTCCCCGCCTCCCAGAAGGTCTACAGGCAGATGGTGGAGGAGGGTCTGATGCAGATCTTCCTCGACGCCGGCGCCTTCATCTCCGGACCCACATGCGGCGCGTGCCTCGGAGGGTACATGGGTATCCTCGCCGCCGGTGAGAAGGCGGTGTCCTCAACCAACAGGAACTTCATCGGAAGGATGGGGGACAAGGCCTCGGAGGTCTATCTCGCCGGGCCAGCCGTCGTGGCGGCCTCGGCCATCGCGGGCAGGATCGTCACACCCGACCAGCTGGAGGGGAACTGAATGGACAAGATAAAGGGAAAGGTGTGGGTGTTCGGCGACAACGTCGATACCGACCAGATCATACCGGCCGAGAGGCTGGTGGCGGCGAACCTCGACCACCTGAACGACTACATATTCGAGAAGGTCAGGCCGGGGTTCGCGCAGCAGGTCTAGAAGGGGGACATCCTGGTGGCAGGAAGGAACTTCGGATGCGGGTCTTCCAGGGAGCACGCCCCGCTCTCGCTGATCGAGGCCGGGTTCTCATGCATCATCGCGGAGTCGTTCGCGCGCATCTTCTACAGGAACTCCATGAACATCGGCCTCCTCCTGGTGGAGTGCAAGGTCGATGCCAGGGAGGGCGAGACCATCGAGGTCGACCCCGACAACGGCAAGGTCATCGCCGAGGGCAAGGAGTACTCCTTCCCGGAGTACCCGCCGTTCATCTCCGAGCTGGTCAAGGCCGGCGGTCTGATGAACCTCATCAGGGAGGGCAGGTTCTGATGAAGCATCTCGCCATAATCCCCGGTGACGGTATCGGGAAGGAGGTCATCGCCGCAGGGATGGATGTCCTGGACGCGGTGTCCGAGATCTCGTCCTTCCAGTACGACCCGGAGTTCTTCGACATCGGTTCTGACCGCTATCTGAGGACGGGCGAGCTCCTCACCGACGAGGACGTCGCCGCCCTGAAGAGGAAGGACGCCATCTACTTCGGCGCCATCGGCGACCCCAGGGTGGCGCCCGGGGTCCTTGAGCAGGGCATCCTGCTGAAGATGAGGGCCGTGTTCGACCAGTACATCAACCTCCGTCCGGTGACATCCTGGTTCCCCCTGGTCCCCTTGAAGAGGGAGGTCCCCTTCGACATCCACTTCCTGAGGGAGAACACCGAGGACTTCTATATGGGCGCCAACGGGTTCTTCGGACCCGGCAACGGCGGGTCCAAGGCCCATGTGCATGTGGACAGGGAGCTCTACAGCCTGGACATAGACCTTGATGCGAGATCCACCAACAACGACGACTTCGCCTTCGAGATCGGGCTCCTGTCCAGGACCGCGGTCACCAGGTTCGCGGACTACTGCTGCAGGTACGCCCTCAAGAGGGGCGACTCCAAGGTGACCCTCGTCGACAAGGCGAACGTCATCACCAAGAACTACGGGATGCAGAGGCAGATCTTCCAGGAGAAGACCGAGGAGTACGGTCTGGACCTGGAGTTCATGTTCGTCGACGCCATGGCGATGGCAATGATCGTCAGGCCGGAGACCTTCGGCACCGTAGCCGTCCCCAACCTGTTCGGGGACATCCTCACGGACCTGGGCGCGCAGCTCCAGGGAGGTCTGGGGATGGGAGGCAGCGGGAACATCAACCCCGAGGGGGTCAGCATGTTCGAGCCCATCCACGGCTCCGCTCCGGACATCGCCGGAAGGGGCATCGCGAACCCGATCGCCGCCGTCCTCGCGGCCCAGATGCTCCTGGAGGAGCAGGGGTATCAGGCAGAGGGCAGGATGCTCCATGACGCCGTCAGGAACAGCCTGGACACCGGCAAGACCACTCCGGACCTGGGCGGGAACCTCTCCACCTCCGAGGTGGGGAAGGCCATCGCTGAGTACGTCCGCTCCCAGAAGCGCTGATGCATGATGGCCCCGGAGCTTCGAGAGGGGCTCCAGGGTCCAAACCCTCTCCCATTCTGTGAGCCCTCAGGCATTATGCGGGGTACCGAGGAGACCGTGGGCATCAGAACGTGATGAGGAAGGGGGCCGAGTCCGTTCAGAAGCTCAGGATCGCCCAGATGTCATGCACCTCCGAGAACGACACTGCCCGATGGAGCATGGGGGATGCGATTTTTTCCAGACATCCGGTGCCGCATCCGACGTCATCCTCCCGAGCGTCCGGTCGTCCGACAGCCCCTCGGGGATCCGTCGCTAGGTGCCTGGGAGGTACGACGTATTATATCGAAGCACTCCAGTCGAGACCGATGTCAGGTGACCATATCGAGGTCGGAACGTACCTCGGGGATCCATCAGGAACAGGAGGGACTGAATCGATGATATATCTGGAACTGGAGGCGACATATCCAGATCGGGCAGTGGCTGAGGCCGTGATGAACGCTCTGGGTCCCGACAACGAGGGTTACGTCACCTCAGAGCTGCGGGGGTCCACCATAATCTTCAGGACGGAGGCCCAGTCGGCTGGAACGATGAGGAACACCGCCGACGATCTGATGGCATGCATAAAGGTCGCAGAGGAATCCGTCGGCATGGCCTGCGAGGAGAACGTCGACCCGCAGGATCCCGAGGAATGATGAAACGGGGCGGACGGGAACCGTCCCACCCCTTTGGGTTTTCAGCTCTCGATGCCGAGGGCGATGGCCTTCCTGTTGCTCTCGAGCAGGTTGACCTTCTTGGCCGGGATGCTCTTCTGGAGGCCCAGGTCCAGATTCTCTGCGGAGCAGAACCCGGTCTCCTTGAACAGCCTTCCGAGGATGACCATGTTGGCCGCCCCCTTGAGGCCGTTCTCCTCCGCGATCCTGGAGGCGTCGATGCGGATGACCTTGACGTCGGTCCTGGTGACCTCCTTGTGGACGATGGAGCTGTCGACGATTATGATCCCTCCGGGGACCACATCCTTCTCGAACTTCTCGAGCGACGGGAGGTTCATGGCAACGAGCACGTCGGGGTTGACCACGAGCGGTGATCCGATGGTCTTGTCGGAGATGCATACGCTGCAGGACGCCGTCCCTCCGCGCATCTCGGGACCGTACGACGGGAGCCAGGAGATCTCCCTACCCTCCATCATCGAGGCGTAGGCCATGACCTTGCCGGTGAACAGGATCCCCTGTCCTCCGAAACCGGTGAGGAGCACGTTGAGGTCGCTCACTGCTCTCCCTCCCCGACATCCTTGTAGACGCCCAGCGGATAGTAGGGCAGCATGTTGTCCCTCAGCCACTGGATGGCGTCGGCCGGCGACATCCCCCAGTTGGTGGGGCATGTGGACACGACCTCCACGATGCAGTAGCCCTTTCCGGCCATCTGATACTCGAAGGCCTTCTTGATCGCCTTCTTGGCGGCCCTGACGTTCTTGACGCAGTCGACGGTGACACGCTCGGCGAGGGCGACCCCGTCCAGGGAGGACAGGAGCTCGCAGACCCTGATCGGGTTCCCGGCGGTCTTGACGTCCCTACCGTAGGGCGTGGTCTGGGTGACCTGCCCGGGAAGGGTGGTGGGGGCCATCTGGCCTCCGGTCATTCCGTAGATGGCGTTGTTGATGAAGATCGCGACGATGTTCTCGCCCCTGGCGGCGGCGTGGACGGTCTCGCCCATCCCGATGGCGGCGAGGTCCCCGTCACCCTGGTACGTGAAGACCACGTTCTCGGGCCTGGCCCTCTTGACGCCGGTGGCCACGGCGGGTGCGCGGCCGTGGGGCGCCTGGACCATGTCGCAGTTGAAGTAGTTGTACGTGAAGACCGAGCATCCGACGGATGCGACTCCGACGGTCTTCCCCTCGATGCCGAGCTCATCGATGACCTCTGCCACGAGCCTGTGCACGATCCCGTGCGTGCATCCGGGGCAGTAGTGGAACGGCGCATCCGTGAGCGCGTGCGGCCTCTCTCCCTTGACTGTCATCACTGAACACCTCCGTTGATCCTGACGATCTGTTCGAGGACCTCGTTGGGGGTCGGGATCATACCTCCGGTACGTCCGTAGAACTCCACGGGGACCCTTCCGTTGACCACGAGCCTAACGTCGTCGACCATCTGGCCCATGGACATCTCCACGGACAGGAACGCCTTGGTATGCCCTACGTGCTTCTCGATGACCTTCTTGGGGTATGGCCAGAGGGTGATGGGCCTGATCATACCGACCTTGATGCCCTGCTTCCTGGCCGCATCGATCGCCGACCTGGACACCCTGGAGGACGACCCGTACGCGACGATGATGATGTCGGCGTCGTCGGCGAGGTACTCCTCCGCCATCTGGTGCTTCTCCTCGATCTCGGCGTACCTCTCGAACCTGGCCTTGACCAGTGTCTCGAGCTCCTGGGGGTTGATGTACAGGGAGTTGACCACGTTGTGCTCCCTCTTGTCCTTGTGACCGCTGACGGCCCAGTCCTTGGAGTCGTTGTCCGGTTCCCTTGCCTCCGGGAGGACCACGGGCTCCATCATCTGACCGAGCATGCCGTCGGACAGGACCATGGCGGGCATCCTGTACCTGTCGCCGAGTTCGAACGCCGTGGCGATCATGTCGACCGTCTCCTGGACGGTCGAGGGTGCGAACACCAGGATGTGGAAGTCCCCGTGCGCGGTGGATTTGGTCGCCTGGAAGTAATCGGCCTGCGAGGGCTGGATGCCTCCGAGTCCCGGACCTCCGCGCTGAACGTTGACGATGAGGCAGGGGACGTCGGATCCGGCGAGGTAGGAGATGCCCTCGGCCATCAGACTGATTCCCGGGGAGGATGTGGACGTCATGACCCTGACGCCTGCGGCTCCCGCGCCTAGGACCATGTTGATCGATGCGACCTCGGACTCCGCCTGCAGGTAGACACCGCCGATCTTGGGCATCCTCTTGGACATGTACGCCGCCACCTCGGTCTGCGGGGTGATGGGGTATCCGAAGAAGTGCCTGCAGCCTGCGGCTATTGCCGCCTCGGCGATGGCCTCGTTTCCCTTCATGAGTACTTTCTCGTTCATGTTCACATCTCGATTAGGATTGCCACGTCGGGGCACATCGTCGCGCAGGACCCGCAGCCGGTGCAGGCGTCCTGGTCGGTGACGTGGGCGGGATGATACCCCTTGTTGTTCGTAATGGTCTTGTCGAGCGATATTATGTGCTTCGGGCAGGCGATAACGCACATCTCGCAACCCTTGCAGATGTTGTTGTCAACGGTTACTTTCGGCATTTGATACTCCTTCACTCCCAGGGCGCCCTGACGAGGACGTCCACCGGGTGTATGTTTTCGATTTTATTTAATAGGGTAAAATCCAGCCCGCGCGGCGCGGTCGTGAACCTCAGCGGCAGTCCGGTGGCATCCGCGACCTCCTCTGCGAACCCCATCGAGTCGATGATGGTCTTCTCGGTGGTGTCCTGCTTGAGATGGGAGTTGTTCGCGATGCATGTGGCCCTGAGGTGCGAGGTGGTCTCTATCTCCCTGAGGATCTGGACCGCCTCGTCCGCATGTGTGGTCATGGACCTGTACTTGTTCACGACGTAGATAACGTCCGGGTCGGATTCCATGAGGGTCCTCGAGTAGACACCCAGTGCGGTGGCGCCGGCGTCGTCTCCCCCGACATCCACTATTACCCTCGACCCTTCGGCGATGACGACCCTGACTGCCGCGGGAAGGGATGGTGTGTCCAGGTTCGTGTTCGCGAAGTTGGGCCCGACGACCTTCACGCCGCTCCTCGTCAGGATGTCCGCATAGTCCGCCGATCTGAAGTAGGGGTTGACCACATCCAGGTCCACCAGGGTGACATCCTCTCCCCGCCGGGCGCATTCGAGTGCCAGGTTGATGGACAGGTTCGTCTTTCCGGTACCGTAGTGGCCGCAGACCACGGTCACCCTTCTCTCCAGCGGGAACATCGGACGGATATCGCGGATTCCGTATAACATTATATGGAGAATACTTAGGGTAGGACGGGCCTATGTATGGATGTACAATCATCTTGCACAAGTGGCCTGTGGCCCCCCTATGGACCATGCCATATGGGGATGGATGATGATTTGTCTGTCAACCAGAGGTGAATCTGTACAGTCGTGACCATCATTCGGATGCTGTGGGCCGGCAAGCGATGTTAACCCGATATTATGTATTTATAAGGCGTCCGTTTACAGATTCCCGAGTGTAATGGAGCCCAACATCGCAGAGGTAGCCGAGCGCATCAAGGCCATGCGCGAAATGTGTGACATATCGGTAGAGGAGATGGCGGGGATAGTCGGCAAGACCCCCGAGGAGTACGTGCAGTACGAGAGCGGAAACCTCGATTTCTCATTCACCTTCCTTCACAAATGCGCCGAGAAGTTCGGCATCGACATAGTGGAGCTGCTGACCGGCGAGAACCCACACCTGTCCGGATGCACCCTCGTCAGGAAGGGCAAGGGTCTTCCGATCAAGAGGCGCATCGGTTTCGAGTACGAGCACCTGGCGTTCAACTTCAAGGACAAGCTGGCCGAGACATTCCTCGTGACGGCCCCCTACATCGAGGAGGACCAGAACGCCCCGGTCCGCGTGTCCACCCACGAGGGCCAGGAGTTCGACTACATCCTCAAGGGAACCCTCAGGTTCTCCCACAACGGTCACGTCATGGACCTCGGTCCCGGTGACTCAGTGTATTACGATTCCGGCAAACCACACGGCATGTACGCCACCTCCAAGGAGGGGTGCAGGTTCATCGCCGTCGTCATGAAGGGCTGAAGAAGATGAGGAACATCAATCTCAGATACGTCGACGAGACCTTTGACGAGAACGGCCTCCTGAAGACGTACAGGCTCAAGTGCCCTGACAACTTCAACTTCGGTTACGACATCGTGGACGACATCGCCGCCGCGGAGCCGGACAGGGTCGCCCTCGTATGGGACAGCCAATCCGGGGAGGAGCACACGTTCACCTTCTCCGACATCAGCAGGATGAGCAACAAGGTCGCGAACTACCTCCTCTCCCAGGGAATCGGCAAGGGCGATGTGGTCATGCTGATCCTCAAGCAGAGGTACGAGTTCTGGTTCAGCATGGTGGCCCTCCACAAGATCGGCGCCATCGCGGCTCCTGCCACCCACATGCTCACCAAGCATGACATAGAGTACAGGATCAACGCGGCCAGCGTGAAGGCGGTCATCTGCACCAACCAGTCCAACATCAGCGGTTCCGTCGAGCATGCCGAGAACATCCCGTCGCTCCAGCTCAGGGCCCTCGTGGGCGAGAGGAGGGACGGATGGGTGGACTTCGACGCCGAGGTCGAGAAGGCCTCCGATGTGCTCGAGAGGATCGACACCAAGGTGACCGACCCGATGCTGATGTACTTCACATCCGGGACCTCGGACAACCCGAAGATGGTCCTCCACAGCCACCGCTACGCCCTCGGCCACCTGATGACCGCCAAGCACTGGCACCAGGTGGACCCCGACGGCATACACTACACCGTCAGCGATACCGGTTGGGGCAAGTCCGTCTGGGGTGCGCTCTACGGCCAGTGGATCATGGAATCCGCGGTGTTCGTCTACGAGTACGACAAGTTCGAACCGCATGAGATCATGAACATGATCGAGAAGCACAGGATCACGACGTTCTGCTGTCCCCCCACCATGTTCAGGCTCTATCTCAACGCGGGACTCGAGGGTCATGACCTGTCCTCGCTCAAGAACTGCTGCATCGCGGGGGAGGCCCTCAACCCCGACACCTACAACACCTGGTACGAGGCCACAGGCCTCAAGCTGATGGAGGGATACGGCCAGACCGAGACGACCATGGTCATCGGCACACTGAAGGGCATGGAGCCCAAGCCCGGATCCATGGGCAAGCCCTCTCCCCAGTTCGAGGTCGACATCGTCGACGAGGATGGCAACTCCTGTCCTCCCGGTGTCAACGGTGAGATCGTCGTCAAGGCCGACGGGTACGGCATCATGATCGGCTATTACAGGGACGAGAAGAAGACCGCGACCACCCTCAGGGGCGGATGGCACCACACCGGTGACGTAGCCTGGAAGGACGAGGACGGGTACTACTGGTTCGTCGGCAGGAACGACGACATCATCAAGTCCTCGGGATACAGGATAAGTCCGTTCGAGATCGAGAGCGCGCTGATGCTTCACCCAGCGGTCCTGGAGTGCGCCGTCACAGGTGTCCCGGATCCGGTCAGGGGCCAGCTCGTGAAGGCCACGATCATCCTCAGGTCCGGCTACGAGCCCACCGACGAGCTCAAGAAGGAGATCCAGGCCTTCACCAAGAAGGAGACCGCTCCTTACAAGTACCCGCGTGTGGTCGAGTTCGTCGACGTCATGCCCAAGACCATCAGCGGGAAGGTCCGCAGGGTCGAGATCCGTAACAAGGACATAGAGAAGTACAATTCGGCGTGATACGAATACCGTCGATTCATAACTCGAGTATATAAAACATAATACGGATTCCGTAGTTCATATTTATATGTAGCTACGGAATCCGAAATCTTCTACGATTCTCTTAAATAATCAGTCTTTTTGTTCCTGAGTATACGCGTGAGTGGCCATGAGGAACATCAACCTGAGATACGTTAGGGAGACGTTCGACGAGAACGGTCTCCTCAAGCATCTTGACATCGACTGCCCCGACGATTTCAACTTCGGTTACGACATCGTCGACGACATCGCCGTGAACGATCCTCAGAGGCTCGCAATGGTATGGGAGCACGAGAACGGTGAATGCAGGAAGTTCACGTTCGCCGACATCAAGAGGCTCAGCGACAAGACCTGCAACTACCTGTCGTCCAAGGGCATAGGCAAGGGCGACTTCGTCATGCTGGTCCTCAAGCACAGCTACCAGTTCTGGTTCATCTGCGTGGCGCTCCACAAGATGGGTGCCATCGCCGTTCCGGCCACGTTCATGCTCAAGCCCCACGACATAGAGTACAGGATCGATGCGGCGGGCCTCAAGGCCGCCATCGTCACGGATGACGACGACATCGTCGAGTCCTTCGAGGGTGCCGGCAACATCGACAGGCTCGCCTGCAGGTTCATAGTCAACGGGCACAGGGACGGATGGCTCGATTTCGACAGGGAGATGGAGGAGTGCTCCGAGGTCTGGGAGAGGGTTCCTACCAGGAGCACCGACAGGTTCCTCATGTACTTCACATCCGGGACCTCCGGAAACCCCAAGATGGCCGTCCATGACTACAGCTACCCGCTGGGACACATCCTCCTGGCCAAGCACTGGCAGCAGGTCGAGCCCGACGGGCTTCACTGGACCGTGGCGGACACCGGGTGGGCGAAGAATGCCTGGGGCAAGTTCTACGGACAGTGGATCATGGAGGCGGCGGTGTTCGTCTACGAGTACGACAGGTTCGAGCCCCACCACATCATGGACATGATAGAGAAGCACAAGGTGAGCACCTTCTGCTGCCCTCCCACGATGTTCAGGCTCTACCTCAACGCGGGGATCGAGGGACACGACCTCTCGTCTCTCAAGAACTGCTGCATCGCAGGCGAGCCCCTCAGCCCGGACACCTTCAACACATGGTACAAGGCCACCGGCCTCAAGCTCATGGAGGCCTTCGGACAGACCGAGTCCTCGGTCATCGTCGGTACCCTCAAGGGGATGACGCCCAAGCCCGGGTCCATGGGCAAGCCGTCCCCCCAGTTCCGCGTCGAGCTTCTCGACAAGGATGGCAATCCAGTCCGCCCCGGGGAGGAGGGCGAGATCTGCGTCTCCGTATCCCCGAGGGTCCCCGGGATCTTCGTGGAGTACTACCGGGACGAGAAGAAGACCAACGAGACCCTGAGGGACGGATGGCATCACACAGGCGACGTCGCCTGGAAGGACGAGGACGGGTACTTCTGGTATCTGGGAAGGAACGATGACATCATCAAGTCCTCGGGATACAGGATCAGCCCCTTCGAGATCGAGAGCGTCCTCGTGGAGCATCCCGCGGTCCTGGAGGTCGCCGTCACCGGCGTCCCGGACCCGATAAGGGGACAGGTGGTGAAAGCCACGATCATCCTCAGGGAGGCGTACCAGCCCACGGACGAGCTCAAGAAGGAGCTCCAGAAGTTCGCCAAGTCCAGGACGGCCCCGTACAAGTACCCCCGTGTCATCGAGTTCGTGGACGCCATACCCAAGTCGATCAGTGGCAAGGTCCGCAGGGTCGTCATCCGCAACAGGGACATCAAGGACCTGATCCCGGAGCCGGAGGACAAGGCCTGAGCCCCTTCCAGGGAAAACGAAAAAAGGAAAGAGGTGCCCGCAAGGGCACCGTTTTCACGCGTCCGGCCAGAGCTGCTCGGCCATCTGCCTGAGCTCGTACTTCAGGATCTTACCCGCCGCGTTCATCGGGAACTCGTCGATGAAATGGATGTACTTGGGGGTCTTGTACCAGGCGATGCCCTTCTTGCAGTAGTCGATGATGTCCTGCTCGATGATATCCGATCCCGGCTCCTTGATGACGAAGGCGCCCACCTGTTCTCCGTACTTCTTGCTCTTGACACCGACGACCTGGACGTCCCTGACGCCGGGGCAGTTGTAGATGTAGTCCTCGACCTCCTTGGGGTAGACGTTCTCCCCTCCGCGGATGATCATGTCCTTGATCCTGCCTGTGACGTAGAAGTACCCCTCGGAGTCCCTGTAACCCAGGTCCCCGGAGTGCAGGTAACCGTTGGAGTCGATGATCTTGGCCGTCTCCTCGGGCATCTTGTAGTAGCCCTTCATGACGTTGTATCCCTTGCAGCAGAACTCGCCGATGACGCCGTCCGGGCATGGCTCGTTGGTCTCCGGGTCAAGGATGACCGTGTCCACACCCTGCAGCCTCTTCCCGACGGACGAGCACTTCTTCTCGATGGACGGCTCGTCATAGGTGGTCTGGGTCATCCCGGGGGACGCCTCGGTGAGGCCGTACACGATGGTGATCTCCTTCATGTTCATCTTGTCGACCACCTCCTCCATCGTCTTGATCGGACATGGCGATCCCGCCATGATCCCGGTCCTCAGCGAGGAGAAGTCGAACTTGGGGAACAGCTTGTGGTTCAGGATGCTGATGAACATCGTGGGGACGCCGTATACCGCCGTGCATCTCTCGGTCTCGATGGTCGTCATGACCTTGACGGGATCGAAGACCTCCACGAAGCACATGGTGACGCCGTGGTTGATGCACGCCATGACCCCGAGGACGCATCCGAAGCAGTGGAACAGCGGGACGTTCAGGCACAGGCGGTCGGTGGGGCCGTAGTTCATGTTCGCCCCGAGCCAGTAGCCGTCGTTGGCTATGTTGAAGTGGGTGAGCATCACGCCCTTGGGGAACCCTGTGGTCCCGGAGGTGTACTGCATCATGGTGACGTCGTGCACGTCGACCGTGTCCTGTCTCTCCCTGTACTCCTCGTCGGTGATCTGACAGGCCAGGGATTTGACCTCGTTCATCGAGTACATGCCGCGGTGCTTCTCCGGACCGAGATGAACGACCCTCTTGAGATGGGGATACTTCTCGCTGTGGAAGCCGTCCCTGGGCTGGACCCTCAGCTCGGGGACCAGGTCGTAGACGGTCTGGACGTAGTCCACGTCCCTGACGCCGTCTATGAGGAAGAGGTTCTCCATGTCGGACTGTCTGAGGACGTAGTCCAGCTCGGCGCTCCTGTAGTTGGTGTTGATGGTGAGCATGATCGCGCCGATCTTGGCGGTGGCGAACATCAGGGTGATCCAGTCCGGGACGTTGGTCGCCCAGACCGCGACCTTCTCGCCCTTCTGGACGCCCATGGCCATCATCCCCTTGGCGACACGGTCGACCTCGATGCCCCATTCCCTCCAGGACAGGCGGATGTCCCTGTCCACATAGACGATGGCGTCGTTGTCAGGGTGGTTCCTGATGCACTTGTCCAGCAGGTCCCCTAGTCTCTCGTCGCTTGTTATGTTCTTCCTGGGTGTGCAGACCACGCTGTCACCTCAGAAGGGGGTGTAGAGGACGGCGAAGATCTCCGCGGGTCCGTCGATGGCGCCGATGTAATGGGGGACGACCGAGTTGTAGTAGGCCGTGTCGCCCTCCTCGATGACCGTCTCCTCCCTGCCGTATTTGACCAGGATCTTCCCGGAGACGACGATGATGAACTCCTCTCCCTCGTGGGAGGAGATCTTGTGCTCCACGTCGGGCTCGATCCTGATGAACATGGGCTCCATGTGCCTGTCGGTCTTACCCTTCCCGAGCGGGAAGTAGTGGTACTGGCCGTCCGCCCCCCTGGACGAGGTCTCCTCGATCCTGTCCTTCTTCTTGACGACGATCGGGTCGGGCTGGAACTGGTCGTCCATGAACGTCCCCACCCTCTGGCCGAGTGCGCGGGAGAGCTTGATGATGGTTCCGATGGGAGGATAGATGTTCCCCTCCTCGACATCGTTCAGGTATCCGACGTCGAGTCCGGAATTGGTCGCCAGTTGCTCCTGTGTGAGTCCCAGGTCCTCCCTGTACTTCTTGACCCTCTTGCCGAGCTTGTTCGTGTCTGCCATTGTTTTTCCTCCTTTTAGTGACGTTATCGGTCGGATGGGCCCATCAGTGGTCGTTCTCCCTGATGTGCTCCATGAACTCCTTCGTGTAAAGGTCGGTCCTTATGATGTGGCCGACCTCGGGGATCCTCAGGACCTTGCATCCCGGGATCCTGTCTGATATGTAGTCTCCGAGCTTGGGCTCCACCATGATGTCGCTCAGACCGTGCACCGACAGCGTCGGGACGGTGATGTTGGCCACCTTCTCCCTGGTGTCGAACTCATCCAGGGCGCCCATCTGGTCCTTCAGGCCCTTGGGATCCAGGTTCTTCAGCGACCTGACGGGCTTCCCCTTCGCCTCGTGATCGGAGAAGAACTTCTCGGTGAAGCAGAACGCGTTGGTCATCATGCTGATGTACTCCGGATCGCCGCCGCGAAGGGCGCAGTCGACGATGCCGTTCATGAAGTAGCTGGATCTGGCCGGTCTGTAGGGATACGCCGACACGATGGTCAGGGACCTGAGCCTGTCGGGATGTTGGAGGGCGAACTCCTGTGCGATGTGCGCCCCCATGGACCATCCGAGCATGTGCGCCTTGAAGACGTGCAGGTAGTCCATCAGTGCCAGGACGTCATCCACGAAATCCTGACCTTTGATCCCATGTCCGGGGTATCTGGTCAGTCCGGCGCCCCTGTTGTCGAACGTGATGACCCTGTACCGCGAAGCCAGCTCGGGTATCATTTGCTTGAAGAAGGATGTGTCCCCTGAGAATCCGTTGATGAGGACGACGGGGTTGCCCTCGCCCTCCTCGTGATAATGCATCTCGATTCCATTGATGTTTGCGAACGGCATTTACTGTCCCTATTTTACTTAAATAGATAAACATTGGGTTGAGCGCTGGGTCTTCATATCGGCACTCGTGCGGGGAGGGATTCCTAAGGGTATCGGGTCCCGAACTCTGGCAATGTAATATGGTGATTTCCTCGATATTTGTGTCAATCTTTTGCAATCCTATCGTATATTATAACAAATCAAAATCAATAGTATAACATAGTATAAGATTATATAATATTGTTTAATATAACCATTCACACAGTGTGTAACACAGGTTACGTACCTGCACGGTGACCACTTTAAATCTGGATACACCCAGTCCGTATTCGTTGGTACCATGGGATGTTGGACAGTGCTGGAAGACATCATCGGAAGCGGTGAAGGGAAGACCGTAGAGTTCAAACAGGACATACCGAAGGATGTCATGAGGTACATACCCACGGTGGTGGCGTTTTCCAACACCATTGGAGGCACCATGATCTTCGGCGTCTCGGATTCAGGGAAGGTGACGGGAATCGAGGAGGGCCTCGTCAAGGACCGCATCGAGGAGATATCCTACGCCATAGGTTCCTGGATCGAACCAACCGTGAGCTATACAGTGGATAGCTACTGCATCGATGGAAAGCATCTCATCGTGGTGGAGGTTCACAGAGGGCCCCTGACACCCTACGCTATGAAAGGCAAGGGGGTGTTCATCAGACAGGGTCGCAACACGTTCGCAGCATGCGATGAGAAGGTCAAGGAGCTGGAACTCGAGCGGGTCAACCGCACGTTCGATTCCCTGCCGTTTTATGATGACTCAGGCAGCAGGGAGGTCTCAGAGGATGACATCGATGCGGTCCTGAAGAGGATGAGGGATTCCGGTGACGGAGGTTGTTCCCTGCAGACGCTGTTCTCCATGGGCATCCTGAACGAGATCCATGATGAACCGGCGAACACCGTGGCTTTCGATCTGATCACGTCCAATCGCGGAAGGTACGAGACGAGCTGTGCGATGTTCAGGGGACTCTCCAGGATCGATTTCGTGGATCGGCTGGAGTGTTCGGGGAATGTGTTGGAGCAGATAGAGTCCGCGATTTCATTCGTGAAGAGGAACATGCATCTCAGGGCTGTGATCAAAGGGCTGTATCGTGAGGATGTGTACGAGATTCCGATAACAGCCCTGAGGGAGGCGATAGTCAATGCGGTTGTCCATCGCAGCTATGTGAGCCGCGACACTGTGACGGTCACGATCCTGGACGACAGGGTGGAGGTGGAGTCTCCTGGATCGCTTCTAATTCGCAGAGAGCAGCTGGGCACCGGTATGTACCGTACGCGCAACGAGGTCCTCGCCCGTTATCTCCGCGGCATCGGAGTGTGCGAGATGAGGGGGACGGGGATCACGAGGATGCGCGAGGTCTGTCTCGCACAGGGTCTGAGGGAACCCATGGTCGAGGAGATCGAGGACCATGTCCGTGTGACGTTCTTCAGAGAAACCGGTCAGGACAGGGTCCCGGCGCTCGGAATACAGGAGCGCAGGATGTTGCACATGATCTCGGAGAACCCCGACATCACGCATGAACAGCTGGCCGAAGGTTTGGGCATCTCCAAGCCTTACGTTGCGAAGCTGATAAGGTATTCGAAGGACAGGGGACTGCTTGCCCGTGACGAGAGCGTGAGGAAGGGTGGATGGGTTGTGGATATGGATCGTCTGGAGAGGATGTGATTCTGTCCGGGATCCGCATCCGTGTAAACCATCTCAGACACCACGGACGGGGTCGTCGTCTGGTGTGGGTCCCGGGCTTCCGCCCGGGCTGTTAAGGATCATTCATCGTCCGAGCCGGACCTGACCTTGACCGCCATGCCCTTCTTCATCTGTCTCATCTCGGACTCCACGAGGAAGGCGCGCCCGGTCGCTATCGGCTTGTCGTCCTTGTCAGTGACGATGACCTCCTCCATCGGCCTTATCTCTGGGTCGCAGGACAGGACGAACTGGCAGAACACGTTCTTCCCCTCGGACACGAACGGGACGGCGTCATCGGAGACGGCCACCCTCATGTGCGGTGCAGGGACGGACGAGACGATCCTCTTGGCTCCCTCCATCCTCAGGGTGTACAGGCCGTCCCCTGCGCGCATGGAGAGGACGTGCTCCCCGTCGGAGATGACGTTCCTGATCTTCCCGGTCTTCCTGCTGGTCACGAGTTCCACCGGCTCTCTGAACAGTGAGTCCGCGGCTTCCAGGCCGAACTGGTACCTGGCAACCGCTTTGGCTCTCATCTTGTCGGCATCGAACTCCTCGGTGCCGTCGTCGGGCACCTTATCGCCCTCGATGGCCGTCTTGAACCCCGCCATGCTGAGGAACTGGAACGTGAGCCTCTCCGACTCGGTCTCCGTCTCAGCGTCCGGGATGGACGGGAACAGGGACTGCGCCAGGGGGTACAGCTCGTCCAGCTCCGCAGGGACGGGACCCCACGGGGAGACGACGATCGGGGTGTAGCCCGCGCGCCTGGCCTTCGCGAACTGCTCGGCGTAAGGCCTGCTGTACGGCTTCCCCTGGGTGTCCTCGAACAGAGCCGCCTTGTCGGTGGGCGGGACGTACCTCGTTCCCAGTCTGTCCAGGTAGCGCTTGTACACGGGGCGACCGCGGGATTCGGGGCCGGTGTAGAACACGGCACCCTCCCTGCTGATGGGGTCGTAGAGCTCCATCTGGGCCTGGTACTCCTTGAGCCTCCTGAGCCCGTCCAGCAGTGCGGGATGGGCCCTGCAGCGCATCTCGGCCAGCTCCCAGAGCCTGCCCTCGCGGATGTACCTCCTGACCCTGGCGAGCTCCTCCGTGATCTGGTAGAGGTTGTGCTCCGCGATCAGCTTGGCACGCTTGGACTTGTCCATCTTCCTGAGCGCTTCCACGGTCATGCCGCGGCACGCGGGGCAGTTGCAGTCCAGGGACTGCATGTCCTGCAGGCGGTGGGTCCCGGTGACGTCCATGAGACGGTCGTCCCTGGCGTACAGGGCGTAGGATGCCGAGTCGAAGAGGTCGCATCCCATGAGTGCGGCTAGGGCGAGAAGCATGGGGTGCCCGCATCCGAACAGGTGCACCGGACGGGACGGGTTCAGGCCCTTCTTGGACGACATGACGACGTCCACGAGGTCCGCGTAGCGGTACTGCTCCATCAGCGGGACGACACCGCCGATGGGATGGACGTCTATGTCCATGGATGCCATCGACGAGGCGCTGAACTCCCTGAGGTCGGTGTACACGGAGCCCTGGACAACACCGTTGAGCATCATGCCCCCTTTCATGGAGCAGGCCTTCTCCGTGCGCTCCAGGGTGGTGTCTATCGCTCTCCGGGTCTTCTCGTGGGACCAGTCCGGTTCCGTGAAGATGTCGAGGACGGTTCCGATGTCGGTGCCTATGGATTTCTGGAACTCTATGATCTCCTCGTTGGTGACCTCGACCTCCCCGTACATGTGGCTCTGGAACGTCCCGGAGTCCGTCATGATGATGCCTGGGAAGTCCAACATCTCGTGGAGCCCGACCTCCCTGGCCCTCTCGTTCAGCTGGGGGGAGTTGCGGATGATGTATGAGTTGGTGATGAGCGCGCGGAACCCGAACCTGTCGTAAAGTTCCCTGGGCTCGACGGTGCGGATCTTTGGGTTGACCACCGGCAGGAGGGCCGGTGTCTCCAGCGTCTTGCCGGAGTTGCTCGTGAATTTGCCTATCCTGGCGAGCCCGTCGCGTCTGATGATCTCGAACATCGGACGGACAACGGCCATCCAATATTAAATAGGGGGTCGGCCCCGCAGGGCCGATGGGGGTCAGACGTCTATGACGTCGATCCTGTTCTTGTTCTCGTCCGCGTAGACCTTGGCAATCGCGTTCTTCATGATCGTGTCGGGGACGTCCTCCACGTACTCCCTCTTCCAGTCCAGGGTGGGCCTTCCGAACTTCACCATGCCGGGGCTGCCGAGGTCGCAGGACTCCTCCGCGTCCAGCATCTTGATCTCCAGTCCCTCGATGATCTCGGGGATCGTCCTGCCGTTGATGTAGACCTCGCTCTTGCCCTCGTCGACGACGGTCTCCTTGTAGCTGCACGAGATGTCCGCCATCTGCATCTCGAAGATCAGGTCGCGGATGTACTGGTTCATGACCGCGTTGGTCCTCCTGCGGATCGTCGGGTCATCCGGATCCTGGGAGGTGTGCCTGTACTCGATGTCTATCATCGCCATGTCAGGGGGATATGTAACGACGTTAATAACACTGATGCCCGGCACCCTGCTGGGTTCAGTGCTTGTTAACCGTCTGATCGTTCGAGGGTAGTGCGTTAAATCCGCGATGGTGATTGACCGGGCATGGGTCGCGGCGCAATCCTGGCGGCAGTGGCGGTCATCGTGCTGGTCGGAACGTTGGTCCTGCTCCCTGAGGACCGCTGGGACATCATCTACGAACTGGACGGAGGCACGCTGCCGGACGGGGCTCCCGCATGGTATTCGGAAGAAGAGCGTCCCGAACTCCCGACCCCTGAAAGGGACGGATACGTGTTCACGGGCTGGTACCTCGACGGTGAACTGACACAGCGCATCGATTCCATCCCCGAGGGGTCAGAGGGGGACATCACGATTCATGCCGGGTGGATACCCGCCGTCGAGCACTCGATCATATACGTCCTGGACGGGGGGTCGCTCACGGATGGTTACCCCAGCACGTTCATCGGCGGCATCCTGACGACGCTCCCCATCCCCGTCCGTGAGGGGCACATCTTCGCCGGATGGTTCGAGGACCCCGATTGCACCGTACCGGTGGTGGTCGTCGGGGACGACGACTTCGAGGATGTGACGGTCTACGCCTGCTGGGAGGATTCCGACGTCTCCGGGAACGGATTCGTCTGGGATGTGGACGGCGTCTACCACAACGGCACAGCTGAGCACCTCATGTCCGGGACGCTGACCTCCGAGATACTCACAGTCAGGGACGGCTCCGCCTATGTGGAGACGTTATACGACATCACCTACGAATGGGACGGCGGCTCCACACACGACGGGCATCTGGAGACGGGGTGGGTAGACGGACGGCCCAGCTACTCGTACGTCGGGGTGGAGACCGTCGGAGGATACCCATGCACCGTATGGACCGACGGGGAGGGGACCACAATCTGGCTCTACCATCTGTGGGTGCAGGTCAAGGTCGTGCAGGGGTCCGGAGCGGACAGCATCGTCCAGACCCTTTCGGACTGGTACCTGTTCGTTCCGGAGACGTCGTTCGTTCCCCAGGTCAGGGCCGAATGGCCGCTGATCGTGGATGGCGTGGAAGAGGCCGAGATCGGGGACGCGGTGGTGCTGGTGGCCAACGGTGACGGGTTCGGGGGATGGTACGCGGACGGTGAGCTGGTGACCACGGGGAGGACGCTGGAGATCCCCAGGGCAGATCCGGGCACGGTGTACTCTGCATCCGCGGGGGGCGGCTTCACCGTCGTCGATTCATCCGCAGTTCTCGGGGACTTCGGGTTCGGACAGGATGCCACCGTGACCGATGACACCGGTTCACAGGTCACGGAAGACCTGGGTTCCCTGGCTCCGGGGTGCTACACCGTGCAGGGCACATACGATGGGTACGTCCGCTATCTGGACATCTTCATAGATGCAACCGGCAGCTTCTCCGCGACCTGGACATATGAGGGGGAGGAGTACAGTCTCTCGTTGGACATACTGTACAGCGATGTATACCGCTACGACTACTGCCATGACTACCTGGGAGGTTTCCGGGGGAGTCTGGACGACTCGGAGTACATACTCTCATACCATACGTCAGACGATCCCTACATCGGGAGGATCGTCGACAGCCTCTCGGAGATGGGTCGCGGGCTGGGTCCAACCGAGTTCGCACAGTTCGTGCTCTGCCTCGTCCAGTCCATCCCGTACGTCACGGATTCCGAGGCGTTCGGGACGGAGGACTACTGGCTGTACCCTCTCGAGACGCTGTGGTACGGCGGCGGGGACTGCGAGGACACGGCCATCCTGTACGACACGATAATGGCCGCCGCAGGATACGACGTCGCCTTCATCCTGTTCTCCGACCACGCGATGTCCGCCGTCGTCACGGATGCCTTGGGATTCGCCGTCACCGTCGACGGGAGGGAGTACGACCTGTGCGAGACCACGGAGCCCGGTTTCATGATAGGAAACACGTCATCAGGGCACCTGCCCGGGGATGTCTACGGGACATGCGTCGTGTCGGTGGGCACGTCCTAATATTATGCCGGCCTACGAGCGGTCATGGAATTCAAACCGTCGCCGTTCATGGCAAAGGTCCGCGAGATGCGGCCGCTCGTCCACCACATAACCAACTACGTCACGGTGAACGACTGCGCCAACATCTGCATATGCGCCGGCGGGTCGCCGGTGATGACCGACGGTCCGGACACAGCGGAGATGGTCGGCATGGCCTCCGCCACCGTTCTCAACATAGGCACCCTCAACCCTCGGACCGTGGACTCCATGGCAGTCGCCGCGGATGCCGCCCGGGGGAGGATCCCGGTGGTCCTGGATCCGGTGGGCGCCGGCGCCACAGCATACCGCACCGAGACCTCGCTGCGTCTCCTGTCGATGGGGCCTGACGTGGTCAAAGGCAACGCCGGGGAGATAGGGGTCCTGTCGGGGGCCGGAGGGGACGTCCGCGGAGTCGACTCCCACGGATCCGCAGACATCGTGGACGCCGTCCGCGGGATGGCCCGGGAGAGGGGATGCGTGGTCGCCGCCACGGGAGAGGTGGATGTCGTCTCGGACGGATCGGTGACCCTCGAGCTCTCCAACGGCACGCATCTGCTCTCGTTGGTCTCAGGAACGGGATGCATGGTGTCGTCAGTGGTCGGATGCTACACGGGGGCCTGCGGAGCGGATGTCTGGTCCGTGGCCTCGGCCATATCGGCATTCAATGTCGCTGCGGAGCACGCCGCCGCGGCCAGCGGAGGACCCGGCACGTTCAAGCCCGCGCTGATGGACGCGCTCCATTCTCTCGAGGGGGAGGTCCTGGATGCGGAGACGAGGTGGGAGAGGGTATGATAGACAGCATAATGGAGTTCAACCGCAGGTTCGTGGAGGAGAGGGGGTACGAGAGGTACATCACCACCAAGTTCCCGGACAGGAGGCTGGCCATTGTCACGTGCATGGACACGAGGCTCACGGAGCTGCTTCAGGCGGCCCTGGGCCTCAGGAACGGGGATGCGAAGATCATCAAGAACGCAGGCGGGGTGATCCTCAGCCCGTTCTCCACAGAGGTCAGGAGCCTGCTGGTCGGGATCTACGAGCTGGGGGTAGAGGAGGTGATGGTCGTCGGCCACACCGACTGCGGGGCCCAGCACATCAGCGGCTCCGAGATGGTGGAGGCGATGCGTTCAAGGGGGATCTCCGACCGCGCCATAGAGGCCTGCCGCTACTTCGACGTGGATTTCGACAAGTGGCTGTGCGGGTTCGACTCGGTGGAGGAGTCCGTGAGGTCATCGGTGGACATCCTCCGGAGGCACCCCCTGATCCCGAAGGACGTCCGGGTGGGGGGATTCATCATCGACTCGGTGACCGGGGAGCTGAGCAGGGTGTGCTGATCACAGCATCTTCAGGTCGCCTGTGACCTTGTCGATGTCCGAGCAGGGTGCTGGTCCGATGCCCACGCAGGTCTGGCTGCCAGGTTCGACCTGGGTTCTGCCGGCATCGGTGATGATGCACGTGTACAGTCCGCTGCTGCGGGCCTCGTTCATGTAGCGGATCATCTCGTCGCGGTTGGACACCTTGAGGACCACCTTCTTCTGACCGCCGGACATCCAAGCGTCGAACGACTTCCTGTCCATCTTCTGCGCCCTGAGGGCCAGCTCGACCGAGGCATGGCCCACCTGGGCGGCCATCTTCCCCTTGCCCATGTCCAGATCGGTCCTGACCAGCACCACGACCTTGTACTCCTCGTCCGCTCTCACGGGTTTGAAACCGAAGCCCATGGGGGCTGCCAATCCGGTGCCCGTCCTTAACCGTTGCGGGAGGCGATGATGGTGACCAGCGCCATCCCGGACTCCGAGCTAACATCGCTCCCGTAGTACGTGAAGGAGCCGTCGGAGTACCCGTACCCCTCCGGGACGTACCCTATGGGGACATCGGCGATGGCGTCGATCAGATAGTAGTACTCCCCGTCCCTGTCCACACGCACCACGTGGTATCCGGACGGGGCGTCCGCGGAGGTGTACCTCTCCATGGACACGACAGCGAAGGTCATGCCGTGGATGATCGCGATCCCGGAGTCGAACCCCGACTCCTCGAGGAGTGCTGCCGTGAGGACGGCCAGGTCACCGGAGTCGCCCGCCCCCCAGAACAGGGTCTCGGCGGGATGGGCCCAGTAGACCGTCATGGAATGCGATACGATGTCTGGCACATCCGTCATGCAGGACTGGACGAAGGCGACGAGGTACTCCGCATACCTCTGGGAAGAGACGTCCTCGGACGGGTTTGCTCTGAGGTAGGCGTCGCGGAGCCTCTCAGACAGGGTGGTGACGCAGTCGTCGATCACGACGAACCCCGCCGCCTCTTCGACGGAGGCTGTGGAACGGTCGGGAGACGGTGACGAAGACTCCAGATACTCGTCGAGGGTCACATCCACGTACACGGAGTATGTGCGTCCGTCGAAGGTGAAGCTGTGCTGCACGTGCCTATCGCCTATGTACTCGAAAGAGGCGCTGTAGACGGCCGTGCCCCCGTCGCCCTCGCATTCCACGGTGATGGTGTACCTCCCCATCTCGGGGGAGGCCCAGTTGGTGTCCGCCGTGTCCTTCGTGGTGTACAGGTAAGTCCCGGTGGGGCCCCCGCTGAGCACCCAGGTGAAGCTGTCGTATCCCTGGGCGAGGCTGTCGGAGAGCTCGAAGCGGAACTCGCGGGTTTCGGTGAACTCCACCGTCATGGTTCCGTCGTCGAAGCCTTCCATGGGGATGATGTACGAAGTGTCGGAGACCTGTATGGCGTCATCCGGCAGGCCCGTCTGGACGGCCGGGGGGTCTACACCCTCCGGTTCGTCCCACTCCACGAGCAGGACCGACAGGACGGCCACCACGACGATGGCGATGACCGTGGCTGACGCGAGGTGGCGGAAGCGCCTCCCGTCCTGGACATCCATCAGTATGAAGCGGAGCTTCCTCTTGTTCCTCCTGTTCAGGAGGTTCATGCCGCAGTGGGGGCAGAAGGGGGCCCCGTCGGGCTCAACCTCCGCCCCGCAGTTGGGACATCTCATGTTCAGTAGATGCCTACGTTGTTGTAGGTGATCATCACGTCCTGGGTCGCCACGTCGAACGTGACGGTGCGGTCCAGGTCGGAAATCTTCAGCTGGGTCGTGGTCCCGTCGACCTCCACGAGGTTGATGGTCACGCGCCCGTTTGTGCTGACGAACTTCAGGGACACCGTGCTCGACTCGGGTACCTTGAGGACGCCGGTGACGAACCAGCCGTCCGCCTCGTACCCGCCCTCCAGGTGGATCTCGACGTAGTCTTCGGGGAGAGGGGCCGATGAGAGCGACCCGACCTCGTCCGGTGTGCAGACGACCCTCTCCAGATAGTAGAGGTCGTTCCCGCTGTCGACCGTCCTGACGTAGGATCCCTCCTCGGAGGAGGCTACGAAGACGGTTCCGTCGGATACCCAGAGGCCGTCGGCCTCCGCTATGTACTCGTCAAGGTCGATGAAGCCGTCGAACCCGTAGGCATACGACTCGGACACCGCGGAGTCGAAGCTGTAGACCATGTACGACAGTCCGGGTGCGTCGGGGAGGTCGACCAGGTCCACGGGCTGCAGGACGATGTCGTCGGAGACCGTGATCGACCATCTGGATCCGTCGATGGGGGAGAGGAAGTATGACAGGGGTCTTGCCAGACCGTCGTCGACGATCCCGACGCTGTTCATGTCAGTCCCTTCCCTGAACTCCACGGTCAGGACGACCGGGGCGTCGGTGGTGACGACCAGCGGAAGGGTCATCTCCGTCCCTTCGGCGTCATAGAACGTTATGCCCTCGCAGCCGTCGGCAGCAGACACCGAGTACTGCTCGGCGTAGCTGTTGTGGTCGTCGCCCCCGGCCATGCCGAACACGACGATGATGGACAGAACCATGAGCATCGCCACGCCTGTGATGTACCTGACGGTCCTCGCCGGCCTGCCGCCCTCCTTGACGCTGCGGTTGTGGAGGGCCGTCTTGACCGACGACGTCCTCTTCTTCTTGGACGGGGCGGCCTCGGCCAGCCCCTCCACGGAGACTCCTTCGAGGGGGGTCATGCTGAGCGCGGGGTAGATCTCCTTGAAGGAGACCTTCCTGTCCGCGGGGGTGTCGTCGGACACCCTGACGAAGATACCGTTGCTGGCCATCTCCAGTCCCTGGTGCGCCATCCCCTTGACGAACGTCATCGCAGGGGACATCTCCGAACCGGGGTCGTTGCTGGAGATGCCTATCGTGAGCGGGTACACGGAAACCACGTTGAGGGACAGGCCGATGGCCTGTGCGATCCCAGACATCTTCCCGAAGAACACATCGAAGTTGCGGGGCCCGTCGTTGCCGGCGACCCTCATGTACTTGGCGCCCAGGACAACCATGAGGTAGTCCGTGTCGAACCCCAGGTCCTTGAGGGAGGTGAGGAGGTACAAGAGATATCCCTCCATGAACGCACCGTCCTTCGACCTGACGCCGCTGAGGATGGACCTGATGTCGGAGCCGTCCTGGTTGATGCCCCTGGACTTCTTCATGACGATGGAGCAGGACAGCCCGTAGTAGGCGGTCCCCGACTCGGAGTAGAACACGGACACGACCCCGTCCTCCACCATCCTGAGGATGTTGGACGTGATCGTTGAGCGCGGCGCCTCCACCTTGTTGACGATGTCGGTCACGCAGAGGGGCCTCTCGTAGACGGCGTCCACGATGTCGATCTGCACGGGGCTTGTGATTATCCCCACGGACCCGTCCAGGTCCACCATGAGGAACCTGTCGGTGTCCCCGTAGTGGGGTAGCGAGGTGTTGATGTAAGGCTCGTGGGCCTTGTCGCACCTCTCGTACACGACCTTGATCCTGGCCGAGTCCCCCGAGCTGAAATCCTCGTTGGAGACGACCTCGTAGTGCTTGCCGGTGGCGTTCTCCACCGCCCTGCCCACGAACTCGGTGAGCATGTCCATCTTGGACAGCATGACCCTGTCCCCCTCGAACACTAGGGTCAGGGGGTTGAGCGCGAAGACGCTGAATCTGAAACCGGTGATCCTGGCGAACCTCTCCTTGATGGCGGAGATGGAGTCCTCCAGGCTCCCCTTGCCGATGTCGATCTTCATGGAGTCGGCCAGGTCGTCCGCGTACCTGCGGCGGAGCTGGTCCAGGCTGAGACCGATCTCGGCGCTGTAGTAGTCGAGCATGTTGGCCACCGAGGACAGTCCGCTGTAGTGGCGGGAGGGGTCCATGAAGGTCTCCTCGGACTCCGCCACGGCCCCGGCGCTTGGTTCGAAAGATCCCGCGATCTTCAGAGCGAGGTTGGAGTAGTAGACGGACTTCTTGTCCGGATCGGGTTTCGACCTGATGATGACGCCTGCATCGGTCATCTTGTCCAGGACGAAATGCAGGGACGACGAGGGTATCCCCAGGGCGGCGGATATGTCGCTGGGTCTCTTGCTCCCGCTGCACAGCTCGTTGTAAACTGCGATCTGCATCGGGTCCGTTAGAGGGACCACGCCCTTCTCGGTGAGCAGCACCACGAAATTGCGCAGATACTCATCCTGAGTTCCCATATCGAGAGGATTGCCCTATGTTTTATTATAATTAACCAGGGATGCTCGGAGGATGTAGGCTCAGACGACCCTGCGGGACAGTCTCTGCACCAGGTCGGACGGCTCCTGCTCGGTCATCATGGACGACATGACCGCGACGCCGGCTGCGCCCGCGCGCATGACGTCGGCGTAGTTGTCGGGGGTGATGCCGCCCACGCCGTACACGGGGATGTCCACGGCCTCGCAGATCTCCTCGATGAACGGGATTCCGCGGGGGTCGTCGGGCTTGCACGCCGTGTGGTACACGTGACCGGCCAGGACGTAGTCCACCCCGAGGTCCTCGGCCTCCCTCGCCTGCTCCACGGAGTGGACCGAAGCGCCGACCAGGGAGAAGTCGGAGAGGTCCTCCGCGTCGCGCAGAAGCTGGATGGGCAGATGGATCCTGCAGATGTTGAGCTCCTTGGCCACATCCATGTTGGAGTTGATCGCCAGAGGCGTCCTGCAGCGTTCGCAGATCTCCAGGCACTGGGCGGCCAGGGACAGGAACTCGTCGTCGCTGAGGTCCTTCTCCCTCAGGATGATCATCTCGGGGTGCGCCTTGGCAATGAGCTCGATCTGCTCCAGGAAGGGCCTGGCGCACAGGTTGCGGCTGGTAATGGCTATCATGTCAAACCCTCACATAGTCGTTCATGACCGGTTGGAGCCCTCTGCGGCGGAGCGCATCGGTTATCTCACCGACTCCGCGCGGATCCGATATCACGAACTGACCGTCTCCGCGGCTCTCGCCGCTGTGCTCGCCTATTCCCACACTGACTCCTGCGGATATCTTTGTTGCGCTCAGTCCGACTATCCCGTCCCTGAACCCGGGGCGCTCGCGGGTGGAGATGGTCTGCCCGGCGAATGGGAGGAAGATGCGGTAGGCGAGGGAGACCTGCAGGAGCTGGGACTCGGTGACCATGACGTGGTTGTCGATCCCGCCGGCGGGCCTGAGCCTCGGCAGGGACATCGAGATCTCCGCATGCGGGTACCTCCTCTGGATCTCCCTGGCATGGAGCCCGCACGATAGCGCGTCCCGCCTGAAGTCGTCCCGGAGACCCAACAGGGTGCCGAAGGCCACGCCGCGCATCCCTCCCCTCAGCGCCCTCTCCTGGGCGTCGAACCTGTAGGAGAACACCCTCTTGGGGCCGGACAGATGGAGCTCCGCGTAGCGGGCGGGATCGTACGTCTCCTGGAACACGGTGACGTAGTCCGCGCCGCAAGCGTGGAGGACGGCGTACTCGTCGGTGTTCATGGGATAGACCTCGACCCCGACGGTGGCGAAGCGCTCGGCCGCCAGCCTCACGCACTCCCCGATGTAGTCGACGCCCGACCTGCCCCTGGATTCCCCGGTGAGGATCAGGACCTCCTCCAGGCCGGTGGCCGCTATGGCGTCCAGCTCGCGGGCGACGGAGTCGGTGTCCAGGGTGGCCCTGTGGATGCGGTTGTCGCAGTTGAAGCCGCAGTAGACGCACCTGTTGGCGCAGTAGTTAGACACATACAGCGGCGTGAACAGGCAGACGGAGTTCCCGAAGTGGCGGCGGGTCTCATCCCTCGCCCTGGCCGCCATGTCCTCGAGGAACGGTTCGGCAGCAGGCGAGAGCAGGGCCGCGAAGCCATCGGGGCCGCAGTCGCCCTCGATCGCGCGCCTCACGTCGCGCTCGGTGAAGGATGACGGGTCCAGGGAGTCCGAGAGGGAGAGCACGGAGTCCATGAGGCCGGAGTCCAGCATCTCCATGTCCGGGAGGTAGTCCATGGCGTCTGTGGCCTTGCGCATCTCATCCCTCCAGGAAACCCGTGAGGGGGCTGGAGGCCTCGGCACGGTCGCCGAGGACCCTTCCGAGTCCGGACAGGTATGCGAGCCTCCCCGCCTCGATGGCGAGCCTGAACGCCCTGGCCATGCCGGGGACGTCGCGAGCGGTGGCGACGGCGGTGTTGGCCATGACGGCGGCGCAGCCCATCTCCATCGCCTCGCAGGCCTGCGACGGCCTTCCGATCCCGGCGTCGACGATGACCGGGAGGTCGATCTCCTCGACGATCATCCTGACGAAGTCCCTGGTGAGCAGCCCCCTGTTGGAGCCGATGGGGGAGCCCAGGGGCATTATGGCGGCGGCACCGGCGTCCGCCATCGCCCTGGCCGCGGTAAGGTCGGGCATCATGTACGGCATGGGGATGAAACCCTCGTCCGCCAGCATCCTCACCGCCCTGATCGTCTCGCAGTTGTCCGGCATGAGGTACTTGGAGTCACGGATTATCTCGATCTTGACGAAATCGCCGCATCCCAGCTCCCTGGCCAGCCTGGCTATGCGGACCGCCTCCTCGGCGTTCCTGGCCCCGGAGGTGTTCGGGAGCAGGGTTATCCCGGACGGCATGGAGTCAAGCACGTTGCCGTCCCCAGGCGCGTTTGCGCGACGGACCGCAAGCGTAGCCATCTCGACACCCCCGTTCTCGATCACCGCCCGGGTGATGTCCAGGGAGAACTTCCCTGATCCAAGGATGAAGCGCGATGTGAACCTGTGCCCGCCGATGATGAGGTCGTCCGTCATTGTTATCGGACGATGATGGTGGTGACGGATTTACGGTTTGTCTTCTCCGAGGATGATGCGCACCACCATGTTCGCCATGTGCCCGGCGCATACCATCACCCTGGCGGCGGTGAGCCCGGGGTTGTCCTCAACGTCGGAGGTCTTGTCGCCGCACACGTAGAGCCTGTCCAGCCTCCTCTCGGTGACTATCGAGTTGGAGCTGCCGAACCCCGCCATGCCCGAACAGGAGACCACCGCCGACTCCGAGCCGGAGAGCATCGCCTCCACCAGCATGGCCTTCTGGTCCGGACGGTCCAGGGCCTCGCACACCACCTGGCATCCGGAGAAGACCCCGCAGGAGTTGTCCGGGTCCAGCCTGACGTTCCGGGCCGTGACTTCCAGGTCCGGCTCGATCGCCAGCAGAACCTCCGCCAGGGCATCGACCTTCGGCCTTCCCACATCGGACGGAGTGTAGCACTGGCGGAAGAGGTTGGAGCCGTCAACGACGTCGAAGTCCGCGACCGTGATGTGGCCGACGCCGGTGCGGGCAAGCGCCATCGCCACATGGGAGCCCATGCCCCCTGCCCCGGCGATGCCCACCCGCGCCTTCCAGAGTCTTGCGGCGACGTCCTCCGGAAACGGGGACGGTCTCAATCATCCGCCCCCGACGAAGCTCACGATCTCGATCCTCTGCCCCTCCTCCAGAACGGTGGTGGGGCGCGAGGCGCGAGGGCAGATCCGGCCGTCTATCTCCAGCGCGACCCTCTCCGGCCTGTATCCCAGGAAGGATATGAGGGACTCCGCATCGGTCCCGTCGGGGACCTCGGCGTCCGCGCCGTTGATCCTCAGGATCATTCGGTCACCGGCGGGATGTGGGGCCTGACCTTCAGGATGAGGTCCCTCAGCTCATGCGCCGCGGATATCACGTCATCCGATGCGACCACGGCGGAGACCACCGCCGCGGCGTCCGCACCGGCCCTGATAACGTCCTGGATGTTGCCACGGTTGATCCCGCCTATCGCCACGACGGGCACGTCAACGGCCTGACGCACCTCGAACACCGCACCGAGTCCAAGGGCCTGTCTGGCGTCCGGCTTGGTGGACGTGGTGAACACGGATCCCACCGCCACGTAGTCCGCGCCGTCCTCGACGGCCCTCACCGCCTGCTCGGCATCGTCCACGGACACCCCTATGATCGCGTCGTCGCCCATCAGCCTCCGGGCCACCGCCGCGGGTATGTCGGTCTGACCCAGATGGACCCCGTCGGCCCCCGATGCCATGGCCACGTCGACCCTGTCGTTCACGATGAAGAGCTTGCACAGATCGTCGGCCGCCTCTCTGATGAGCAGCGCCTGCTCCAGCATTGCCCCGCCGTCGGCGTCCTTCATCCTGAGCTGGACGACATCCGCCCCGCCCTCGTATGCCATCCTGGCCACCTCCGCGTCGGTCCTCCCTTTGGAGAGTCCGGCGTCCGTGACGACGTAGAGATCGAACATGAACGAAGCATCGCCCCCTCGTACTTAAGGGGGATGACGGAAACCACCGTACGTTCGGCAGGTTTAACGTCATCCTCGGTGTGAGGGGTGTCATGAGCATCCTCTACCGCTACGGGAGCACCTACTACATCAACATGACAAACAGATGCCCGTGCAGGTGCACCTTCTGCGTCAGGAACTCGACTCCCAGACTGGGGGACGCCGACTCGCTCTGGCTGGAGAGGGAGCCCACCGTCGATGAGGTCATGGACGCCCTCCGTGCAGTCGACCTCTCGGGGTCGAGGGAGGTGGTCTTCTGCGGCTACGGTGAGCCGACGGAGAGGTTCGATGACGTGAAGGAGTGCGCCAGGAGGATCCACGATGAGTTCGGGAAGCCGGTCAGGCTGGACACCAACGGCCTCGGCAACCTGATCAACGGCAGGGACATCGTCCCGGAGATGGTGGGTCTGGTCGACTCGGTCTCCATCAGCCTCAACGCCCCCGATTCCGATACGTACCAGGAGATCTGCAAACCCTCGTTCGGGGCCGAGGCCTACCCCGCGGTACTGGATTTCATCAGGGAGTGCAGGGAGATGATCCCGGGGGTGACAGTCTCCGTCGTCGGGGGTACGATCAGCCAGGAGGCAGAGGACGAGTGCGCCCGTATGGCCCTGGAGATGAACGTCAGGTTCAGGGTCAGATGATCGTCAGAGATCCGTTTTGGAGAACGAGCGCATCGAGATGACGAGGTTTGCAATCAGGACCAATATTCCTGTGACACTCCCAAGGACAGCCGCCGACTCCAATCCCGACCCTGTGGCAGCTATCATCATAATCACGGCGACGATTATGGATGCTGTGCTTACGATAATCCAGGGGACGCTCAGGCCTTTTCCTTTGAATCTGCCGGTTATAGACGATGAGGACATCATCAGACAGCATGTAGCCGAGCACACCGATGCGGGAACGGCGGAGTCTGGGTGACCCGCGGCGGCGAGCGCAAGGCAGTACAGAATTCCAAGCAGGATGGAGGGTAGGACGGAGGTGGTGGCGAAGCGCATGACCACAACCATCCTCCTGGACACACCCGCTGAGACCAGAAATGTCCTCCAACCGCAGACATCCTCACTGGCGATAGCCCCTATGGGGAGGAAACTCCCCACGAGGATGGCAAGGACCATGGACAGTACGATCGCGGGTGTGGGATCGTTCAGGACGGACCCCCATATCAGGCAGAGCATCGCTGTCAGCGCCGGCATCGGTACAGAGAACCTCAGCAGGGTCCTCACATCCTGTATCGATGCCGGACCGTACATCACAGATCCCATCTCTGGAACCTTCTGCAGGACACCGTGTACGATGCGGCAAGAATCGCCGCCATCACCAGGACGAGCAGTCCGATGACAGCCGTCATGTTGCCACCCATGATCTCCGCGAAGATGTTAGACGCGGCGACCAGGAGGGCCACACTGACGACCAGGATGATGATGGACACGTACTGTGCCTTGGCGCTGTTCCCGGTGATGTAGTTCGTCGCTATGGAGATCCCGCATACGGTCATGGCGAGGACGAAGCCCAGGACAGAGGTCTGCGCCACCAGGGTGATGTCGGTCTGGCCCGTGACGATCCAGATTGTGGATGTGACGATGAACCCGATGACCGTTCCTATGAGGACGAAGATCACGCTGCTGATGAACTTGGACGTGACTATCTTCTTCCTGGAGATTCCGGCTGATACTGCGAACACGTTCCACTGGCACTGGTCATCCCACGAGAATGTGCTGGAGACCAGCGAGGCGAAAAGCATCGCGCAGATGACGCACATGGTGGCGCCCTCGTTGAACACCGCGCAGAATATGATCCCGAACACGGCGATGTAGAGTATGGCCGACTTCAGCAGGGAGATGTCCTTCAATACGAGGGCGTTCATGAGCTCTCACCTCTGATGACCATGACCATGATGTCGTCCAGGGATGCGGGGTCGACCACGAGTTCCGGGTAGGCCTCCTTTATCCCGTTCCTGTCGGAGACCAGGGCGGACATCCCGTAGTCGTCCCTCCTGGTGCTGACGATGTTCTCCTCCCCGATGGCAAGCACCTTGGATGCGCTTCCTCTGACGATGCCGTAGTTCTCGAGGATCGAATCCTTGGAATCATTGAACACCACCCTCCCCTTGTGGATGAACACGATGTAGTCCGCGATCCTCTCAAGGTCGGTGGTGATGTGGGAGGACATCAGTACGGAGTGGGATTCGTCCTGCATATACCCCATCACGATGTCCAGGAACTCATCCCTAGCCGCCGGATCCATGCCTGCGGTGGCCTCGTCCATCAGGACTATGTCGGGGCTGTGGGAGAGAGCTACAGCGACCTGGACCTTCATCCTCATGCCGCGGGAATAGTCCTTGAGCTTCTTGTCCAAGTCTATCCCGAATGAGGACATCATCCTCTCGTAGGACCCCTGGTCCCACTTGGGGAACAGCCCCGACATGGTTCTGCCGATCTGCCTGCCGCTCATCTGCTGGAAGAAGTGGCACTCATCGAACACGACCCCTATCTCCCCAGGCATGGCCGCACGATCCTCCCCGTTGATTCTGATGTTGCCTGAATCAGGTAGGTTGGCCCCGGTGAGGCATTTGATCAGCGTGGTCTTGCCTGCGCCGTTCTCCCCTATGAGTCCCACAACGTACCCCCTGGGTATGTCGAAGCTCACGTCCTTCAGTTCAAACGGACCAAAGGACTTGTTGAGCCCCCTTATCTCGACTGCGTTGTCCAATTCAATCACTCTCGTACAGGATTTGGACCATCTCTGTCAGCTCCTCGCTGGTGATGCCGCTGCGTTTGGCGACCTCCACAGCTTTGCGGATGCTATCTTCGGCCAGCCTGAGATTGGCCTCGCGCAGAAGCCCGGGGTCCTGGGCTGCGACGAAGCTGCCCTTGCCGGCGACCGTCTCAATGAACCCCTCCGCCTCGAGGTCGTTGTAGGCCCTCTTGGTGGTGATGAGGCTGATCCTCAGGCTCTGTGCCAGTGCGCGCATGCTGGGGAGGGGGTCGCCCGCCTTCAGCTGTCCGCTCATGATCTGGCTCTTCACCTGGTCGGTGATCTGCTCGTAGATCGGTTTCCCGCTGGAGTTGCTGATGACGATCTCCATGGTCCTCTAATCCTCCGTACGTGGTGCGTGTATATAACTGTATATGTACGATATACACAGTATTCACATGTATACACGGAAGATGCGGTCGTCCGTAATCATTGTTTCGCACCATCCCCCGTGGTGTCCGCCTTAATAACATTAAAGAAAGAGCCTTTTTATATGAAATGGGGAATCGCTCCGACGGTAAAATGACTGGCGATGAGAAAAAGAAGAGGGATCCGATATTCTCGGCCTGCTTCGTTATATTCATCCTGGCCGCCGTTGGTGTGGTCGGGGTGTACATCGATGAGCAGTACCTGACTGAAGACAACACCCGCGTCGCCTACGGCGACACCGTCAACGTGGACTACACCGGGACGTTCTACGACTACGCCGGCTCCGACCTGGCGATCGAGTTCGACTCCGGAAGCATCGACTTCACCGCCAACAGCAGCAGTGACGTCCTCCAGAAGTTCTGGGAGGCATGTGTCGGCCACAAGGTCGGTGACGAGGTCAGGGTGACCATCGGTCCCGAGGACGGATACATCGCCGGTTCGACAGAGCACACATCGTCCCTCAACGGACTCACCATGGCCCAGACGCAGACGATGACCAAGGCCCAGTTCGACAGCGTCTACAGCAACTACGACCTGGAGAGCGGTGGAAACGGCACTCTGATCACCACCGTTTACGGATGGTCCGCACTGGCTTACTACAGCTCCACCTCCCAGGTGGTCACGCTCATCCACATGCCCGAGGCCGGCCAGACCTACACGTACAGCTACGACGACGGCAACGACGAGACGGAGGAGTCCCCCGTCACCGTCACGTTCCATGTCTCGAGCGTCGGCGAGAGCATCACCTACGACATCGCCTTCGAGGGTCAGACCGTCGTGGACTCCACCACCGGCGAGGTCCAGATGATCGAGCTCCAGTTCGGCAACGAGACCTGGCAGGTCACCCACATCAACGGTTCCGAGTTCACCTACAAGACCTGTGAGAACACCGGAAACCAGACACTCTACTTCGTGATCAAGATCACGTCGATCAGTTGAAACCCCAGCATTCTACCCGCCCCGGGAGCGATCCCGGGGCGAAACCAATAGTTCTAACGTGTCCCGGGTCCATACGGGGTGCATGGTTTTCGCGCACACGACAATCCACGTCACCGACCTGGACCGCAGCATCGCATTCTACGAGAGGCTCGGGATGCCCCTCTGCAGGAGGTTCGGGCCTCCGGAACACGAGATCGCCTTCATGGGCGACGGTGAGACGAAGCTGGAGCTGATTTCAGACGGATGTCCAGTCGATTACAGGGGGATTTCCATAGGGTTCACATGCAGGGGCGCGGGGGAGCTCGCCAGGGAATTGGATGAGAAATTCGTCGGCCCCGTCTCCCCCAGCCCGGGCGTGGAGTTCTGGTTCGTGAGGGACCCGGACGGGTTCACCGTCCAGATCCTGGAGGGGTGATCAGAGGATCTCCTCGAGTTTGGCCATCATATCCTGGGGGTCCTTGGCTAGGAGCCAGATCCTCCTGTCCTTCTTAGGGCCCTTGTCCACGATGGCGTCGGGGATCCCCTTGGTCTTCCTCAGGGCCTTCTCGGTCCCCTCGGAGAACTTGTCCTTCCCCATCTCCGCGGTGACCGAGGTCATGCCGACCTCCTCCATCACGTCCATGATGTCGTCGCCGTAGGCGATGCTCATGACGCAGCGGGTCTCGGGGCTGTGCCTCATCACGGTCAGGAGGATGTACGACAGCCCCTCGGCGGTTCCGAACTTGGCGGGGCCGTTCTTGCGGAGCAGCCCGTTGTGGACGGTCAGTCTCCTGTCGATGGCGGCGATCTCCTCGGGCCCTGCAGCGTCCTTCAGGGCCATGGCGATGTTCATCCCGCCCTTGGGCACAAGCTCGTCGGGAACGGTGTCGACGATGCGCGCTGCCGCCGAATCCAGGGCGTCCAGAACCTGGAACTTGTCGGACTCGCCTTTCAGCTTGACCATGGGGTTGACCACCGGGTCCCCCTTCCCGATCTGGTACTGCGAGGAGATCGAGTCCTGGATCAGCTCCCTGGACTTTATCACCGCGTTGACGATGTCAAGCCCCTTCGCCATGTTGGCGGTGATGAAGGACGACAGCACGCATCCGCTCCCATGACCGGCCTTCCTCAGGCGGGGGTACTCCAGTTTCGTGAACTCGGATGACAGGTAGAGGTAGTCGGTGACGACAGGGGTGTTGAAGTGCCCGCCCTTCATCAGGACCGACGATCCCTGCTTCCCGATGAGCTCGCAGGCCAGCATCAGGTCGTCGCGCGTCCTTATCTTCATCTTGGCGAGTGCCTCGGCCTCGTCCTTGTTCGGGGTTACCAGTTCGCAGATCGGAAGCAGCTTCTTCCTGAGGGCGGACGTGAAGCCGTCCCCGGAGAGGCTGGATCCGGTTCCCGAGACCATGACCGGGTCCACTACCAGGGGCATGTCATGGTCCTCGAGGATGTCGGCAACGGTGCCGACGATCTCCGCGCTGTAGAGCATGCCTGTCTTGACCGCCTTTATGTCGCAGTCCTTCAGCACAGCCTCCAGCTGCGCTTTGATGAGCTCCTCCGGCATGGGGAGGATGTCGTAGACCCCACAGGTGTTCTGCGCGGTCACGGCGGTGATAACGGAAGTGGCGTGGACGCCGATGACGGACATGGCCTTGACGTCGGCCTGGATGCCCGCTCCCCCAACGGAGTCGGAGCCCGCCACGGTGAGAGCGGTTCTCATGAACCGGGGGATTGCGATGATTCTATAAAGGGTATTGTCGGGCGCAGCTCCGTTGAATCCATCTGGCATTTCGTGACAGGATGAATTGGAATTTCACCAA
>CAUFXM010000009.1 GCA_959597175.1 uncultured Methanomassiliicoccales archaeon
TCGTTGCTCCAACGGCGTTAATGTCAAAAGGAGCAGATGTTCCAATGATAGCAACTGAATACAAAAACAACACAGGAAAACTCCTGGTTGCAGTGCTCGCGATGGCAATGATCATCGCCGGCGCTGCTGTCGTGTTCAGTGACTCGGAGATGAGCGTGAATGCGGAGGTCCCAACTTCGGATCCCTTCAACATGCCCGCGACAACTCCAGGTTACGACTACGACTCAACAACCGGGGAAATCAGCATCACCCAGGATGTTGAGATTGTGCTCACAGGCAACGTAGGTACTGCCAGCAACCCGCTGGATGTGTACTTCGTCCTTGACCCTGAAGTCACACTCACCATCACTGGAGCCTATTCGGTCTACATCATGAATGTGACCAATGCAGCCAACCAGAACGCCTTCGTGCTCTCACAGTCCTCCATCACGACTTCCACCTCCACGGAAGTCGCAGAGGTCGTGCTCACTGGCGGCGTGGATGCTCATTTCGCCACACAGAAGAATGTCGACAAAACCACCAACAGTTCCAACAGCCACGTTGTGAACGGAGTTAGCGTCACGCTCAGCGGCGGATCCAAACTCACCATGACCCAGACTGGAGAGTATTCCAGCGGAGTGGCCTACTGGAACAACCACTCTCCGACACTCACCATAATCGAGAATTCAGAGCTAATCCTGGACAACGCCGGAGGTATCGGTGCCAAGATAATCATGGACAACGGTACCATCAGCGTCACGAATCCCAAAGCAGGAGCAGCATACATAACCCTCGATGCTGGAAGCTCGATCGAGAACTCTACTATCAGCATTCCCAACACCGATGAAACCAACGGAACAAAAACTTCGACCTACGGAGTCCAGGTCCAGGCTGCTGGAACCACCGCAGGAACCACCCAGACTACCATCCAGAACTCCGAGATCACCATCTCTGGCAATGGGGTTATAAACCTCCAGACCGGAGCTAATCTCGACTCGACCGGATCGACTATCGTCGCGTCCGCCCTGAATGTGAGAGGAGCCGACAATGCAACCAACACCGAAGCCACGATTGTCGGAGGTACCTTCAACGTAGCCTCCGTCACAGGTAACGGTTCCGGTAACAACACCCTGACTGTCTCCGACGCCACCATCACTGATGTCGACGCCCAGGAAGAGGAGACCGCTGCCACAGTCGAGAACGACATGGTCATCGTGGTCCCCGACACAAGCCAAAGCGTCAGGCTCAACGTCAACAACTCCGGAAAAATCATCGCTAACAGCGAGGTCACCGGAGTCATCGACAACCAGACCGGCGCCTCGTTCACCGTCATGCCCGGCGTCTCCACCGACGTCACAGACTCCAACGGAAAGACCGTCACCCCCGTGACCAGTTACAACTACCTCGCCAACATCGATGCTGGTGTGGTCAGCGGAAACGGGGAGAACGGCGGAAAATGGGAGTACGACGCCACCAACAACAGGCTTACATTGACAGACTTCCAGGGATATGGGTTCTTCCAGTCCGACAGTGACCTCAACGTCGTTCTGGTTGGTACCAACCAGATTGTGATGACTTCCAAGGTCATTGTGGCCACAAATTATGAAAACTACGCTGCCCTCAGAGCCAACGGTAACCTCACCATTACCGGTAGCGGATCCCTGTCCATTTCTTCTGAGACACTTGTGATTCCCGAAGGAACCACTATTAAGACCACCTCAATCTCTGGAATCTTCAGCACCAAAGCCCTGACCATCGGCTCCAACACGACCGCCGATAGGAGTGTCACCACTGTTGAAGTGGACAACAGCATTGTCAGAACGGGAATTACTTCCTACGATATCATCGCAGGCATCGACACCCGTGCTGCAATGACCGTCCAGAACGCATCCGTCACTGGAGAGCTCGTTGCCGCATCATTCAAGATTACCAACTCCAACGTCATTGGAGACATCACTACTACTGGCGAAGCAAATGTGACTGGTTCATCTGTAGTTGGAGACGTCACAGCAGCAACCCTCACAGCCACCGGATCCGAGATCGTGTCCGACAACATCAATGTCACAACCCTGAACGCCAACAAGACTGACGACAGCGATGTCACCACAGAGATCACCGTCACCGACCTCGTCGCCACGGCGGTGAACGCGTACAACGCGAACATCTCCGCGGACACGCTCAACGCTGGCAACAACGCGACGACGCTGTCCTACGATGACGAGTCGACCGTGATCGCCGGAACACTCAACGCTACTCTTGGAACAGCTCACGCTGGTATCCTCATCGTTGAGAAGAACATGACTCTGGGAGTTACTGGTGGCATCAATTACTACCAGGGCATCCCCTCGACTGTCGCTAACGGATTCATCTATGTGAAGGACGGAGCGACCGTTACTCCCGCCACGGGAACCACGCTCACACCTATCCTTGTCACCGGCGACAAGCTCACCGGCAACATCGCCAACACCGTCGCCCAGGCGAACCAGATGACCGGCACCGTGACCATCATCGCCAACAGCCCCATCGACGTCTCCGACCTGAAAGACGGAACCTACGTGTTCACCCAGAACGCCACAGGAACCATCGAGGGATTCGAGGGAACCGTCACCGCAACCGGTGCATCCGACCTTACCGTCAACGGCGTCGGAATCGTGATGAGCACCCAGTTCACCTACACCGGCACCGAGTACGGAGTCACCATCGACGGAACCGACATCGAGGGAACCATCACCCTCACCGACGACCCCGACAACGCCGAGGACGGTCAGACCGCCACCTTCGAGGAGGGCGCCACCCTGGCCAATGTCAACCTGATCGGCAACAACGGCAACGCCGTGATCATCCAGAACGCCACCGCCGGCGCCGACCTCGTCATCTCCGCCGGATCCGTCGTCATCAACGGTGAGATCCAGCTCGATGGGAAGACCGTCGACGGCAGCACCATCATCTTCGACGAAGCGAACACCGACGCCACACTCAGGCTCGGGGACGCCGAAATCACCGGAACAGGTACGATCGCCGTCAAGGAGCTCATCATCGAGGGAGACGTCACCATCGGTGCAAACGTCCGCATCCTCGTCGAGAGCGGAAGCACCCTCAACGTCTCGGAGGACGCCGTCCTCAGCGGAGAGGGATACGTCTACATCAACAATGGCGGAGTCATCTCTGCAATCGGTGCAGTCGAGGTGGATGTAAGAACCCAGTCGCCCTCCGTGACCGTCTCCGAGGAGGAGGAGTTCATCAGCGCCCTGGAGTACTACACCACGATCAACGTTACCGGCCCTCTGAACTTCACCTCCGAGGCAGGTTACACGACCATCGACATCGTGAACAAGACCATCAACCTGACCGGCAACGGATCCATCACCGTCGGCGACTATGTCGTCATGAACTTCACAGGATCCACTCTGAACAACAAAACAGCTGGAGCCGGTCTTTTCCTCGTGAACGGATCCACCCTCGGAATCGATGACTCCGACATCTACACCGTCGTCGACTACGACCCCGAGGAGGTCGTAATCAACCTCGCCAACAACGTCACCGACATCACCGGTGCGTCCACCCCGCTGTCCAGCGTCGGGTTCGGCAAGGTCATCAACTTCAGCAACAACTACAACATGGCCAGCGAGACCAACCTGAGGATCTACGGAACCGTCAACGTCTCCGAGGGCTACACCCTGACCATCGCCGCCAACTCCGGAATCACCATCATGTCCTCCGGAGAGATGACCGTGGACGGGACCCTCGTCGTCAACGGCTACCTGGACGTCCAGGGAGCCGATGTCATGACCGTCAACGGCACCATGTCCGTCACGGGAACCATCGGCGGAACCGTATCCAACTACGGAACCATCGACCTCAACGGAAAGTCCGGAGGCCAGTACACCGTCAATAGGGTGACCAACACCATCGGTGAGGCAACCATCGACATGTACGACGGCGCCACCCTGAACGTCACCGCCGTCGAGGGTGCGCTCACCGTCAGCGGAGCCACCGACTACCAGGCTTCGACCAGGGAGGAGACCCCCAGGTTCTACACCGCGGACCTCACCCTCACTGGAGTCAAGGGACTGACCGTCACAGCCAGCGAGAGCATCGTGTCCGCCGTCCTCGGCAACAACGCCAGCCCAGCCGAGATCACCGTCGCCCTGGACATCGCCGGAACCGTCACAGCCGGTGACATCGACATCGTGAGCAGCTTTGTGAACGCCGCCGATGACATCCCGGAGGTCCCCCTGACGATCACCCAGACCGTCGACATGGCCGCCGGAACCACCATCGGCTTCGGAGCCGGAGCGTACACCATCGCCGGAACCCTCAACCTCGAGTACAACGGAAGAACCGTTCCCATCAACAACACCGGAACCATCACCGTCGAGGGCGAGATGAGCATCGTCGCCGAGACCGCCAGGGCCCTCAACAGCGCCGTCGGCTCGATCGGCAACATCAACGGAGCCTACTACACCCAGACCGTCGCCGCGTCCGGAGAGACCCCCGCGTCCGTGACCAGGACCTACACCAACCTGGCCGCCGCTGTCGAGGCCGCACCCAACGCCGACGACGACACCGTGTACATCGACGGAATCGTAGAGATCGCCGCCGGACAGACCGTCACAGTCGGCGCTGCCGTCAGCATCGTCAACACCGTCGGCAACTCCATCGAGGTCGACGGAACCCTGACCTTCGAGAACTTCGCCGAGAGCTACGGCAACCAGGCCGGGACCATCGGCGCCGACGTCATGATCGACAACTCCCCTGCCAGGACCTACACGTCCCTGGCCGGAGCCATCGAGTCCGGACAGACCGACATCACCCTGAACAGGGTCGTGGAGATCACATCCGACCTGACCATCCCCGCCGACGTCACCGTCAGGGGAAGCTCCGACACTACGGGAGTCCACATCAACGCCGCGTCCGAGGATGCAACCGACGATGTCACCCTGACCGTCGAGGGAGCCCTCGTGCTCTACCAGAACTCCCAGGGCATCATGATGACCAACGACGCCGTGGACGACTACGAGGCCTCCGCTGTCGTGGCCGGAACGGATGGTTACATCTACGTCCCCGAGAACGATGATGGGACCGTCGACATCACCGTCGATCGTGTGGCTGATTATGGCTACGACATAGCCGGAGCCCACTACTACACCGACTACAGACCCGACACCAACAGGAGCACCACCTACCCCGTGTACGTGATCTCCACCGTCATGCACGCCGCAGACGACAGCGCCAACGTCGCCATCGACAATGAGAATGACTACTCCATCGTCATCACCGGACAGATCACCGTCGACTCCCTGGAGTTCACCGCTCCCGAGGACGCCACCGAGACCTCCCCTCTGATGATTACCGTGGAGGACAACTCCGAGCAGTCCGCGATCCTGTTCAACCAGATCGTGCTCGGACAGAACGTCGCTCTCACAGCCATGAGCGGAGAGATGTCCGGATCTGTCATCATGCAGGATGCCGAGGGCAACTCTATCTCCGAGGTTGACATGAACAGAGCCGTTGGAGTCGCTGTGTTCGTCCACACCGAGACCGACGACGCTGGTGTCGAGTCCGACTGCATGGAGCTCAGCGGATTCCTCGTCAACGGAACTGTCACCATTTCAGTCGGAACAGTCACCGTAGACGTAGTTGGAGTCATCAACGGAACCGATGATTCTGACCCCGCCAACCCCATTCGCTACACAGGAAGCCTTGTCGTCTCCAACGGTGCCACGCTCTTCGTCCCCAACGGCTCCTCTCTCGGAGCTGGAGCGGAAGAGGGTGCAGCCCTCACGGTGGACGGAACCCTCCTCGTAGAAGGAACCGTTAATCTGTATGGAGCGACCATCAACGGAACAGTCACCGCCACCGATGGCGGCATCGTGAATGTGTCTGCAGTTGAGGTCAATGGTACCATCGACATCGTTGCAACTGAAGATGACGGAACCATCCTGAATGTGCTCGGAATCCTCACCGTCGGTTCCAAGCCCACTGAGCTCGGAACCGCAACCGGTGCCGGAACGATCAACGGACCTGTTGACATCCAGTTTGGTATCATCAAGGCCTATCCTGGTGCCGACCTGAGTGGTGCTCAGATCGAGGTCAACCCCCTGACCAACGAGTCCGATGCCAACGCCACCGTGTTCGACATCAACGGAGAGACCTACATGACCGTCTACTCTGCCGATGCTTCGAATATCTATGTCTGGCAGGTCCTCGCACTCGAGGAGTTCGAGCTTGTCGGTCTGAATGTCGGATACAACTACATCGACACCTCTGCCGATGATCCTGCATACTCCGAGAGTAACACAGAGCTCTACAACATCGAGAACTGGTTCTCCGACGCCAGCATGGCACCCAACACCGCTCTCAGTGAGAGGTCTGTCCTCATCGACGGAACAATCTACGCTTACGCCGAACCCGCCACTGTCTACGGAACCGTCTCCGTCGGAGTCGGACTCCAGCTGTACATCGACGACGTCCCCTACGGCAGCAGCGCCAACTTCCCCCTGGGAGTCGGACAGCACACCGTCAGGTTCGAGGTCGAGGCCAACTACAACGGCGACGATGCGGTCATAACCTTCAACGGCCAGACCGTCCAGAACGGCGGAACCGTCACAATCGAGGCAGGAGCCACCAGCTTCAGCCTCACGGCCACCGGCGCCGTCCCCGCAACCCCCGGATCCGGCGACATCACCGTCAACGTCCCCTCTCAGGACGACGGAATGTCCCTGACCGACATCCTCCTCATCGTACTGGTCATCCTGATCGTCATCATGGCGATCATCGTGGCCCTCAGGCTGATGAGGAGCTGAGAACGAGACAAAGGGTAGAACGCGAAGACACGTGAAACGAGTCGACATCTGCTCCCACGTTGAGAGAGCGTGAACCCACAGGAACCTGGACAGCAAACGGGTCCCCGGAGATAAGGGCCGGGGACCCACCTTCAATCAATTCTCCCTGCAGACCGTCCGTCTGGACTGAATCTACACACCTGAAGTACCGCCCCGACCAGATGTTAAATTAGATGACGATTGTGTCATCAGACACTGCGGATGAGACGCGGGAGCTGCCCCAGTACCGTTAGGGAAGTAGGGACGGCCGCCCTTAGTGGTGATAAAATCCCCGTAGCAGATCGCGGCCTCCATCACATCACCGTTTGACCGATCATCGACGATCCTGCGACAGGATACCAACTTCTGCCGACTCCGATGTCCGCATGGTTCTGAACCTTGAACGGGATTGGAACCCATCTCCGAACCCAAAGACGTGGCTTTACAGCCAAAGAACCAAAGCTTTATCTGAATCCTGCACATTGTACATTTGCTGCGAATGAGACGTGGGAGCTGCCCCAGTACCGCAAGGGAATAAAGGACGGCCGCCCTCAGTGGTGAAAAAATGTCCGTAGCAGATCGCAGCTTTGATTATTCCACCACATGACCCTCGATCAGATCGTAGAGTCCGTGTGCATCCAGACCTTCGATATGGTCCGATACCACCCCTGTGATGAAATCGTGGATCTGCAGGAACTGGTCCGATGCGCTCTGCCTCGTCTCGAACCATCTGATGTCCTCGCCCACATCGCCGAGATGCCTGGCGAATGTCACCAACTCGGGATCTATGTTCACAGGCGGTGTGTCGAGGATAACGTCCAGCGTATGTCCCTGATCCGCATCCAGGGCCTTGTTCACTGCATCCGAGAGCACCCTCATGTAAAGCCTCTTCTTGGCCTCAGCGGACTCCCAAACAGAATGACCTATGACGCGGTGGCTCTCGACAATCACGACATCCTGCTCGGCAATCGCCTTGAGGACCTTGTAGCGACCCGGATCCCTAGTGTTGCTGTATTTGGTCCTCACGCCCTTCCTGACCGGAAGATTCTCGGCGACCTTCTGGAAGCTCCCGATGTCCCTGACACGACAACACACCACCGTAAGGTGGCGACGTCTGTCATCGTCCTTGCTCGAGAAGGAGTTGGATTCGTCGACTATCAGCAGGTCGGAGGTCCCCCAGGAAATGTAGTGGGAGTCCAATTCGTACTGGGTCGGATTCCTACAGCGATACAGACGAACACCACCACTTCCAGACAATTCCCGGTCCCTCCCTTTGTGACGGATTTCTTGATACGGAACGCATCCGCCAAGAGCCGACTGGCATGAAGCGACCCGTTGATAAACCCGCGCCTTGCGCGTCTAAGGGTCAAATGCAAAGCTTTATCATATCGCACTCGTTGTCATATCCGCTGCGGATGAGACGCGGGAGCTGCCCCAGTACCGTTAGGGAAGTAGGGACGGCCGCCCTCTGTGGTGATAAAATGCCGCGTAACAAGTCGCAGCCTTCTCCCACCCCCATGGCGCCACCGTATATAGGCGGTCATCGATATCGCACCCATGCTCGTGATAGGGATCAACGGAAGCCCCCGCAAGGGATGGAACACCTCTACGCTCGTGTCCGACGCCCTGGAGGGCGCGTCCTCCGCCGGCGCGGACACCAAGACTGTGGACCTCTACGATCACCAGTACTCCGGATGCAGGAGCTGCTTCGGCTGCAAGCGCGTCGGCATCGACGACCACAGGTGCTACGTTAAGGATGATCTGACCGAAATCCTCGACAGGTGCAGGGAGGCGGACGCCCTGGTCATCGGCTCCCCGGTGTACTACTGGCAGGTCACCTCCGGCCTGGCCGCCTTCATGGAGAGACTCCTCTTCCCCTACAGCACCTACCGCCGCGACAAGACGTCCTTCTGCCCCGGGAAGGTGCCCACCGCCTTCATCTACACCATGAACGTGGGTCAGGACGGGATGGAGGCCATGAGGCCCTCCTTCGGCAGGTACGAGGAGTTCGCCGGAAGGCTCCTCGGGGTGGAGCCGGAGCACCACTACGCCCTCAACACCTGGCAGTACTCCGACTACGACAGGTACGAACACTCCGCGTTCGACGTGGAATCGAAGAGGAGGCAGAGGGAGGAGGTCTTCCCGAAGGACAGGCAGGCCTGCAGGGAGATGGGCGCCAGGCTGGTGTCCAGGATCTGATGCCTTCGGATGCCGTCGATGGTTCGGAATAGGTTCGGGATGAATCTGATGGACCTATTCCGAACCTAATCAAACCTAATGGACCCATTCTGAACCCAATCGAGCCTGATCCTGACCCGATCAGGGCCGTTCATCCTACCAATTCCTCCATCCGAGGAGATTGGTATCAGGTATCACGAGTGGTATCACCGATCTGATGCCGATCCGGACCGATGATACCAATAGAAACTGAAAAGAAGAGTGGGGGTGGGGTACACCCCCGGTTTCGATCACTTCAATCCGACGATCCTTCCGTCGTCCAGCAGGTCCATCCTCATGGCCGCCGGCACCTTCGGGAGACCGGGCATGAGGGTCATGGTACCGCAGATGGGCACGACGAATCCCGCTCCGGAGGACACCTGGACCTCCCTGACGTTCAGGACCCATCCCCTGGGGGCCCCCTTCAGCTTGGAGTCGTCGGTGAGGGAGGCCTGGGTCTTGGCGATGCACACCGGCAGGTTGCCGAAGCCGTCCGCCTCTATCTGGGCGATGGCCTTGTCGGCGGCGGGGGTGTACGTGACGGACCCGGCGCCGTAGATCTTCGTCGCGACGGCCTCGATCTTCTCCTTGATGGTGGCGTCGTCGGGGTACAGGAACCTGAAGTCCGGCTTGTCGTTCTCCAGCGCCTCGAGAACTGTGTTAGCGAGGTCGATCGCGCCCTCGCCTCCCTTGATGAAGGCGTCCGAGAAGGCGCACCTGACTCCGATCTCCCTGCAGTGCTCCATGACCAGGTCCATCTCCTCCTGGGAGTCCTGGGCGAAGTGGTTGATGGACACCACGATCGGCAGTCCGTAGGACGACATGTTCTCGATGTGCTTGTCCAGGTTGCACAATCCATACTTCAAGGTCTCCAGGGTGAGGGTCTCCGGCTTGTCCAGGTCGCCGCCGCCGTGGGTCATCAGGGCCTTGATGGACGCTACGATGACGACGCAGTCCGGCCTCATGCCCGACTGCCTGCAGACGATGTCCATGAACTTCTCCCCGCCCAGGTCGGACGCGAAGCCCGCCTCGGTGATCACGTAGTCCCCGAGCTTCAGCGCCGCCTTGGTGGCGATGATGCTGTTGGTCCCGTGGGCGATGTTGGCGAAGGGGAACCCGTGGACGAACACCGGCTCTCCCTCGAGGGTCTGCACCAGGTTGGGGTTGATGGCGTCCTTGAGGAGGACCATCATGGCGCCCACACATCCCAGGTCCTTGACCGTCACGGGCTTCTTGTCGTAGGTGTACGCCACGACCATCCTCTCCAGCCTGGCCCTCAGGTCCGCCCTGTCGGTGGCGAGGGCGAGGATCGCCGAGATCTCCGAGGCGGACGTGATCAGGAACCCGTGCTCGTGCGGAACGCCTCCTAGGATCCTGTCCTTTCCCAGACCGGTGACGATGTTCCTGAGCTCGCGGACGTTCATGTCCATGGCCTTCTTCAGTACGACCTTCGTCGGGTCGATGTTGTGGGGATTGTCCCTCACCAGCTCGTTGTCGACGATCGCCGACAGAAGGTTGTGCGCAGCCGTAACAGCATGGATGTCCCCGGTGAAGTGGAGGTCGATGTCCCACATCGGATACACCTGCGAGTAGCCGCCTCCTGTGGCGCCGCCCTTGATCCCGAACGTGGGACCGATGGACGGCTCCCTCAGCGCGCCCACAACGTTCTTCCCAAGCTTGCCGAGCCCCTGGATGAGCCCGATGGTGGTGACGGTCTTACCCTCCCCGGCGGGGGTGGGGGTGATGGCCGTGACCACGACGAGTTTCCCGTCCTTCTTGTCCTTGAGCTTGTCCAGGCTGGAGAGCGGGACCTTCGCGATATACTTCCCGTACGGCTGGATCTTGTCCTCGGTGAGCCCCACCTTGGCGGCGACGTCCCTGATGTTCATGACCTTCGCCGACTCGGCGATCTGAATGTCGTCCATCATACCAATCCGTACCCGGAGTCATTTAAAAAACAAATAGACGGAAAACCGCCCCGGCTCACCCCGTTAAAACGTCACGCCGCTTCACCGCCCCGGAGACGGCATTGGATGCATCCGTCCGCGTCGGATTCCCTGGTATCCGACAAAGAGTTTTATATAAGGTCTCGCGGGAGGCCCCGACCCTCCGTCGTCCGACGTAGAGATGCATCCAACGGTATTTGAATTGTTAATCATGATTAAAGTTTTTTAGGCCCAGCTAAAGTTATATACTTTCAGGTGTTCCTAAATACTATGAATCCAGGTACCTACGCTATGGCGGACATGACGAGACACGATGTCTGCAGCGGCAGCTTGGCGAGCGCGCCGGGGATTCCCGTCTCATTGGCGAAGGTCGGAGACAGGGGTACCATCGTCAGCATTTCTGGAAGGGAAGAGACCAAGAAATTCCTGGCGGGACTCGGATTCACACCGGGCACTACCGTGAAGGCTGTCTGCGAGGCGAGCGGCAACATGATCCTCGATGTGAAGGGTTCCAAGATCGCCATCGACCGCAAGATGGCCTCCAAGATACTGTTCTGCCCCGAGAGCTGATGAGAATGAAGACGCTGAGAGATGCCGAGATCGGCTCCACGGTGAAGGTCGTGAAGCTGCACGGTGAGGGAGCTCTCAAGAAGCACCTGATGGACATGGGCATAACGAAGGGATGCCAGATCTACGTCCGCAAGGTCGCCCCCCTGGGCGACCCGATCGAGATCACGGTCAGGGGCTACGAGCTCAGCCTCAGGAAGGGTGATGCGGAGAACATAGAGGTCGAGTGACCTTCCGCACCCCGTCTCGCGCCGAGACACCATTTTTTCCGTTGATGTCAGCGCGAGCTATGCAAGGAGAGAAGAACGATGAGTCTGACAATAGCATTGGCCGGTAACCCCAACAGCGGGAAGACCACCATGTTCAACAAGCTGACTGGTGCGAACCAGCGCGTCGGGAACTGGCCGGGAGTCACCATAGACAGGAAGGTCGGAAAGATCCGCGGCACCGACTACGAGCTCGTGGACCTTCCCGGGATTTACTCCCTGTCCCCGTACTCCCCGGAGGAGATCGTCTCCAGGAACTTCCTGGTGAACGACAAGCCGGACGCGATCATCAACATAGTCGACGCCACCAACCTGGAGAGGAACCTCTTCCTTACCCTCCAGCTGATCGACACCGGCATACCAGTCGTGATTGCGCTCAACATGATGGACCAGATCCGCAAGCTCGGGGACGAGATTGACGTGGACAAGCTTTCCCGCGAGCTGAGCTGCCCCGTCGTCCCGGTCTCCGCCCTCAACGCCGAGGGCATCAAGGAGCTGGTAAGCGCCGTCGGCAAGGCCGCGGAATCCGGGAAGGCCCCGGAGCCCATGTACTTCGACGGGGACGTCGAAGCCGTCATTTCCGAAGCGAGAGAGGCCATGAAGGGGAAGGTCCCCGACGAGAGCCTCAGGTTCTACTCCGTCAAGCTGGTGGAGAACGACAACGCCGTGGTTCAGGAGTTCCCTGAGGCGGTCGACCGCATAGCGGGCGCCGTCAGGGAGCTCGAGGAGAAGAAGGACGACGACTGCGACTCCATCATCGCCGACGGCAGGTACAACAGGATCACCGACATCGTCGGCAGCACGGTGAAGAAGGCGCCCAGGGACGAGAGGGGTACGCTCTCGGACAGGATCGACAGGATCGTCACCCACAGGGTCTGGGGGATCCCCATATTCATCGGAGTGATCGCTGTCGTCTTCCTGGGGATCATAGGGTTCTCCTGGGGGGACTTCTCGATCACAGGTATCGGGACATGGTGCACCGACTGGGCCAACGACGTGTTCATCGGCGAGTGGATCGATCCCGCCGTGAGGGGCTGGTGCGAGAGCGACGGCGAGTTCAGCGCCCTCGACGCCCTGCTTTGCTCCGGTATCGTCGGAGGAGTCGGGGCCGTCATCGGGTTCCTGCCCCAGATGCTCCTGCTGTTCCTGGTCCTCTGCATCCTGGAGGACATCGGGTACATGGCGAGGATCGCATTCGTCATGGACCGCGTGTTCAGACACTTCGGCCTGTCCGGTAAGACCCTCATCCCCCTGCTCGTGGGCACCGGATGCGGTGTCCCCGGCGTCATGGCCTCCAGGACCATCGAGAGCGAGAGGGACCGCAGGATCACCGCCATGACCACCACCTTCATCCCCTGCGGGGCGAAGCTGCCGGTCATCGCCATGATCACCTCCGCCGTGTTCGGCGGCAACGGTCTCGTCGCGGTGTTCTGCTACGTGATGGGGATCATCATGGTCCTCGTCTCCGGCATCATCCTGAAGAAGCTGAAGAGCCTCTCCGGGACACCCGCCCCGTTCATCATGGAGCTGCCCCCCTACCACATACCCAGCGCCACCAATATCATCAAGGGGACGCTGGACAGGGGCTGGGCGTTCGTGAAGAAGGCCGGTACAATCATCCTGCTGTCCTGCATCATCCTCTGGTTCCTGGCCAGCTACACGCCCGGGCTGGAGTACATCGACGACAACGCCACCAGCGGGGACTCCATACTCGCCGCGTTCGGCAGCGCCGTCTGCGTCATCTTCGCCCCGCTTGGCTGGGGGGACAACTGGGAGCTCACCGTTGGGACCATCACCGGGCTCATCGCCAAGGAGAACGTCGTGGGTACCTTCGGGACCCTGTTCGGCATCGAGGCCGGCGACAACGGCGAAGGCCTGGAGGGAGTGCTCGCAGGCATGCTCACCATGTCCTCCGGACTGTCCTTCCTGGCGTTCAACCTGATCTGCGCGCCCTGCTTCGCGGCGATAGGGGCCATGCACAGGGAGCTCGGCAGATGGAAGGACACCCTCGCGGCAGTGGTCTACCAGTGCCTCCTGGCCTACGCAGTCGCCCTGATCATCTACGGGTTCACCAGCTACATCGGCGGGTGGAACGACCTGATCGTGGACGGCGTCGCCGTGACGCAGTCCGCACCCATCGGAAGCACCGTCGCGGCCGTCATAGTCCTCGCGGTGATTGTCTACCTGCTGTGGGCCAAGGACCCCTTCAGGCAACTGGCGGGCAAGGACGAGTACGACGCCGAGGAGGAGATGAGGGCATGAGCAACGACCTCGTCGTGGGACTCGTGATCGCCCTGCTGGTGATCGCGTCGGTCTCGTATCTGATCCACCAGAGGAGGAAGGGCATCAGCAGCTGCGGCTGCAAGGGATGCACCCGCTGCAAATCCGGATGCGGGAACAACGTGACCATAGACGAGGGCGGATGCGACGAGTGCCGTAAGAACTGACACCTCAGTCATGAAACAGGGGCTCCGGCCCCGCCTTACTCCTTTTCCATAAGTCTGCGATCCGTGATGAAACGGCGGATCATAACTCTGTTTTCCGTGATGGAACCAGGATTCGTAACCCCGTTTTCCGTGAGGATTCTGCGTTTCATAACCCTGGAATCCGTGAGAGACCGGCCTTTCGGTCGGTCTGCCTTTCCACCAGTGCTGACCATCCACTGGGATTGTGGATTGGACGGAGCGCCCACGCCCCCTCATGACCCCCGACCCGACAGAAGCATCGCCATCGGAGGATTACATGGTCCTCGGCGGTCGCTTCTCATCCGTTACACCGATCCGCTTCACTATAGATGAGGTGGGGAGATTGGTCCTCCTGAGCGACACCGAGCCTGGCCTGTGCTCCACCGGCCCAACCCCCGAGGAGGCCGTATCCGACCCGGAGGAGACCTTGGAGGACGTTTACGACGGAACGTCACATGCGACGAGTCCGGGCTCCACGAGTCGGGAGCGGAGCTCAGGAGATGGTTCCTGGAGAACGTGGCGGTCCGATAACGACGACAGGTCGACCAGACAGCTCAACCAACCTCTCAGCCCCTCGTCTCCCTCATGTACCCGATGTACTTCTCGCCCCACTCCCCCAGGGCGTCGGTGACGATGCGGAACTCCGACCCGATCAGGCTCAGGGAGTACTCCACCCTCGGGGGCACCTCCCCGTAGTCGTTCCTCGCTACCAGACCGTCGTCCTCCATCCTCTTCAGCAGCTTGGACAGCGTGGCCGCGGTCATATCCGGAAGCCGGCGCTGCAGCTCGTTGAACCTCATGGGACCGTCCTCCAGGTGCAAAAGGACAAGCAGGGTCCACTTCCCCGACAGGACCCTCTGGGCGGTGGCGTGGGGGCACTTGCCGTACAGCTCCTCCTCCTTCATGGACACACTATTGAAATGGATAGTACTAAACTTTTATGCAGTACTTCGATTACCTTAGTGAGGCAACCGACATGGACGGAATCGAGAGAGTCAACGGAATGCTGGACGAGGCCAAGGTGTTCTACCTGGCCACCGAGAACGGGGACGCCCCCAGGATCAGGCCCCTGGGTTTCCACATGATTGCCGACGGGAGGATCCTGTTCGGCGTGGGGGATTTCAAGGAGGTATACAAGCAGATGCAGGCGAACCCCAAAGTGGAGGTCGCCGCCATGGCAGGCAAGTACTGGCTCAGGTACTGGGGCACCGCAGAGTTCCTGGACGACAGGGAGCTCGAGGCAAAGGCGCTGGAGGTCATCCCCTCGCTGAAGGCGATCTACAACGACGAGACCGGGTACAGGATGCGCCTGTTCTACCTGAAGGATGCCAAGGCCCAGGTCGTCGAGGTCATGAACGTGGTCGAGGAGTACGAGCTCTGAACATCAAAAGGGGCATCCGGCCTCGGAGTCGGGGCCCCATCCTTTCTCTACTTTTCCCAGGCGAGACACTTTTACAGACAAAATATTTTTCTCAATGAAAAATTGAGAAATCATTCGGGATTAACGGAGCCAACCTTCATATAACACCTGATGATAACGCCGTTACATGAAGTACAGGTGCCCTCTTTGCGGCTACATCTACGACGAGGAGAAGGAGAACGTCAAGTTCGCCGACCTCCCCGACGACTGGGTCTGCCCCGTCTGCGGCGAGCCCAAGTCCGAGTTCCAGCCCGTTGAGTGATCAGGTACCGTCGATCCGGACGAACTGCGTGTTCTGCCGGCGGCGGATATCCTCCACGAGCTCCTGGGCGAGCTGGTTGCCGGCGGCGGCCGCCCGTCCGAAGAACTCGAAACCCTTTCCCGGATCCTTCTCCACCCCGATTCCCTCGAAGTACATCCTGCCGACCATGAACAGTGCGTCCCCGTCGCCTGTCTCGGCTACCTTGCTGTACAGGTCGAACGCCCCCTTGGGATCCTTCTCCGTGCCGTCGCCCTCGTAGAGCATCGTCGCCAGATTGAACATCGCCGGGGCGAACCCCTGGTCCGCGGCGGACCTGTACCAGGCGAGAGCGAGCTTCGACCCCCCGACGATTACGCCGTCCCTGGCCAACATGGCCATCTTGAACTGCGCCTCGGGCACCCCCGCCACCGCCGCCATCCTGAACATGCGGACGGCCTCGTCCATGTCCCTCTCCGTGCCGACGCCCTCGGAGCACATGTAGCCCACCTTAAACATCGACAGGGGGTCTCCGGCCTCTGCGGAGCGCCTGTACCATCCGTACGCCCTCCCCGGGTCCGGATCTGTCCCGTATCCGTACAGGTATATCCCGGCTATCTCGGGGTAGGCCTGCTCCATGCCGGCCTCGGCGGCCCTCTCGAACCACAACCTGCACTTTGCAGGATCCTCGGGCAGACCCAGCGATCCGGAGTAGATCGTCCCCAGCCTGTACATGGACGGAGGATGCCCGGCCTCGGCCGCGACAGTGTACAGCTCCACCGCACCCTCCGGGTCCCTTTCGGTGCCGGTGCCGGACAGCTTCATCTCCGCCATCCCGAAGAATCCGTTCGGATGGCCCGCCTGGGCCGCCTGGACGAACATCCCGTAGGCCTCCTCGGGATTCGTCTGGTAGATCGAGACAGCCTGCTCGCAGAGCTCGATGGGATCCGTCATGCCCCGAGGTAGCGCCATAGCGGTTATCCCTTTTTCGGGAGATGGCTGGCCCTTCCGGGCCGTGAAATGTTTCAGAAGAGCCTCACCGAACCCGAACCCGTGCTCATGCTGATGGGCCCGACGCGCCTGTAGGTGCGGTTCTCAGGGTCGCGCTCCCATATGCGGGTCTTCCCGTGATGGGTGAGCGAGTGCCTCTCGTAGAACCTGTCGTGGTCGTAGTCGTCCGTGATCTCGGCTCCAGCCCCGTTGTAAAGGCGGATGTCCGCCGCGGAGATGGTGAACTCCGACAACTTTCCTCCGACGTATGCTAGGAACCCGATCTCGTAGCGGCCGTCCTCCCAGTACCTCTCCTCGTACAGTCCCCCGAATCTGTCCGGAAGCTCCCCCTGAACCACGGATGCGTCGATGAACTCGATCCTCCCGGGGATGCAGAGCCCGCCCCTTGCCTCCATGACGATGTCGTCAGCCTCCTCCGTCACGGTGACGCTCGCATCGTGGGTCCCGAGGAACCTCATCCTGCGCCCCATCGCCTCCCTGCAGGATTCCTCCCTGGCCCTGTCGGCGGCCACGCGCTCCTCGTAGACGGAGTCCCAGTATCTCGACGTCCTATTGATGACGTCGAACTGCCTCTGGGACACCAGCCCCTCCGCGAATAGGAGGGGGTGGTCCACGTCCCCGGCCAGAGAGGGGTAGCTACGGACGATGTGGGCCGCCATGTCCTCCTCGTACATCTCCAGCCTGCGCCTGACCTCCTCGTCGGTTGGCGGCCCGTACCCTTCCCCGCGGTCGCTGACCAGCCACCCGTATGCCTTCCTGTACCATCCGGGATAGATCTCCGACTCCAGACCGTCCGGGTCGGTGACGACCCTCTCGTCCACCCGGTAGTCCCCCGAGCATCCCCTGAGCTGCATCGCCCTGTACCATGTGCTGTCCAGATACCTCATGCCATCACCTCCTGCGGCGCATGTCCTCGATCGAGAACGAGGATGCGCGGATCTCGTGCTCGATTTGGTCGCGGTCCACCGTCAGGATGAGCCAGACGCCGTCCTCGCGGTATATCTCGGAGTACCAGGCCTCGAAAGCGTCCCCGATGTCGGAGGACGCCCCGTGGAACGTCAGCCTCCACCCGTGGCTCTCCAGGACCAGGTCCCCTCCTTCCCTGGACGCACGGAACGAGTCCCGGAGGCGCATCGCCAGCTCCGCAGCGTCCTCCCCCAGTGCCGGTACGTCCTCGAGGACGTGCCAGAGCCATCTTCCGTAGATGGCATCCTTCCCGGCTATCGCCTCGTCCCTCCTCCGGTCGCAGTATTCGCGGACCTCCGGAGACATGACGCACAGGTCGAACATCCGGGGGTCGGCCACCATCTGAGCCAGATCGTCCGGCAGGACCCTCTGGGAAGCCTTGCGGAGCCTCTCCTCTGCCCTGCGCTCCCTCTCGGCGGACACATCCGCCTCGCTGGGGATCCGAGGCATCCCGTCCGTGGGAAGCTTCGAGACGAGACGCCTCATCGCATCATCGTACGTGTTGCAGACCGCGCTGCTCATCAGCCTCTCCCTGAGCAGGTCCTCATCAACCGCGGAGGCGCGCGGATCGACCTCGTGGAACGGGAAGTCGTAGCGGTCGGCCTCCCTGCCCAGCCGGAAGTACTCCCCGGTCAGGATCCTCATTGCACCACCCCCTCTACGGGACGGGACGATTCGTTCGACTGCCGAAGCTCACACCGCCTTCCGGCGGATTCAGAAACGATGTGCTCTCTGCGATTCAACAGATCACCGGACGCGACGATGCGGTTGACCGCTGGCGCGCCCTATGGGTCGGATGGTCGCAGGCCCTTAATAAGACTAACCCCGGAGGCGTGGGGTCGGACTCCCGTCCACCTCCCGCTGTGTTTGAAATATCAATAAGGCGTTCAGGAATCCATGAGAGGCCCCCTGGTCACAGCCGCCGTGATACTGGCGGCGATACTCATCGTACTGTCGTTCGCGGCCGTCGCCCTCCCCGACAGCCTGGAGATCATAGGAATCGCCGCGGGAATAGTGGCCATCGCCGCCATCCTGGTGATGGTCGTCATGTTCTTCCGCATGAAGGGGACCCAGTGAGATGAGCGACGAGTACACCTGCTCCGCCCGCGAGGTCCACGGCGACGCCGTCGGGAGAGCCAGGGAGTTCATGCCTGGCACCGAGACGATAGAGGATCTGGCGGACTTCTTCAAGATATTCGGCGACGGCACCCGCGTGAGGATCCTGCTGGCACTGGACGCTGGGGAGATGTGCGTATGCGACATCAGCGAGACCCTGGAGATGTCCATGTCCGCCGTGTCGCATCAGCTGAGGATGCTCCGCGACGCCCATCTGGTTACGTCCCACAGGGAGGGCAGGTCCGTCTTCTACTCCCTCTGCGACGACCACGTCAGGACCGTCCTGGAGACGGCGCTGGAGCATATCGGGGAGAAGAACCGAGGTCTACGGAATTCGTAGACACCGGTCTCCGCTGATTTTTGTTTAGTTCCTACCTTTAAATAGACTACGAATTCCGTAACCGTCATCCTGGCTCCTCGTGAAGATTATTATAACATCATCTCATTACGAATTCCGATGGGAAATGAAGGTTGGGATAGACCTCGGAACAACGTACTCTGCAGTTGCAAGATATGACAGAAACACCAACAAACCGATTATCATACCCAACGCGTTCGGTAAGGAGATCACCCCCTCCGTGATCTGCTTCCTCGAGGACGGGGACATCCTCGTCGGGGAGGATGCCAAGGACATGCAGTCCAACGGCACCGGCGTGAACGCTGCGGCTTTCAAGAGGAACATGGGCGACGGGTCCATCGCGGTCAGTTTCAACGGCAAGGACTACACGTCCGAGGACCTCAGCGCGATGCTCCTCAAGCATCTGATCGGCGACGCCGAGAAGGCCACCGGGGAGAAGATCACCGAGGCCGTCATCACGGTGCCGGCCTACTTCAACGACTTCCAGAGGACCGCCACCATCCGCGCCGGCGAGTCCTGCGGGATAAAGGTGCCCAAGATCATCAACGAGCCCACCGCGGCCGCCATATCCTACGGGTACAAGCACTCCAACGACAAGACCGTGATGGTCTACGATCTCGGAGGCGGGACCTTCGACGTCACCATCGTCAGGATCAGCAAGGGGAACATAGAGGTCGTCGGAACCGAGGGGAACCACATCCTCGGCGGGAAGGACTGGGACGCCGCCATCGTGAAGTTCGTCTGCGACCAGTTCATCGACGAGTTCGACGTGGACCCCAGGGACGACCTGCCCACCAAGAACGAGCTCATCGTCGCCGCAGAGGGGTACAAGAAGACCCTCTCCATCGCCGAGAGCGTCACGATCCCCCTCAACTACGACGGGTACAGCGCCAAGTACACCCTCACCAGGGACGAGTTCGAGTCCATGACCGAGCACCTCCTCGCCGCGACCAAGGACGTGTGCATGAACCTCATCGGCGACCTTGGCATGTCCTGGACCGACATCGACGAGATCCTCCTGGTCGGGGGATCCACAAGGATGCCCGCCGTGGCCAGGTTCCTCAAGGACCTCACCGGCAGGGAGGTCATCTCCCACAGCGACACCGACCTGGCCGTCGCCAAGGGCGCCGCCATCACCGCTGAGCTCTACTGCAGCACCGCCACCGGCCTGAGGGCCATGCAGATCGCCGACGTCACCGCCCACAGCCTGGGCATACTCTCCGTCAGCCAGGACGGGAAGAAGTACGTCAACGAGATCATGATCAAGAGGAACTCCAAGATCCCCTGCACCGTCCGCAGGCAGTTCACCATCAAGAAGGGCAACGTCACCGACAAGATCGAGGTTTTCACCCTCCAGGGCGAGTCCAGGGTCCCGCTGGACTGCAACGTTCTCGCCAAGGTCGTCATCACCGGCTTCATCAACAGGGGCCAGGGAGTGATCGTCGACATCGAGTACAACTACGATGAGAACGGGGTCGTCAACATCACCGCCTACCAGGACGGCGAGCCCCTCCAGGTCATCGCCGAACCCGTCCCCGAGGACATCAGGTGGATGGGAGGCAACCCCCGCGACAGGCCCAGCGACGAGACCATCCTCAAGAACATCGCGATCTGCGTCGACCTATCCAGGAGCATGGACGGCGAGCCCATCGAGGCGGCGAAGCAGTCCATCCGCGACTTCGTCACGACACTCCAGGACAAGGACACCTACTTCTCGCTCATCGGGTTCGGAGACAAGGTCAAGGTCATACAGGAGCTCACCAGCGACCCCCGCGTCATCCTCGGGTCCATCGACGACCTCAAGGTGAAGATGGTCGGCAGGGGGACGGACGCCAGCCCGCTGGACGTTGCCCACAGCATCATCTCCAGACCCGGGGTCGGCATCATCGTGGTCCTTACGGACGGCATCTGGGGCAAGAGGGACAGGGCCGTGGACCAGGCCAACGCCTGCAGGGCCGACAACATAACGATCATAGCCGTGGGGTTGGGCGAGGCCGACACCTCGTTCCTCAGGCAGATCGCCACCGTCGACGACGGGGCCCTGTTCACCACCATCGACAGGCTCGGGGACACCTTCGGAACCATCGCCACCGCGATCTCCTCCGGAGAGATGGGCCTGTCCGTCAGGGAGGGGCCGGTCGGAAACGGACGCACAAACCTCTCCTCCCACGAGTGAAACGAGGACGACACATGGCAGAGAAGAGACAGAACTACTGTCAGCTCCTCGGACTCAACCCCCTGAAGGAGTCCACCTACTCCACCGAGGCCATCCTCAAGAAGATAGAGACCAAGAGGGGCAAGTGGGCCAACGACAGCAGGAACAAGCAGAACGACACCGAGCAGCGCTTCAAATCCGAGCGCCTGGTGGAGATGTCCTCCGACATGGAGAGGGTCATGAAGGACCCCATCCTGAGGAAGAAGGAGTTCTCCGATGGCCAGAGCACCCTGCGCGGCAAGGTGCAGAAGCTCAGGCTCGACTGTCTGATCCTCAGCGACGGCTCGTACATCGCCCTTCCAGGTACGGCGGACAGCTACACCAAGAAGCTCCACTGGGAGGGAGTGACCAAGAGCGACGTGCTCAAGCTCGCCGGCATCAAGGAGGGGAGCCCTCCTAAGCCGGCATCGGACAAGGTGCTGAACGCATACAAGGGGCTCAGGTCCGTGGACGCTTACACGCCCGTGGAGATGCTCAACGCCCTGATAGAGCACCCCAACCTGGAGATAAACATCGACAGGCTGACCGACGGGAGCTCCGCGTCCCAGCTGAAGAGCGCCTTCGACACATGCGACAAGAGGGTGAACAGCGTCCGCCCCGACGTCCTCCCGGAGCAGGACTCCTACATCCAGGCGATGAGGAGCCTGAAGCTCGTGCTGGAGTCGGACAGGGACCTGGCCACCCTGATCACCTACGGCAAATGCAACCGCGCCCTCGTGCCGGTCATGGACACCATCGAGCAGGAGTACACCGTCCAGCTCAGCAGGAAGTACATCGACGAGCTCCTCAACGCCCACCTGACCAGGGACATCGACTCCAAGATGGCCATCCTGATCCTGCAGCAGTTCTGCTACAAGAAGAAGATAGCCGCCAACTTCTCGGACACGGACAGCAGCATGATCCGCTGCCCCGAGTGCGGGAACATGGTCCAGGCCGGGCCCAACACGGTGTTCTGCCCCTCCTGCGGCAAGAACTTCAAGACCGTTTGCCCCTCCTGCGGCACCGCGCAGCAGTCCAAGAACCTGAACTGCGTCAAGTGCGGGTTCAACTTCAAGGACGGGATGGAGAGGGCCAACCGCCTGGGCCTGGATTTCCGCATGCACATGCAGAAGGGCAGGATCGGCAAGGCCGAGAAGTCCCTGGCCCAGCTCAAGGAGGTCTACCCCGGCTACTCCGGCATATCCGGGATGGCTACCGAGCTGGAGAGGGCGAAGACGAACTTCGTCACCATGAGGAAGCTCATCCTCGACGCCTACGCCCGCAACAGGTTCGCCGAGGCGAAGGATGCGACCGAGAGCCTCGTCTCCCAGTTCCCGGACACCCTCTCGGAGGACCTGGAGCTGAAGCAGAAGTACGGCGACTGCGTGACCCGCTTCAACGCTGCCGACCTGTACTGCCAGAAGGCCTCCGTCGCCGACAGCAAGTCCGCCCGCATGGGCCTCTACGTCTCAGCGGTGGAGATATGCCCCGACCACCCCGTCGCCAAGGCGAAGCTGAAGGAGGACCCGCCCATGGGCCCCGCTGACGCCGTGGGGAAGCTTGGGGACAGGTCGTTCAACATCAGGTTCGTCGCCCCCGCCGAGGACGGGAGCATCACATACTGCATCTACAGGGAGAGGAACTCCCTCCCAAGGGTCACCGAGGACACCCGCCCGCTGGCGGAGGTCCCCAGCACAATGTACGTGGACAGGAGCCTGGAGCCCGGTGTGGAGTACTACTACTCCATCTACTCCAAGCGCTGGGGGATACTCTCCAAGGACGCGGCCCACCTGGGTCCGATCATGATGATCTCTGAGGTCGACACCGTCACCATCGAGCCCATCGACGGCGGCCTCCGCATAATGTACGAGAAGCCGCGCGGGGCGACCAGGGTCCGCGTGTGGAGGACGGAGGGGGGATCGACCAGCGGCATAGGCACCGAGATAGCCCTCAACGGCCAGACGGTCTACGACGACATCGGCCTGGTGGGCGGCAGGAAGTACTACTACCTGTTCGTGGCGGAGTACGAGAGCAGGAACCGCGTGGAGCGCTCGCAGGGAGTGATGTTCAGCGAGACCACCGTGGATGCCCCCAAGCCCGTCAAGGACATGAAGATCAAATGGAACAAGTCCGACGGGACCTTCACGGCCACGTGGAGCTCCCCGGACCACGTGGTCCTTTACACGACCCCCAAGAAGATCACCATCCCCGGCAACATGGTCAGGATGGATGACGTGAACTCCTGGATGACCGAGATCAAGCCCATAATGGAGTACACCGACGGGATCCGCTTCTCCCTGCCGGACGGGTCAGTCCAGTACATCTACCCGATCATCCCCAGCGGAAAGGTCGGGATCAAGGGCACCGAGCTGTTCGTTGCGAACGTTAAGCCCTTCAGGGACGTCGAGAAGGTCCTCAGCAACAAGGACTGCGTCATTACCATGGCGTGGCCGGAGGACGCTGTGGAGGCCAAGCTCGTCATATCCAACAGCGGGACCAAGAGCCTGGACGACATGGACGCCGAGATCAAGACCGTCCGCCGCGAGGAGTACATGGAGGAGAAGCAGATCCGCATCCCCATGGGCCGCTCCCCGAAGAAGTTCATCAACATCTTCGCCATCTACAGGATCGGCGAACAGATGATCCCATCCAGGGGGATAGCCATCGATGTCTACTCCGCCGAGTCCAGGAAGGTCAGGTACACCGTCCGCCAGGAGAGGTCCGGCATGCGCCTGGAGTTCTCCGCGGACCCCGACGTGACCGAGATCCCGGCAGTCATGGCCGTCCAGGTCGCAGTCGGGATACCCCTGAAGCGCACCGACGGGGAGGTCGTGTGGAGGTCCGGCGGCCCGGTTCCGCTCACCCAGGGGAAGGGTTCCCTGACGGTGCAGTGCCGGAACCTCCAGGACATCGAGAGGATGAGGCTGTTCTTCGAGAACGACGCCGACTACAACATGTTCAGGTTCATACACCCGCTATACAGGAGGGACTGAGATGGCAAGGAAGCAGAAGGAGTCGCAGTCGTCCAACGGCAAGGAGTACATCTGCCCGTACTGCTTCTCCAGGGTCGACCTGGGGCACGTGCACCACCTGTGCTCGGGACAGACCTGCGCCAAGACCTTCGCGGCCACGGTGACCAGCACCAGGAACACCGAGCTGATGAAGTACGTCTCCAGGGACGGCCAGAACGAGATCGATCCCGAGAAGAGCCTGTTCTACGGCAGGAGCCCGGACGGGCCCGACGCTGTGGTTGCGAAGCAGCACATCATACGCAACTCCTCTGGGCTGTGCGACGTGTGCAAGAGACCGGTCTACACCAGGGTGTGTCCGGTGTGCCACAACCTCATCCCCCCGGGTGCGGAGGAGGACGGGAACAGGATCTTCGTCATCCTGGGACCGAAGGGCGTGGGGAAGAGCCACTACATCGCCGTGCTCATCAACCAGCTGAAGAACTCGGTGTCCTCCGAGTTCAACGGCGTGCTCAGCGCCGCCACCGACGGCACGACGCTGAAGTACCGCAACATGTACTACCACCGGCTGTACGAGGAGAAGCGCAAGCTGCTGCCGACCAAGTCCTTCGACGTCTCGGACGACAGCAGGGAGCCGCTGATATACTACCTCAGGATGTTCGACAAGGACTCCCCGAAGGTGTTCACCTTCGCGTTCTTCGACACCGCCGGTGAGGACCTCACATCATCCGACAGGATGATGTCCCTGAGCCTCAACTCGTTCATATCCAAGGCTGCCGGACTGGTCTACCTCGTGGACCCGCTCCAGGCCAGGTACATCAACCAGAGGATCCACGTGGACAACAAGCCGGAGATCGGCCCCGACGAGTCGGACATGCTGAACAACGTGTGCCAGATCATCCGCACCAACAAGAAGATCAAGGCGAAGGAGAAGATCGACATCCCCATCGCGGTGTGCCTCACGAAGAGCGACGTGCTGTTCAAGGCCCCCGAGAACGAGGAGGAGGACAAGGTCCTGTTCGGACCCAGCTCCGCCCTCCACATCCCCAGGGAGCACGGGAAGTACGACAAGGAGAACTTCGACCAAATCGACGCCGAGCTGGAGGAGTACCTCAGACGCTGCCTCGGCGAGAACTTCATCCAGACCGTGAACGGGTTCAGGGAGCACTGCTTCTTCGCGATCTCCTCCCTTGGCTGCAACCCCACCGGGAGCAGCCTGCCCAGGGGGATCTCCCCCATGAGGGTGGAGGACCCGTTCATATGGCTTCTCAACAGGGAGGATCAGTGATGGACGACAACAAGCTGAAGAACTTCCTGGTCAACGGATTCCAGGCCCTTGACCGCCGCGAGGACGAGGACGACATCGTCGAGGAGTCCTATGGGGAGGACGTCGAGGCGGTGGATGAGAGGGTGGAGACCGTCCGCCAGGACGACCGCCCCGACATCACCTCGTCCCTCAAGGACCTGGAGACGGAACTGATCAGGATCAGATACATGATAGAGGACATGCGCGACGCAGAGCCGGATCCCCCGGATCTGTCGGCGTACATGACCACGAGGGAGCAGTTCAAGTCCATCACGGCGTCCGTCGAGAAACGGAACGCCGAGACGGCGAACAAGACCCTGGTGGGCGCGATGGAGGCCATCTCTGTGATGAGAGAGGACTTCTTCAAGCTCTGCCAGGGGATGAGAGGACGCATAGGAGAACTCAGCGCCGAGACGGTGCTCTCGAGTTTCGAGGCCTACAGCGTCGACATGGAGAACATTCTCGTGGACGGGGGCGTGTACATTGGCGCCTTCCCTTACGAGAAGCTCAACACGCTCCACCAGCGCATCGTCGGAGTGATACCCACAGGCGAGGCGGAGAAAGACGGCATGGTGGCCGAAAGGCTGTCGGACGGGTACAAGTTCGGAGACAAGGTCCTGATAAAGGAGAAGGTCAACGTGTACAAGTTCGATGCGTCTCTGGCGCCCAAGCCCGATGAAACCATTTCGGAAACAGATTCCCAAACAGATTCGGACGCCGGCACGGAGCCGGATGAGATGACGTCAGAGACGAACCAGGAGGAAGAAGAATGACAGACTACTGCATCGGTATCGACCTGGGCACGACCTACTCGTGCCTTGCCTTTATCGACGAGGATGGGGACCCGGTTGTTGAGAAAAACTTCGAGCAGGAGGACACAACACCGTCCGTCATCCTCTTCAACGAGAACGGAGAGATCATCGTCGGATCCCCGGCGAAGGACATGGCCATGATGTACCCGCCCGAGAGGATCGTCACCTCCATCAAGAGGCAGATGGGAACCGACTACGAGATCGACATAGATGGCGAGAAGTACAACCCCATCATGCTCTCCGCGGTCATCCTCAGGAAGATGATCAACGACTTCAACGAGAACCACGGGTGCGACGTCAAGAAAGCGGTCATCACATGCCCCGCCTACTTCGGCCAGAACGAGAGGGACGCCACGAAGACCGCCGGAACCATCGCCGGCCTCGACGATGTCACCGTCATCAACGAGCCCACCGCTGCCGCCATCTCCTTCGGGTTCGGAAACACCACCGACGGTAAGAAGAGGGTCCTGGTCTACGACCTCGGCGGAGGCACCTTCGATGTCACCATCCTCGAGATCGATGGATCCTCCTTCACCGCCGTCGCCACTGACGGAGAGAGGCTCCTTGGAGGAAAGGACTGGGATGCCGTGATCTCCAAGCTCATCAAGGAGAAGGTGTCCGAGGAGTCCGGAATCGACATCGAGACCCTGGACGAGGACGAGGACATCAGGCAGACCCTGATCAACGACTCCGAGACCATCAAGAAGAGGCTCTCCACCGCGGAGTCCACCAAGGGTACCCTGACCGTCGAGGGACAGAAGATCGTCTTCACCATCACCAGGGAGGAGTTCGAGTCCGCCTCCGCCGGTCTGATCCAGACCACCATCGACATCATCGACCGCGTTCTCGCCTCCAAGGAGTTCTCCATGGCTGACATCAACGAGGTCATCCTCGTCGGAGGCTCCTCCAGGATGCCCCAGGTAAGGAACGCCATCGCCGCCAAGTACCCCGACGCCGACATCAAGGTGTTCGACCCCGACCAGTCTGTGGCCAAGGGAGCCGCCCTGTTCGCCAAGTCCAACTCCATGATCCCCGAGGGAGCCGCAGTCGACCCCGCGACTGGCGCACCCGCCGAGCCCATCGAGGGCGTGCTCAGCGTCCACAACGTCCTGAGCAAGACCTTCGGAATCAAGGCCATGTACGAGGACGGCACCGAGATGATCTCCAACATCATCTTCAGGAACGAGGTCCTGCCCATCGAGTCCATCAAGACCTACTACCCCGTGGACGACGGACAGTCCACGATCAAGGTAGAGATCTACGAGGATTCCGCCATGAACAACGAGGACGGCAAGAAGACCGCCGTCATCGACGGTGCACCCGTCGGGGAGTTCATGATGGAGCTGCCCATGGACGTCACCAAGAACACGCCCATCACCGTGAAGTTCACCGCCACCGACGAGGGTATCCTCATCGCAAGCGTTGACTGCATGGACCAGCACACCGACTACCAGATCGAGAACGATCTGAAGATGTCCGCCGACGCCATCCAGAAGTCCCAGGGACTGATGGAGAAGGTCAGCAACGCCAACTGATTCCAAACGGGGCCTCCGGGCCCCTTCCTTCGCCCTTCGAGGCACTCCTTCAACATCCGGCCTGATCACCGGTCTATAGATTTCCATGACTTACGGATCCGACCCAGCAGGACGTCTGCCTTTCGGATTCTCATGAACGGTTCAGAATGCCTTCTGATGAACCGCTTTGGAAGATCGCCCGTACGATGGATCCGATAAGATGGTCCCCAGATCAGGCTCATAAAGAGTGCGCTGCAATATCCGACAGTGGGATCCAGATGGGATCGGACAGATTGCTTCCGGCCGCTCAATGACGAGATCAATCGTCCTCGTCACTCACCAGGATGACCGTGCACTCGGCGTTCTTGATCACGTAATCGGATACGCTCCCGAGGAACAGTCTGTCCAGCGAGGACCTGTCGGAGCGACCTACGACTATGGTGTCGCAGTCGTAGCGGTCAGCCACATCAAGAACCGTCTCGTCGGGTTTCCCTGTCTCGATGATGGAGTGGACGATCGCCCCCTCCGCGGACGCTTTCTTCTGCGCAGCCTCCATGTACTCCCTGACGGTCGGATCAGGGTCCTCTGGGTCCATCCTGTCCTTGGAGACGACTGTGAGTATGTAGAGAGGTTCGTTGAAGTTGACCGCATGTCTGATGGCATAGTCCAGCGCGCGCTCGCAGCTCGGTCTGCCGTCATATGCCAGGAGTAGTGTCATAGCGAATTGGGACTGACGTGACTGGCTATAAACATTCTGATGGATGTGCCAGACATAACGAAAAGACGAATTGGTGGTTTCGGCCCGGACGGGACAGAGTGGCCGTCCGGGCCTTTGGAGGTTTATATCAGCCTTCAGAGGTCGTAGCTCTTGGGGTTGAAGAGAGGCACGGTGTCCTTGTACTCCTTGGTGCAGTACTCGTAGAACTTGTCCGTGTCGTCGGGGAGGGCCTCCAGCTTCTTGATGATGTCCTGGAGGGTCTCGAGCTGCTTGTTGGTCAGTCCGAGCTCCTTGCTCTCGTATCCCTGGAGAACGATCTTGGCACCGCAGAGACCGGCGGCCTTGGACCTAAGGTAGAGGTCCTCACCGGCGTCGACGATGGCCTGTCCGACCATGTAGGCGTGGTCGTAGGCGAGCACGTAGGCCTCGGGGCCTCTGTACCTGTCGGCGTACATGTACATGTCCCTGAGGGTCTTGGCCTGTCCCAGCTGGGTGGCGGTGTTCATCAGGGCGGCCTCGTAGGCGATGGATCCGAACCAGCACTGGACGGAGGTTCCACCGAACTCGGGGTGGTACTCGACGGACTCGTTGGACCAGAGGTCGCAGCACTGGGCGATCAGGTTACCCTGGAGATCGCAGTGAGCGCACTGGCAGTTCTTACCCTCCTGAGCGGTGGGCTTTCCGGCGATGGCCTTGCAGATGACTCCCTCGTATCCGCAGTCCTTGTCGGGACCGACGGCACCGGACTCCCAGGCAGCCAGGGTCCTGGCGGCGGAGATGCACCTGGTGACGGCGGAGAAGGTCTTCTGGACATCGTTGTCGAGGAATCCTCCGGCCATGAACATGGACACGTTGGCTCCGGAGCAGTTGGTGTCTCCTCCAGCGACGCACTTGTTCTTCTTGGCGATGTCGACGAACTGGGACCAGACATACTCCATGTCGATGGATCCGAGGTATCCGACACCGAACAGGAAGGCGACGATGTCTCCGTTGGTGACAGCGTAGTCGGCGAACTCTTTTCCTCCGACGGACTCACAGGACAGGTTGTCGGCACCGTTCTCGCAAGCGATCTCGGCGCACTCGAACAGCTTCTCGGGGTAGGCGTGGGATCCGCCCATTCCGGGCCTGAGTCCCTCCTCGGCCTCACGCTGGTCGGGGATGGTCTGCCTGACGGCGCAGTTCAGTCCGTACTCCTCGTGGTACTTCTCGCAGATCTCTTTCTGACCGGCGACGACAGGGACGGACAGCTTGGGCTGGTTCATCTGGGAGACCCACTCGGTCTCGAGCTGGACGTTGGGGAATCCGGCGGTGACGGCCCTGTTCAGGATGTCCTTGGAGATGTAGTCGACGTACTCCTTTCTGAGCCTCTCGGCGTCCTTCTCGGTTCCTGCCCTGGGGGCGTAGTTGATCTCGGGGATGACCTCGCCGGCTCCGATCTTCAGTCCGAATCCGTAGGAGATGGGCTCCAGGGATTTTCCGAAGACCATGTCGTCAGCGCAGGCGTATGCCATTTTTGTGTATCTCTTAACTGCCATCTGAATCACTCTCCGTTTACGATGTTGTCCCACTCTTCCCTGACCTTCTTCCAGTCGTATCCGTCCAGAATCTTCTGGGCGATGAGGGGGGTCTGGGGGGCCTTCTCGGAGTAGATACCGAGGTCGTAGGAGTTGGCGTACTCCCTGTTGACGGCTCCTCCGCATCCCATCATGGGGATGTTGAGGCCGGCCTCCTGGAGGCCCTTGGCGACTGCGGGGAAGGCGGTCATGGTGGTGGTCATCAGAGCGGTTCCGGAAATGAAGAGGGGCTTGACCTCGACGCACTTGGCGACGGCGTCAACGACGGGAACGTCACGGCCCATGTCGATGACGTTGTAACCGGAAGCCCTCATCATGACAGCGGCGATGTTCTTTCCGATGTCGTGGGGGTCTCCCTCGGCAGCGTGCATGACGACAGTCGCCTTGGGGGTAACTCCGCCGGGAACCTGCTTCTCGGCGATAGCGATTCCGATCTCCATGGTCTTGGCGGCCATCATGATCTCGGGCAGGTAGTAAACGTGCTCGGCGTACAGCTTGGCGACGATCTCCATACCGGCGACCAGTCCGTTGTTGATGATGTCCAGGGGGTCCCTCTCTTTCAGGGCCTGGGTAACGACGGGTCCGACGGTCTTGAACCTCATGTAGAGGACTTCCTCTGCGACCTTGTGGAAGACAGGGTCGGTGGGGAGCAGCTTTGCAGCCATCTCCTGGGGAGTCATCTCGACCTGAAGGTCGATGTCGTAGCGCTTCAGTACTTTGGAAAAGTCTGCACCTTCGCAACTAAGCATTCTATCTCCTCTGCAAAGGGCCCGAAGGCCCTCTACAAGCCACAGAAACGTATGATTGTATTTAGGAGATTTCATGGATGCTTGATTCATCCATACATTTTTTTGATTTTATATTTAAATATATGAATTTTTATCCATCCAACATCAAATTTTCATCCATTCATATAAATAACTTTCTATTTTTCAAAAAGAGTACATCCAATATCATCCATCGATTAAAGTGGTGTGAAAATATGTGAAATCAATATTTCAGACCCACCGTATTTTATCATTTCGCAACTTCGGCTGATGGGATCGCAATGTTACGACGATTGACGTTGGATGATGGCTCCCATATTCGGAAACCATAGCAGAACGAACGAAGAGATACTGAGAAGATGGGTGGAGGGGAACATCCCTCCACCGGGAAAGGGTTTGTTAAATGGTTTCTTGAAGGTATGCTCTCAATCTCAGAGACCGTAGTTCTTCTTGTTGTACAGGGGCACGAGCTCGGAGTACTTCTTGTCGCAGTACTCGAAGAACTTGTCCTCGCTGTCCGGAAGAGCCTCGAGGTCCTTGATGATGCCCTCGAGAACCTCCAGCTGCTTGTTGGTCAGCTGGATCTCCTTGGCATCGTATCCGCCCTTGACGATCTTGGCAGCGGTCAGACCGGCGGCCTTGGCCCTGAGGTAGATGTTGTCACCGTTCTCGGCGATGGCCTGTCCGATCTTGTAGGCGTTGTCGTAGGCGAGGATGTATCCCTCGGGTCCACGGGCCCTGTCAGAGATCATGTACAGGTCCCTGAGGGTCTTCTCCTGGCCGGTCTGGATAGCGGTGTTCATCAGAGAAACCTCGTATCCGAGAGGTCCGAGCCAGCACTGGACGGAGGAACCACCGAACTCGGGGTGGTACTCGACGGACTCGTTGGACCAGAGGTCGCAGACCTGAGCCATCAGGTTACCCTGGAGATCGCAGTGAGCGCACTGGCAGTTCTTACCCTCCTGAGCGGTGGGCTTTCCGGCGATGGCCTTGCAGATGACTCCCTCGTATCCGCAGTCCTTGTCGGGACCGACGGCACCGGACTCCCAGGCAGCCAGGGTCCTGGCGGCGGAGATGCACCTGGTGACGGCGGAGAAGGTCTTCTGGACATCGTTGTCGAGGAATCCTCCGGCCATGAACATGGACACGTTGGCTCCGGAGCAGTTGGTGTCTCCTCCAGCGACGCACTTGTTCTTCTTGGCGATGTCGACGAACTGGGACCAGACATACTCCATGTCGATGGATCCGAGGTATCCGACACCGAACAGGAAGGCGACGATGTCTCCGTTGGTGACAGCGTAGTCGGCGAACTCTTTTCCTCCGACGGACTCACAGGACAGGTTGTCGGCACCGTTCTCGCAAGCGATCTCGGCGCACTCGAACAGCTTCTCGGGGTAGGCGTGGGATCCGCCCATTCCGGGCCTGAGTCCCTCCTCGGCCTCACGCTGGTCGGGGATGGTCTGCCTGACGGCGCAGTTCAGTCCGTACTCCTCGTGGAACTTCTCGCAGATAGCCTTCTGGCCCTCGACGACGGGGGTGGCCATCTTGGGGTTACCCATCTGGGAGACCCACTCGGTCTCGAGCTGGACGTCGGGGAATCCGACGGTGACGGCCCTGTTCAGGACGTCCTTGGAGATGTAGTCGACGTACTCCTTCCTGAGGGACTCGGGGTCCTTCTCTTTTCCAGGCCTGGGAGCGTAGTTCAGCTCGGGGATGACCCTTCCGGCACCGACCTTGATTCCGAATCCGTAGGAAACGGGCTGTTTGGCGGTTCCGAAAACCATCTCGTCTGCACTGCTGTATGCCATCTTGGTGTATCTTGTTGCTGCCATTGAAATCACTCTCCAACGATGTTGTCCCACTCGTCCCTTACTCTCTTCCAGTCGTAACCGGCGAGCACCTTGTCGGCGATCGGGGGTGTCTGCGGGGCCTTCTCGGAGTAGATTCCGAGATCGAAGGACTCAGCGAAGTCCCTGTTCACTGCACCGCCGGCGGCCATGAAGGGGATGTTGACTCCGTCCTTCACGAGGATCTCGGCGGCCCTGGGGAAGGCAGTCATGGTGGTGGTCATCAGAGCGGTTCCGGTGACCATCAGGGGCTTGACTTCCTCGACCTTGGCGACGACGTCGGTAACGGCGACGTCCTTACCCATGTCGATGACAGTGTATCCAGAGGACCTGAGCATAACAGCTGCGATGTTCTTTCCGATGTCGTGGGGGTCTCCCTCGGCAGCGTGCATAACGATGGTGGCTTTGGTCTCCCTTCCGCCGGGGATCTGCTTCTCGGCGAGGGCGATTCCGATCTCCATGGTCTTGGCGGCCATCATGATCTCGGGCAGGTAGTAGATGTGCTCAGCGTACAGCTTAGCAACGCACTCCATTCCGACAACCAGACCGTTGTTGATGATGTCCAGAGGCTTGTGGGTCTTCAGGGCCTCAGCGGTGGCGGGTCCGACGTCCTTGAACTTCATGTACAGGACGCACTCCGCGACACTCTTCAGGACGGGGTCCGAGGGCAGCATCTTCTTGGCGACGGCCTCAGGGGTTGTCTCGTTCTGAGCCTCAACGTCGTAGCGTTTGAGGATCTTGGAGAAATCTACTCCTTTGTAGTCAATCATTTGTTTTCCTCCTTTTGCAGCATCCGGTTGCCCGAAAGCTGTGCTTCTATGATTGCTCGGGACGTTATTTAACCGATTTCAAGGATGGATGAAGCAACCATAGTATTTAAAGAAGATAATAAAATTTATATAATGTTGTTTTCAAAAATGTCGTTAAGTATGCCAAATACGTGGTTTTCTTTATAAGTCACTATATAAAGAAATCGTGTTTTTATATAAATGCAAATTATATTATCATATTTAGGATAATATTATGAGTTTTATTCATTACAGGATAATCAACTAACCTGTCATCGGACCCCCCTTGCATGGTCCGGAGTGTCCGTAACCTGGATTATACATACATCCATCCATCGACGTCCAATACATATGCTGGCTATCGTACGTCGGAATTCTTCCCATATATATTATATAAATATGAGTTAGTCGGCGAACGTCATTTCTTGAGCACGTTAAAATCATCCTGGGACCCGATATTAACTTCAACTTCATTCGTGGAAGGAAGGAACCAAACTTATATCCGAGGACGATATGGGAAAACCCATGTATGTATACATTCTAGGAGGCTTCCTCGGAAGCGGGAAGACCACCCTGCTCATGAAGATCGCCTCCATGTACACGAAACGCGGCCTCAAGACCGCTATCGTCGTGAACGAGTCCGGTTCCGTCGGAGTGGACGGAGCCACGCTCAAAGCCGAGGGCTACGATGCTGTGGAACTCCCGGACGGATGTATCTGCTGTTCCCTGTCGGGTACGCTGCAGTCCGCCCTCAAGAGCATCAAGAGGGACATCGACCCCGACATCATTATCATCGAGCCCACGGGCCTCGCACTCCCCCACAAGGTGAAGGACCTGGTCCGCGTCGCCATGATCGACGACGAGGCAACGTACATCATCGGTGTCGCCGACGTGCAGAGGTTCGAGGACCTGATCAAGAAGAAAGAGCAGTTCTTCAAGATGCAGATGTCCAAGGCCGACTTCATCCTCATCAACAAGATGGACCTTGCCAAGCCCGGACAGATCGACGAGGTCTCCGCCTGGCTCAAGTCCGAGTACCCCGACAAGCCCATCATGGCCATCTCCGCCAAGACTGACGAGAACATCGACAAGCTCTACGAGATGATGAGATGAGCGAGCACGATCATCATCACGACCATGACCACTGCGACCATGAGCACGAGCCCACCTCCATCGAGCAGGCGGGCGGCTGCGCCGTCGGTCTCAGCGGCACCATCACGGGATTCAACGCAGACGCCGAGGCCAGGTTCGCCAAGGCGCTCATGCAGGTGGGCGACTGGGTCACGAAGGAGTCTGGCTGCCTGCTGGGCCACATCAAGGCCGCCATCGTCAAGGAGGACGGCAGCGGGATCACCCTGAACCTCACCGATGTTGAGAACGGCGTCGAGCACCACGGGACCATGGAGCCCCAGGAGAAGGTGCACTTCACCTTCATGTGCGCCGTGCTGGACGTGGACGAGCACGAGCTCAAGCACCGGATGTACCACACCATCGACGACACCGGTCTGGACTACGAGCTGGAGGAGAACGTGGAGTGCCACTGCCATGACCACGACCACCACCATCACGAGCATGGCGACGAGTGCCACTGCCATGACCATGAGCACGGGCACGATCACCACCATCACGATGAGGGCCACCACCACGAGGACGGAGAGTGTCACTGTCCCGAGTGCGAGGCCAAAAAGGCTAAGGAAAGTCAGTCCGAGAAGAAGGAGAAGACGTCCTTCCTCGACAGGCTAAGGAGGAAAAAGCAATGAGATACGGAATATCGCTGGACATCGGAACCAGCGGAACCAGAGGGCATGCCATCGAGCTCGACACGGGGAAGATCATCTCCACGTCGGTCACAGAGTGCCACCCCCTCCCCGGTGCGAACATCATGGACCACCTGACGTTCTGCATCAACGTGGGGACGGAGACCGCGCACAAGATCCTCATAGACACCGTGAACAAACTGATCGCCACCATGGGGATCGACCTGAACCAGGTCGACAGGGTGAGCATCTGCGGGAACCCCATCCAGCTGTCCCTCTTCCAGGGCATCCCGGTCGACGACCTCGCCTTCGCCGGCGAGAACGCCCACAAGGCCAGGGGGATTAAGGAGCAGAAGAGGGACGCAGGCTCCTTCTCCGCCGTTGACGTCGGACTCAACGTCAGGGACGGATGCGAGCTGCTGGTCCCGCCCGCGATCAGACACGAGATCGGTGCCGACGCGCTGGCGATGATGTACAAGAGCGGCTTCCTCGAGCAGAAGGAGAACTGCCTCGTCACCGACTACGGTACCAACGCCGAGATGGCGCTGAAGATCGGCGACGACATCTACACCGGATCCGCGGCCGCCGGTCCCGCCATGGAGGGGCAGTCCATCAAATGCGGGATGCTCGCCGGACCCGGTGCGATCTCCGACCTGGAGTACGACTTCAAATGGGTCACGAAGGTCCTCGACGACGACATCCTCCCCCAGGACGGCGACAAGGTCGACTTCGGCCTCGAGATGATCGAGGAGAACGGCCCCATGCACGGCAAGGCGAAGGGAATCACGGGAACCGGTGTCATCGCCGCCGTGTCCGTCGCCCTGGACGAGCACCTCTGGAGGAAGGGCAAGCTGACCACGTCCGACGGCAAGATGCACTTCCAGGACGGGGTCTACATCGACTCCCACGACATCTCCGAGGCTCTGAAGGCCATCGGTGCCATGCGCGCCGGTCACTTCACCCTGCTGGAGCACGCCGGAATCAAGTTCAGCGAGCTGGACATCATGTACATGGCCGGTGCCTCCGGTACCTACGTTGATGCCGTGAAGGCCAGGGACGTCGGTCTCCTGCCTCCCTCCTGCGGCACCATCTACCAGTACGGCAACACGTCCCTGGCCATGGCCACCGACATCCTCAGGAAGCCCGAGCTCCTCGACGAGCTGCAGGACATCGCCAACGGGATCAGGGCCAACCACATCATGTTCGCCGGCGACAAGATCTTCGAGCAGATCTACACCCAGGAGCTGGCCCTCTGCGACGAGGGCATGCCCATGGAGATGTACAACAAGAACAACGCCATGGTCGGCATCCAGGAGCTGCCCAAGCCCAAGGGGACGCCCACCGTGCACCGCATGGTCCAGCGTGACATCCCCGACCTGGGAGAGAGGGGACTGTACATCCTCCACGACATCGGGACAGAGCTCCGCGGATACATGGAGGGCTGCACCGGATGCAAGAAGTGCGAGAAGGAGTGCCCCGAGAACGCGCTCACGGTCACCGACGACAAGGAGATCGTCGTCAAGACCAAGAACTGCCTGGGTACCGCCTGCTACAGGTGCCAGTTCAGCTGCCCGCACAAGGTCTACAAGTACGATCAGCTGAAGCTCACCTTCTGAGCGAAAACAGGGCCGCAAGGCCCTTTCTTCCTTTTTTCATATCTATCAAAGAAGAGTTGAGGAGAAGTGTGACTGCCCGCGCATGCGGGCGTAACAGGTTTCGTGTCACTGGTTCAGGACGTTCTCCTTCTCGAGCTCCTCCAGGACCCTCTTCCTGAGTGCGGTGAACTCGGGGGATGCGCGGTCCCTTGGCCTGGGCCAGCTTATCTCGACGACCTCCTTGATCTTCGCCGGACGCTTGGTCAGGATGACCATCCTGTCCGACAGGTAGACCGCCTCGTCGACGGAGTGGGTGATGAAGATGATCGTCTGGTCGGTCTTGTCCAGGATCCTGATCAGGTTCGCCTGCATCAGATTGCGGGTCTGTGCGTCCAACGCCCCGAAGGGCTCGTCCATGAGGATGACGTCCGGGTGTGTCACCAGGGCGCGGGCGAGAGCCACACGCTGCTTCATCCCTCCGGAGAGCTCGTGGACCCTCGCGTCGGCGAAGTCCTGGAGCCCCACCAGCTCGATGTACTTCAGCGCCCTCTCGCGCCTCTCCTCCTTGGGGACCCCCGCGATCTCCATGCCGAACTCGACGTTCTTCCTCACGGACCTCCAGGGGAACAGGGCGAAGTCCTGGAACACCATGCCCCTGTCGGACCCCGGCCCGTTGCACTCGCGGTCGCCTATGAGTATCTGGCCGGAAGTGGGCTGGATCAGACCGGCGATCAGCCTGAGGATTGTGGTCTTCCCGCATCCGGATGGGCCGACTATGGATATCAGCTCCCCCTTGCGGATATCCAGGCTGAAGTCTTCCAGGACGACCGTCTCCGACTCGTCGGTGCGGTAGGTCTTGTTTAGACCCCTGATGTGGATCTGGACGTCCCCCTCCCTCAGCTGGTCGCGGGGCTTCACCACATCGGACTCGGTGGCGCTGCTCTGGGTGACGCCCTCGCCGAGAGGCTGCAGGCCGTCACCGCCCATTGCTGCTGTTTCCTCAGACATGTGACATCCCCATCCTTGTTGTGATGAACTTGTGGACGTATCCGGCGAGCCCCGTGGTCACTATGCCCAGGACGGCGATCACCACGATCGCCGCGTAGGCGGATGGCCAGAACCCTGCCGTCGCCTGCTCGGACAGATAGAATCCGATCCCTCCCAGCTGGGGAGCGTACAGCTCCGCCGCCACGATACACATCCATCCTATCCCCAGACCGACCTTCACACCGTTCATCAAGTACGGCACGGCGCTGGGGATCATCACCTTGTAGAAGATCTGCAGGGACGACGCCCCCATGGTCCTCGCGGCGTCCATCAGATTCTGGTCGATCTTCTGGACACCGAAGATGATGTTGGTGAGCAGCGGGAAGAATATCCCGATGAACACCACGAGGATGGGACCTATTGTGTAGTTGATGGCAAGGATAAAGATGGGGGCCCATGCTATGGGCGCGATAGGCCTCAGCACCTCTATCACGGGGGTGGCGAACTCGTTCAGGGTCTTCGAGTATCCGAAGACCAGTCCGAGAGGGAGGGCGACGATCAGCGCCAGGGCGAATCCCAGCAGGAACGTCTTCATGCTTGACGCTATGAAGTGCCACAGTGAGTAACCGCTGATGGAGTCGCCGTTGTACACCAGGTTCACCAGCGCGTCCCACGTCTCCACCGGGGTGGGGATCGCCGTGGAATCCGCCAGCACGGCGATGTCCCACCAGGCGAATACGAAGCAGACCAGCGACGTGATGGATATCACAGCGGTCCTGAACCACCTGTGGTACCGGTTGTTCTCGTCGTAGGTCCAACCCATTATGGTCGACATGGTCACCTCAGCTAGTGGACAGCATTCCGTTGATGGTCGTGATTGTCATCGGGGGAGCGCCCACGAACCCGAACTGGGCAGAACCGTTCTGCAGGGATGTGGCCACCCCGGCTCCGTTGGCGGCGGCCAGGAGGTTCACGCTGATCCCGTACTTCTCGAAGATCCCCTGGTCGATTCCGAGGTGGATCGCAATCTGGTGTATGTCGCCGGAGATGATGGCGACGGTGACCGACGTGGCGGTGTAGCTGGCGTCCTCGCTGTACTCGAAGTCCAGAGCCTGGGCTAGGTAGCCGTCGTTCACGTACCTCTGGGCGAACTCGTGTATGCTGCTGAATCCGAGCTGCGCCATCGTCCTACCCAGCTGGTTGGTCTCGTAGAGACTTGTGACCAGGGACTCTATGGAGGTCTCCAGGCTCACCAGGGGCGCATCCTCGCTGTCCACGTCGGAGGTGTTCCCGTAGGTGTAGGTGACGGACGTGAGGGACTCGACGATGACGTCCCTGTCGGTGATCCCGGTGCGGTCCATGGCCAGCTGGACGAGGTGGTTGTAGTTCTCACTACCGGGATTGCTGATGGCGTCGTTGACCCAGTTGACGGACTCCACGTATGCGGCGAGGAACCTGACGGTGGCATCCTCATTCGCGTTGATGTAGGAGTGCGAGGCCCCGATGACGCAGCAGGTGTGTCCGGGATCGAACTGGTCGGAGGACATAAGCGAGTTGCAAGGACGGGTGGTGCTCTCCAGGAGCGCCTGGTACTGGGGCTGCCAGATGATACCGCCGTCGATGTAGCTGTTGGAACTGTTCTCGAAGGCGGCCGCGTTGGTTATGGACGAGACGTAGTAGACGTTGTTGGAGTTCGACGACGTGTCAACACCGTCGGAGTATGGTACGAAGTTCAAACCCATGCCCAGGACTATGTTCATGAGCTGGATGTGCTGGATGGCCGTGGTTCCGGAGGTCCCGAAGACCTTCCCTCTCCAATTTTCGATGATATACTGGATGTCCCCATCGGCATCGAGCTGCGGGTTGCCGTCGGAACCCACCACGATGAAGTCACTGGCGGTATACTTGGCGTCGATGTATATCCCCGACCCCTCTGTGTTCACCCTGGCGACCAGGGTGATCTCCCTGTCCTCGGAGTCCTGGTTATAGAACAGGACGAGGATGGATGACGAGAGGAGGAATGCCACGACGATCGCCGCCGTTAACACTACTTTCTTATCCATGGAATCACCTATTGTATGATTCCATCCCCAGAAGTCGTGATTATAAAACCCTGTCAGGAATATTTTATACAATCAGGATAAAAACTAATCACGTTATTCCAAAAACACATCGGATGGGGGAATGGCGGGCACACGGCCCGCCTGTTTCAGAGGGCGCCGGTGAACCTGTCCCTGATGGCCTCCGCCGTCATGGAGATGTTCGGGGAAGCGGAGTTCCCTGGACAGATCAGGACCCTCAGGAACGAGAAGCCCCCATCGCCCATAGCCTCCCTGACGCCTTCGGCGTCGTAAACCGATGCCGTCGGAAGACCGAACCCTTCGGCCACCGAGACCATGTCCACGCATCCGTACGCCGGATTGATCTGGTTCCCCGTGGAACCGAAAGTCCCGTTGTCCATGCAGACCACCTTGAGGTTCTCCGGACGGTACTGGGCCAGAACCGGCAGTATGGAGGATCCGAGGAGGCTCCCGTCGCCGTCGACCACGAACACCCTCCTGTCGGTGCACAGGGCCATCCCCAGGCCGATCGGAGAGGCCTGCGTATAGCTCCCGAGCATGTAGAAGTTGAGCGGGCGGTCGTCGGTCGCGCATACCTCCTTGGACGGCACGCCGATGTTGGAGACCACTATGTCGCCCTCATCCACCGAGGACATCATCGCCGCTATCGCATCGAGACGGGTCATCGTGGGCTCCGGGACGCGGAACGCCGGCCTGGCAGGGACCTCATGCCCACGGGGCGGGTAGTCCAGGTCGGTCCTCTCGGACTTACCCCACAGCCTCGGACGGATGAGGACGACGGAAATCCTGTTCCTGGCGTAGGCATCCTCCACTGCCCTCCCGATCGAGGGGATGTCCTCAGGTTCCCCCACGTCAAGGCAATCGATGTCGTAGACGGTCAGCAGCTCCGGGATCCTGGTGTTGAAGCATTTCTGGGCCTCTATCTTCTCGTCGTCGACCCCCCTCCAGCTCGCCAGGATGACCAGAGGCAGCCTGTAGCAGGCGGTGAGCGACATGATGGCGTTCATCATGTTCCCCAGACCGGAGCTCTGTATGGACATCACCGGACGGGACCCGACCAGGTACGCTCCTGCGCATATCCCCACGCCGTCCTCCTCGCGGGTCACATCGACCACCTTGAACCGATGGTGAATGAGGTCGGTGAACCCCTTGTTCTTGTCGCATGGCAGACTCACGACGACGTCCACTCCGGCGGAGACCAGCTGGTCCGCCACCTCCTGCTCATGCATCGACCTCCCTCCTGATCTCATCGTCGGTCATGTCCATGGTGAGGTCCGCTGTGACCTTTACGGTTTCCATTCCAAGCTCCTCGCGGGCACGGTCAAGACCTCCTCCGGTCATGTTCAGGAAGACCTTCTCCGACCTCCCGACCCTCCCCTCGTCCACGGCCTTGATCAGACTGGCGAGGGCGACGGAGGCCGCAGGGTCCGGACGGACGTTCTCGATGGACATCCAGAGCTTCTCGGCGGACCGGGCCTCATCGTTGGTCACCTCGTAGAACCTGCCGTTGCAGGCCGTCATAGCGTCGAACACCCCGCCGGCCATGGAGTACGGGGGCTTGCGGTTGGTCAGGACGTCGGCGAACACCTCCGCCACATCGTCCCTCTGCCTTCCCAGGTCCTCGTCGGTGATGTCCCTGCGACCGGCGTTCCATGCCTTGGCCATCGGGGTGAACGGCGAATTCTGGGCCAGGTTCAGCACCGGCAGCCTGTCCCCGTAGCGGCCGTCACCGATCAGACGCATCGACGCCTCCCATGCAGAGATGCCGCCTGTACCGCTACCGACGGCCTGGAAGTAGTGGTCGGGGACCCTCCCCATGCGGACCGCTCCCTCCAGCATGACCGTCCCCATGCCGTCCCTTCTGGCCACGTTCTTGGCTCCGCCCTCGGGGACGTATCCCATCATGGCGGTGATCCTGTCGGCCATCTGGATGGCGTCCGCGTAGTCCCCCTTGACGGTGAACAGCCTGGCGTACCCCCTGTCCTCGGTGATGCTGAGCCTGTCCCTGGACTTCTCCGGCACCACGACCACGCAGGGGTTGCCGATGTCGTTCGCGGTCTGCGCGAACGCCCTCGCCGTGTTCCCGGCCGACGCCACTATCACTGTGCCTCCGCCGTTGTCCCTCAGACGGGCGTAGGTTGGCAGCGCCTCCATCTCCTTGAAGGTGCACGACCTGACCTTGCCGCCGCGCTCGGGGTAGTATCCGGTGAACCCGATCCAGAGGTCGTCCAGGCCCAGCTCCTTCGAGAGGCGCTCGCTCTGGAACGCTATCGGCGATGACTCGGTCTCCAGGACCGAATGCACCGGCAGCCAGTCGTAGAACTTGAAGACCCCTGGGCCTCCCCTCACATCCAGCTGTTTCGCCTTGTAGCGGGTCCTGAGAAGACCCCTGTGACCGTTACCGCAGGAGAGTGTGTACCTCTCGTCCACTACCTCCCCGCCCTCCAGACATACCAACTCATAGTCTCCCATCGAAACACCTCAGAAACCATCTTCCGGCCTGAACATCGGCCTTGAGGGCCGAGCACAGGCGCTCGGCCTTGAACCTTGACGACTGCCTCACGGCGATCGGAACGCGTTTCCCACCGAAGTCCACGGACCCCGCATCGACCGAGAACACCCCTCCGACGCAGGATGCAGCGCAGAGCCCGCAGGATAGACACCTCCCCGGATCTATGCCGCTGGACGGATGGGCATCCGTGGGGCATGAGCGGTCCGCGGCGCATTCTGGGCACCCCTGACATCTGGACCTGTCCTCCGCCACCGACGGGTCCCCTCCCCATACGGAGGCGTAGCTGTCGGTGTGGACGGGGACCCTGTCCCTCACGTCGGCCAGGGGCAGGGCCACGTCCTCGTCCAGCACGGACACGCCTTCCAGGGACCTGTCGTCCAGGACCGGTATCGCTGCCGCCACCGATGTGAGGCACTCGGGACCGGCGGAGGTGCGGAAACCCCCCATGAACTCCGGCGACATCATGTGCATGTCCGCCGCCATCGAGAGATTGGGCTTCTCGGGCGTGCTCCTGGTGCCGGTGCCTATCACCATCCCCGGGGCCCCGTTGAGCAGGACCGAAGCACCCGGACGGAGGTAGTCGAGCCCGGGATCGTTCTGAATCGGGTTGATCTCGCCGCATCCGCTGACCGACGCCTCGGAGAGCCCTGGAGCCAGCGGTTCGGGTCCGGAGAATATCGTGCTGAACGGGGTGTCCGACCCGTTGACGAAGCATGTGTAGTTGCGGAAGGCCCCGCGAGTGGTGACCATCCTGGCGAACGGGATGTCGCCTATGGTCACGGTTCTGCGGATCGTCCTGCCCTCGGCGGTGACCACCGCCTCCACTGGCATCCCGGCGACGATGTCCCTGAACAGGTGCCCCCCTCCGTAGCCCATGTCCCTGTGGGACGTCCCGTAGACTATGCAGTCCACCAATCCGAGGGACTCGTTCGGGCACGGTCCCACCGTACCCGGCACCCCGTTGAGAGTTATCGTCTCGGCGCGCTTGAACTCCCCCGGCCCGGCCACCGGGACGCTGAGGATTGCCATCGTCCCGGACATGACGCCCATCGTGCCGCACGTGACCACATCGACGTCGTCGGCGGTGGGGCGGCCCCCGGACCTGACCATCTCCTTGAATTCCGATGCGGTGTAAACCTTGGCTGTCCCGGAGGATATCCTCCTCTGCACCTCGTCTATCGTCTTCACAGTATCACCACGTCCTCCACACGAACATGGATCCCCCACGGCTTCCTCAGGACCATGTTCACCAATCCCGTATGGGAGCGGTCCATCATGCAGAACCCGGGCAGGAAGCTGTGCCTGACACCGAACTGCGGCTCCCTGGTTATGGGAACGGCCTCGCCCTCGAAGCCCAGCATGTGGTATCCCTTCACATCCTTTACCTCCCTTCCGCGGGAGTATGCGGGACCCACGACATGACCGGTGATCACACCTGTGACCATGTCGGCATCCAGCACCCTGATCACATGCTGAACGGGGCATCCGGCCCCCGCCGGGCGACCCGTGACGATGTCCCCGCGACGGATGTCCATCCTCTCCACCATGTCCGGCCTGAACGGCAGGACGATCTTCCTGGCGGACGGCTCCCCCGGCAGGGACCTTATCACGAAGTCGTACCTCTGTCCGACCACGTCGACCCCGCTGTAGTTGAACGGGACCGAGTCCTCTGACACCACCGGAGACCCGACCCTGTAGAACGGACAGGACCTTGGCGTGACCAGCCCCGAGGCCATGGCTGCGGAGAAGTCGTCGCAGCTGTGGTACCCGCAGGCACCGCAATTCTTCCCCGGAGGTGTCCAGTCACTCCCCGTGGTAGATGTTGTCGGCATCCTCCAGCCTCCTGATAACGCCGAAGTGGTTCTGCCATCCCACACTCTTCTTGCCGATGCACACCGTGCACACGCCCAGCGGGGGGACCCCTCTGAGCTCCAGGGACCCGTAATCGCCGATCTCAGGCGCCGAGTCCATGACCCTGTACAGATACTTCATCCCGGTCCCCTGTATGGCGTTGGTCTCCACGATGTCCATCTCCGGGGAGACCCTGCGGATGCTCTCTCTGAAGACCTCCTTCTCTGCCTGTGAGATCAGGTCGGTCTTGGTCACGATGCACATATCGGACAGCGCGATCATGGGCGCCATCTTCAGTGGCGCGTGCGTCCCGGAGATCGCCGACATCACGCATATGCCCAGGGAACCGGTGAGGTACGGGGTGCACCTGAGGCACAGCCCGGCGCTCTCATATAGCAGGACCGTGGCGCCCTCACCCTCCGCCCATTCAAGGGCGTCCCTGATGACCATGATGCCCATGTGATCTGGGCACATGTCGCCCGAGTAGACCTTGCGCGTGGGTATGCCGAACTCCTCCCTGAGCTCCTCGTCCTCGAATGCCTGAACCACGTCGATCTTGAGGTAGGCCACTTTTTCGCTCTCCGAGAGGTGCCTTATCATCTGCCTGATGACGGCTGTCTTCCCCGCGCTGGGCGGGCCTGCCACGACCATCAGCTTCAGAATGATCCACTCCCGATGAGCTCCCCGACCCTGATGCGCTCCCTGAGGAGTGACATCTCCTCGTCCATCTCCCTGACCCTGCGCAGAGCCTCGGTCTCGCTGTCTCCGGGATGGAGGATCGACACGACCTCGCCTCCCCTCATCACTATCCTCCTGTCCGAGAGCATAGACACATAGGGGTCGTGCGTGACGAAGAGAACGGCCTTGCGCAGTCCCTTCAGATGGGAAATCACAGCCTCCTTGAATATCCCCGCGTTCTCGATCTCGTCCAGAAGGAGTATAGGTGCCTTTGAGATGAGTACGGCGTCCGCTATCATCAGGGACCTCGTCTGTCCCCCCGACAGGGCGGACATCCTGGCTCCAGCCGTGACCTTCTCGCCGGTGAATTGGTTCGCCAGTTCTATCGTGTCCTCTATGTTGTTCTCCTTGAGGTTGTTGCGGGTCGCCACATGCATCTCCAGGAACTCCCTCACGGTGAGATCGGCCAGGCACTTCGTGTTCTGGGTAATCATGGCAATGGGCTTGCATGCCGGGTCGCGGATGAAGTTCTCAGGGGGAGCCTGTCCGTTGACGAGAACCCTGCGACCGGTGACGGTATCGCCCTGGGCGAAGACCTCGATGTCGTTGATGAATGCGGTCTTCCCAGATCCTGTGGGGCCCACAATCGAAATCGTATCGCCAGGGGAGATGTCGATGGGCTCGAACGTCTCCGGGGTCCCTTTCTTGGTCGTACCGGGATAGACCGTGATGGTCATCTCTTCGCTTTGGCTGTCCATGATGGGGGTTTACGATAGGATGATTTAACCCTATTTGAAAAAAAATTCCTTTTCAGGATAAAACAGTGGTTGAATTGAGCCAGAATTACTGCATAAAACCCATCATGGGATAAAAAACCGAGATATTTCCGCCAGTAATTAGGTGATAGTGGTACTCAATTTCAGTACAATTAGGACAGTAGTATCCTATGATTCTAAACGTTACTTACGGGTTCCGAACCAACAAAGCTTTGTCGATACGATGGCTTCCATCCTCTATGAGCCTGTCGCCCTTCAGGAGACTTGTCGGGATTACAGGCGTCAGCCTAGCCCTCCAGGAGCTCCTTTACGGACTGATCATGGCTCTGATATTCATAACCGCCGCCAGGGTAGGGGTGCTCCATTACACCGACAGGGAGAACCTGGTCATCCTGATCATGGGGATGAACCTCACATGGGGTGCCATCGACGCAATCGTGTTCTACCTGCTGGACATCTTCGAGCAGCGGAGGTTCGTGGGGATCATGAACGGCTCTAGGAACATCCCACGCGAGCGCCGTGTGGACATGATGATGGATAGCTTCAGCGGCACTCCTCTCGACATCCTGGACCCGGCTTCTGAGAGGGAGGTGTGCGAGCGTATCCTGGATATGGAAATCGAGGGCCCGGGAAGGCTCGCCATGGACAGGAGGGATATGGCCATGAGCTCGCTGGGCTGCTTCGTCATCACGGCCCTGACCATCCTTCCGACCGCTCTCCCCGTGCTTCTGTTCGAAGACGTCGACACGGGCCTGGCCGTGGCATCCGGCCTGTCATCGGTCATACTGATGGTGGTCGGCTACAGAATGGGGCCGATTCTGGGGGTCAACAGATGGGTTCTGGCCCTGGCCCTCACTGGGTTCTCCTGGGCGATCACCGTGGTCGCCACATTCACAGGCGGATAAAGCGTCCCCGCAATCGGAGGAAGCGGGCCCAGCGCCTGCTTTCTGGATAGAGCGAGGATTCGTCCAAGGTGGCCTCGTAGATGGCGATCAGGTCAGACACCCGGCCATGGACATCGCCGCCTTCGAGGACCGCGGCGGTCAGTTCGTATATGGGCAGCCCCAGCGCATGTCCCGGAGTGTGGACGACGGAGCATCCCTGGCCCACTGCATGGCACAGCGCGGAATCCTCAGGGGATCCCACTTCGCGCGCCATGGCGTGTACGCCGAGTATGGCCTTCTTCGCCTCCGGCATTTTGACATCCCCCATCGACCACATGGTGCAGAGTCTCACCGCCTCCTGCGGCCTCGAGTCGAGAGGATGCCTTCCGCCGACGACGGAGGCTATGCGTTCGGCGTTGCGAAGACCCCAGAGCACGACCGTCCTGCGGTCGGAGGCCTCCAGCGAGGAACGGACGCCCGCAAGGCAGGGACTGTCCCGTGCGAACAGGATGCCGTTCCCCTTTGCAAGTCTGGACAGAGCATCCGATATGTCGTGTTCCATGATACAGAATGATCGGGGCCCGAAGGCCCCTTGATGATGTTTCGGTTCAGATGTCCCTGAACATCGTGGCGTACTCCATGCGCTTGGCACCGAAGTACTCCTTGCAGTACTGGGCAGTGGACTCCGGGGGGAACTCCCTGCAGGAGAACACGTCTATGAAGGCCCTATCGGTGTCCTCGGCGAAGTGACCCGCTATGCAGGACGTCTCTATGAGCTGGATCAGAGAGTAACCCTCGACCTTGGGCTCGGCGCCGAACCTGACGGCTATGGGCTCGCCGTATCTCTTCATATGGATGTGATCCGCCAGGTCTACGGCGAACTTCTTGATGTATTCGCCGTCGGAGATCTTCTGGTGGTCGCACTCTCCTAGGTCTATGGCGATATGCAGTCCCCACTGCTTCTCGTCGTTGTACTTCCTGATCGATTCCTCGTCCGTGAGGAGGGGTCCGGAATGGGGGCTCATGCTGTACATCTTATCACCGCGGTTTCCCGCTGTGCGTGCATCAGGGTACCCTATTTCAAACTGACCCTCGGCATGTCCCGCCAGAGATAACTACGGACGATAAGTGTCTCCCAGGAGTCTGCCTCTGGATTCCTCCATAGATTCTACACAAATCCCGTCTGCCAGGGCCCCTGCGCCATGCCCTCCCAGACAACTATATCAGCGAACCCCATATGCCCGGGCATGGGCACCTCGAAGGTATTCTACACCGATATGAGCTGCAAGGTGGGCGACAGCCTGCTCATGAAGCTCGAACGCGTCATCCGCGCCGCCGGCATCGGCGACATCGACATGGAGCGGAAGTTCGTGGCCATCAAGATGCATTTCGGCGAGTACGGTAACCTCTCGTTCCTCAGGCCGAACTACGCCAAGGTCGTGGCAGACATAGTCAGGGAGGGTGGCGGATACCCGTTCCTCACGGACTGCAACACACTCTACGTAGGCAGGAGGAAGCACGCGCTGGAGCACATGGACACCGCCAACCTGAACGGCTTCGGACCGATGACCACGGGATGCCAGATTGTCATCGCGGACGGTCTGAAGGGCACCGACGACGTCGAGGTCCCGATCGACGGGCAGTACGTCAAGGAGGCGAAGATCGGCAGGGCCATCGCAGACTCCGACGTGATCATCTCCCTGTCCCACTTCAAATGCCATGAGCAGACCGGCTTCGGAGGGGCGCTTAAGAACCTGGCGATGGGCTGCGGATCGCGCCGCGGCAAGCTGGAGATGCACGCATCCGGGAAGCCATCGGTCGACCCCGACCTCTGCAGGTCCTGCAGGAAGTGCCTGGGGTTCTGCGCCGAGTCTGCGATATCCATCGAGAAGAAGGCGGTCATCGACCAGGACGCCTGCGTGGGATGCGGGAGGTGCATTGCCGTCTGCCCCTTCGATGCCATAGAGCCGGTCTACGACGAGGCCCCCGACATCCTGAACTGCAAGGTCGTGGAGTACGCCATGGCCGCGGTCAAGGACAAACCCAGCTTCCACATCAGCATCATATGCGACGTCTCCCCCTTCTGCGACTGCCACGGGGAGAACGACATGCCGGTGGTCCCCAACGTGGGCATACTGGCATCCTTCGACCCGGTCGCCCTGGACAGGGCCTGCATCGACCTGGTCCAGAAGCAGCCGATGATCCCGGGTTCGCTGCTGTACAGGAACTGCGACGGCAGGAGGCCAGCCGACCTGTTCTCCTGCGTCCAGCCGTCCACCCACTGGCAGAGCACCTTCGAGCATGCAGAGAGGATGGGATTCGGGTCATCGGAGTACGAGCTGGTGGAGGTCAGATGATATGATGGACATCCTCGCGACCGGCGTGTTCGAGGTCGGGATGCTTCTGTGCTTCGCGGCTGCCTGGCCGTTCAACATCATGAAGGCCTACCGCTCGAGGACCGCGGTCGGCACCAGCCTGTGGTTCATGCTGGTGATAGAGGTTGGATACCTCCTCGGGATCCTGAACAAGGTCGTCCGCGACGATGTCAACTATGTTGTGGCGTTCTACATCCTGGACATAGTCCTGGTGGGCATCGGCATATACCTGTACTTCAGGAACAGCAGGCTGGACAGACTGGCCTCGCAGACTCGATTGGAATAATCGGATATTCACAAACGAATATTCCGAACCCCCAAACCACTTCTCCTTTATATATCATGGAATGATGAGAACCGTTCCGTGTCTGAAACAGCGATCAATACCGCATCCGTGAGAAGGCTGAGGGCCTACGCATGGGTGATCTTCGCGATATTCACAGCAGGATACTTCTTCGTCTACTTCCACAGGATCTCCGTCAGCGTCGTCGGTGAGGAGATAGTGGAGGAGGTGGGCGGCTCCATAGGGGTGTTGAGCTCCGTGTACTACTGGACATACACCGCCATGCAGATCCCCAGCGGGGTGCTCGCCGACAGGATAGGCCCGCGCATGGCCGGGACCGTGTTCCTCCTCATAGCGTCGGCGGGATCGGTGCTGACCTTCGCCGGGAACACCTTCGCCACCGTCGTGATCGGGAAGGTCATGATAGCGGCCGGGATGGCCATCGTCTACGTACCGCTCATGAAGCTGGTGTCGGTGTGGTTCCCCGGACGCGACTTCGCGGTCCTGAGCGGCATAGTCATCGCGGTCGGGAACGTGGGGGCCGTCGCAGCGACCGGGCCCCTCCAGATGATGGCCGATGCCCTGGGATGGAGGGAGGTCTACCTCGTTCTGGGACTCGTGACCCTGCTCCTGGCTCTGCTGTGCCTGACCATCGTCAGGGACCACCCCCGCGACAGGTCCCTCCCCTCCGTCGAGGAGGTTGAGAGGGAGCTCCGCGGGATCCCCGTGACCGAGGACTCCGCAGCACGCGTGCCTGTGATCAAGGGCCTGAGGGCCGTGTTCTCTGGAGGAAGGAGATTCTGGACCTGTGCACTGGCCTACTTCTTCGTCTACGGCTCAATCATGACGTTCCAGGGCACCTGGGCGGTGACATACTTCGACAACGTGTACGGATTCGCCCTTTCGGCATCCTGGATGGTCACCGCGCTGGGCATAGGGAAGATCATCTGCACCATCGCGATCGGCGCCATGACGTCCCACGGCATCATAAAGTCGAAGCGCAGGGCGATGATCTACGGAACGGCCGTCTTCGCCGCGATATGGGCGGTCATATTCCTGTTCGCGGGATCCGTCGACAGCTACTGGTTCTGGTTCGCCGTGAGCTTCGCCTTCGGGTTCTTCGGAGGGTTCATGACCCTGTCCTTCACGCAGGTCAAGGAATGGTATCCCATCTCCGTCGCCGGCACCGCCGTCTCGGGGACGAACATCTTCCTGTTCCTGGGCGCGAGCGTCTGCACGACCGTGTCCGGCGCCATCGTCGGGACGACGTACACGCTTGACAACTTCTCGGCCCTCTGGGGGCTGATGACCGTCTTCGCGATCGTCGCGGTGGTCCTCCTCATCCTCTCCGTGGAGAAGAAGCCGGACGAGCCCACCATCCAGGTCGAACTGCGATGACGACAGGGGCCGACGGCCCCCTCCACCCACGGGCGGGCCGAGCCCCGCCCTTCTCCCGGGATCGCGGTACGGACCGGGGGAGACCTGTGCCAGATTCCGTTCCTTGACATCCTTAAGATTCCTTTAAGTCATGATAGTGTCTATCGGGCGCCCGATGGAAACCTTAGAGCAGTTGATTTCCAAGGCCGAAGCAGGGGACGTGCAGTCCTGCTTCGAGCTTGGCCAGAGGTTTGCGATCGGGGAAGGCACCGAAGCCGACGAGTCCGCTGCGATGGAGTGGTACGTCCGCGCCGCCAGGAAGGGTCACCCTCTGGCGGAGTTCGTGGTCGGCCACTGCTACGCCAACGGGATCGTCGTCCAGGAGGACGCCCAGGAGTCCGCCATGTGGCTGTTCCGCGCAGCGCTGAAGGGGGACTACGACGCATTCACCACCCTGGCCGACCGTTACGAAGCGCACGACACGCCCGATGACGGTTCAGTCTACGAGTACTTCAAGGCCCTGGCCACAGATGACGATCCCGATGCGGAGTACGTCCTCGGCAGGCTCACGGAGCTCGCCGTCGGCACCGACTTCGATCCCGCGGGCGCCCACGCCCTCTACAGCAAGGCTGCAGCGGCGGGACACCTCGAGGCGGCGAGAAGGGAGGCGTTCTGCGTCCTCAACGGCACCGGCACCGCACGCGACCGCCCCAAAGGGGTGGAGATGCTCAAGGCGCTGTCCCACGCAGGCTACGGACCCGCATCCGTCAGCCTCGGCGACTGCTACGAGTACGGTACCGGGACGCCCAGGGACCAGCAGGCCGCGTTCGACCTCTACAGGACGATGGCTGAGGGCGGGTCCCCGCTCGGGATGTACAACCTCGGGAGATGCTACATGGACGGCATCGGAACCCAGAAGGACTCGAACAGCGCCTACGCTTGGTACTGCGCTGCGGCCGGAAGGGGCTGCAGGGACGGCGTCTACGGAATCGCCAGGTGCTACCTCGGAGGGATCGGGGTGGACAGGAGCAGGGAGAAGGGACTCGAGATCCTGAGGAACGCCGCGTACATGGGCCAGACCGACGCCATGATCATGCTCGGCCAGCTGTACGCAAAGGGGAAGCAGGTCAAGAAGAACGGCCAGCTGTCCGCGGCATGGTTCAAGAGGGCCGCCGACCTGGGCGACGGATACGCCCAGCTCATCACAGGCGACAACTACGCCAAGGGATCCGGTCTTCGCAAGGACGGGAAGCTCTCCCTCAGGTACTACCTGATGTCCGCGGCTAACGGCAACTCCATCGCCTGCTTCAACGTCGGAACCGCCTACTCCCTCGGACGCGGCGTCCCCAAGAACGACGGCCAGGCCTTCGTCTGGCTCAGCAGGGCCGCAGAGGACAACTACATGAAGGCCCAGTTCTCCGTCGCGGAGGCCTACTCCAAGGGCAGGGGTGTCAAGAAGGACCCCGCCAAGGCATTCGAGACGCACCTCAAGCTGGCCGAGAACGGCTTCGGCAAGTCCCAGTACCATGTGGCATACGCCTATCTGGAGGGTGACGGTGTCGAGAGGGACGAGCAGAGCGCCTACAAGTGGTTCATGAAGGGGGCGGAGAACGACAACGCCATCTGCCAGTACTACGTGGGATACTGCCTCTCCAACGGTATCGGGACCGAGAGGAACGAGAAGCAGGCCATGTCCTGGTACAGGCGCGCCGCCGAGATGGGGCACGTGCTCTCGAGGCAGATTGTGGAGAACGCCACCGGCGAGAAGGTGAAGTTCAAACCCGACGAGTCGCCCTTCGAGAGCTACCTCAGAGCCGCCGAGAACGGGGACCATGATGCCATGTTCATCGTCGGACGCTGCTACCTCGACGGGGTCGGCGTCGCTGCCGATCCGGCTCAGGCGAATATGTGGCTTGAGAAGGCAGCATCCCTCGGCAACGAGGCCGCGAAGAGGTTCATAGCCCAGCAGAGGAAGAACCAGCAGGCTTCAGAATGAAGACGGGAGGGGTCTCCCCCTCCCAAACGATTTAGTTTTTCATAAGGGCCTTCAGAGGACGAAGGCCATGAGGACTCCCACGACCGCGAGGATGAGGAGCGAGATCGCGGGGAACGCGTTGACGAACCTGTCCTGTGCGGAGATTTTCTGATCCATGCCTCTGGAACCCGTTCGTGATATATAACATACTTCGACAAGGTTGTTAACCGCGGACGCGTTCCACCCGGGCGATGGGGAGCATAGGAGTTCTGTTCGTCTGCTACGGCAACATCTGCCGCAGCCCAATGGCGGAGTTCGTGTTCAGGAGACTGCTCGACGAGGAGGGGCTCACCGGGAAGTTCAAGGTCGCCTCCGCAGGGACCAGCGGCGAGCACATCGGCGACCCCGTGGATCCGCGTGCGGCTTCCGAGCTGAGGATCCACGGGATATCCTGCGAGGGGAAACGCGGCAGGAGGCTGGTCAGGACGGACTACGTAGACTACGACTACATGGTGGGGATGGACTCCAGGAATCTGGAGTACCTGCATTGGACCGCTCCGTCCGACCCGGCCTGCGAGATAAGCCTGCTGATGGACCACGCCGGCGGAGGTGAGATATCGGATCCGTACTACACCGGCGACTTCGGAGCCACGTACAGGGACGTCTCCAGGGGTTGCAGGGGTCTGCTGGACCACATCCTCTCGCAGCATCCGGAGCTGAGGCGATGGAACCGATCAGAGTGTTCGTCTCGATACCGATCCCGGACAGATCGCCGCTGGAGGAGGTGTCCGCCTCGCTGAGCCGGTTGCGCAACGTCAGGGCATCCCCTCTGGACCAGGTCCACATCACGCTCAGGTTCGTCGGCGACATCGACCCGTCCAGGACGGACGATGTGGCCGCATCCGTGCGGGACGCCGTCTCCGGTATCGACCCGTTCACGGTCACGGTCTCGGATGTCGGATCGTTCCCGGATGCGAGGAAACCCTCGGTGGTCTGGATCGGGGCATCCCCCGGGGACGTGATGGGCGCCATCGCCGGCAGGATCGGCGACAACCTGGATGCCCATGGCATAGACTACGATCGGAAGAGGTTCAAGCCGCACATCACCATCGGCAGGTGCAGGGGCCCCGCGGACATCTCCGGATTCATGTCGGAGTACTCCGGCAGACGGTTCCTCGAGTTCGAGTGCGACAGGGTCTGCGTCATGAGGAGCGTCCTCGGACCGTCGGGGGCGAGGCATTCCGTTCTCAGGGAGATCCGCCTCTGATCGACCTGTGACCGCCGTCTTCCTTGCGGTCAGGGTCGCTGCGCGGCCGACATTCCCAATCCCTCGATTCAGAGACCCTCCTCCGGTCAGCGTGCCTGCACGGTCCCCCCTTTATCTGCATCCGAGACGAGACGTCCCCGGTAACATGATAACCGAAGGACTCAGGAACGACAGGTGCGGGGGCATAGAGGGGCTTCCCCTGCAGCTGATGATCGTCATCCTCGTGGCTACCATGGGGACGGCCATCATCATCGGATGGATGGGGAACATCGAGACGCCCCACTCCATAGGCGAGGTGACCGCGGACGAGGTCGAGGCAGGAAGCGACGGCACGCTGCCGGACTTCACCATAACCGTCAGGGACCAGGACGGTAACTACCTGGAGGGCGCCACGGTCGTCCTTCAGGGGATGAACGTCTCCATGCCCGACGGAGAAGGCGGGGCGGGGACGGCTTACGCCACCACAGGCGACGACGGGACCGCTACGTTCAGTGGGCTGACCATCGACCCATCCGGAAACAGCTCGGTGGGATTCCTCACGGTTACCGTGTCCAAGGCCGGATACGGGGAGGACTCCAGCACCAGGGTCACGGTGATACTCTGATCGCGGACAGGATGGGGGTGCTGGATCTGCCGGTGAAACTGGCGGTCTGCTTCCTCGTCATCGGCCTCATGACCCCTCTGGTGGTCGACGCCATGGATGATGCCGAGGAGGAGATATCCCTCAACTCCCTCAGACAGGGGGCGAAGGACCTGGAGGCGGACATAGTCAAAGCATTCAGATCAGGGGCGGGGACCACTGTCACCCACCACATCTCCCTGCCCCCCGGCCAGTCCATAGCTGCAGGAGGGGAGGGACCGGACTCCTACACGCTCAGGCTCTGCCTTGACGGGGAGGTGGTGGAGGCGCACTACCTGGACAACCCTGCCGTCCCGGTCCTGAACGGGGAGACGTTCATCTCAGGACAGACCTCCGTGAGGATAACCTGCGGTATCGTCGACGGGGTCTACGGGGTCGTGATGGAATGATCGAGTTCACCATATCCCGTGTGGTGCTGGCCGTTTGCGGAGTGGCGCTCCTCGCCGCCGCAACCGGGACGATAGCGAACCTGGGCTCCGACATGGAGTCCTCGAGGGATGCGGACACGGCAATGCGCATCGCATCGGTACTGGACAGGTTCGAATCCTCGGCCATGACCGAGCTGGTCATCGAGGGTTGGGAGCTGCTTCCGACGGAGGAGCACGTCCTCTCCGTGGGCGGGCATTTGGTGACGGTGACCTCTGCATCCGGGACCCAGACCGCCTATACGGCGTCAGATGCCGAGTTCGAACTGACCAGGCACTCCAGCGTCACGATCTCGAAGTCACTCCCCGAAGGTCTCGGCGATGGTGCGGACCGTGTCGGTGAATAGGTCGATCTCCGGGAGACTGTTGTACAGGTACGTCGATGCGCGGGCGCTGCCGTCGATCCCCCTGGAGACGTAGAACGGATGGGCACAGTGCATTCCGGAGCGAATCATCACACCAGACATGCTGTCCAGCATCATGGCGATGTCGTGGGCGCCCAGTCCGTCGATGTTGAACGAGAATACGCTTCCCCTGGATTCGGCGTCACCCGGACCCACGACATGCAGGTTGGGGACGTCCTCGAGATTGGACACTATGCGGGACATGAGCCTCAGGTCCCATTCCATGACCTCTCTCATACCGACCTTGCCGAGATACTCTATGGCAGCCTTGGTACCGATTATCCCGGCGTAGTCATGGAGACCCGCCTCGAACCTGTCCGGTATCGGCGCCAGGTTGACGGAGTCGTATGTGGTGAGACCGACGGTCCCCCCTCCGAGCGCCAGGGGCCTCATCCTCTCCAGGACCTCCCTCCTGCCGTACATTACACCCATGCCGGATGGGCCCAGCATCTTGTGTATTGACATGCAATAGACATCGGCTCCGATCTCTTCCAGGTCCACGGGCATGTGCGGGGCTGCCTGGGCCCCGTCGATGACCACGGTGGCGCCGAAGTCGTGAGCGATCTCGGTGACCGCCCTTACGGGCACGGCGCAACCCGTGACGTTGCTGGCGTGCTGGACCGACACCACCTTCACGTCGTGGTCCATGGACCTGTGGAATGCCTCCAGATCGAAACGCCCCTCCCGATCGGACTTGACGATGCGCCTCCTTACACCCATCGTCTCCTGGAGATGGAGCCACGGTACATGGTTGGAGTTGTGCTCCGTGTCCGTGGTGACCACGACGTCCCCCTTCCGGAGCCCCAGTCCGTACGCGGCTGTGTTCAGGCCCTCGGTGCAGTTCTTGGTGAAGACGTAGCAGTCGGGATCGTCGGTTCCGAAGAACCCTGCCAGGGCCTCCCTCGCCTCGTCCATCGCCACGGAGACCCTTGTTGCCATCGAGTGCACGCTGCGCCCTCCGCAGGCGGGATAGGATTCGTAGTACTCCGTGATTGCCCTGATCACACTGTCGGGCCTTAGGGACTGACATGCGCTGTCCAGATAGATCCCCTGGTTGGCGCGGATTGTCGGGAAGTCCCTGCGAACCGATTCGACGTCCATGCCCGTACCATCTCGAACAACTATTTAACGCACTCCAGCATCATACGTGGCATGGCGTCGCTGAAGACCTCAATTGGCAGCGTTGAGCTGGAGAAGCCGGGCATGGTAGCCTCGGGCATCATGGACGAGACCGGCCCGTCGATGGTCCGCATGTTTGAGTGCGGAGCCGGGGCGGTTGTCACCAAATCCGTGGGCACCGAACCGAAGGCAGGCCACCCCAACCCGTGCTTCACCGAGGTCACCGGCGGATACGTCAACGCCATGGGTCTGCCCAATCCCGGCATAGACCTCTTCGGTGAGGAGATGAGGGTGGCCGCCCCCAAGGGAAGGGTCGTCGGGTCCATCTACGGATCCGGACCCGATGAGTTCGCGCATCTCGCGGGAAGGATGGAGGACTACGGCGCCTGCGCAGTGGAGTTGAACCTCTCCTGCCCCCATGCCAAGGGCTACGGGATGGAGGTTGGCACCGACCCCGCCATGGTCGGATCGATCGTGAAGGCGGTGAAGTCCTCAGTCTCCATTCCCGTGTGGGCGAAGCTGACCCCCAACACCCACATCCTCACCGACATCGGAATGGCGGTCCAGGATGCGGGCGGGGATGCCGTCGTGGCGATCAACACCCTGAAGGCCATGGTCATCTGCCCGGAGATGGGCAGGCCCCTGCTGAGCAACAGGTTCGGGGGACTCTCCGGCCCGGCAGTCAAACCGGTGGGGGTCAGGGCCGTATACGACCTGTCTGCCGTATTGGACATCCCCGTGGTGGGCGTGGGCGGGATCTCCGACTGGAGGGACGCAGCCGAATACATAATGGCGGGCGCCAACGCGTTCCAGGTCGGGAGCGCCGTCGGGATCGTGGGCCCGGAGGTGTTCTCGGAAATCAACGCGGGGCTCTCCGCGTTCATGGACGAGTACGGTTACGGGAGCATCGACGCGATGAGGGGGGTTGCCCATGACTGACGTAGTGAAGATCAAGGCGATCGTGGACGAGTGCTACGACACCAAGACATTCCTCTTCGACTGGGACGCAGAGACACGGCCGGGCCAGTTCGTCATGGTCTGGATCCCAGGGGTGGACGAGATCCCGCTGTCCCTGTCCGGCATGGACGGGATCACAAAGAGCGTCACGGTGAAGGCCATCGGCGAGGCGACACGCGCCATGCACGCGCTCTCCGTGGGCGACAGGATCCGCATCAGAGGGCCATACGGCAACGGCTACGACCTGTCGTGCGGAGAGATGCTGATCATCGGAGGAGGGGTCGGGACGGCGCCGATAGTGCCCGCGGTCAAAGCGACCGGGGCAGACACGATCATCGCCGCACGCACCCACAACGACATCATCATGGACGCGGTCGTCGTCGAGAGCGCTGGGAACCTCTGGATTGCGACCGATGACGGGAGCCGCGGCTTCCACGGGAATGCCGTGCAGCTAATGAAGGAGAGGATGACCGAGAAGCACTACGACTGCGTCATCGCATGCGGCCCAGAGGTCATGCTCTGGTTCACGTTCAAGGCCTGCCAGGAGCTGGGCGTGGAATGCCAGCTATCCCTTGAGAGGTACATGAAGTGCGGCGCAGGCGTGTGCGGGTGCTGCGTCATAGACGACTCCAGGGTCTGCAGGGACGGCCCCGTGTTCAGGACAGCCCAGCTTGAGAGACTGACCGAGTTCGGCGTATCGCACCGCGACGAGTGCGGCAGGAACATCAGCTTCAGGTGATCCATGGCCCAGGCCAACCATATAACCGTCGTACACGGGAGCCTGACCGTGGACGTCCCCCGTAGCATATTCAAGGGACCGGAGTGCGAGATAGACCCTGAGAAGGCCGAGCCGTTCAGGAGGATGGTCCAGGAGAGGTACCCGTGGATATCCGACAACTCCATGAACGTCCTGCTCAACAAGGCCAGAAAGGAGATGGTCCGCGTCAGGGACGAGGAGACAAACGGCAGGAGCCACAGCTCGAACCTCGCCTCCAAGGGGAAGCTGGACGAGGCCATCGAGCACATGAAACTGCATCTGGAGATGAATCCGGACGACGCCGACTCGTGGTACAAGCTGGGAGAGCTCCTCTGCAAGGCCGGCAGGGCCGAGGAGGGGTACAAGGCGTTCAACAGGGGGAGGGAGCTGTTCAATCCCTCCCAAAGAGGTCGTTGATCGCATCCACGACCTCCGGGACCGTGGCCCCCCATGGCACGCGGGCGACGTCCCCGTCGATCTCGTGCCCGACCTTCACCTTGCAGCACTTCACGATGGTCTTCTCCCCCGGTCTCACGAAATCCGCAGGACACACGTTTATGAAGGGGACGTCCCCGCCGTAGAGCGCGGAGTATATCCTCTTAGAGAGATGGCACCCGATCAACGTGACCTCACGGTCCAGGTCAGGCGCGTCATCTAGGAAGTAGAACGGCATCTCCGCCTCCAGATGCGACACCCTGCATGGGAACATCACCGCCTCCGTGGTAACCTCGCCGATGCGGTCTGCCATGTCTATTATCCTGTCCTCTGCCACGATAGGATGGTCCACGAACCCAGAGTCCAGCGCGCGCCTCACCAGAACCCCGAGTTTCGAGGGTGATGGGGGAACGCTGTCCACGACCACCAGCCTCTCGGGGACCACGTCCTTGATGTAGTTTATGTGGGAGAACATCCCCCTCACCACCACCGCCTTACCCGGATGCTCGGACTGGATGCGCGCAAGGGCCGGCGTGTTGAGGACGTCCAGGTCCGGGATGTCTACGAACACCGTCTCGTCCGGGAGCGACACGATCCTGTATCCGGTCACGTCCCTGAACAGACCGGTTCCCGGGGCCTTCTGAAGCTCCACGACCGCGTAGTCATCGCCGTTCCTCAGAACCAGGTCGTCGGTGCGAACGTACGACCTCCAGCAGTCCATTAGGTCTGCGATCCCGTCCCTCGTGAGTGGGACGTCCACGTCCCTCATGGACACGTCCTTGCAGTGCATGGGGCCCTAATGTCTCCCAGATATAATGACGATGCCGACACTGGCACATCGCACCCGCCGTCAGGGGGACGGCCACATGCGGCGACCAACAACACTTTTATAGAACGAAACGTTCGGGAGTCCTGCGTCGAGGTACCACAGTGGCTATGGGGCGGACTGCAGATCCGCAGACGGGGGTTCGATCCCCTCCCTCGACTCCATCATTCTCTCGTACACATGCTTCCTCGGGATTGTCTCCGTCAGTCCAGGTGCCCGCCCTTGCGGTACCTCTTGAACAGCGGCGTGAGACCCTTGACCACGAAACCCTGGGCAACGCCGACGAATATCGTCCCCAGTCCCACACCGTACAACCCGCCGAGGACGAACCACGATATCAGGAACGCCGAGACGACGAAGCTGATGTTCACGAGTATCACGCATCTGTCGAACGGCACCCGGGTGGCGCGGTGCACCGCCAGGATGAGCCCGTCGTCCGCCAGCATGGACACGTTGGCATCCACCTCCATGACGATTGCCAGGGCCGTTAGGAACAGGGCGGCCAGGATCACCAGCCACTGCATTGCCAGCCCCTCGACCGTCCATGACGACAGCCCCATCTGGATGAGGTCGACGAACAGGCTGTAGATCAGTGTGAACGGGAGCTGGCTCAATGTCCTGAGGTACATCCCGCGATCCCTGTAGATCGCCCACTGTATCAGTATGAAGCAGACGTAGACGATGAAGGTGAGCGTCCCCAGGGTGAGTCCGAAGACCTCGCTGAGGACGTACGGGAGGGATGAGATCGGACCAACGCCCTGGCAGGACTTGACGGTCAGGACGACGCCGAAAGCCATCACGAACACGGACAGCACCATCTCCGCCACGTCGAGCTTCGTGGGCTTCGTACGTATCGCCGCCAGCTGCTCCGAATCCATGTCAGGAGCATCCAGATGTGACGGAGATAAAGGTTGCTGGCATAATTGGTGTAGAACTCCTTTTCCGACTTGTTGAACAACAATCTGAGTGAGGTTTAATCAAAATATTTATAAAGAGTTTTTAAATAGCCCCGATTCGGTGAAAAGATGGCCAAAATGAACATTGAGAACGTGGTAGCCTCGACATACCTTGGTCAGGAACTGGACCTGAACAAGATTGAAGACGCACTGGAGGGAGCCGAGTACAACCCCCAGCAGTTCCCCGGTCTCGTTTACAGGCTCAAGGAGCCCAAGACCGCCACCCTTATCTTCAGGAGCGGCAAGGTCGTGTGCACCGGAGCCAAATGCCGCGAAGACGTCAAGGTCGCGATCACGAAGGTCGCGAAGGACCTTGAGAAGGCGGACGTGCACATCACCATCGAGCCCAAGATCGAGGTTCAGAACATCGTCGCCTCCTCCGACCTGGAGCAGGAGATCAACCTGAACACCGTGGCCATCACGCTGGGTCTCGAGAAGGTCGAGTACGAGCCCGAGCAGTTCCCCGGCCTGGTCTACAGGCTGGACGACCCCAAGGTGGTCGTGCTCCTGTTCGGGTCCGGAAAGATGGTCTGCACCGGCGCCAAAGTCCCAGAGGACGTCACCCGCGCGGTCGACAAGATCGCCGCAGAGCTCAGGTCCGCGAGCCTGATGGTCTGAAAACGGCGTCCCTGGACGGGGCGCCATTATCCAACCCCTTCCCTTCTACCGTCTTCCAGATTGCCGGATGCATGTGCTCCCTGGATGTTCCCCGATCCGGCTTTCCAACGATGCGCCTGGGAGTCTGAACGAAGACCTGCCGAAAACCGATTTTCAACCTACACAGCAATGATCCGATGGACCGCAGACGATACGGCACTGCCGGATCCCCGATAACCCGTCCCTATCGTCCCCGGGGACATCGGTGTCTGCGTTTGGAGACCATGGCCTCGAAGGTGCTGGCTATGGCCGTCTTGAGCTGCCCCAGTGCCTGGTGGGTCACCTTCTCGTCCTCCGCGTCCGGACCTATCTCCCTGAGGTACTGAGCGTAGATCCTCGGCGGGATGTCCTTCGCCCCCGCCATCAGGAGCAGGTCCTCCTCGTCCCCTGTGTCAAGGGAACCCGTGTCCCCGGAGTAGTACGCGGCGGCCATCCTGTAGAAGCGGATGTCCGTGGCAAGGTAGTCGGCCAGATCCATGTACATCGCGGACCTGCCGGGATCCTCCGAGACCATGAACAGGAAGCGTTCCCTCTCCGTCATCTTCCTCTCGGCACCGGCGGAGAACATGGACGCCAACTCGCTGCGCGTGAACCTGCGGGCCAAGGTCACATCCTCTTGCAACCGCGGAGCAGCCATTCGCCTATTGATTTTGTGCCGTACTTCAGGGTGGCCTTCATATGGCGGCTCTTGCTGTCCACCTGGACATCCCTGTTGGCCATGATGTAATCCACGACCTCCTGCCATGTGGTCAGGTCGTCGGGGACGATCACATAGCCCTCCCCGATGTGACGGGGCGTGTGGGCGTCGCTGCCCGCGGATATGGGCTTGCCTACCCTTTTCGACAGCCTCAGGGACCTCCTGTTCCCTCTGGGGGTCGAGCGGCCGTTCATGGCCTCTATCCCGTCGAACGGGTACTCCAGGGTGTTCTTCTCGCCGAGACCCGACCACCACCTGTACGGATGCGCCGCGAAGGCATACCCGCCAGCCTCGTGGATCCTGTCGATGGTCTCCTGGATGGAGAGATCCCTGGGGATCAGACGGTCGATCCCCAGGGCCACTATGTGGCCTTCGGCAGAGGAGACCTCCTCCGCAGGTATGATTATGACCCTTCCGTTGTCCTTCAACTCATGGTAGGCCTCGAAGCTGTTGTGATCGGTCACGGCGACACATCCGATGCCGTTTGCCACCGCGTACTCGACCAGCTCCTCCATGGTGGTCTTTCCGTCGTTCGAGTAGCATGTGTGGACATGCAGGTCTGCTTTCATCTGACACGCGCACCGTCTATGAAATCACCGTCGTCCACGGTGATGTAGCAGCCCTTCCCGTCGCCCATCGGGACCCTGAGGTCGCCGTCATAGACAAGGGCGCATATGTCGGGGCAGTCCTCGGGCACGTTCCCGCCGAGGATGTGGCCGTCGGCCAGTTTGCCGACGCGGATGTCCACCGCCTCGCAGTGCTTCACCTCGATCCTCGACGAAGAGCACTCCAGAGCGCAGTCGATCCTGGTCCCGTTGGGGACGTCGGCTGAGGGCTTCAGCAGCTTGATGGCGTCTCCGCCCAGGTCCTCATCGTCCAGCGCCATGAGCATGCCATCCGACTTTACCCCGCGGAACTTGGCGGGCTTGAGGTTGGCGATGACCAGCAGCCTCCTGTTGAGCATCTGGTCCCTCGAGTACACAGTCTTCAGATTGGTGACGATCTGTCTCGGCTCTTCCTCGCCCAGGTCGATCTTCAGGATGTACAGCTTCTCGGCATCGGGATGGTCCTCCACGGATATGACCGTTCCCACCCTGATGTCCATCTTCCTGAACGCGGCGAACGGTCCAGCAGGGGCCTCCGCGGGCTTGTCCTGCTTCTTCTCCTGCCTCTGCTCGACTTTCTCCTGCTTCTGCTCCTCTTCCATCTTGATCTCCACCTTCTTGTAGACCGGCACCGGCTCGTTCAGAGCCTGCCCTGCCGGGAGGGGCCTGAGGACCTCGTCCAGTCCCGCACCCTCCAGGCTACCGTTGTAGCCGAGGAATCCCCAGATCCTCTCCGAGGAGCGGGGCATGAACGGCCAGGCCATGACGGCCAGTGCCTTGACTACCCTCAGGTTTGCGCTCATGACCCTGCCGCATGCATCCTTGTCGTCCTTGACAAGCGCCCATGGCTTGACGGAGTCGAAGTACCTGTTCCCGAACCTGGCCAGGTCCATCACGACCTTGATCCCCTTCTTGAAATCGCATGCGGACAGGCACTGGCTGTACTCGTCCATGGCCCTCCTGATCTCGTCGGTGACCTCGCCGACATCCCCCGAGTCCGGGATCGCGCCGAAGTTCTTCCTGGTGAAGCTGAGGCACCTGTGGTAGTAGTTGCCCAGCGCGGCGACCAGCTCGTTGTTCACCTTGGTCTCGAAGTCCTCCCATGAGAACTCCGAGTCGTGGGTGTCCGGCATGTTCACCGACAGATAGTATCTGACCAGGTCGGCGTCGTAGCTCTGCAGCACCGACGGCACGTCGATGGCGCCGCCGCGGCTCTTGGACAGCTTCCCGCCGCTGATCATCAGGTACTCGTTGGCGGGGATGTCGTACGGCAGGTCCATGTCACCCATCCCCATGAGGATGGCCGGCCAGATGATGGAGTGGAACGGGATGTTGTCCTTGCCGATGAAGTAGTAGTGCTTGACCTCGGGGTCCTTCCAGAACTCCTTCCAGTAGTCGGGCTTGCCTATCATCCTGGAGTACTCCACCGACGCTGACAGGTATCCGATGACCGCCTCGAACCAGACGTAGATGACCTTGTCGTCCCATCCCTCCACAGGGATGGGCACTCCCCATGACATGTCCCTGGTTATCGCCCTGTCGTTGAGCCCCTCCTCCAGCCAGTTCCTGGTGAAGGCCTTGACGTTAGCCCTCCAGTAGTCCTTGGAGGACACGAAATCGATGAGCTGGTCCCTGAACGCGCTGAGTCTCAGAAAGAAGTGCTCGGTCGGCCTGATCTCCGGCCTGCTCCCGCACAGGGTGCAGTACGGATCGATGAGGTCCCCGGGCTCGAACGTTGTCCCGCACTGGTCGCACTGGTCGCTCCTGGTCTTCTCGGCCCCGCATTTCGGGCATACGCCCTCCACGTACCTGTCGGGGAGGAAGCGGGCGCACTTCGGGCAGTAGTACTGATCGGACTCCTTGGTGTAGATGTAGCCCTTGCTCTGGAGATCCAGGAACACCTTCTGCACCACCTCGAAATGGGTGGGGCAGTGGGTCTTGTTGTAGAGGCTGTACTCGATGCCCAGGTCCTCTATCGCCTTCTTGTTGATCTCGTGGTACTTGTTGGCGTAGTCCTCGGGGGTCATCCCGCACTTCTCAGCGGAGACCGTGATGGGTGTGCCGTGCTGATCGGACCCGCCGACCATGAGCACCTCGTTCCCTATGAGGCGGTTGTACCTGCTGAAGATGTCCGGGGGGAGTAGGGACCCAGCCACGTGACCGAGATGTATGGGGCCGTTGGAGTACGGCCAGGCGATGTTTATGCAGACCTTTGACATTATGACCGCGCAGCCAATCGCGCACGCGGGATTTATATCCGTCGGCAGCTAAAATGCATCTCATCTGCCCCTCGACGCCCGCACCACGGCATCGGCGATCTGCACCGCGCCTGACGCCCCGAACAGAGGACGCGGGATGAGGCCGTCGGAGCCTATCACGGCGCCTCCTGTGGACACGGCGACCTTGCATCTGCCCCCCGATTCCATCCTGAGCGCGGTGTTTCCGTCGCAGAAGACGACGTCCGCGGGCTGGAGCCTCGCCATCCCGGGGCCTCCGTCGGCCTCCTCGTCCACGATGGACCTCGGCACCATCGACATCCCGTCGACCAGCCACCCCGACAGCGGACGCAGGACCGAGCCGGGAGCCGACACGGAGAAGGTCATCCCCTTGACCCTCATCATCCCGTACCTCATCCCATCGGTCCTGGACCTCATCCTGGACTCGGCCCTCCCGAGCCTCTCCAGTGCTACCGATGGGTCCCTCCCGACGGCCTTAGCCACATCCACGATCCATGCGCGGGTGGCATCGAACCCGACCGGCGCGCATCCAGGGACGACCACGTTGGTTCCGATCCCTCTGTAATACCCTGAGAGACCTTCGCAGGACTCCGGGCAAACGACGACGGCGTGCTCCGCGGAAGCCGATGCGATGAGGTCGTCCACCGACGCCCCAGCACCCGGGGCGCAGACGACCTCCAGACCCATGTCCTCCAGATACGAGGAGAGCTCCTCCAGGGCGTCGCCCCAGCTTGCGTCCAGGACGGTGAGCCCGATGATGCACACGGTGCCCGGGCGCTTATCCCCTCCGTCCGGTGCGAGATGGCGCATCACCTCGCCCAGGACCCTCCCGTACATGCGGCGGACCGGCGCCGACATCGTCCCCCCGTCTATCACGACCACGCCGTCGGAGACGCCTAGGTCCCTTATCGCGGCCATGTGGTTGTCGGCCATCAGGGACGCCCCGGGGGAGTCGACCACCGCCACGAGCCTCTGACCTTCCCGCCTCACCCACTCCAGCGCCTCCTCCAGCTTCTGGACGGCGCCGCCGATGTAGTCCTCGCCGTCGATGTACGATGCGGGCACCCTGGAATATCCAGCGTAGTACGGCTCCCCGTACTCCCCCCAGCGCATGTCGGGACGGGGCACCGCGGACATGGACAGGAGAGCGTGCCTGACCCTGCACCCGCCCGGTCCGTGGATGACCACGGCGGCGTCCGCGATGCTCTCGATGGCCATCACCGCCCCGGTGAAGCCGTCGGGTCCGTTAATCATCTGGCCGCCTCCTCGCACGTCTCCAGGACCTCCGCCAGAGACTCGACGAACCTCATCGCCGGACGGATCCCGGGACCTATCCTCGTCATCCTCGCGTCCCTGCCCGGATACCCGTCTGGGACGTCCACATCGAACACCAGCAGGTCCGGGCGCAACCGCTCCCAGTCCCGCATCATCATCTCCTTCCCGTACCCGTATGTCAGCATGTCCCTGTGGCGCACCGTCACTATCCCCGGATCCCCCTCCGGCTTCAGATACCCCAGGCGGACAACGACGGCACCAAGGTCGTCCAGGATGTCCAGGAACCAGTCCACGTTCCTCTCGATGCATGTGGACACCGCCACCCTGAGGCCCTGGAACCTCCCCCTGTTCCTCTCCACGAACCGGGCGTACTCGTCCCGGGCGCACTCCTCCTCCCTCGACGCCACATCCGCCATCCCGGTGATCTCGCCCATGCGGCGGAGCCATCCGACGTACTCGTCGATCCCCGTCGGGATCATCATGACCGGGGCGTCGCGGCCTGTCGATGACCTGATCCTGTCGAGCATCCCGTCCGCCCTCGTCTCGTTCAGTAGCAAGTCCGCCGATGCCCTGCAGAACCCCCTGACCGACGACATCGTCGTGTCGTCCAGGAACCTGCAGTTGACCCTCATCCCGAAAAGCGATAGCATCCTGTCGATCTCCTTCGAGGCCTCCGGCGTCTGGAGGTCAAAGAACGTGGTCCCGACGATGTTGACCAGACCGTCCTCCATCCGTACGTCTGGGTCGATGGCCCCGATGAGCTCTGAGACCGATCCCTCCATCCCCTCGAAGTAGTCGCCGGCCATCACCCCGTCGGTGTGGAGCACCTGTACCCTCACGCCTGGATGCGATGCCTCGAAACCCCTGGCGACGGCGTCGCAGTCGTCCCCTATCATCCCGGAGACGCAGGTAGTGATGACGGCCATCTCCTGGAACCCGTCGGATGCCGCCGCCTCCAAAGCGCGGGACAGGTTCGTCGCCCCTCCGAATATGGCCGACCCCTCGTCCATCCTCGACGAGTATATATTGTCCGGCATGGGCGTGTCGTACACCCCTCCGGCATAGAGGTCCGCTACGGTGCTCAGGTACGCCGAATCCATCAGGTAAGAGCAGCTGGCGGGACCATGGACCACCACGGCCGTGTCCGACAGCCTGGCGAACGCCATCAGCGCCCCGCATGACGCGCACGAGTACTTCTGCCTGCGGCTCCATCCGGTCACGTCGCATCCGTTGCAGACCTGGATGTCCGCGGGGACTCGGGACGAGGGCCTTATCTCCCGTCCGGCCGCCAGATCCGACATCTGGTCGTCGTCCAGTGGATGCGGGGAGTCCATACGGCCCCCGACCATCGAGTCCTCTATCCTACCGACGATGCCGCGGACGGCCTCCGCCGCATCGGAATCCGGGAACATCTCGCACACCGTGTGCCCCGCCGCCTCCGCGGAGGCGAAGGTCCTGTCCCTCGGGACGATGCCTATTATGCGCGTCCCCGTCGCATCGGCGAAGCGCCGCACCGTCTCGGCCTCCCCCTCCACGCCACGGGAGTTCAGTATCAGCCCGATGAGACGGGGCTTCCCGGGCGTGAACCTGCGGATGCCCTTCATGATGTTGTTCGCCGCGTACAGTGCCATGAACTCGCCCGATGTGACTATGACTATCCCATCGGCGTTCTCCTCCCTGAGAGGCACGGCGAACCCGCCGCAGACCACATCGCCCAGCACATCGTATACCCGCACGTCGGCGCCGACCGAATCCGCCCCCAGGCGCCTGACGGTGTCGAAGGCTGTCAGTATCCCGCGGCCCGCGCAGCCGATCCCGGGCTCGGGTCCGCCGGATTCGATGCACAGCACCCCTCCGGAGCCCTCGACCATGATGTCGGACAGCACCCTCTGCGGCTCGGGCACGTCCCTGACGTAGTCCAGGACGGTCCTCTGGCCCCCTCCTCCGAGGAGGAGGCGGGTGGAGTCGTGCTTCGGGTCGCAGCCGATCTGCATGACCCTGTGGCCGCGCCCCGCCAGGACGAACGAGATGTTCGCCGACATCGTGGATTTCCCTATACCGCCCTTGCCGTAGACCGCGAGTTGGAACATATGACCACCGAGGAATCGTCCCGGCGATATTTATCGGGGGTGCTTCCGCGGATGGTACCGGCTCACGACGACGGCTGCCCCTCCCTGCGCTCGGTCCTCCTCAGGATGACCGCCGCATGGACGAACATCATCACCCCTCCCAGAATCTCGGACAGAGCCATCCCCCACCAGAGGGATGTCAGAGTGCCGAACGCCGCCGTGGCGACGATGAATGACGCGGTGAGGATGATGTTCCTAGCCAGCGAGTTCACCATCCCGCCGGTGGCCTTGTCGATGGACTGCATCAGGGATGACCCCGTGTACACCAGCGACATGACCGGCAGGAACAGGGCGAAGAAGTACAGCATGACAGTCATGTCGTCATGGAGGTACGAGAGGTCCTCGGACATCGTGAACACCGATGCGAGGAGCGGGGAAAGGAGGGCCAGAGCCCCGGACAGGACCAGCGTCCAGGCCACCGAACGGGTCACAGAGTAACGGAACGCGTCCCTGATCATGTCGAACCTCTTCATCCCGTATTCGGCTGCGCAGACCGCGACCATGGCCCCGCCCATCGCCTGCGCCACTATGAGGATGAAGTTCGCGATCCTCCAGCCGGTGGAGTACAGACCAACCATGTCGGTGCCGCCGCACTCGATGACCAGGTAGTTCAGGAAGATGTTGAACAGGTACATGATCGACAGCTCAAGGGCCTCCGGACCTCCCACGGACAGGATCCCCCTGCAGATGCGGGCATCCGGGCGGAAGTCCGACCTGCGCATGGTGACGAACATCCCCTTCCCGCGGAGGTACCAGAACGACGCCATTGCGCAGGAGACCGTGAACGCGATGACCGTCGCCCACGCGGACCCCGCCACCCCCATGTCCAGACCGTAGATCAGTATCGGATTCAGGACGATGTTGACGACCGCCCCCGTGACCTGGATGGCCATGGAACGCCGGGCCGCACCCTCGCCGCGGAGCATCCCCGACATCACACCGCTCAGTATGATGACGAACAGAAACATGTAGATCGGGTTCGCATATGCCAGACAGTCCTGGACCGTGCTCCCGGCGCCCATCAGCACCATCGTCTGCTCGGCAGTCAGAAGCAGCATCGGCGTGAGGATGACGCTGACGATCAGGGTGATCGCTATCCCCTGGGCAGCGGACCGGTTGGCATCGGCATGGTTCTTCCTCCCGATGTTCCTGGCTATGGCCGCTCCGACTCCTATCCCCAGGCCGTTTCCTATACCCGTCAGGATGGTGTATATCGGATAAACAATGCCGAGGGCACTCATGGCTGAACCGCCGAGTCCTGCGACCCACAGGCTGTCCACGACACTGTTGAGCTGCTGGAAGAAGAGGGCTACGGCGATGGGTATCGCCAGTGCGACTATCCCCTTGCGCTGGTTGCCCAGCAGGACCCTCACACCGTCCGTCTCCTCCATGTGGCCGCCACCGATAGCCGCGTAGATAAAACCTGGGAGCGGAGTCCGTTAGGGGAACTGGTCGGGGATCCGGTTCCATCCCGCCTTCGGGAAGGCGCGTACCCCGGCCACCCACACGGAGCCCGGCGCATCTGGCTGCGGAACGCCGTGCATACTCTGTGGATGTGGCTGCCCAACGGGCCGCGACCCGTCGTCACCTATAAATTATAAAAACAGATGGGCGCGACCATGCGGATAGCGGCAGTGCTTGTGGACAGATGTCAGAACAAGAAGTGCAACCAGGAGTGCGCCAAGTTCTGCCCCCTGAACAGGACCGGGGTGGAGTGCGTCACCTTCGGCGAGAGGGGCAAGCCGATCATCTCGGAGACCCTCTGCCAGGGCTGCGGGATCTGCGTCAACAAGTGCCAGTTCGAAGCCGTCAAGATCATCGGTCTCGCCGACGAGCTTAAGGAGGACATGATCCACCAGTACGGCGAGAACTCTTTCAGACTGTACCGCCTGCCCGTCCCCAAGAAAGGACTGGTCACCGGGATCCTGGGACCCAACGGGATCGGTAAGACCACCGCCATCAGGATGCTCTCCGGCACCGAGGTCCCAAACCTGGGCCGCTACGAGAACCCGCCCACCAAGGAGGAGGTCCTCCAGCACTTCGCCGGCACCGAGATCCACGACTACCTTGAGAAGGTCTACGCGGGGAAGGTGAAGGTCGCCGTCAAGCCGCAGTACGTGGACAAGATCCCCCTCGCGGCCAAGGGCGTCGTGAGGGACCTGCTGTCGAAGGTCCAGGAGCGCATGACCGTGGAGGAGGCCGCAGAGACGTTCGACCTCACGGAGGTCATCGACAGGGACATCTCCAAGCTCTCCGGGGGAGAGCTGCAGAGGGTCGCCATGGCGTCCACCATGATGAAGGAGGCGGACGTGTACTTCTTCGACGAGCCCACGTCGTACCTGGACATCTACCAGAGGGTCAAGATGGCCCGTCTCATAAAGGACCTGAGCGCCGACAAGCAGGTGATGGTCATCGAGCACGACCTGGCAATCCTGGACTTCCTCGCCGACAACGTCAACGTCGTCTACGGTTCCGAGGGGGCATACGGCGTGTTCACCCTGGCCAGACAGGTCAGGACGGCCATCAACGTCTATCTGGACGGATACCTCCCGGAGGAGAACATCAGGTTCAGGGACAGGCCCATCGAGTTCGAGGCCTCCCCGCCCAGGGGGGACTGGCAGACCGCCGACCTCATATCCTTCAGGGAGCTGCACAAGGACTTCGGGGAGTTCGAGCTGGACATCTCCGGCGGTGCCGTCAAGATAGGCGAGTCCGTGGGAATAGTGGGACCGAACGCGACCGGTAAGACCACCTTCGTGAAGATCCTCGCAGGGGCGATAGACCCGGACTCCGGGGAGATGGACAACAAGGTGAAGGTGTCGTACAAACCGCAGTACATCTCCGGGGACTACGACGGCACCGTCCAGGACCTCCTCTACGCCAGGGCGTACGACACGGTCAGCTCCGGATTCTTCACCGGAGAGGTCATCGAGCCCCTCGGGATCAAGTACCTCATGGACAAGCAGGTCGGCAAACTCTCCGGCGGTGAGCTGCAGAGGGTCGCGATAACGCTGTGCCTGGCCACCGAGGCCGACATCTACCTTTTCGACGAGCCGTCGGCATACCTCGACTCCAACCAGAGGATGAACGCGGCCAAGACCATCAGGCGCATGATGGAGAAGACCGGCCGCAGCGCCATGGTCGTCGACCATGACATCTACTTCCTGGACATGGTCTCGGACTCAATGATGGTGTTCGGAGGGGACCCGGGGCACCATGGTGTCGGAGACGGTCCGTTCGACATGCGGGACGGGATGAACAGGTTCCTCTCCGCGGTGGACATAACCTTCCGCAGGGACGCCGACACCCACAGGCCGAGGATCAACAAGCCAGACTCCAGGCTGGACCGCGAGCAGAAGTCCAGAGGGGAGTACTACTACGCCTGATGTGCGGCGATTAAGGTAGCATTAAAATAGTGTGGTCGGGAGTCACGATAGCATGGGAAGGGCGGACACCCACGTTCACACCGAGTACTCCGGATTCAACAAGCTGGGGGTAATGAAGTTCCCCGAGTCCGTCGCGTCACCGGAGGACCAGGTCGACAAGGCCCGCCAGGACGGCATGGACGTGGTGTGCATCACCGACCACGACGAGACCGCCGGGGCGTTCATAGCCGAGAAGTACGCCCATTCCAAATACGACGACATCCAGGTCATCGTCGGGGAGGAGGTAACCACGGCCGACGGGGAGATCATAGGGCTGTTCCTCACCGAGAGGGTCCCCGACATGCTCTCCGTTGAGGAGACCGTGGACATAATCCGCTCGCAGGGCGGCCTCACCATCGCCCCCCATCCGTTCAGCTTCCATGTGCCCGGACTGAAGGAGAGGATCTTCGACATCGACCTGGACGGGTTCGAGACCATCAACGGCGGGCATCCGGACTCGTACAGCAACATGTTCGCCAGGATAGTCATGGACAGGTACCCGGGCAGATGGGCGGAGATATCGGGAAGCGACGCCCACTCGACGTTCACCTCCGGGTACAACTGGACCGAGTTCCCCGGGAACACCGCTGACGACCTGAGGAAGGCAATCCTGGACAAGACCACCGTGGCCTGCGGGACCCCTGCACCGGTATTCGGCCAGGTGCAGTGGAGCGTGGACGTTGTCCTCGGGGGCCAGAAGCTCCTGTACAAGTCCCTGCTGGGGAAACTTAAGAACGTCCCCAACGACCATCTCATCGAGAAGATCAACAGCATCACCGACCTGAAGAAGGCCACCGGCATCTTCGCCGGATGCCTGTACGTCGTTCCCCCCATATCCTTCATAGCCACCATCCTCAGCACGTCATATCTGAAGAAGGGGGCCAAGGACATGACCGCCAGGATCCCCGAGAGGCTGAACAACATCGACAGAATCATCAAGACGGTGGACGCCAGCGGGGGCCCGGGACGTGGAAGGAACCATCTATAAGATCGGCGTGAACGTCCCCGAAGCCTCGATGCGCGCGGTGATGGAGGCGGTGGGCGACATCGTCAGACCCATCTATCCCGGATACGACCACGTCTTCTGCTGGTGGCCGGTCACCGGCACATGGAGGCCGCTGGAGGGCTCTGACCCGTACCTGGGGAGGATCGGCGAACCCGAGACCGCTCCTGAGATGAGACTGGAGTTCGCCGTCACCGAAGACGACCTGGAGGAGGCGGTCTCGGCTGTGGCGGATTCCCATCCTTACGAGGAGCCCTCAATCGATGTGATCCCGATGATACCGTGGAAGTCCGTCATTGGGCGGGACGGTAGTTGTAGAGATTGTCGAAGGTCTTCTGCATCCTGTGGATCTTGATGCTCTGCAACCGGTAAGCCTTCTCCTCCTCGTCCAGAAGGCCGAGCCCGACGTACCCCGACAGGATCTCCTCAGCCATGTCGTACTGGTTCTCCACACCTATCACGATGTCGATCAGCCTGTTGCGGCATGACACCCTCTTGGGGACCTCCCCTCCGTTGTCGGCCAGGAACCTCTCGCTTATAGCGGGGTAGAGGTCCAGGTTCCTGCAGCATGCCCCCTTGGCCTCCTCATACATCTCGGCGCCGAACAGCCCCTCTATGTACGCCTCGGTGACCCTGAACCTGCCGTAGTCGTCGAGTTCCATGGATTCCGCATACCTGCCTGCGCTGACCGACAGTCTGTAGTTGTGGTCCTCCGTGGACCTCTCCATCAGTTGGACCATGAACGCCTCCGGCGAGGAGGTGTCTATCCCCTGGAGGTACCTGCGCACCCTGACCCGGTCCGGATCGCTGAGTGATGAGTACCATTCGCCGAGGGACGCCTCGGCAACCTCGCGGGGGATGTCGATCTGTGCCATGCTGCGGTAATCGGATGCCCCAATTAAAACAGAACGCAGGAACGCCGCGGCCGCAACCCTCGTTTAGCCCTCGGTGTGGATGGTGACCCTGTTACCCGGGGCATGGGGACGGACGTTGCAGAGCTTCTCCGGCGTCCATTCGAGCTCCGACTCGAATGGCATGGCGCGCTCGAAGCAGTTCCTCTGGCAGTGGCGGCAGTTGAACTCGCTGCATGGGATGGGGTTGATGGATGTCTCCACGGAGTCCCCGTACTTCGCCATCACGGCCTCGTCTATCTCCCTCTTCTCGATGGCCTCCTCCTCGAGGGTCATCCCCCTCGGGAAGACCACCTTCATGTCGACGAAGATCTTCGGCCCGTACTTGATGAGACGCAGGTTGTACACATCGATCCAGTCATCGTGCCTGTACTCGTTGATGATATCCGTCATCTCGGAGATCAGGTCCTCGTCGGCACGGTCCATCGTGTCGTCCGCGGACTTCTTGATGACGTGCGCCCCGGTGTAGAGAATGATGAAGCCGAACACCGCGGCTATTGCCGGATCCAGCCACCACGCGTCCACCCCCATCAGCTGGGTGGCGTACACCACCATCAGACCGATGATGATCCCGATGGACGAGTATGTGTCCGAGCAGAGGTGCCTGCCGCTGGCCTCCAGCGCAGGCGAGCGGTTCTTGTGCCCCTTCCTGATGGCCGCCCTCCCCACCGCGTAGTTTGCGATGGCGGCGATGGCGACCAGAACGAGACCTATGTCAAGGCTGCTGACCACGCCCGGGTTGAGGAACGACTGCGCGGATTCCAGGATGATCAGGCCGCCCGCGACCATTATCATCGTGCCCTCGATGGCCGACGAGATGATCTCTATCTTCCCATGTCCGAAGGGATGTGACCTGTCGGCCGGCTGCGCGGAAAGGTAGAGCGCGTACATGCCTATGCAGGCGGCGACGACGTTCACGATGGACTCCATCGCATCGGTGAGGATGGCCACGGAACCGGTCAGCGCGTAAGCGATGAACTTTATGGCCATCAGGGTGAATCCCAGGACGACTATTATCTTCTGGAACTCGAAGTTGTCATCAGCCGCTTTCGACATCCTCCGGCCCATACTCTTGATTATTTAAAACAGTTGCTGATTAGCCATCCTTAATCTTCTTTAGCCGCCACTGAACCCTTCCCCCGCATCATGGAAGCCGCAGCGGCGACCAGGCTCATGGCCACGCATATGGCGAAGCTGTACCTGAGGACGGTTATGAACTCCCCGTACGTGTCCGGGGTTATGTTGTCGGCGCTCCCCATTATGACCGATATGAACAGCATCGCGATGCCCATGCTGACCATCATGCCTGTCTGCCTCATGACTGCGACCATCGCGGAAGCCTCGCTGGTCTCCTTCGGGTCCACGGAGCCCATTATCACGGATGTGTTTGGAGCCGAGAACAGGGAGAAACCGAATCCGACCACGACGAGCGCCAGTGCCACCTCCCACATGGCCGTGTCCACATCGAACAGGAATATCTGGAACAGACCAACGGCGGACACCAGGAGGCCTGCTGTGGGCAGTATCCGCTTGTCCCCGATCTCGTCGGACTTGCGCCCGAAGTACGGCGTGAGGACCGCCTGTACGGCAGGCTGGACCAGCATGAGGATGCCGGCCTCCGTGGACGTGAGCCCGCCTATGGACTGAAGGTAGAGGGCCACGAAGAACGAGATGGAGTACGATGCGGCGTAGTTCATGAACGTGGCCAGGCATGAACCGGAGAACACCCTGTTCCTGAACAGCCTGACGTTGAGCATATGGTCTGCCACCGTCAGCTCCACCTTCACGAAGACGACGAGGAAGATGACGCCCACGACCAGGCAGACGAACGCCCATGTCTCCGGCAGGTTGATCACACCTCCCATGGACAGGACGATCGCGATGCCGTAGACCACCGCCCCCTTCGTGTCCAGCGTCCCTCCGCGGTCCGGGGCGATCTCCCCCTTGAACCGACCCATCCCCACGATCGCGGCGACGGCGAACGGAAGGACCACAAGGAACACGCTGTGCCATCCGAAGTACTGGTTCAGGAACCCTCCCAGCGGAGGCCCCGCTGCGAGTCCTATGTATGTGCACATGGTCTGCAGACCGATGGCCCCTCCCCTGTGCTCCGGGGGGAACACGTCGGTGATCATCGATATGCTCGTGGTCACGATGCACGCCGAGCCGAACCCCATTATCACACGGCAGAGTATCAGGAACCAGAACGCAGGTGACACCACCGCCAGCAACGAGGCGACGGCTATGGACGCCACCCCGACTATGAAGACCCTCTTCTTCCCATAGATGTCGGCGACCTTTGCCATGGGGACCATGAAGATCACCGATGACAGCAGGAACGCGGTGTTGATGTAGGCCTCCGAATGGGAACCCACCCCGAACTCCGCCCCTATGCTGATGAGGGACAGGTTCATCATCGTGCTGAGCAACGGCGCGACGAATCCTGCGGCACAGCATGCGATAAGGACCATGCGTCTCTCGGCCTGGGTGTACGACATCGGAGAAGCACCCCCGTCCTGGTGACGGGGTAAACCGCAACCGACCCGGCACCCACTCCGCTCATGACCTGTGGCGAAGACTTATCGATATTAATGGTTCTCGATTTGACGGAATCGGGAAGAATCCGACCGGGGGCGTATGGCCCCCGTCGGAGGGTCATGCGGAGCCGGTCGTGGGACCGAACCCGCCCGACCTGGCGCAGTGGAGGATGAACGCCAGTGCCGCGACGACCGCCACCACCCCCATGACCGCGAAGAGGTTTGGATAGGACGAGCCGACGAGGGAGAACAGCGGCACGCTGATCAGCGAGATGGAGAACTGCCCGAAGTTCAGACAGGTGCTGTACCCTCCCATGATCTTCCCGGATGTGGACCCGGTGACCTCCCCGGCCAGCGTGTTGGACACGGCAGGGCAGATCATCCCGAGTGCGGCCCCGGCCAGGATCATCATGGCGACTGAGGCGGCGATGGTCTGGGAGACCTCGAGCACCAGCAGCCCCGCGGCCATGAGGACGAACCCGATGGCCATGACCATGAACGGTCTGACCCTCTGGATGAACCTGCGGTACATCAGACTGAAGCAGGCGTTGGTGACGCCGTGTACCCCGAGGAAGAGTCCGGTCACGGATGTGGACACCGCGAGGCTCTCCTGGAGGTATGTGGGCATCTTGGTTGGCAGCAGGAATCCCATGGTCATCGCCACGAAGATCGTCACATAGCAGACCGCGATCAGCCTGCCGTTCGCCTTCCTTGTGGGAACCCTCTCCACCCCGGGGTCGGACTCCGGCTCCCTGGACGGCTCCCTCATGAACAGGATGACCATGGCCAGGATGGGGATGCCCACCAGGTACACGAGGAACGGCTCCCTCCAGGACATCTCCGCCAGGACGCCCCCTGTGTACTCCAGGATCAGAACGCCGACACCCATCGCAGCGGCCTGGTAGCTCAGCACCTTGACCCTGCTGATGCCCGTGTAGTACTCGGCTATGAGGGCTGTGACCGTGCTGGTGATCCCTGCGATTCCGATACCCACGATGAAGCGGGCAACCAGGAGGATGTACAGCTGGTCGGGCGAACTCCCGTCCATCAGGTACCCGAACGCTCCCGCCACGACGAACACTGCCAGGGAGGTCCCCAGCACCCTGACCTTCCCGAACCTGTCGGCAAGGGACCCGAGGGCGAACCCGACCAGGGCCACCGCCAAGGACGGGATGGTTATGATCATCGACACCAGCGTGCCCTGGTCGGGGAACACCTGCTCGATGAGCGGGAGTGCGGGGGCCACGGCGGCACCGCCCATCAGCATGAGCATCGAGCACAGCAGGATTGTGAGAAGCGTGAACTTTGTCGGTTCGAACCGCTTTTTGCCTTGCATGGTGGGCGCATTGTGTCCTTATATATAGGATGTGGCAAACGTCTGTTGAAGTTGAGACCGACCCGCCAGATGGCTAACGGAACGCCAAGGAGACGGAAGGATGTTTGTCCCCGCGAAGGGGGAGGGGATCGGCTGGAACCGATGTTTGTTCAAGCGGTGGAGACGCTCTCGGACGACTCCCTCTGGCGCCTGTAGTGCCTGACGCTCCACAGCGCGATGACAATGCCGTACACTATGGCGATGGCACCCATGAGGCAGTAGAGCTCGTAGTAGGAATTGCCGAGAGCGGCGAGGAGCGGGACGCTGATCAGTGATATGGCGAACTGCCCGAAGTTCAGACATGTCCCGTACCCGCCCATGATCTTCCCGGAGTTGGAGCTCGTGACCTCCCCCGCCAGGGTGTTGACCAGGGACGGCACGATCATACCGACACCGACACCGGTGATGATGAGCGTGAAGATCGCAAGCGGGACGCTGGGGAACAGGATGAGCACAGCGAGGCCTATCCCCATGCACAGGAAACCGGCTCCGAGGATCCTGAACGGCGGGACCCTGGTGGTGATCCTGCGGTACAGGATGCTGAACACCGCATTGGCCACTCCGTGGAAACCGAGGAAAAGACCCACCAGCGACGATGACACTCCCAGGTCGTCGAGAACTATCGGTATGCTGGTAGGCAACAGGAATACCAGGTTCATGCAGAAGAATATGGAGACGTAACAGAGGGCCACGAGCCTGTAGTTTGCCTTCCTGAACTTCTCGTGACTGACGATCTCCTCGATCTCCTCCCTGTCCTCCCTGGACATGTGGGGCTCCCTCAGCGACGCGATGGCGAGGATGAGGATCGGGATCCCGATGAGGTAGACGAGGAACGGGGTCCTCCAGGATACCTCCGCCAGGGTCCCGCCAGTGAACTCGAGGATGAGGACGCCGATGCCCATCGCCGCGGACTGATAGCTGAGCACCTTGACCCTATCTATGCCAGAGTAGTATTCGGCAATGAGTGCTGTGACGGTACTGGTTATTCCCGCGATCCCGATACCGACTACGAAGCGGGCAACCAGGATCACCAGGAGCTGGGTCTCCCTCACATCGAACATGTCGGGGATGACATAGCTGACTGCCCCGGCAGCCGTGAATATGACGAGTGATGTCAGGAGGACCTTGACCTTGCCGAACCTGTCGGCGGCGATGCCGACCGCGTACCCCACAATCGCCACGGCGAGCGATGGTAGGGTGATTATGAGTGACGTAAGGAAATCGAGGTCCGCGCCGAAGTAGTCCTTGATGTCGTTGAGCGCCGGCGCGACTGCGGCACCTCCCATCAGTATGAGCATGGAGCTCAGAAGTATGGCCACGAGCGTCACCTTCGTGGGCCTGAACACACTATTGTTTCTCTCCATGTCCAACTCTTTTTATGGTATACTATTTACGGCCTTTCCCGCAGACCCAGGCTTGTAAACCCCTTTTAGGACTGTTCCAGCACATTTGATGTGAAAAGAAGTATTTTATATAGCCATACAATCAACTGAGTATTTTAACTAGCACTATTTATCCAAAAAATCGGAGCCGGCCACGTCATTTGGACTCCTATGGATATTTTCATAACATACCAGATTACTGGTTGATTATTCGGTCCCCCTCTTTGACCGATGATGTTTAAGTCGCACCCTATGCGTGTTCTGGATCTCAGAATACATGAGACCGCCGGTTGGATACGCGCGCTGCGCGAGATCTACGACTTCGAACCCCAGAGATCCGAGACCACCGAGGCCCCAGACAAAAACCTCGGCATGGGATGAACACCGGGACTTCGAGTTCACGTTCCTCCGCAAATACACCGAGAGACTCTGCGTCGGCATGATCCGGATAATAAAAGGTAGCGCCCGCACCTCGCCGATTTCACGATGACCGAGACAGGAACAGGATTCCTCATCAAGATGCGCATCGGATTCAACCAATCCACTGGCCACCACATTAGAGAGCAGGATGGCCGGGCCGTTCCTGGCCCAGATCCCTGCATCAAGAAGTAGCACAGCGAGGATACAGGCCTGTCCCATCAGAGTACCAGAGGTCGACCTCCTCCTGTCCAGGAACCGGGGGGGGTTCCCCCTCGAAGGCAGAACCGCCGGGTCCGTGGAACATTTTCCCTGGCCCACATCCTGGAGGTCATGCGAATCGCCATCCGCAAGTCGGCCGTGCAAGTCGCCTAGTCCCGGCCGGGCCATCCCAGCCATGGCCGACATTCTTCAGAGGTAGTCCCTCAGGACCTCCTTCAGGTCCCCTCCGTCGGACAGCCACCCGTCGAAGTCCTTCCCGCTGGCGGCCACGGTCCTCCCAATGAGCACCACGGCCTCGGGACAGCGGTCCTGAGCGATGGTTCCGACATCGTCTCCGAACCTCTCCCTTCCCTGGAGCCCGCACCCGTTGACCGTCATCCTGAATGCTGGGACGCTCGCCCCGTCGACGGTCTTGGCGGCGCCCTGGAGCCCGATGGTCCCGACCTGATGGTTCCCGCATGAGGACGGGCATCCGGAGATCCTGAACCTGGGGAGCGCACCGTCGGGGATGCCCGCTTCCCTTGCCGCCTGGATCATCGCCTTGAGCAGCCCGTTGGAGTCCCTGGTCCCCTGCTGGCAGATCGTCCCGCCGATGCAGGAAACCGAGGTCTCGAACAGCGTCCGGGCTCCTGTGTCGGTTGCATCACGGACCCTCACGGCCTCGCTACCTGACAGGTTTACGATGTACAGGGTGCTGTCCGGGGCGACCCTCACCTCGGTCCCGTCTGCATCGGCGATGGCGTCCCTTATCCTCTCCAGGTCCTCGACGGTCACGTCCCCTCCGATGGGATGGAATGCCACGTAGTACAGCCCCGGCTGCTTCTGCCTGAAGATCCTGTCTCCTGAGACAGGCACATCCGTCTTCGACGGATACTGCTCCGGCTCCGGATCGATTTCCAGGCCACCATTGTTTATCAGGGGCACCAGAGCCTCGCCGTACGCCTCCAGGAACCCGCTGTCCCCGAGACTGTCCCTCATGTACCTGGTGCGCGCCTTGGCACGGTTCTCGTAGTCGCCGTGGACCATGAACGTGTCCACCATGGCGCGGACGTAGTACAGGGTGTGCTTAGGATCGATGCCCTCGGCCACCATGATGCCTATCTTCGGGTTGTTGCCGAGACCACCGGCGGCCCACACATCGAACGTCCCGTCGGGTCTGGCCACGAACCCCAGATCCCTGAACGTGGCATGGGTCTCGTTCCTCTCCGAGCTGGAGAACGTTACCTTCAGCTTCCTCGGAAGCCTGATGTCGGTCATTATGTCCAGGAGGTACCTCTCCGTCTCCTTCGCGTAAGGGTACACGTCGAAGTACTCCCCCGGCTCCACCCCCGACAGGGAGGTTGCGGATACGTTCCGCGGGTTGTCCCCTCCCCCGCCCTGGGTGTTGATGCCGTGATCCAGCGCCCTGTCCATGATGTCCAGTATCTGCTCCCCTGTCAGGTTGTGGAGTTGCACGGTCTCGCAGGTGGTCGTGTGTATCCTGTCCACCCCGTGCTCCCTCGCCATGTCGATGACGAAGCACAGCTTGTCCTTGGGCATGCGACCACCGCACATGCGGAGCCTGACCATGCCCAGCTTCCCGCCCCTCTGGGCGTAGCTCCCGAACCTTCCGGAGATCCCCTTGTACTCCTTGGGGGTCATCTGCCCCGAGAAGAACCTCTCCTCCGCATCCTTGAACTCAATGAGCCTGGACCTGTAGAACTCCACATCCTTCATGCCCTATGATATGGGATGCCATGGTATATACGGTTCCGTCACGATGACAATCCGTGTGAGATCCATGTCCGGATGTCCCGAAGATATCAAGAGAGAACTGGGGCTGGTGCATGTGTACACCGGCAACGGCAAAGGGAAGACGACAACGGCGCTAGGACTCGCGTTCAGAGCCACCGGTAGAGGCCTGAACGTCGTGATGATCCAGTTCCTGAAGCCCTCGGGCGGGTACGGTGAGCACATCGCCGCGGAGAGGACGCCCGGGTTCACCATGATACCAATGGGCGCAGACCACATGTGCGGTAGGCAGGTCTCCCGCGAGGAGGACCTCGAGAGGACCAGGGCCGGCCTGGAGAAGGCACGCGAGGTGCTGACCTCCGGTGAATACGACATGGTCATACTGGATGAGATCAACAACTCACTGAAGTTCGGCCTGCTGACCCCCGAATCGCTCATTGAGCTGCTGGACTCCAGGGCCCCCCACACCGAGGTGGTCCTCACCGGCAGAGGGGTTCCCCAGGAGATCGTCGACTACGCAGACTACGTCACCGAGATGTCCCTGGTGAAGCACCCATTCGACCGGGGCGTCGGGGCGAGGAGAGGAATAGAATATTAATGAGAGCGGGGCCTGGGGTGACCATCATGACTCTGTACAGCAGCATCACGGAGACCATCGGCGACACCCCCCTGGTCCGCCTCAACAGGATGAACCCTCCCGGCACGGAGGTCTACGTCAAGGTGGAGAGGGGCAACCCCGCTGGCTCCATCAAGGACAGGGTCGCATTGTCGATGATCAACGATGCGGTGGCCCGCGGAGCGCTGAAGGAGGGCGGCACCGTCATCGAGCCCACCTCCGGCAACACCGGGATCGCCGTGGCCATGATCGCCGCCGCCCGCGGGTACCGCGCGATCATAGTGATGCCGGACACGATGTCCCGGGAGAGGATATCCCTAATGCGCGCCTACGGCGCCGAGGTGGTCCTATCCCCCGGGGCGCAGGGGATGCAGGGCGCCGTGGACAGGGCTGACGAGATCGCGAAGGAGACCGGCGGATTCATCTGCGGCCAGTTCGACAACCCGGCTAACACCGCCGCCCACAGGGTTGGAACCGGGCCGGAGATCCTCAGGGACCTCCCCGACGTAGACTACGTATTCGCGGGGATCGGCACCGGCGGGACGGCCTCGGGCATCGCCATGGCGTTCAGGGATGCGGGATCCAAGGCGAGAGTCGTCGGGGTGGAGCCGGCAGAGAGCCCCCTGCTCACCCAGGGGAAGGCAGGACCCCACAAGATACAGGGCATCGGCGCCAACTTCGTGCCCGGGAACTACCACTCCGAGGCAATCGACTCGGTGGAGACCGTGACCAGTGACGATGCCGTCGCCACCGCGGTGGAACTCGCCAGGAAGGAGGGCATCTTCGCCGGGATCTCCTCCGGGGCCAACGTCTTCGCGGCCCTGAGGAAGGTGAGGGAGGAACCGTCCGCCAGGGTGGTGGCCATCCTCCCGGACGGCGGCGACAAGTACATGAGCCTGGGCATATTCGACTGATACCATGCCGGTAAAGATCCCGGACGACCTCCCAGCTTTCTCCGTCCTGGAGTCGGAGAACATATTCGTGATGCCCGAGCGCAGGGCAGACACCCAGGACATCCGTCCCCTGGACATCCTGATACTGAACCTCATGCCCACCAAGGTGGAGACGGAGATCCAGATCCTCAGATGCCTGAGCAACAGCCCCCTTCAGACCAACGTGGAGTTCCTCAAGACCTCGACCCATGAATCCAAGAACACCTCGTCCGAGTACCTTGACAGGTTCTACAGGTCCTTCGACGAGGTCCGCCACAGGAAATACGACGGAATGATCATCACCGGAGCCCCGCTGGAGAGCATAGACTTCGGCGACGTGGACTACTGGGACGAGCTCTGCGGGATCATGGACTGGGCCGTAGAGAACGTGTGCTCAACCCTCTACATCTGCTGGGGGGCGCTGGCCGGGCTCTATCATCACTATGAGATACCGAAGCACCCCTTGGCATCCAAGGTCTCCGGCATATTCGAGCACCGCGTCCTCGTGCAGAACGAGCCCCTGCTGAGAGGGTTCGACGACCGCTTCTTCATGCCCCATTCCCGCCACAGCGAGGTCAGGGCGGAGGACATCGCGAGGAACCCCCACCTCCATGTGGTCTGCTCCTCGGAGGAGGCGGGGGTAGGGATAGTGCAGTCGGAGAGGGACGAGGTGTTCATCACCGGCCATTTCGAGTACGACGCCTGGACCCTGGCATACGAGTACGAGAGGGACCTGGCTGCCGGGAAAGATCCTCACGTCCCGGACCACTACTTCGAGGACGACGACCCCCACAAAGATCCGGTGGTCAGGTGGAGGGGGCACGCCACGCTATTCTTCACCAACTGGCTGAACTACTACGTCTACCAGAGGACGCCGTACGACCAGAGCGACATCGGGAGGAGACGAGGAACGCGAAGCTCGGCGGACCAGTAGTGTGATTCCACGCCGGAGAACGCGTGCTGAAAGTGTGAAAAAATCACACATATAAAAACGGGAACGATGCCGACCGGTCACTGGCTGACGACCTTCGGGTTCACCAGCTTCCCCACGATGGCGTCCCTGACGAATGGGTTCAGACCGGTCATGTCCCCGTCGCCTTCCAGGACCTCCTGGACACGTTCGGATACGTGGGTGAACACCTCCCTGAATATCCTGCAGGAGTCGCCGCCGTTGTTCTCCAGCCCGCACTCATGGTAGGCGTCCATGCTGCAGCCGCCGTTGCACCAGCTGTAGACCGGGCATGTGGCGCATTTCTCCCTCCTCCGGACGGAGCCCAGCAGGATCCTCCTGAAACCCTCCGACTGGAAGAGCTCGGCTATGCTGGAGACGTCGTTGATGTTGCCCATCCTGAACTCCTCGGGACATGCCTTGGCGCAGGGGTAGACGGAACCGTCCGGATACACGCAGAGCCACTTCGTGAGGCACGAGGTGTGGGCGCAGTCCGACGGCGTGGGTTCGCCCAGGTAGTTGAGGATGTACAGATAGTGGGGGATCAGCGGCACGTTCGCCCCGGAGTCGGTGAACCAGGCGTCGAAGGCCTCTATGCTCCCCCTTATGAACTCGTCTGGATCCGGGACGGTGCCGTTGCATCTGGCACATCCCGCGGGGATCACGGGCGACAGCGAGAGGTTCGTACCGTCCGTCTTGAAATGATCGTACAGCTCCCTCTGCTTCAGGGCCGTCTCCCTGGATATGGTGGCGGAGACCGAGTACTTGTTCTCCTTGGACGAGAGCAGACCCAGCGCTTTGGAGGGGTCGCCCTCCCTCAGGACGGAGTTGTAGGGACCTTCGTAGGAGACGCCCACGTTGATCCTCTTCTCCCTGCAATAGGCCATGAAACGACGGTTGATCAGCGTACCGTTCGTCTGGACCGTGTTCCCGCAGCGGTAGTTGTCCCTGCCGAAATAGCGCTCCTGCAGAGCGACAGCGTCCTTGTAGAATGACATAGGGAGCGTCAGCGGCTCCCCGCCGTGCCAGATGAACCAGACGGACTCGTACTCCGCCGACGTCAGCCTGATCAGGCGTTCCAGCGTCTCCCGGGACATCTGCCCGGGAACCCTCTCCTCGGGGGTGTGGTAGCAGTGACTGCAACCGGTGTTGCAGTACAGCGTCGGTTTCACCACTACCGACAGGTAGGGCCTCATCGGTCAGAAGGGCCAGTAGGTCCAGGCACCGTTGAATCCGTTGGTGGCGTAGCAGCAGCAGACGCAGAGAACAACGACGCCGCCCACGAGACAGCCGTACCATCCGGGGGAGCTGCAGCATCCCCTGTCGTTGCAGCAGCAGTATCCGCAGTTGGAAGCGCCCTCGTGGTCGCCCTTGTCGAAGCGCTCGTTGTGGTCGGTCTCGGGGAGGCCCTCCATGGCGAACGCGATGAACGCTGAAGGCGACTGGCTCTCATAAAGTGCGGTCAATTTGTCTACGGATGCTGACTCGTACGACATGTGATACTCACCTACCGACGCTGAAACTCGGTACAGCCTGGCGTACTTGGTTTGCCTATTTAATGATTCTGACCCCCCAGAAACTAAGCCAGACGCCTGCCCGTGGGTCATCGTTAAATCTGTGTCGGTGATGGGAGACACCATGTTCGGATACACCGTGCCCGCTTACGGCAGGCTGTCCCCCTCCGACGTCGTTACCTACCGCAGGTACTACTGCGAGGGCTGCCATCAGCTGAGGGACTCCTTCGGCCTTACGTCCACGGCCACGGTGAACTACGACATGACGTTCAACACCATTCTGCTCTGCGGCCTTGCCGGGGGGCCGCTGGACATCGGGCCTACGGAGAGGAGGCTATGCGTCCTGGAACATTCGAAATCCGAGTCCGAGCTGATGAGATCCATGGCGGCATACACGCTGATCCTCACCAAGTGGGAGCTGTGCGACGACGAGACCGACAAACCTTCCGTGAAGAGCAAGGCCGTATCCTTCGTCCTCGGGAACGCGATCGACAAGGCGGTCAGGATGTTCCCGGAGTACGACGACATGGTCGGGAGGGGGTTCGAGGACCTGAGGAAGCTGGAGCTGGATGGATGCAGGGACGCCAGGCTCATGGGCAGGACCTTCGGCAGAGGGCTCATCGGCGCGCTGGAGGACATCGCCGGCGACTCCTACACCGACGACCTCGGGGAGCTGTTCACGGAGCTGAGCACAGCCGTGTACATCATGGACGCCATCGACGACCTGGACGAGGACTTCATGGAGGGCACCTACAACCCCCTCCTGCCGGAGACCGGGTTCGTCAACGCCAGGAGGTTCGTGGACGGGAACGTCTTCGCCGTCACCGGCCTTGTCAATGACACGATCGGGGAGCTTCAGGGAAGGTACTCGAGGGTGCGCGGATCGATGGTCGGGAACGTGAGCCTGTGCGACAACATCGTCTACTTCGGGATACCGGAATCGGCGAGGAAGGTCATCTCGGGCAACGCCCAGGCCAAGGCCAGCATCAAGAACGTCCTGTCCAACAGGAGGGACAGGACCTCGCAGTGAACCGGCGGGGTCGTAATCGGAGCAGACGTCCAGCGGGTACATCTCATCCCCGGTGACCGAGCACCTCCCATCGGAATACGAAAGGCAGTTCTCGCAACACCCGGGGCGGTACCTCCCGCAGGTGCCGTCGGGGGTCGTGGCGGACTCCTCCGGAATGCACACCCAGATCCCATCGGCGTGCCTGCAGAACCTGCACGTGCGGCACTTGCGGTAGCTCTCGTCCATGCATCCCTATCCGCCCAACCACTACTAAAAAATACGGTGTCCGAGATGCGACGACCGATGAGAGTCTCCATAGCCTACATGGGAATCCCCGGATCCAACTCCGAGCAGGCGGCAGGCGAGTTCGCCGCCAAGATGGGCTGGGACGACTTCGAGCTCCTGCCCCGCATGGACTCCAGGGGGGTCGTGAAGGCGATGGACGAGGAGGGCGTGGAGTACGGCGTGGTCGCCGTGGCCAACATCAACGCCGGCCCGGTGATAGAGACCAGGGAGGCCCTCGCCGGCAGGGACGACATCGAGTTCGTCCTCAGCTTCTGGGTCCCCATCCACCACTGCGTGTTCGTCAGGGACGACTGCCCCGGCGTGAACCATGTCGCCTCCCACATCCAGGCCCTTCTCCAGACCCACGACAACCTGGAGGGGCTCTACCCCGGCACCGACAGGATCGAGGTGGAGGACACCGCGGTCGCAGCGGAGTACCTCTCCGACGGGAGGCTTCCGAAGGACACCGCGGTCGTCTGCAGGAGGAACGCAGGGCAGATGTTCGGCCTGAGGATGGTCCATGAGAACATCGAGGACAGGGCGGACAACATGACCGAGTTCCACCTCCTCCGCAAGGCGGTGCGCCCGTGATCTCCGAGATGATAGAGGAGGACGTCCGCCGCCTGGACGACATCCTCGCCGAGCTCAACAAAGAGGCGAGCAAACACAGGCAGGCCAGGGACGACTACCAGAAGCAAGCATCCGTGCTGGCAGACAAGCGCGACAGGCTCCAGGCCCAGGCCAGGAAGCTGTCCTCCCAGGCATCGGTCTACAAGCAGCAGAGGGACGAATGCAACCTCTCGGCCAGGGAGGCGAAGCGCTCGCGCGACGAATGGAACGACCGTGCCGCACGCATGAAGGCGGCCGGGGGCCTGGGGGACATCGGCGAGGCCAGGAACCAGGCCCAGAACTACCACCAGAAGGTCGTGAAGTACTCGCAGGACGGCCAGGCCGCCCACGACAAGATGCACGCCCTCATGGACGAGGCCGACTCCCTTCGGAAGCAGGCGCAGGAGTGCCACGAGCAGTGCATGGTCTGCCGCAGGGCGGCGGACTCGGAACACGAGAAGTACATCTCCGTGATCAGAAGGATCGAGAAGGTCAGGGACGAGCTCCCGGAGTGATCAGTCCGCGAACAGCATCACGTCGCTGCGCATTATCCTCATGAACCTGTATGTGCGCGGCCTCCCGGTCTTTGGATCGGGAAGCTCCCGCACGCAGGCCTCGCGGTAGTTGCACTTCTCCAGCACCCTTCCGGAAGCCTCGTTCTCCGTGTCGTACCTGGCCTGGATGAACGTGTACCCCGTCATATCGAAGATGTAACGGGTGACCGCCCTCAGGGCCTCGGTCATGTAGCCACGGTCCCAGTACCTCTGGGACAGGCAGTACCCGATCTCGCAGTATCCCTTGTCCGGATGGTCCCTCACGGCGGTGATGCTTCCGATGGGTTCCCCTCCCCTGAGGCAGATGCACCAGTCCATGGTCCCCATTGGGTACTCGCGCACCCATTCGGATATCACCCTCCGGGACTCCTCCACATCCCTGTGCGCATCCCATGTGGCGAAACGTGTGACCTCCGGGTCGGACATCCAGTTCCTGAAGCAGACCGGCGCGTCCTCCACCCGGAACCTCCTTAGCTCCAGGCGCTCGGTCCCCAGGTTGAGGGTCCTCACGGCCATAGTACCTCGACCTGCAGCGACGCCATCACATCCAGCGCCTTCTCGCCAAGCTCCCGGTCGTAGCTGGCCACGCAGTCCCTCCTCACGACTATCCTCGCATCGGGGGCGGCGGTCCTCGCTATGACTGCGTTCGCGATGACGCATATGTTTGTGGCCACGCCGCACAGCTCTATCTCGTCGTATCCGCATAGGATGTCCATGAGTCCGGGGCATCCGAAGGTGCCCTTCTCCAGAATCGTGCATCCAGACGCCAGCTCCCCGACCCTGCCGTGGAGCCTCCATCCGTCGGTCCCCCTGATGCAGTGCTCCACGGGCAGCATCCTGCCCTCCAGGGTGGATAGGTAGTCCTCACCGTGGGTGTCCATGGTGACGTAGACGTCATCCCCGGAGCCGAGGTACTCCCCGATCCTGGAGCATATGGCGTCCTCTATGGAAACCGCGTCCTCACTGCCCAGCGACCCGTCCACGAAGTCGTTCTGGTAGTCCACGACGACCAGCGCCCTCATGGGTGCCCGATTCCATCACACCTTAATGTTGATGTTGGCGCTGTTCTTCCGCACGATCTCGTAGACCTTGCTGTACGGGAGGCCGCGCGATATGGATATGTCCACGCAGGAGCGGCCCTTGCGGTACTCGCCCACGATCAGGCTCTCGATGGCGAGCTCCGATTCGGACTCCTCCCTGATGACCCTGCGACTCTCCGCGTCCCTGTCGGTGGACCACTCCTTGGAGGAACACATCGGACATTTCCTCGGAACCTTCGTACCCTTTGCGTTCCAGCTGTAGCCACACCTCTTGCAGGTGTAGGAGCGAGGGGGAGTGCTCCACTGGTGTGTCCCGCATGATGGGCACCTCTTGGGCGCGCCGTTGTGGGAGTTCCAAGTGTGGCCGCAGCGAAGGCATGTAACCTTGAGGTGTGGATCGTTCCACTTGATCGAGCGGCACTTGGGGCACCTCTTGGGCAGTTCGTCCCTGCGCGGCACCCATTCATAGGAGCACCTGGCGCACCTCAATAAACTGCCAGAGGTCTGATTCGGGGACATAACAATATATAGTGTGGCGTTACACGGTATTTAATGGTTTGCCGTAAATGACCGTTAATGGATGGATAGTCCAGCTCACCACCCTTGTCTGAACGCAATCCATACGGAGAAGTACACGTTCGAGAAGGACGGCCTGCGGAGGATGGCGTAGAGGCCCCTCCATATGGAATAGCCGTTCCTGAACGGCTCCATCGCGTCCATGATCTCCTCGTCCGTCCACGCTCTGAACGATTCGTGGGCCTCGAGGAAGTGGTGGTTTGTGTAGATGCATCTGCGGCACCATCTGGCGTAACGGGAAGGCTTCCCGTCCCTGACGGCCGCCGCAGCCCTGATCCCGGACAGCATCGCCACCCCGATCCCGCCGTAGCAGATGGCGTTGGCCATTCCCGCCGCATCCCCTACGAGGAGCGCGTTTCCCCTCACCGTCTCCGGGACCCCTCCGTACGGGAGGTCCCTGGCCCCCCTCTCGAGTGTCTCCTCGGGATCGGAGGCGCCCTTGGGGAGCCCGACCGAGACAGTGCCGGGATGTGACGGGAACCTCCAGGTGTACAGGCCGCCGTACTCCTCGCCGACGGTGAACCCCAGCACGCTGCCGCCCTCTCCGGGGACGATCGTGTTCACCACGGGTATCATGCCCGCAGGTCTCGTTCCGAAAAGGTCCCTTCTCACAACAGAGTGCGCCCCGTCGGCACCGATCAGGTACCTGCATCTTATCTCCTCGGCCGTGGTGGAGACCACGTATCCATCGCCGTCCTCGCGCACGGAGGTGGCCGTCCCGCGGACGAACCTGGCGTCGCACTCCCTGCGCAGTGTCCTGAGCATCGACGGGCGGTCCATGACATGACCCTTCACCGGTATGCGGATCTCGACCCCTCCCGGGAACGATATGGATATGGTGTCGACAGCCGCGACTGCGTCCCCGAAGCCGACGCCTGCCCTCTCGAGCATCCTGTCGCTGACGGCCTCCCCGCATATGGAGTGGTATCTCGCGAACGGCCCTTCCGAGAGCCTCTCCAGGACGACGACGTCCATCCCCTTGAGCGCTCTGGCTGCGGACACCCCGGCGGGACCCGAGCCGACGACGAGCACATCGCACCTCATGGTATCACGCCAGCAGGATGAGCTGCCGGGAGATGGCCATGCGTATCCTCATCATAAGCGGCCTGCCCTCCGCCTGGTCCAATGTGTATTCGGTGCTCTGCTCCAGGTCGCGGAGGAACTGGTCCGCCGCCTGGCTGGTGATCTCCTTGGAGTAGAGCATCACGTTCGTCTCGAAGTTCAGGCTCAGGGACCTGTGGTCCAGGTTGGCCGATCCGACAGAGCAGCACTCGTCGTCCATCAGGATCATCTTCTCGTGGACGAACCCGTCCCTGTACCTCCACACCCTCACCCCCAGCTTCACCAGCTCGTCCGAGAAGGTGTAGTTGTTCCAGAACACGAACATGTGGTCCTTCTTGTCGGGGATCAGCACCCTGACGTCAACCCCCTCCCTGACCGCGTTGCCCAGCATCAGGAGCATGGCCTCGTCGGGGACCAGGTAAGGGGTGGTTATGTACAGCCTCTTCCTCGCCCTCGACATCATCGCCATGTACTGCATCTGGACCGGGTTGTTGGGCATCTTGTCGGGGCCCCCGTCGACCAGCTGCATGCATGTGTGGCCGGTGTGCGGCATCGAGGCTAAGTCCAGGTAGTCCTCCAGGGGCCTCATCCTGTCGCGCGGGGCGCTGTACTGCCAGTCTGCGCAGAACCTCACGGCCATCGGGAGGATGCCTGAACCCTCCACCCTGACCGTGGCGTCACGCCAGTGCCCGAGGGGGCCCTCACCCTGGTACTCGTCGCCAATGTTGAACCCGCCGCAGTATGCCACGCGGCCGTCGATGATCGCGATCTTGCGGTGGTTCCTGTTGTTCTTCTTCGGGCTGAGCATGAGGTTCAGCGACGAGTGGAACATGGCGTAGTGGCCGCCGGCGTTCCTGTACCTGAAAATACCCTCCTTCGGACCCTTCCCGATCCCGAACCCGTCGGTGAGCAGCCTCACCTCCACGCCCTCCGTGACCTTCTGCGTTAGAATGTCCATCAGGATGTTGCCGACACGGTCGTTGCGGATGATATAGTACTCCATTAGGATGGTCTTCTTTGCCGACCTGAGGTCCTCGAACAGCGCGGAGATCTTGTCGTTGCCCTCTGTGTACAGGGTGACGTCGTTGTCGTTGGTGAACATCCACGCTCCGGCCCTCTCCATGGCCTTCGCCATTGCGTATGCGTCTGCCCGCTCGGGGTCGCCGGAGAACTCCCTCTCCATGGTGTCCTCCTGGTACTCGAACGCCTTCATCATCTGGGTGTCGCTTATGTTCTTGGGGATGAACTTCCTGCGGTTGTAGATGGTCGACCCCATGTACATGTACAGGATGAAGCCCACGGGCGGTAGGAGGACAAGCACGATCAGCCATGTCACGAACACCCGGGGATCGTACTTCTCCAGGAAGAGCATGATGAAAAGCGCGATTATGTCGAACACGACGATGACCATGACCAGGTCTGAGATGACGTTCGTATAGGACAGGAACTCATCGACCGAAGGCATCCAGTCCCCCACATCCCCGGCACTATTTGGTTCTGCCGTAGGACCCCGGGACGGTTCCCGATGCACATAGTTATTAAGAGTATATTACTTACACTTGGTCCGAAGGACCTTCCAAGCTGTTTAAATACCTGCGCGATGCGTCTTGACTTCATGTATTGCCCACGCTGCGGCTCGGAAACCCCGCAAGATGCATCTTTCTGCCCGACCTGCGGCGCATGGCTTGACGGAAGAGAAGTGTACACCGAGCCCCCGGCCAAGCCGAAGGGCAGGGGTCTCAAGATCGCCGCCATCGCCGTGGTTCTGGTGGCGGTCCTGGCGGTCGTCATCGCGACCGCCCCCGGGGATGACCCCGGCACGGAGGACACCTATGACGAGCCCGAGAGCTACAGGATCACCGTCGGTGACCTGATCTCGGTGAGCGGGTCTGCCTTCGACGACGGGACGATGACGGCAGAGGTAGGCGACAGCAACACCCTGATCGTCTCGCTGAACCCGGAAATCGCCGACAGGTACACGTTCTTCAACTGGCAGCTGACGGGGCCCAACGGAACCACGTCCCGCCCGGACAGCGACGGCTCCATCACCATCTACCTGGACGGCTCCAGGCCAGGGGACTACACCCTGTCGGTGACCTGCTGGGGCTCGCACAGCTACGGCCCGGCCTCGTACTCCGGGAACGTCCATCTCGGAGGGGACGTCACAGACAACTACACCTGGACCTACGACGGCAGGACGTTCTCCGCATCCAGCACGTACAGCTACAGCGACTACTACGGCTACTCCACCGACCGCACGGTGGACAGGAGCACTATGTGGTCCGGGGACTTCTCCGGCATCATCGACCTGGTGAAGGTGGACGACACCATCACGGGACTGGAGCAGTCGCTCAGGACGGCGTACCTGGATGCATACGGTGCGGACGCATCCACCACCGGCCAGGAGTATGCAGACTACATCCTGGCCTTCGTGCAGATCTGCTTCACCTACGTCACCGACTACACGCTCTATGACACTGAGGAGTACTGGGCCTATCCCCTGGAGACCCTGTACAACGGTGCGGGAGACTGCGAGGACACCTCGATCCTGTGCGCGGCGCTCTACTCGGCCGCCGGATACAGCACCGGGCTGTTCCTGATCCCCAACCACGCCATCGCGGCTGTCGGGACCTCCGCGTACGAGACACCGTCAGTGTCCATGAGCACGGTCGGATACAGCGTGTTCAGCTACACCTACGGCGGCGTGAACTACTACGGGTGCGAGACCACCGCAGACAGGGCCATGGCCGTGGGCCTGATCTCGTCGGACTACAGCATCACCCAGAACGGTACGGTCTACTACCAGGGCGAGCAGGCGGATAGGATCTACGGTCTGCAGCTCGTGCCCGCATCGTCCTGATGATACGCCTCTGCCCCGTCGGATCCCCGGCGGGGCGAATCCCCTCCACTGCGACCAGCATCCGGCCTGGAAGCGCCCGATACGAGAAAGGCCGTCGGTCAGTCGAACTCGACGTTGTCGTTCTGCGCCACGTCGAACTTTATCCCCGCCGCAGTCAGCATGTTGCTGATGTTGTCGGCAATATGGGATAGGTCCTGGCTCTTGGTGTAGGTCTTGAGGTAGAACTCCTTCCTGTCCATGGGGAAGACCAGTCTGACCTTGCCCTTGCGGTTGTAGCCCTCCGGCTTCCTGTTCCTCTCCAGGTCCACCATGTTGAGCTCGATGAGCATCTGCAGCAGCTCCTCCTCCTCTGGCATCTGACCGATCTCCTCCAGGAACATCTTCAGTATGTCCGGGAACACCGGGGCCAGATCCTTGTAGTCGGACTTCCCCTTGAGAATGAAATGGGTGCTGTAGACCTTCATCGCCCCGCGGATTGGGCTTTTCCTAATTAAAGTGTTCGCGCCCGACAGCTCCGTTGAATTCATAAGGCCGCCAGATCGATGATCCCGGTCTGGCATCCGC
>CAUFXM010000010.1 GCA_959597175.1 uncultured Methanomassiliicoccales archaeon
CCGAGCACCTGGATGCGATCAGCACCATACTCGATGAGATCAGGCCGGGGATGAGTGCCGATGGAGTGGTGTACATCAATCCAGATAAAGATAAGGTGCTCAGACCACCACATAAAGGGGATTAAAGAAAGGGAAGTTTGGCGGTTAACCGCCGTTTATATTGACCAGGTGTTGGAAGCACTCTGAAGTTTCACCATTTTGGCGAAAGTTCCGTTCTTTGACATCAGGTCGGCCGGTGTGCCCTGTTCCTTGACAACACCTTCGGAAAGAACGACTATCTTGTCTGCCCCCTCGACGGTGCGCATCCTGTGTGCTACGACAATAACTGTCTTGTCCCTGATCAGTTCCGACAACGCCTGCTGAATCTGTGTCTCGGATTCGGTATCCAATGATGCCGTGGCCTCGTCTAGTATCACGATGGGTGCATCCTTGAGTAGTGCTCTGGCAATAGAAATCCTCTGTCTCTCTCCACCGGAAAGATTGGCTCCGTTTTCCCCTATGACTGTGTCATAACCCTCAGGAAGTGTTGATATGAAGCCGTCGCATCTAGCGGCTTTCGCCGCAGCGAAGACTTCCTCGTCAGTGGCATCCCTCCTGCCGATACGGATGTTATCCTTCACTGTCGTGTTGAACAGAGTGACATCCTGGAAGACAATCGAGTAATGGGTGAGCAGGGCCTCGGGATCGACTGTGGAGATATCCACTCCGCCGACCGTTATCACCCCAGAATCCACGTCCCAAAATCTGGCTGCCAATTTCGCAGCGGTGGACTTGCCTTCTCCCGAAGGTCCGATGAGGGCGGTGACCTCTCCCTGTCTGGCAGAGAAAGACACATCTCTGAGAACATCGGACCCCCCATCATATGAGAATCCGACATTGATGAATTCAATATCATAGCTTCTCGGGTGGAACTCTGTCGTACCTGTCTGCACAGGAACATCCTCTATCTCTTGGATGCGCGCCATGTTGTATTCTGTGTTTATCATCGAGGCAAGATCTGTGAGTATTCCGTTGAGGGGATCGTACAATCTGGAGACCATTATGAGGAACAGGATGAAAACAATGAGTTCTAGACTTCCGGAAAGAAGCATGTACACACCGGCCAGAGCGGTCGTGGCGATTCCGAACTTCAGTACGACCTGTGACAGCATCACGAAAGTAGCTGCTGTGAACTCAGACTTAATCTCGCTATTCTCTGTAGAGTCAATCTTGCTGTACAGCCCCTCGAGATAGGCATCCTCGGCATCGCATCCCTTGAGATCACGGGCTGTCTCAAGATACTCCTGGATTCCCTCGGTCATGTCCAATGTCTGCTCCCCTCTGATCCTGATTCTGTTTTGAAGTACATGCTTGGAGGAGAGTATCACCGCATATGACACGGGAATCGGCCATAGTGATGCTGCACCCAGGATTGGATTATACGCTAGAATGGCAACTCCGATCACGACAGTGGATATCATTGCACCCACCATCTGTGGGAACCAATGCATCATCGCGGTCTCCTGAACCGCGACATCGCCCATGAAACGCACAGTGAGATCTGTTGGATCCGTCCTACTGAAGAACGACATGGGAAGTTTCCTTATCTTCTCAGCCAACGAGATGCGGGTGGCCGAGCTTTCGTTGTACACATCTATAGATGTCGAACCGAGTTGAAGGTGAACCGTGACTGTCAGTAGGACAATACACAACAGTAGAAGGCAAAAGTACTCCCATACCGGAATGTCGTAATCATATGGGTTGTCTCCCAGAATATCACAGACGAATAGCAGAAGGGCCACTGCAGGAAGCATCTGCGATAGATTGTGGATGGTACAGAATGCCGAACTGCGCTGGAGATTCCGATATCCGCTGTCATTGAGTGCAAGCCTGCGTTTGATTTTGTCTTCGAAGGTCATAGGGAAACCCCCTTGATGTTCCAGGAGAGGGCGGTCTGATAGTCGTCCCACATTCTGCAGTACATTCCCGAACGTTCGATCAGTTCATCATGGGTTCCGGATTCCACGATGCGGCCTCCGTCCATGACACAAATCTGATCAGCATTCCTCACGGTAGTGAGACGATGTGCTATCATCAGAACCGTTCTATCTTTCGCCAATTTCTCGAAAGCCATCTGGACGAGGCGTTCGTTCTCCGGATCGGCGAACGCCGTGGCCTCGTCAAGTACCACGATGGGTGATCCTCTGAGAATCGCCCTGGCGATGGCCACCCTCTGCACTTCTCCTCCCGATAGGAATACACCGCCAGTACCGATGACCGTATCCAATCCATTCGGAAGTCTGGAAACTATGTCGTCGCATTGGGCTTCCGAAAGTGCCATCCTGACATCGTCCTCGGAAGCTTCGGGGTTGCCTAGCCTGACGTTGTTTAGAAGCGTGTCCCTGATCAGTCTATTGATTTGGAACACATACGACTCCATTCTGTGAAGATGATGTGGATCGACATTGCGAATGTCGGTACCGCCGATTGATACTGTCCCACTTTGAGGATCCCAGAATCTACAGACGAGGCCCGCGACGGTACTCTTTCCGCTGCCACTCGGACCTACGAGAGCGGTCACAGTCCCCTTTCTCATGGTGAGATTGATTCCGTTTACAGCAGGAGAGCTCGCCCCGGGATACGTGAACGTCACGTCCTCCAATATCACCGTTGGTTCAGAAGGCTCCTCCGGCTCTTCGGGAACTGGCATGGGGCTCATCGCCAAAATCCCGTCCACCCGTGCAAGAGCATCATCGACAACGTATCCGTTGTTACTTGAATTCATGATCCTCATCAACAGGACGGAGATCAGTGGGGTGAACAGTACATAGAACAGAAAGTCACTGACGAACTCCGGACTCCATGACGCGTTGTTGGTTATCCAGAGGCCGACGAGGATGAGTGTCGCAAAAGAGCAACTCGCAGCCACCGAGAACAGGACAAACTTCCCGCGAGTCTTACGGGCATAATCCATCCCGAAAATCCGATACCTGTCCACTGAATCCTTGAAGTTCTCGAATGTGTGGATACTCTGTTGGAACGTCTTGATGACAGGTATTCCCCGGACGTACTCCACGGCCTCACGGTTCATATCCATCAGCGCCGTCTGATACGCCACCACATCCTCTGACATCGCCTTCTTGCCAATCATGGAGCGGAGCGCCAGCATTGAGATCATAATAGGCACAAGGCTTGCCAACCCGAGGCGCCAGTCGAACACGAAGAGCATGACCAGCATAACTACTGGCAGTACGGCAGACCCTGCCATGTCTGGAAGCTGATGAGCCAAATACGCCTCTGTGGCTGAAGACGAATCCTGGACAATCCTGCGGGCGGAGCCTGACCCCATTGCGTCGAATGCTCCCGGAGACAACTTCCGAATATGCGCCAGCAGGGTCTTCCTGATGTTGCCTGCCACACGGAATGCGGCGGCATGCGAACACATGAGGGCAAAGATGTAGAACACCACGGACAGAGCCGCGAAACCTACCGCCATCCACCCGTATCCCGCGATGCCTTGTGCCTGTGAGTAGTCGGGCATGACTGCTAGAACCTCTTCCATTATCAACCATATGAAATAGAAGGGAAGAACGGAGCATACCGCACTCAACCCGGACAGGACCATCGACGCATATGTCAGATACTTCCTGCCTCCGGCATAGCCCATCAGCCTATTCATTCGGCTTTCTTTTGTCATACCATATGTTTAAGGGATTCCTAATAAAAATGTTATTATCTTCAGTTATGTCTAAAATTATTTAGGCATAGCTAATTTTAAGTATACCTCTCCCCGTTTCTCATGTCCATCGGAGAATGTGATAATCAACTAACTCCGTGGGAGAGAATCCCGTATGGACAAGAAATTCATTGCAGTCATCGCGGTGATTGTCATCATCATCGCGGCTGTCGGTGTATGGGCAGCAACGTCCAACAGCGACAATGGATCTGATGACGGAGGTGATGGAGACTCGATTACCGTCACCGACTACATGGGACGTGATGTCACCGTGAATCTTCCGGTCGAGAGGGTTGCCTTGACCACGGCGGAATGCGTCGACCTGTTTGCAGCCGTTGTCGGCGAGGGGTGGGAGAACTACGTATGTATGTGGCCCGAGGATATGAGCAGCTCCGTCAATGAGCAGAACGCTCTATTCGAACAGTACCCTCAACTTGCAGACCTTCCGAAATGCCCATCCCTTTTCATGATGACCGAGTTCCCCACTGAGACCATACTGGCAACTGAACCGGACCTCATCATGATGGGGGCATCGACTGTCCAGTACATTGAAGCGACAGGCGTTCTGAACGACAACGTCTACAACATCATCGATGGAGCAGGCGCTGCCGTGATAGTCACCGATTTCACCGCTCAGGGATTCACGGAGGGGGTCGTTGAGAAGAACGTCCTCCCGCTGGGTGAGATCTTCGGCCAGGAGGAGCGTGCCCAAGGAATCGTCGATTTTTACAATGAACAGCTCCAGACCATATACGATATCGCTGACAGAGTCTCCGACTCGGGAGTGACCGTCTATGCCGAGATCATGGGTGCGAACGTGAACGAGCCCGGCCAAATCATCACCACCCAGAGCAACATGCCGGAGATGAGCGTCCTCGGCATGGACATAATCATCGAATCGGGAAGTGCGGGCGGCTATGCCACATACAACTACGAAGCTCTCGCCGCCGGTAACCCGGACTACATCCTGATTTGGGCACAGGAGTACTACGGTGACGCCGGAGGAGATATGTTCGGATACGGACAACACCACACCGATGAGGAACTGCAGGCTCTGGCTGACGAATACAAGTCCCGCACCGGATGGAACGCACTCGACGCCGTCAAAGACGGGCATGTCATCTTCCTGTATTCCAATCTCAAAATGGGGCCGGCCGCATGGGGATCGCCACTGCTCATGGCGAAGATGATCTGGCCCGAGGAGACGTCAGACATCGATCCCATCGCGATACTGGAGGAGTTCTACGACTTGTACATGCCTCTGAGCTTCGATGGCACCTGGTCATACATGGGATGAGGCAACGATACCATGACCTCTGTCAGCGAACAACTATATGAGAGTCTGGTCGGACGCAGACGCTACATCGTGCTGGGAATGGCTGTGATAACAATCCTGCTGTTCTTCATCGATATAGCACTGGGGCCGATGAGGTACGGTCTGGCAGAGGTCATTCAAACTGTTTTCAATCCGGGACCGTCGGATGACCTGATGACTTCTGTCATCTGGAATGACCGCCTCCCCAAAGCCGTGACCGCGCTCCTGGCGGGGATAGCCCTTGCCATGGCTGGTGCGGAGATGCAGACCATTCTGGATAACCCCCTTGCCGAACCGTACACGCTGGGCGTGTCATCCGCAGCAGCGTTTGGAGCCGCCCTGGTTCTGGCTTTCGGGATAGGTACCACGACATTCGGGGACTACGCCACCCCTGTGATGGCATTCATCATAGCCATGCTGGTCTGTTTTCTGATATACACAGTGGCAAAGATCAAATCATCTGATCGCACGACCATAATCCTCATCGGAGTGGCACTACTGTTCCTATTTCAGGCTCTTGTCCAACTGGCCCAGTCCATCTCATCGCAGGATTCTGCGACATCCATCATGCTTTGGACATTCGGAAGCCTGGGGAGAGCCGGATGGGCCGATCTCGGCATCCTGCTCGTCGTGATCCTGCTCGTCACCATTCTGTTCGCGAAGAACCTTTGGAGGCTGACCGCTCTGAAACTGGGTGACTCCAAGGCCAGCAGTCTTGGAGTGGATGTGGGGAAGCTCAGGAGGAACACGCTGATCGGCGTTTCCGTACTCACAGCAGTAACCGTCAGCTTCACAGGAACCATAGGATTCGTGGGATTGGTCGGGCCGCACATAGCCCGGATGCTCGTCGGTGACGATCAGAGGTACTTCCTGCCTGTGTCTGCGCTCGCCGGTGCCATGATGTTGCTCGCCGCGGCAGTGGTCTGTAAACTAAGCGACTTCACGATGGACCTGCCGATCGGAGTAGTCACTTCCCTGGTAGGGGTGCCGTTCTTCATTTACATGATTCTGAAGAGGAGAAAGGTGTTCGCATGACGCTCACTGTGAAGAACCTACACTTCTCTTACGGTGATGTGGAAATCCTGAAAGGATTGGACCTGGAGATGGACAAGGGGATATTGTCGATCCTGGGTCCAAATGGAGCAGGCAAGTCAACATTGATGAAATGTCTCGCAGGCATCCACAAACCTTCCGAAGGGACTGCAACATTCAACGACCACAATCTTCTGATGAGGGACGAGGGGCTAAAAATCGCCTATATGTCGCAGGAGAACCCCCATGTGTCCAGCATAACGGTGCTGGAGGTCATGCTCCTAGGAAGGCTGGAGAAGCTTGGCATCAAAGTATCCAAGGAGGATCTGGACGCCGCATACGGTGCAATGAAGGAACTGGATCTGCAGGACCTCGCACTGAAGCATATGAACGAGCTGAGCGGAGGACAGTGTCAGATGGTGATGATCGCCCAATGCATGGTATCGGATCCAGATCTCATAATACTGGACGAGCCGATGAACAACCTGGACCTGAGAAGGGAACTCGAAATGTTCGATATCATGAAACGCATAACTGTGGAACGGGACATAACCACTGTAATGGTTCTCCATGACATCAATTTCGCATCTCGCTTTTCTGACAAAATCGCTGTGCTGAAGGATGGGATCGTACACAGCGCAGGTGTGCCATCAGATGTTATCACACAGGATATGATCAGAGACGTTTACGGAGTGGAGGCCAAGGTCACCATTGATGATGGAAGACCTTTGATACAACCGCTTCATTCGTTGCCAAATAAGGATCCAAGACAGTCACCATGATATCTCTCACGAGTCGCAGGAGACTTCTGACAGTATGAATGCCGTGTGTGGCAACCTCTCTGAAGGAAGGACCTCACAGAGAGGAATACTCAAGGATCCTAGGTTGAACCTCGAGAGCTGACATGCGTCCTTGTTTCCCATCTGATGGAGGCCATCATCCGATTGGACGTTCCCTCGTGATTCTTCCTGATCTATCTGGATCCCTGACCCTCCAATATGGGATAAGTTCGTCATGACGGCAGGGATGGACCACCATTGATCGGACCTGCACGTATCGAGGAGTCGATTGACCGCTCCATCGTATGGATCAGCATTAACTGTCCTTGTGTCTCTGCGCTTCCATTACACGCCGCTCTCGAACAACACACAGAAGTGGGCCGAAGTCTACGCAGTATATAGAGACAGACTCTCGCAGGATGATTAGGCAGCATCTTTTCGACTGCATTTAACGATTCTACGACTCGTGGACAAGACCTCGTTCGTGTTGTTGATGGATTTCATAGAGCCTGTCTTTCTCGTCCGAATGCATATTCTGAAGGGTCTCATCGGTCGACACGATGAGCGCTACATCCTTCGAGATGTCCCCGAGGCCCTTCCCGGAGCTTCTCAGCTCTGGTCTGAGCTCGTCACAGGCATCCCTCACCGTGTCATAATCCAACGCGAACGTCCTGATCGTGTTGTCGAACAGGTACCTCGCCTCGGCGCGGGGGCCGCAGGCGCCGCCGCAGACCTCCAGCGGGTGGCCGCACTCCCTGCATACCCTCGCCCTGTACTCCCTCTCGACGGCGACCGTCCTGATGTTCCTCTGGGAGGCGGATCCGAAGTAGGTCATGCGGAGGGGGTATGACAGAGGGGACATGGCGAAGTCCAGCCAGTCCGTGCCGGATGTGTCGCCGACCATGCGCCCCCTCCCCTCCCCCTTCATGGAGACGTCGTCCTCGGTGTACCTGAACGCCCTCCCCGACCCCGCGCCGTACGTGCCGTCCGCTCCTTTCGTCGACCTGTACCCGTCGTCTGACAGTCCCGGGAGCATGTGCGACAGGAACCTCAGGTCGTAGTCCACGTCGAGCGGGTCCCTCTCCACCAGGCCGAGGCCCATGTGGGTGAAGAGGTACGCGGCGGTCTGCGAGATCGATTCGATGTCCTCGTCGGCGTGGACCTTCTTGACCACCCAACCCGGGTTGCGCTCCCTGAACCCGTCGGTGTCCAGGAAGCCGAACAGGATACTGTGGAAATGCGGGGACAGCCTCCATTCGTCCTCACCCTGTCTCCAGGGATGGAACACCAGGGCGCCGGCAAGGGCCCCTGACTGCTGAAGCTCGACCGTGACCAGCTTCCTCATGTGATCGAAACCGTCGATCGTCTGCATCGAGACCTTGGCGTACTCCTGGTCGGGGGACACGACCCAGTGGCCGAGAGGCCCAGGGTCGTCGCCCCGCTTTTCCGTCAGGATCCTGTACGCGTTAAGATGCTCCTCCACCCTGGAGCCCATCCTGAGCGCGGTGTCGTTGGCGCACTCTGGACAGTGGAGGGACCAGCAGTGGCTCCTCCTCCCCCTGATGTAGTGGTCGGGATCCCCGGAGCAGGCGGTGTACACTATCCCCGATTCCCCTACCGACCCCCTCTCCCTGATGAACCCGCAGCCGTTCCTTTTGGGCCTAGAGACATCGTGAGCGGGAGGAGACCATGTGATTAGACCCGTGCGGGGAGCTTGGATACCCTCGCCTCTGTCTGATAATCCATGGTACATATTGGCAGGATACACGGGGCTCTCGAAGGGCAGCTCCCTGACGTAGCGCATGACGGGATGCTCATGGTCGGCCGTGATCCTGTAGAGAAGCTCGTCATAATCTGTTTCGGAGACGTCTACGGCGCCCCCATGAGTATTTTGCTCGGACATGCTATCATAAAAGGGTTGGGTGCTCGGCGCTTGCCCGTGCTGCGGCAGAGCCGTGGCACACGGGCGTCGCCCCTCGCACCCCGTCTCCCAGAGAGAAGGAATGTCGATGAAAGATGATCATCATGAGGGACTCGCGCCTGAGCTCGTTCTCACTGCGTAGCCGATACCTCCCTCATCCTCCTGAGGACCTTGTCCATGTCGATCTCCTTCTTCGGGACCTCGACACCCTCCAGGGCCTCGGACATCCTGCACAGGAAGCTCCCGAAGCTTCCTATGAGGTCACCGTCCACAGGCATGCGGACGTACTTCCCGTCCACCATGAGGACAATCTTCGGAATCGGGTCCAGATAGGTCTGCGACCCCTTGTCGAAGGGAGTCACGAGCTTCAGGGCCATGAACAGGTGGCCCTCCCTGAAGGACATCAGGGTCTCCTTCCTCGGCTGCCTCGACACAGGCTCTGCCTGTCCGAGCAGCTCCGTCGCTCTCGCTGCGATCTCATCTACCATCGTATGCTCCCTGTCTTCAGCCTGACACAGGCAGGCATCAGCTTCCGGCTCTGACGCGGAGCTACCACGATCCGGTAGTCTTTCGTTCGATTGGGTTTTGAATCGGAACCACACCTGCGGAGCCACCGTTCCCGGACGGGTTCAGCTGAACCGGTATGCCGGGAAACCAGGCCCCACATTCGATTCCCAAGGGCCTTACTGGCAAGAAGGGGAGTGAAGTCGGGCGGGCCCACTCACCCCTTTTGCTACAGTCCGATTCGTTCCTAGGCTCCGTCATGTACGGGCCGGCACTCCCCATTGGGTTTGGAGAACGTCTGAAAGAGTTTTGTGACGATCTGGCGATACTGTCGAAAGGCCAAAAAAAGCTGTCTTCGAATCAATCACTCGGGTTATTCGCATCTACAGCGGGCAATATGTTGGGCGTGATTCCCTGATCTGTCACATCTCAGCGATCTTCTTCAGCGTCTCGAGGATTTGCTCGTATCTGTCAAGCGTGCTCCTGAGCATCGTTGCCAGTGTCGATGGGTCCAGGGCGTCAAGTTCAGTCCACCGATCGTGGCCATATTTTTTGTAGTAGAAGCTGGACCTCATCTCGTCCAAGTATAATCTATCAGGACTCGGACTTTTCTCGTCGGATCCGGAATCGATCGGTTCCCAGCTCCACGGATCTTCAATATCTTCAAACACTCCCGCCCTGATCAGATCATCGCACACGCAGTCCGCAACGACGTCCTCTACCCCATATTCCAAAAGGTCGCAGGAATCGAACACGCTTTTATTGTGGCTGTTATCATAGGCATAGGCCGCAATTTTGCGAGCCCATTCATACGACGGTCTCATAAGGAAGCGGTCCTGATGATATCCTGCCTCTGGACACTGGACGAATTCAGCGATATTCTCTCTCATACGGTTTGTTAGGTACTCGGCTCTGACAAGTTCGATGATGAGTTCATCTTTCTTCGAGATCTCGATCCTCAGGTCTGACATGAGCACGGACTCGCCCATCGGAGGGATAAAGGCATCCGGACTTCGTTCGATTCGGGAGCTTTTGTTCGCACACGGGCCGACCATCCTAATTGCGATCAGAAGCCTTGGGTTGCATGGATGTCGTTCGGAGAGTATGGGTGCGGGAGGTCTAAAAGTGGCCCATTGCCCCATGGGTCTGGGCGGGCCCGCTTCCGTGCATCTCTGATTACGACGTTTGTGCAGTCGTATCAACACGGTCTCATACGCAGGGAGCATGCCACATCCTTAACGCGACTCAGAAGCATCCTAACCAGGCCGTTGGATATTACAGCCGGTCTTGAGGTCGATGCTGATCGTGCTCTTTAATCCTCTCCCTCGCAGACCGCTGCATCAGGTGGAGGGGAAGGACCGGGGCCGAACGATCCCAGTCCCGATGTCCCCATCCGTGTCTGTGCCGACGAGCAGACCGGTTCACCGCCTTCCGGACAGGTATGCCTCCGTCCTGACCGCCACGTTCCTCACCAGGTTCCCGTAGTACATGCCGTAGTCCATGTTATGCAGGCTTGCCGGACCGAAGAGCGTCGTCTGCTTCGTGTCTATGTAGAACCTAGATCCGGTGGTGCAGATCACCGATCCGCGCTCAATGTCCACTCTCGCATCCCCCAGGCCAGGCACGTCCTCGTAGTCGCACTCGCCGTGCTTCACCCGGCTGCCCAGATTCTCTTCCGCGGGGGCGTACGTCCCATCGCGTCTCCAGTTGAGCGGGTTTATGCACAGCGCCCCGTCCCTTATCACCACGTTGTCCTTCCCTATGTTCTCCGGCCCCTCCGTGTTCCACGAGACCACCACGCCGGTGTCGTTTTCCCTCTCGGCGAACCTCAGGTGGGGGTTGGCGGACATGAATCTGCGGGTCACTGAGAACCCTATGACGTAGGCGGCGACCATGCGGGAATACTCCTCCGGATGGCGGTCCATGTACTCGTCCAGGACCATGCCGGTCATTATCGACCCTTGGGAGTGTCCGGCCAGGATGAACGGGCGGCCGCCGTTGAAGTGCTCGAAGTAGTAGTCCAGGGCGGAGAACACATCCTCTCTCTGCACCCCGTGCTGATAAGCGTACAGCTCGTCGTGATCCAGACGCTCCACCTTGAAGAGGTTGGTCTGCCTGTACAGCGGCGCGAAGACGTTGGTGGACCTCCCGAATGCGGATGCCTGTCCCATCAGCTTGTCCCTGGCACCTGCCCGCATTATCGGATCGTCGATATCGCACACGTCCGGAGCGCCGGGGGATGGATCGATGTATGTGGTGGGGTAGAGGTAGAACGTGTCCACATTGTGGATGACGTCGGGGATCTGCAGCCAGTTGCCGGGGTCGGAGTAGTCGGTTCCCGTCATGGTGTCACATGGACGGAATCGGCATAGGCGGATAACAGCGTTCCGTCGCAGCGGATGATTTGGATCCGGTATGGGGGAAGGTGGATGGACGGTTCCGAATCGAATTCGTCAATCATCCTCATGACGCTTCAATGGCTATGCCCGTTTGGGGCGAGAGAAGGTGTCCGATGGATGTGGACGTTAGGATTCCCGTGTGTGGCGAACGTGGAAGTCACTGTCTCTTCCTTCGAGCTCCTCTCCGAAAAGTCGTTATCACCGTTCCGCATGAGCATGCCCATGGAAGAGCGCTACACGATGTGCCAGTCTGCCGGAAACGAAACCCATTACTGCTTCGTTTCGACATCCGGGCTCTCCGAGGACGCCGCCCGCATACGCAGGGAGGTCTTCATGGATGAGCAGGGCTTCGAGGTCGAGTTCGACGACCTCGACATGGTCTCAACGCATATCGTGCTCTATGAGAACGGTGTCCCTGTGGCGGTGTGCCGCCTGTACATGGACGGTGGCGACTGCCACATAGGCAGGGTGGCCGTCGTCGCAGATCATCGCGGCAGGTCCCTCGGGAGGATGGTGATCGCCGAGGCCGAGAGGGTTGCCGTGGGGATGGGGGCATCCCGTACCGTCCTGGGTGCCCAGGTCTGCGCGAAGGGGTTCTACGAGAGCTGCGGGTACAGCGCGTACGGCGACGTGTTCATGGACGAGCGTTGTCCGCATGTCATGATGGGCAAGCCGGTTCAACGCGACCTGTGAGATCGGCTGTCGGAGAGAGGGCAGCCACAGCATCCAGATCCCCTCCTGCAACGTGCGATCCCGTGCTTCAGGACAAGACTGCGGATCCCGCCCAGACTCAGCACTGCTCCCCCACCCCGTACTCCGATCTCAGCACACGATGGAGTTCGGCGGCGGTGAGCATTCGTCACCTCTGGCACATGGGGCAATGGACCGACCCGCGGCCCCCGATTCTGTCCTTCACGAGCGTGGTCCCGCAGACCGGGCACGGCTCTCCAGCATGGCCGTAGATGCGGATGAGAGGGGTGTTGCGGTACTCTCTGCCCTGCGATTCAAGCCATTCGTCCGGTGAGACCTGGTTGTTCTCCGTGAAGAACCCCATGCACCGTGTTATCATGGTCGACAGACTCCCCCATTCGTCGTCTCCGATGCTGCATGCCGGGCGGGACGGATCCATGCCGCAGGAGAAGAGGATTTCGTCCGAGTAGATGTTGCCTATGCCGGCAACGACGGTTTGGTCAAGCAGACACTCCTTCACAGGTCTGCGACTCGACCATAGGCGTCTCCTCAGGTAATCGGCCGTCAGGGCGGGGTCGTCGGGCTCCGGGCCCAGTGATGAGATTCCGCTGATGGCGTCCTCCTCTCCCTCAAGGAAGAGCCAGAATCTGCCGAAGCGGCGCATGTCCGTGAAGCGCAGCTCCTTCCCGTCGTCGAGGCGGATGACGATGTGGGTGTGTTTCTCCTCGAGACGGTCGCGGGGGGCGACGACCACGCAGCCAGTCATACGCATATGCATTACCATCCTCGAACCGTCATCCATCTGCGCGGTCAGGTACTTCCCCCTGCGGGTAAGGTCGTCGAAGACGCGACCTACCAGCGAACCGCAGAAGGTTTCAGGGTCGGTGTTGGCGATAACAGATGTGCTCCTGACCTCCACATCCGTCACGGTCCTGCCGACGATCCCCGGACGCACCGCCCTCCTCATGGTCTCTATCTCTGGTAGCTCCGGCATTCAGACGCCTCTGGACGATTTCTTTATTCTCTCATGGAAGAAGTAGTTGACAACCACTGGCGGATCGTCAAAGTCCCTTGACATGCTGTCATCGTTGGTAGCGTAATCCAAACCATGGTCGATGCAGAACGCGTGCATCCTGGAGTCCAGATTGGACCAGTACGACTGATCTCCGTTGACGTATATGCTCTCATAGAGCGGGAGCAGGTCCGGATGACTGTCCCGGATGTATCCAAGTATGTCCGGTCTGAATTGTCCACGCAGATTGAGGTTCTCCAGCCAGACCAGATTGCAGCTGCCCATCGCTTTCAGGATTATGGCCTCCGGCTCCGTGATTCCTGGGAATATCGGCGATATGAAGCAGGTGGTGCGTATGCCTGCATCATGGAACCTCTTCATGGCCTTCAATCTCCTCTCTATCGGAACGGCGATGTCCATGTCCTTCCTAAACGTCTCGTCTAGGGTATTGATCGACCATGACACCCTGGCGTCGGGGAACTCCCCGATGAGGTCCAGGTCCCTAAGGACGAGCTCGGACTTGGTGGCTATGCTGATCCTCGCTCCACTTCCGATGAGTTGCTCCAACAGCGCTCTGGTGCGTTCGTACTCTTTCTCCTGGGGATTGTACGGGTCTGTCACAGACCCGATGAATATCTCCTTTCCAGAGTATTTCGACGGGTTCCGTATCTCCGGCCAGTGCTTGACATCAATGAACGTCCCCCACGGTTCCGGATGCTTCGTGAACCGTTTCATGAACGATGCGTAACAGTACCTGCATGCATGGGTGCATCCGATGTACGGGTTGGCGGCGTAGTCGCAGACGGGGAGGTCGGTCTTTGTCATGATGTTCTTGGTATCGACGATCTTCACGATGGGCCCGGTCACGGCCCCACCCTCAGGAATGACCTCTGGGAGCCTTGTATGATGGTGTCATCCGTCCTAAGTTCCCCTATCAACAATGGTGAGTCGGGGTCATGGAGGGCCATGTTTGCCCGTACCCTGTCGGGGCTGGTGTTAGCGTAGCAGTATCTGCAGCCGTTCGGGCAGGTGTCGTAGGCACCGATGTCCCTGCTTTCGATGCAGTGACAGCCCTCGCGCATCCCCTTGTGCTTAAGGTTCCTGAACTCAATGCCGTTCGCCTCACCCAGGATGTCCAATGTCATGCATCCTGATCTCTCGATCCCGTATCTTGTGAAGTCGCCGTTTGTTCCACAGGTCTGTATCTTCAGGCCATTCATGCTGGCGATGTTACCGAGTCCCTTCGCTATCCCATCAATTTGCGATTCAGTCATCGGTATGATCTCAGGCATGTTGTGTTTGAGTTTCCGATACATTTCTACGAAGCTGAATATGCAACGGTCGACGCACGGTGATATTCTTTCAGCCATCGATTCGAATATTTCCATGTGTTTTTCGACAGTATATCTGTCAGTGAGCAGGATCGGATCGTATCTCCAGGCGATCCGCCCCTTACCGACAATCTCGGAGAGCTCGACAAGGGTGTCGATGCTGTCGTCGATGGATGGCACTCCCGGTTCCACATCCTTCCCATAAGCGGTGATGGTGTAGTGGAAGTACGTGTTGAAATGGTCGGTGATCTCGTGCAGTCTGGGAAGAATCGGGCGATAGTCCTTCGAGCAGAACACCACGCAATCCACCTTGTCCGGAGTCAGTTCGTACCGGACGACCTTGTTGGGAAACAGTGGGTTGCGTGACAACACGTACCCCTCGGAGAAGCGTTTAAGCAACCATTCTGTGTAGTGTTGTACTGTGTCGGTGCGTCCGCCCGTGTTGATTATCATGCTGTGTCCCGGTATGCGATGATGGTATCCGATAACATATTATCGACCACCCCACGGTCAGGAATCAGCAGTAGCGGTCGAGGCACATGGCCACAAACTCCCTCATCGAGGTCCTGAAATCCAGCTTCTGTCCCGGCAGGCCGGCAATCTCCAATGCCTGGGACACCAGGGGGTTGTCCTCGCAGTACGATCCGTATCCGACCGCCTGGAAGTAGACGAGGTTGTAGACGGTCTCGGCGGAACCGCGGTCCACACCAAGGTTTGTCTGGAGCATCTCGAGCACCTCGTCCAGTCTTCTGTAGTAGAAAGACTTGAACAGGGCCAGACGTTCCACGGATACGTTGGTCTCGATGATGGTCATCAGGATGGCGCCGTAACGCAGGAATCCGCGGTGAGCGTTCAGGATGCCGGCCCATACCTCAGCGAACACCTCGTGACTGTATCCGCATCCGTTGGGGAACGCTGCGAGCAGGGCGTCGAAGTACTCCCCGAACCGGTCGGTGCACAGCTCGAGGAAAATCTCCTCCTTGGTATCCACGTACTTGTACACCTGTGAGCGGGAGCACCCCAGCCTGTCGGCAATCGAAGAGAGCGTTATGCGGTGATAGGATGTTTCGGAGAACATGGCGTCAGCCGCTTCCTTGATCTCCCTCATGCGCTGCTCCTTTTGCTCCTCGCTCCTGGCCCTTATGAAATCCGTCATCTTCCGTCGTTTCCTTAGCGGGTTATAGAATTTAATTATGTTTCTTCAGTATCCTTTTGGTTACAAAAAGTCTATTAATATCAGTATAAGATACACTTTGTATCTTATTCGCGAGGTACCTACCGAACGGATGAGGGAGTGGTATCATGAAGACGGAAATCGGAAACGGAATAGCGCTGTATCCAACCCCGATAGTGGTTCTGGGTGCAATGGTGGAAGGGAAGCCCAACTGGATGCAGGCGGCCCATGTGGGCATCATTGCCCAGTCCAGGATCCTGGTCAGCTGTGCAAAGGCGCATTACACGGCCAAGGGGACCGGCATAGGGAAGCCCGTATCTGTGAGCATGGTAGATCTTGCGAGTCTGCCCAAGGCTGACTACGTCGGTGCCGTCAGCGGAAACGATGCGGACAAGTCGGGGATCTACAAGTGGACGGCCGCCAGCAACGGCGCCCCAGTCCCCGATGAAGCGCCGCTGACGATGGTCTGCACCGTGGATGACATCTACGAGACCGCAGGCTTCGACAACCTGGTCCTGAGAATCGAGACGACGGTGGCCGACGACTCCATACTCACCGACGGAAAGGTCGATTACAACAAGTTCAAGCCCGTGCTGTTCGAGGGGCCAAGCTACTCGTACGTGTCGACCGGCGACATCATCGGACCCGGCGGATCGTTCAAGGAGTGATGCCCGATGAGGGTGCTGGTCATAGAGGGCAGTCCTCATAGGAACGGGTCGTCCAATGCGTTGGCGGGGGAGTTCGTCCGTGGTGCCAGAGAGGCTGGGCACGACGTCACAGTATTCGACGCCGCCCATGCGGACATCCGTCCCTGCAGGGGATGCGACGCCTGCGGGATGAGCGGACCCTGCGCGCAGAAGGACGATATGGTCGGCCTGAGGGAGCAGATCCTCGGTTCGGACATGATCGTGCTCGTGTCTCCGCTATATTACTTCGGTGTCTCCGCGCAGCTCAAGGCGGTCATAGACAGGTTCTACGCCTTCAACGGCCAGCTCACCTCCCGGCACCTGAAGTCCGCGCTGATCGTCGCCGCCTGGGACAGCAACGACTGGACCATGAAGGATGTGCTGGCACATTACCGCACGCTCTGCAGGTATCTCCATTTCGACAACCAGGGCGAGGTCCTGGGGACCGGGTGCGGGACGCCCTCCATGACCTCCCATTCGAAGTTCATGAAGGACGCGTACGAGCTGGGCAAGGGGCTTTGACATGAGATACACCGCGCTGGGCAGGTCAGGGGTGAGGGTGTCCAGGGTTTGCCTCGGATGCATGGGTCTGGGTAACCCCACCACCGGCCAGCACTGCTGGACTGTCGGGGAGGACGGCTCCAGAGAGGTCATCCGCAGCGCTCTGGACTCGGGAATCAACTTCTTCGACACAGCCATCGGGTACCAGGACGGGACCAGCGAACAGTACCTTGGCAGGGCGCTGAGGGACATGGTGGACAGGGACGAGGTGGTCGTTGCCACCAAGTTCCTCCCCCGCTCCCAGGGGGAGATCGACTCCAGCATCGGCGGCAGGGAGCATGTCCTGCGTTCGCTGGACTCCAGCCTGGCACATCTGGGCATGGACCATGTGGACCTGCTGATCTACCATATGTGGGACCATCGCACCCCGCTCTCCGAGATAATGGAGGGTCTGAAGGAAGCCATGGACTCGGGGAAGGCGTCGCACATAGGGATCTCCAACTGTTTCGCATGGCAGCTTTGCCGCGCGAACGCGATGGCCGACGCCATGGACATGGAACGCTTCGTGTCGGTGCAGAACCACTACAACCTGGTCTTCAGGGAGGAGGAGAGGGAGATGGCCCCCTACTGTAGGTGGGCGGGCATCGCCATGACCCCGTACAGCCCGCTCGCGGGCGGACGCCTATCCAGGCCCCCCGGCGAGGAGACCCGCAGGTTCAGGGAGGACTCCTACGCCCATCTGAAGTACGACGCCGCCGAGCGGCAGGATCGGGAGATCGTGGAACGCGTCCGCAAGGTGGCGGAGGACCATGGCGTGTCGATGGCTCAGGTGTCTATCGCCTGGCTCTTGACGAGGGTGGACTCCCCGGTCGCGGGGGCGACGTCCCCGACGCAGGTCTCCGACACTGCGGACGCGGCGGATCTCGTCCTCTCTGATTCGGAGATTTTGTGGTTGGAGGAGCCGTACACTCCTCACAGGCTGGTCGGGGTGATGGCGCAGAACACCGCCGAGTCGGCAGATCTGGAACATGTTTGGAGCAGGAAGGTACGAGGATGAGGTCGAAGGTCTGCATGACGAGGGGGATCATGTCCGAAAACGTGGTCAGTCTTTACGAGGCACTTGGGGCGGATCTCCCCGGGAAGGTCGCCGTCAAGGTTCACTCCGGGGAGAAGGAGAATCCATGTTTCCTTCGCCCGGACTTCTGTAGGCCATGATCGGGCGCGTCAGGGGGGGGGGGCCGTGGTCGAGTGCAACACCGCCTACGACGACAGGTTTGGCGGGGTCTGCGACACCACGGAATCCCCATGGAGCCCCTGGGAGAACACGGGCGGATCGAGTTCGACGTGGACATCATGGGCTCCGAAGGTCCGGGCCTGGGTGGGAGATGTCCGACGGAAAGGTGCTGAAAACCAACCTGGTCTGAAGGCACATCGCCGACTACGGCTCCATGCCGGTGCTGGCCCATTTCAAGGGGCGTTCGAACGGCGGATACGGGGGTGCGCTCAAGCAGCTCTCCATCGGATGCGCGTCATCCGCAGGGAAGGCGCTGATCCACCACGGTGGGAAATCGGAGGACATGACGGGGGGGGTCCTCTGGAAAATGCTGGAATCGTTCCGAGGGGTCTTCCAAGGTATCGATCAGAGCAGCTTCCTGAGCCCCTCGACTCTCGACGCCAGTGAATCGATGTAGTCTGAGATCTCGTCCATGAACCCGTTGTACTTGTCGGTGACGGTGGCCCCCTCCTGTGTGGCAAGGATGATGCCCTGCTGCTCCAGCAGCTTGAGCGAGTACCTAACACGGTGCTTGGGGATGCCGGTGAGCTCGGACAGTCTGATCAGACCGATGGGCTGGTTGTCCCGAACGGTTTTGAGGACCGAGATGTGCCTCTCCAGCAGTTCCAGGTCCTCGCTTATGGACCCCACGGGGTCTTTGTCACCGCTCATCGGGAATCATGCCTCCGGGAAGAAAATCTCCGATGATACTATCGGAAATGGAAAGGGATTTGGGGAGAATCGGCTCAGCGGCCGTACCACTTCTGCTTGCCCCACTTGTTGTAGTTGGCCCACCACCCCTGGATGACGGAGCCGCAGCAGTCGAGAGCCTTCTGCTCTGCGTCAGGACCCTTGTAGACCCTGTAGCAGTTCAGGCACTGCCACCTAAGTTCGGGCTGTTTCTCTGCTTTCATTGTGCGGGAATTAAGGACAGTCATTTTAAACCTTTCTGGCTGCCGCCTTTTACCGCCGACTCATTATATACTTACGAATGCATGAAGTCTGAACATGAACAGAATCAAGGTCATCAACGAGCCGTCGGAGCTTGTGCCGATGCTCAGGTCCGTTGATACACCCGTCAAAAGAGATGTCTTGAAGGAGGTGACCTTGGAATGGAGAACGGCGGACGAGATCGAGCAGAAATTCGGTCCCGAGGGAAGGGACGCTATCATCTTCTTCGAGAAGATGAAACTGGTCGAGACACGCTGGCTGTCCAAGGACGGAGGGTACCCCGAGAAGTCGTACCATACATACTACACCTCGTTCAGCATCAACGCCCAGTGGCCGGTGTACGAGATAAGCGATGTCCTCACCGCCGCCATGATGAGCGACGGGGAGTACGCGGAGATAGAGAACAAGATCCTGGAGCAGGTGGGGAAGGACGGCAGGTTCTCTGGCGATGTGGCCGAGGCCCTCGGGCTGTCGTCCACCATGCTCAAGAGCCTGGTGCGCCGGTCCGTGAAGATGGACTACCGCGGGCACAGGATCGAGCTGATCCACGAAGAGTAATCAGATGGCCGACATCTGGATAATGAGGATCGGCCACCGTCCCCAGCGCGACAAGAGGGTGACCACGCATGTGGCGCTCTCGTCCCGCGCACTGGGGGCCAGGGGCATCTACGTGGACACCGAGGACCCGGTGCTGGAGGAGAACATCCGCAGCGTCGTCCAGAGGTTCGGAGGCGACTACACCATAAAGACGGGGGTCAGCTGGAAGGAGGCCGTCAGGGACTTCCAGGGAAAGGTGGTCCATCTGACGATGTACGGGCAGAGGGTGGACGAGGCGCTGCCCAAGATCCCCCGCGACGAGGACATCATGATCGTCGTGGGCGCCGAGAAGGTCCCTGCGGAGGTGTACCAACGTGCGGACTTCAATGTGTCCGTGGGCAACCAGCCGCATTCCGAGATCGCCGCTCTAGCGATATTCCTGGACAGGTTCACCGGGGGCCAGGCCCTCTACTCCGACCGCGGAGGGGAGCTTGAGGTCGTGCCCAACGAGAGGGGGAAGACCGTTGTCGAGCATCCCAGATGAGGACCGTTGCGTCCAGATGCTGATGGACGCCGGGTGCAAGCGCAGGGTGATCATACACTGCTGCACCGTGGAGGCCGTGGCGGTGGAGATGGCGTCCAAGATCGAGTTCGCGGACGGTGCGCTGGTGCGCGCAGGTGCGCTCCTCCACGACATAGGCAGGTCCGTGGATCATTCGATAATGCACGCGTACATAGGCTCCCAGATCGTGGATGCAGAGGGGCTGCCCCGGTCGGTCGTGGACATCGTGCGCAAGCACACGGGGGCGGGTCTCGACGAGGAGGACGTCGCCGAGATGAACCTGCCTCCCGCGGACTACATGCCGCGGACCATCGAGGAGAAGATCGTCGCCCATGCGGATAACATGGTGAGCGACAACAAGGTGGTGCCCCACACGCATTCCGTGGAGAAGCTCAGGAACAAGGGTGCGGACAGGGGTGCGGACCGCATAGAGGCTCTGCACAGGGAGCTGTCGGGGCTCTACGGTGAGGACCTCGACGTGATACCCGACCGCATCGGTCAGTATCCGGACCTCCCCCTCGCGAGGCGCTTCGACCTCCTCCGAGGTAATGGCTCTTAACCGCCCGTCCTCCGACGGGCCACTTTATAAACACACTCCAGGATACGGTAGCCAGTGATTCCAAATGGTAACCGAGCTCAACGAGTCCAACTTCGACTCCTTCGTGGAGTCAAACCACATCGCGATCATCGACTGCTGGGCGCCCTGGTGCGGGCCCTGCAGGCGCATGGGACCCATAATCGAGGAGGTCGCCGCCGAGCTCGAGGGCAAGGCCGGCGTTGCGAAGCTCAACACCGACGAGAACCAGGCCATCGCCATCAGGTTCAACATCAACGCCATCCCCACGCTCCTCGTGTTCAGGGACCGTGTCCTCGTCGACGCGCTGGTGGGTCTCAGGCCCAAGGACGACATCCTCAGCTACGTGAGCGGTCTCTGATGGAGACGGATGTCCTCATCATCGGCTCGGGGCCGGCAGGCATACAGGCGGCCATCCACGCGTCACGCAAAGGCGCCGGTGTCCTGGTGGCGGGGAGGCTGTCGGCCAGCGCCGCGTCCGGAACCGAGATGGACAACTACTTCGGGACCGGCAAAGTCTCCGGAGACGAGCTCCTGGAACGCGGGGTCGCACAGGCCAAGTCGACCGGTGCCGTCTTCGCGGGCGAGAACGTGATATCCGTCGAGGTGTCCGAAGGCCGTTTCGGGTTCATCCTGGAGGGCGGAGAGAACGTCGTCGCGAAGGCCGTGGTCATAGCGACCGGCATATCCCGGCGCAGGCTGGGCATCCCGGGGGAGAAGGAGCTCTTCGGCAAGGGCGTGAGCTACTGCGCGGTGTGCGACTGCAACTTCTACCGCGGCAGGAGGGCGGTGGTTGTGGGGAACGACTCCGAGGCCGCCGTATCGGCGGAGCTGATGACCCACTACGCGTCCGAGACGTCGTGGGTGGTATGGGACCTCCAGGCAAGCCGCGTCCTGGCCGACAGGGCGGTCGATGCGGGTGCGAACATCCGCGGATCCAGGCCAAAGGCGATCCTCGGAGAGGGGAAGGTCGAGGCACTGGAGCTCGAGGACGGGACCGTCATCCCGGCCGACGGGGTCTTCATCGAGCTGGGGGCGAAATCCGCCGCCGACATAGCGATGGATCTGGGCGTCATGCCTGAGGTGGACGACACCATACGCGTCGATCAGGGTTGCGCCACGTCCGTTCCGGGGGTGTACGCCTGCGGGGACGTCACCGGCAGGCCCTGGCAGGTCGCCAAGGCCGTTGGCCAGGGCTGCGTAGCGGGGAGCAACGCCGCCGCTTTCGCGAGGGAGGAGAGATGACAGTATCCGATCTGATAGCGGGGATGCTCAGGGAGGACGGCGGGTTCCAGAAGGCCTTCCGCAGCATCCTCGACGACGAGTTGAACATGTCCCTGAACGAGTTCTGCCAGCTGTCGGGGATATCGCAGAGCACGATGTACAAGATCCTGGAGGACAAGCGCGAACCCAATCTGCGGACGGTCCGCCAGGTCATCAAGTCGCTGAAGATCCTGATGGAGCCGGAGGACTCCCATTTCATAGCCGTGATAGCGTTCAGCGCGGTCCTGGAGAACCTGCCGAAGTCCATCGACATGGACGGCCTGACGGTCAGTGTAAGGGAGTACCCGGTGTCGACGGTGGAGGACGCCATCATAGCGGCCGTGCGCGCGGAGCGCGACGGGGCCCTGGGAGTGGTCTGCGCACCCATCGTCGCGCCGACGGTGGAGAAGATCCTCACCATACCGGTGTCGCGCGTCATACCCACAACCAGCGTGCTGGTCGCCGTGGACAGGCTCAAGGACCTGGTATGAAGTGGGCTCCAAGTGTAAAGCACGGACGCTATCAAATTAATATATCAGCTTAACTTTAGCCAATCGAGGCGGTTTGACTGTTCGAACTACAGGTCGTTAGCAACACCCCCATGACCGGGGTGGACGATGTCAACGTCGTGGCGGAGACCCTTCTGGTGCAGATAGGGTACCTGCCGAAGGGCTACGACCCGAAGACGGGCGCGATAACCGTCAGGGACAGCGTCCCGTACCGTCTTTTCATGGACCATCTGATGGCGTACCCCTCCAAGGCGTGGACCGTGGAGGAGCTCGCCGCTCTCCTCGGGACGACCAAGCCCACGATATACAGGCACATCAACAAGCTCAAGTCCATGGACCTGCTGGAGGCCATGGATGTGGAGTACGACGGTCAGATGCGCAAAGGGTACCGCATCAGGTTCGGGGATCTGGCCAAGGCGTGGAGCTTCACCGAGGCCAACGTGAACATGGCCATGGAGAACTACCGCAAGACCATCGTGCACTTCCAGGAGCTCACCCAGAGGAGATGAAGCAGATGTCTAACGAGTTCGTGGTGGCGCAGGGCGCCAGGTTCAGGGTCCTTTGGAAGTGCTCCATGTCGGAGTGCAGGGAGTTCGAGGGTGTCTACAAGGGCATGTCCGCCGTCGGCTCGGACACGGCCCTGGTATTCGATGTGGACGGCGTCCTGAGGTTCCTCTCGGCCCAGGCCGTCGTCTGCATGGACCAGCTCGAGGCCGCCCCCGAGGCGCCCCAGGAGAGGAAGTCCGACGCCGGCAGCGTTTTCTATGGCTGAACCGGACATAGCGGCCTTCTCCCGCGAGATCATCGACGCCGTCAAGAGCGGGAGGGTCACCGACCGCGATCAGCTCCAGAACCTCAAGCTGAAACTCTGCAAGGCGTACGGTTTCGGGGACGTCCCGCCCAACTCGGACATCCTGGCGAACGTCGAGCCCGGGGACAGGAGACTGCTCACGCCGTTCCTGGTCAAGAAGCCGACCCGTACGATCAGCGGCGTCGCCGTGGTGGCGGTCATGACGTCGCCGCACGACTGCCCCCATGGTCGCTGCTCCTTCTGTCCCGGAGGGGTCCAGAACGATTCTCCGCAGTCCTACACCGGGAAGGAGCCGGCGGCGAGGAGGGCCGGACGGAACAGGTTCGATCCATGGATGCAGGTGACCGACAGGGTGACCCAGCTCGAGGAGATCGGCCACAAGACCGACAAGATTGATCTGATCATCATGGGCGGCACGTTCACCAGCCGCGATCCCGAGTACCAGGAGTGGTTCGTCCGCAGGTGCTTCGACGCGCTCAACGGCGTCGACTCCGGCACGCTGGAGGAGGCCCAAAGGCTCAACGAGTCATCAGAGCACAGGTGCGTCGGGCTCACGGTCGAGACCCGCCCGGACGTGTTCACGGTGGAGCAGATCGAGAGGGTGATGGGGTTCGGCGCCACGAGGGTCGAGCTGGGCGTGCAGATCCTGGACGACGACATCCTGAAGGGGGTGGAGAGGGGCCACGGCACCGAGGAGGTCCGCAGGTGCACCCGCGACTGCAAGGAGCACGGGCTCAAGGTCTGCTACCACATCATGCCGGGTCTGCCAGGCTCGTCCCCCGAGAACGACTACAGGTGCTTCAGGAAGGTGTTCGACGACCCCGACTACAGGCCGGACATGCTGAAGTTCTATCCGCTCCTGGTGGTCGAGGGCACGAAGGTGTACGACCAGTGGCGGGCGGGGGAGTACTCGCCCTACCTGGAGGACACCGCCACCGAGCTGCTGGCACGTATGAAGTCGACCGTCCCGGAGTACGTCCGCATACAGCGCATACAGAGGGACATCCCGGTCACGGAGGTCTCCGCAGGCATACGCAAGAGCAACATCCGCCAGCTCGTGGCGGACTACATGCGCGACAACGGGATGGAGTGCAGGTGCATCCGCTGCAGGGAGGTCGGTCACAAGGGCGTCGTCCTGAGGGACCCGTCGAAGGTCGTTCTCAAGGACACGGTGTACGAGTCATGCGGCGGAACGGAGCACTTCATGGCCCTGGAGTACGAGGACGCCATCGTGGGGTATGTGAGGCTCAGGCTGGACTCCAACCCCGAGGCGACGATAAGGGAGCTCAAGGTCTTCGGCAAGGTCGCGTCCATAGGTGACGAGGGCGAGGACTGGCAGCACAGGGGCTTCGGCAGGGAGCTGGTTACCGAGGCCGAGAGGGTTGCCCGCGAGGCCGGCAGGACGAGGATAAGGGTGACCAGCGGGGTCGGCGTCAGGGGCTACTACAGGTCCCTGGGCTTCGACTACGACCTCCCGTACATGGCGAAGGACCTCTGATCCGGACGCGGGTCCGGAGAACCCGTATATATGGGGATTCTGTTTAAGCGCTCACTTAAACAGTGACACCATGGACGACATCACAGGCATCCTGAAGGCCCTATCGGATGAGACCAGGTTCTCGATCGTCGTGGTCCTGCTGAACCACGACATCTGCGCAGGTGCGGTCGCCAGGAGGCTCGGGGTGTCCGACGCAGCCGTGTCCCAGCACATGAAGGTGCTCCGCGACGCGGGTCTCGTCGAATCCGAGAGGCGCGGATACTTCACGCACTACCGTGTGAACGTGGGTCTCCTGCAGGAAACCGGGGCGTATCTGGCGGAGATGGCGGGCTGGGTCCGCAGCCCCTGCGATCCGGATCTCGAGGGATGCACCGAGGTCAGACGCGGAAGATGCCCGGCTGACAAGTGCAGCGGTGGCTGTCCGAGGCCGGTCGGCGACAGGTGCCCGGGATGCACCATGGGGCCATGCGATTCTGGAGATGCGAGAATGAAGGTAGCGGTGACATACGAGAACGGGGAGATCTTCCAGCACTTCGGCAGGACCGAGCATTTCAAGGTCTATGAGATCCAAGACGGGAGGGTCGTCTCATCGGAGGTCGTCGGCAACGAGGGCAGGGGCCACGGCGAACTTGTGGGCGTCCTCCGCCAGTTGGGGGTCTCCGTCCTGATCTGCGGAGGCCTGGGCATGGGTGCCAGGCAGGGCCTGGAGGCATCCGGCATCAGGGTCTGTTCCGGCAACACCGGAAGCGCGGATGCGGCCGCGGCGAAGTTCGCGGACGGGACCCTGGAGATGCATTCTGAGGCCACCTGTCATCATCACGACGGCGAGGAGCACCAGTGCACCTGCGGGAGGAACTGATCATCCGTAGAACGGGACGCTGTCCCATCCGGAGCGGCGCCTCTTGATGTCCCGGCCCATCCTCTCGTAGCTCTTGAAGACGGCGTCGTCCACGGAGGGGCCCACCCTGCGAAGAGCCGCGTCGAAATGGTCGCGATCGACGACCTCGGCGTTCCTGTCCTGCCTGTATGCGCACAGCGCGGCTTCCCTGCACAGCGCGGCCAGGTCCGCACCGACGTAGCCGTCGGTGACCGATGCCAGCCACCCCAGGTCCACGTCGCCCAGGGGCATCCTCCTGGTGTGCACCCTCAGGATTCCCAGGCGGGACTCCTCGTCCGGTTTGCCTACCAGGATCATCCTGTCGAACCTGCCGGGTCTCAGAAGCGCCGGGTCGATCATGTCAGGGCGGTTGGTCGCCGCCATGACTGTGACGTTCTTCATGCTCTCCATGCCGTCCATGGACGTCAGGAGCTGAGCGACGACCCTCTCCCATGCGGTGCCGTCCCCGGTCCCCCTGATCGGGGCTATCGAGTCGATCTCGTCGAAGAATATGATGCAGGGTGCCATCTGCTTGGCGCGCTTGAACACCTGTCTGATGGCCCTCTCGCTCTCGCCCATCCACTTGCTGGCCATCTCGGGGCCGTTCACCGAGATGAAGTTGGTTCCCGACTCGTTGGCCAGGGCCTTGGCGATGAGCGTCTTCCCGGTGCCCGGCGGCCCGTACAGCAGGATCCCTTTGCCGGGCTCGATGCCCAGTCTGTCGTAGGCGTCGTTCCCTCCCTCGGGGACGAAGACCTCCTCGATCTCCCTGCGGACATCGTCCAGGCCGCCCACGTCGGCCCATGTGACCTTGGGGATCTCCACCAGCACCTCCCTCATGCCGCTGGGCTCCACGTCGTTCAGCGCTTCGCGGAAGTCGTCCATGGAGACGCGCATGTTCTCCAGGATCTGCGAGGGCACGGGGCTGTCCAGGTCCAGCTCCTTCATGCGGCCGCTCAGGCAGTGCATGGCCGCCTCCCTGCACAATGCTGCCAGATCCGCTCCCACGAACCCCTGGGTCATGCCCGCCAGGGCCTCTATGTCCACATCGGACGTGAGGGGCATGTCGCGGGTGTGGACCTCCAGGACGTCCCTCCTTCCGTCCCGCCCGGGGACTCCGATCTCGATCTCCCTGTCGAACCTGCCCGGCCTCCTCAGGGCCGGATCGATGGAGTCCTCCCTGTTCGTGGCGCCGATGACTATCACGTTCCCCCAGTCGCCCAGGCCGTCCATCAGCGTCAGAAGCTGCGCGACCACCCTGCGCTCCACCTCACCGTAGACGGAGTCCCTGTTGGGAGCGATGGAGTCTATCTCGTCGAGGAAGATTATGCTGGGTGTGTTCTCCGAGGCCTCCTTGAATATGTCTCTCAGGCGCTCCTCGCTCTGGCCGTAGTACTGGCCCATGATCTCTGGGCCCCTGACCGAATAGAGTGAGGCCCCGGACTCGTTTGCCACCGCCTCTGCGATGAGCGTCTTCCCGGTGCCGGGAGGGCCGTACAGGAGAACCCCGCGGGGGGCGCCGATGCCCAGCCTGTCGAAGAGCTCGGGGTGCTTCAGGGGGAGCTCGATCATCTCCCTGATCCTCTTCAGCTCCTCGTCCAGACCCCCGACGTCGTCGTAGGTGATCTGCTGGCCTGAGGGGGTCTTGGTCTTCTGCTTCTTCTTGGGGGCGGTCTCCTTCAGGACTATCTTCGTCCCACCGGTGACCAGCACCGGGCCCGCCGGCACCGTGGACACGACGGTGAACGTCGAACGGTTCCCCATCAGAGCGATGTTCGGGACGATGATGTCGGTGCCGGCCACGAGCGGTCTTGCCATGAGCCCCCTGAGGAAAACGTCCTCGTAGCCCTTCTCGAACCTGATCGACTTGCCCTCGGGGATGTTCGGCGCCAGAACCACCTGCTCCGCCATCTGCGGCTCGCAGCGCCTGACGGTGACGTTCTCGTCCACGCTGATCCCGGCGCTGGTCCTGGTGAGGCCGTCCACGAAGATCATGCCGCGGCCCTCGAACGCCGCGTCGCACTTGAAGACCTTGGCGACCACCGCCCTCTTCCCGACGATCTCCACGGTGTCCCCTATCTCCAGGCCCAGGGCCCTGCGGGACTCGGTGTCCATCCTGGCGCGGCCGTAGCCAGCCTCGGACTGCCTCTGCGCCATGGCGACCTTGAGGACTATCGAATCTGACATCGGTGCCGTATACCGTTGCGATGCTCATTATCCTTACGCGTCCACGCGCGCGTAACTTAATATGGTGCTCCAGCGATGGCATCGGCAATGACAGTCATCGAGATCAGAATCGAGCTCAAGAAGGGGGTCGCCGACCCCGAGGGCAGCAACACCAGGAAGACCCTGGAGTCCCTCGGCTTCGAGGGCGTGTCGTCAGTGAAGACGGTGAAGCTCTTCGAGGTGGACATCGACGCCCCCGCAGATGAGGCGCTGGCACGTGGTGAGGAGATGTGCAGGAAGCTCCTGGCCAACCCGGTGATCCAGAACTACAGGGTATCCCTGAGGTGATCCGGTGCCGGGACCGATGGTCAAACGCGATGCGCCGTACGACCTCTACGACGTGGACATCCTCTCCGCCGACGACGAGACGCTCAAGTCGATATCCGCGGACATGAGCCTGGGCCTATCCCTGGAGGAGATGAGGAGGGTGAAGGACTACTTCTCCCAGGAGGGCAGGAACCCCACGGACGTGGAGCTCCAGGCGCTGGGGCAGGCATGGAGCGAGCACTGCTGCTACAAGAGCTCCAAGCCGATCCTGAAGGAGTTCGTCTTCGGACTGGACAGGGACGACGTCCTCTCCAAGGGGGACGCCGGGGTCATGGTCTTCGACGACGACTACGGATACGCCCTGAGGATCGAGAGCCACAACCACCCGTCGGCGATAGAGCCCTACGGAGGCGCCGCCACAGGGATCGGCGGGATACTTAGGGACGTGGTCTGCATGGGCGCCCAGCCCATCGGACTCGCAGACCCGCTGTGCTTCGGGTACCCCGACAGGGAGGGCGAGCTGCCCCCCGGAGTGAAGCATCCCAAGTACCTGATGAACGGCGTGGTCTCGGGGATCAGGGACTACGGCAACCGCGTGGGCATACCCACCATAACGGGCGGGTTCTTCTTCGACGAGAAGTACACCGGGAACTGCCTGGTGAACGTGGCCTGCCTCGGGATAGTGAACAGGGAGGACCTGGCCAGGAACTACGCCGGAGGCCCCGGGGAGGTCATGATCCTCATCGGCGGGCGCACCGGCCGCGACGGGATACACGGGGTGAACTTCGCATCCGCAGACCTCACCGCGACGTCGGACGAGGACTCCAGGGGAGCCGTCCAGCTGGGCGACCCCATCACCAAGGAGCCGGTCATGCACGCGTGCTTCGAGGTCAACGCCAGGCACCTCATCACCGGGATGAAGGACCTGGGAGGGGGAGGCCTGAGCTGCGTGGTGGGCGAGATGGCCCTGGACGCGGGCTGCGGGGCCGATGTCGACCTGGACTGCGTCCCGCTGAAGGAGCCAGGGCTGGCGCCCTGGGAGATATGGGTGTCGGAGTCCCAGGAGCGCATGATGTGCACCTGCAAGCCCGAGAACGTGGAGGAGGTCCTGTCCATCTTCGAGATGTGGGACGTCCTCGCCACCCCGATAGCCAGGACCACCAGCGAGAGGCGCACCCGCCTGTTCTGGGACGGCGACCTGATATTCGACATGGACCTGGAGTTCCTCACCGGCGGGCCGGTGTACAACCGCCCGTACGTGCTGCCCGAGGTCCAGACCAAGGCCGGGGAGAAATTCCCGGAGCTGCCCGACGACAAGGAGGTCATCCTCACGCTCCTGTCCGACCCCAACGTCGCGTCCAAGGAGTGGGCCATCAGGCAGTACGACCACGAGGTCAGGGCGTCCACCGTCGTCCATCCCATGGTCGGCTCCATGAACGAGACCGGACCCGGCGACGCGTCGGTGCTCAGGCCCGTCCCCGGAAGATGGAAGGGACTGGCGGCGGCGATAGGGTGCAACCCCTGGTTCACCGAGGGCGACCCGTACAAGGGCGGGATGTCCTGCATCGACGAGACCTGCAGGAACCTGGTGGCCGTCGGGGCGAGGCCGAACGCCTTCACCGACTGCCTGAACTTCGGCAACCCGGAGAAGCCCGAGAGGCTGGGCGAGTTCAGGGAGGCCGTGAGGGGCATAGGGGAGATTGCCAGGGAGCTCAACATACCGATCCCCTCGGGCAACGTGAGCCTGTACAACGAGGCCCCCGGAGGACACCACATCCTCCCGACCCCGATGATCCTGGGGTGCGGTCTGATCGACGATGTGAGGAAGGCCATCACGGCGGACTTCAAGAAGGCCGGCAGCTGCATCTTCCTCGTCGGAAAGACCAGGGACGAGATGGGGATGTCGCTGCTGTTCAGGAAGTACGGCGGCGAGCAGGGCGACGTGCCGGGAGTGGACGTCCCCTCACTCAAGAGGTGCATTGACGAGCTCCTGCAGGCCATGGACGAGGGCATCGTCCTGAGCTGTCACGACTGCTCGGACGGAGGGATAGCCGTGGCCGTGGCCGAGATGTGTATCTCCGGGCACGTGGGCGCGGAGATCACTCTGGAGGGCATCGACGGGATGGACCTGAGGAGGAAGCTGTATTCCGAGAGCAACAGCCGCTGGATCGTGGAGGTGGACGGCATGGACGTCACCAGGTTCACGGAGATACTCGGCGACGACGCGACGCTGCTGGGGATAACGAAGGGGGACAGCCTGAAGATCAAGGACAACGGGACCGTCATCCCGGTGGAGGAGATGAGGAAGGCTTGGAACGACCCCATCTGGAGCATAATGGGAGGTGGTGCGGAATGAGGCCCGAGGATATCCGCGTATGCGTGATCAGGATAGAGGGGACCAACTGCGAGGACGAGATGGCCCTGGCCTTCAGGTCCGTGGGCGCCCAGGCGGAGGAGGTCCATCTGAAGCAGCTCATAAAGCAGGCCCCGGCCGGCAGGTGCAGGGACCTGGAGGACTACGACATCCTCGCCTTCCCCGGAGGGTTCTCCGCAGGGGACTACGTCCGCGCGGGGGCGATATTCGCCGCCAGGATCAAGGCGTCGCTGGGCTCCGAGGTGAAGAGGTTCGTGGAGGCCGAGAAGCCGGTGCTGGGCGTGTGCAACGGGTTCCAGATCCTGGTGGAGATGGGCCTGCTGCCGGCGTTCGACGAGACCATGTCCGATCAGCCGACCGCGGCACTGTACACCAACGATTCAGGCAGGTTCGAGTGCCGTCCGACGGTGCTCAGGAACGACAACCGCGGGAAGTGCGTCTTCACCCGGGACGTACCGGAGAAGAGGATGCTCATGATCCCCTCCGCCCATGCCGAGGGAAAGCTGATGAGCATGGACCCGGACTTCGTCCAGAGTCTCCAGGACAACGACCAGGTGGTGTTCAGGTACGTCCGTCCGGACGGATCGGACGCAGACTACCCGTGGAACCCCAACGGGTCCCCCTCTGACATCGCGGGGATATGCAACCCTGCGGGCAACGTCATGGGCATGATGCCCCATCCGGAGCGTGTGATCACCAGATTCACCCACCCGGACTGGACCAGGGGCTACACCGAGGAGGAGGGGGACGGGAAGGCGATCTTCCGGTCGGTCGTCTCCTCCCTGACAAACTGATTCCGGGACGGGGCCTAGGGCCCCGCCCGATTATTCCATTAATGCTCCGTCCCGTTCGTGGATCTGCGGTCAGAGGTTGACCTTGATCTCAACGCGGTCCCCGTCCTCGAGGCTCAGGGTCCTGCGCAGGTGGTACTGACAGATGATCTCGATGGTGTCCACGTAGTGGGACCTTTCGGGCACGACGATCGCGCAGTCGATGTTGCGGATCTTTGCGCGGTACGCTATCACATCGCCGAAGCTCCTCCCGTCGCAGGAGAACCCCTCCACGGATATGCCTGCGATGCTGCGGACGATGTCCAGCTTCCCCACGTCCTCCGGGTCCACCTGGATGTTGAGCGTGCCCTCGAAGGGGGTGAAACCGAGCTTCGACTGGAACTGGGTCCTGTAGCCCTCCTGGCAGATGTAGTATCCGCCCTCTCCCATGCCTGAGACCACGTTCCCGTGTATGTTGATGTGGTCGGTGAGCTCGAATATCCTGCGGTACTCGTTGTACTCCTTCTTCAGGTCGTCGATGCCCTTCTGGGTCAGCTTGATGCGCTGCCTGCGGGCGCCGAGGTCGCGGACGATGTACTTCTCGTCGAGTAGTTCCAGTATCCTCTTGGATGCAGACTGCTGGCTCATCTCCAGGGCCTCTCCGAGCTCCCTGGAGGAGATCGCTATGTAGTCATCCATCGCACCCAGAAGGGCGAGCTTCCTGAGCGCGAACGAGTACTTCTCATCCATGAGCCGGGTGAACGAATACGGCGATTTAAAATTACCCGGAAGAGCGTAGATACCACGATGAGCGTATCGTAATCGGTGTCGCGAGATGATGTGAGAATATGAAAGTGGCCCTTTCGGGCCGTTTGCCTTCAGACCCTCTCGGCGTCGACCCACCTGGTGACGGTGGGGCAGGCGGCGAAGAGGATGTTGACCGCGCCGATGACGGCGAGGATCAGGTTCAGCCAGAGGTACGTGGCGTCGTAGAGGATCGAGAGGACCACTACCGCCTCGCAGACCGTGGCGAGCACGAGCACGGTGTTCCCGGGGACGGGCACGTGCCTGGTGAAGGAGCCGGCCACGGCGAAGAACATCACCGCTACGAGCATGTTCAAGCCGACCAGCGTCATGCTGTCGAGGGTCCCGTCCCAGGCCGCGGACATCGCCGCCAGGGCGATGATCCCGCCTACGAGTCCGAGGGCGGTACCGAAGACCATCTTCTTGGGCATAGCTGCCATTTTCGCACCTTCCTGATTATTCCGGTCGGGTTAATTAACCCTTCCTGACTGCGAGGATCATCTTGGCGCTGATGGCCATGACCCAGACGATGGCGCAGGCCACCGCGATGACCTCGACCTTCTCGATGTTCATGCCGACCGCGCATCCGAGGACGACCAGGATGAGGACGGAGGTGACAGCCCCGTTGAGCCTGGCCCCGTCCCTCCAGTCGCCGATGGCGGAGAGGACCGCCGCGATGAAGAGGAAGAGGAAGAACAGCATGGCGATTGTCGTGTGGGTGTTGCCGTTGCCGAAGTCGCTGTGGATGTAGCCGATGAGGATCAGGAAGATGGCCGCGATGGCAAGCACGCATCCGCTGGCGCGGTTGCAGTTGAACTCGCATGCTGCCTTCCCGATACCGAACACGAACAGGAGGATGCCGACAACGATGCATCCGTAGTTGAAGAGATCCGCCGACAGCTGGACGTCGGAGACGCCGAGGTCGGAGATCATGCTCTCCCCGTAGATCCATGACGAGTCTGCGTTGGCCGCGACTGCGAGAATCACGGCGAACGCGAACGCGGCCAGGATCCCCACGGCCGAGAAGGGCCCGGGGTGACGATAGCTCACATTCATGAGGGAGGGAGACGTCCAGGTTCTTATATTGCTTTCGTCTGTTTCAAGTGTGGCTAATGCCAGAGGACGTGATTGAGTGAAGAACCTGTTCTTCGTCGGGACCGCGGGAAGCGGCAAGAGCACCATGGTGGGTGCGTACAGGGATTGGATGGACGATGCGGCTGTGGATTCCATCATAGTCAACATGGATCCCGGGGCGGACACCCTGCCCTACGAGCCGGACGTGGACATCCGCGAGTGGATATCCCTGGACGAGGTCATGCAGGAGTACTCCCTGGGTCCCAACGGGGCGCAGATCGTCGCCGCCGACCTGATGGCTGTGAACATCGGCAAGATGATGGACGTGGTCAGCACGTACAAGACCGACTACGCCCTCATCGACACCCCGGGGCAGCTGGAGCTGTTCGCGTTCAGGGAGTCCTCCGAGGTCACCGTCCGCGCCTTCGGAAGGGACGACTCCATGATCGTCTACCTCTCCGATCCGTCCCTGTGCAGGACACCCAACGGGTTCATCTCCGCCATGACGCTCGGTGCGCTGGTGCAGTTCAGGCTGCAGCTCCCGATGCTGAACCTGCTGTCCAAGTGCGACACCCTCTCCGAGGAGGACGAGCAGAGGATGCTGGACTGGTACCAGGTCTCCGACGTGCTGTACGGGGACCTGCTGGATTCGGATTCCGTGCCGCAGACCGTTGTGGGCATGGAGCTGTTCAAGGCCATGGAGAACATGGGGGTCTTCGGGGAGATCAGGGCGGTCTCCGCGCAGGACGGCATCGGTCTGGAGGAGATCTACGCGGCTTCTCAGCTGACGTTCTTCGGCGGGGAGGACAACGAGAGGGAGTGACTTTTCTCCGTTCGGCAGAGTCCGTGTAGTCGTAGGCTGCCCATTCGGACGGGCGTTTCTGTTGGATTAGATGTACATCGGTCTGTCAGGAGTCAGGGTTGGTGTGGATGGAGGTGTTTATGCGTCGCACAAACGCCACATTCAACTTCGATTTCGAGATTTCCGTGTTCGAGCATATCCAGTCGAATCTATCTATGCCGACATCCAAGACTAGCATATCTTTGACGTGACACTCGGAGTCCTCTATTGCGAGATATGCCTGTTGAAATCGAGGAAAGACTTCCGAGTAGGCCATCCATCATCCAGGATTGTCCAAGATCGGAATATGACATCTATGTCGAGGGTACGCTGGATTATTTTGCCCTGTGTTAAGTCAGTCGATGGTATAATACAGCAGATGATCTGATGTCTTCCTGTCGATAACCACGTTGCCCGTCGCCTTATCATAGTTGAGGTACAATGCGGAGCTCTTGGAATCCTTCACATGGATGTTCGAGAAGAGCTTGGTACCGAGAGCGAGTATCGTTGTCGAGTGCTTCTTGCCCTTGTAATCCGTCTGGATCCTCAGGATGGCCGGACAAAGGATTCCTGTGGGAATGAATCCGTTCTTTACCCCCATGTCACGGCTGATGTACGACGACTGTCTGTCCAAGCGGTCAATTCTCACGCGAACGTTTGTATCCTTGAAGGCGCGGTTGGAGAATATGGATCCTGGTCCGGACCCAATCTCCAGGTATACGCAGATGGGTTCGCCCGCCACTATCCAATCTTTACGGATGGTATCGAGATCGATATGGATCCCCAGTTGATGTGAGAGTTTCGATATGCACTCTTCGAGAGTCCTTTCCGGAATCTTGACTCCGTATCCGTTGCTGCTCTTGTCGTCGGCGCAAGAATCCATTATCAGAAGGGTGTTAAGTCTCATCATCTCCAGCGATGTGGATGTCAAGCCGTAATCATCAGCCAGATTTAACGAGTCGAGGGTCTTTCTCAAGATGTTGTAGTCACTTCCTCTGGCATCTTCTTTCGGAATCCCATATAGCTCACTCATCTTGTCTTCTCTGACCGTTAGCTTGTCAATGATTTCGAAGACCAGCTCATCCCTCATATTCTCGTAGATGCTGCAACATGCGGCAATACGGTCGGCAGTCGTCTTATTCTTTCCTTTTCCGGACAGGATGTCGGATACGATGGCTATCTTCAGGGCCCTCGTGTTGTTAGGATCAAACTGGAGAACCTGTTGAATATTCGTTTCTATCTCATAGCAACCATCGGCATACAATCTCTCAGCCATCGAGAGGAACCGGGTGGCGATCTCCTTTCCGAACCGTTGGTTGTATGCCTCGGTAAAATGGTCTTTCTTATCGCCAGAGAGCATCGAATAGTTATCAAATGCCTCTTTGGCCGCTTCAAGACCTTTCGAATCTGTGAAGGAGGCCGTCAGATAGATGGTGGCCATGCCTTTGACGAACCAGACTTCGGCATCCGCCCCGTTTATGGATATGATCTGATCCGCAATCTTGTTCGCATCGGCGTGACGGTTCGCCGAGAAGTATGCGGTCATCAGCTTCTTGAGGTTCGCGACCTGTTCCTTGAGGTTCGAAATGTAGAATTGGTTGATGTCATCCCTTATGACAATCTTGGTCCCGCAGTACATGCAGAATCCGGCATCACGGGAATCGTCTAGTTGCACTTCCCCTCCGCAGTGGTCGCATCTCAGTGTGATTAGTCCCATTGCATCACCCATCAATCCTTGTGTCTGCGTTTCTGCTTTCTAGCAGGGAGGATTAGGCCGAACGTTTCCCTCAATCCAGATGTTATGAAATTCTCCTCTGGCCCCTTATTCTCAGCCTTGGTCGTTTCAATCCCGGCGATTCTGTTCATAGGGGGTTCGTAAGTGGGTGTACGCTTCTCTTCGAACGTGTTGCAGAACTCTTCTATGAATGAATAGTCTTTCGTAACCTTTACATGAAGCGTATCCACGATGGCAGAGACATGTTTCTTCACTGGGTCGTTGACCTTTATGTATATGACATGGTCATCACTGTTTAGAGGGTCTATCGAGACCTCCCAACAGATGTTATCACCGTAGAGCGTGAAGAAGTACCCCGTCTTTGATACAACGGTCTCTACGAAATCCGTCGCGGCCCGATCGTCATCCAATTCGATGCTTTTATCGATCTTCGGGGCAGGACATATGAGTTTGTATCCCGGCATCGTTTCGAATTAGGGGCTGTGCCAATTTAGAAATTTCTACTGTGCAACATGTGTGCGGCAACCGGGAACACGGCTTTGCAACCATGACTACGATGCCGTGTTCCCGGGCTGTCAATGATGTTTATCCGAACATGTATGCGGGGGCGGGCTTGGCCTTGTTCCTGCCTGCCTCCTGGACCTTCTCCTTGGCGTCCAGGAAGTCCCTCTCGGTGACGTGGTCCCTGTCGTTCCTGATGGCCAGCATACCGGCCTCGGTGCAGATGCTCTTGATCTCGGCACCCGACACGCCCTCGGTCATGTCCGCCAGCTTCTTGGAGGAGATGTCCGGGTCCACGTTCATGTGGGCCAGATGGATATCGAAGATCTGCTTCCTGCCGTCGGCGTCCGGGAGGCCCACGTCGATGATCCTGTCGAACCTCCCCGGCCTGAGCAGGGCGTCGTCCAGGATGTCGGGCCTGTTGGTGGCGCCGATGATCTTCACGTCGCTGGTGGGGGTGAACCCGTCCAGCTCGGACAGCAGCTGCATCAGGGTTCTCTGGACCTCCCTGTCGCCGGACGTGGCGACGTCCAGCCTCCTGGCCCCGACCGAGTCCAGCTCGTCGATGAAGATGATGCTGGGCGCCTTGTCCTTGGCCAGCTGGAACAGCTCGCGGACGAGTCTCGCCCCCTCTCCGATGTACTTCTGGACCAGCTCGGATCCGACCAGCCTGATGAAGGTGGCCTGTGTGGCGTTGGCGACCGCCTTGGCCATGAGCGTCTTCCCGGTGCCGGGGGGACCGACGAGGAGCACGCCCTTGGGGGGCTCGATCCCGACCTTCTTGTACAGCTCGGGCCTGAGCAGGGGGTCCTCCACGGCCTCGCGGAGCTCGAGCATCTGCTGCTTCAGCCCGCCCACGTCGTCGTAGGTCACATCGGGTTTGTCGATGATCTCCGCTCCGGAGACCACGGGGTCCACGGGCAGGGGCAGAACGTCCATCACGGAGAGGGTCTGCTTGTTGAGGGACACCCTCGACCCGACGATCAGGTCGGACTCGGGCACGTACTCGGACACCGAGACGACGAAGTCGGGGCCGGTGGAGCTCTTGACGACCACGCGGTTGTTGGGCAGCACGTCCTTTATCGAACCGATGATGAGCGGCGGGCTCTTCAGCCTCTCCAGCTCGTTCCTGAGCCTCGAGATGTCCTTCTGGAGCCTGAACAGCTCGCTCTCGGAGTATCTCTTCTCGGTCTCCGCGTTCTGGAGGTCCTCCATCAGCCTCACGTTCCTCTCCTCGAGGGTGACAATCTTGGCCTTCAGTTCGGATACTTCGTCGTTCACGTCCGTCATGTGTCCTCCCCTCGGTCAACGGGCACATCCGTTATAACGCTTTCATTCGCACGCGCATTCCAACCCTACATTAATAAGGGGGATGGGGGATGGGAGTTGCATGATTTGCGAGATGTGCGGAAAGGACGTTCCGCAGACGCGTACGGTCATCGTGGAGGGCAGCAAGCTGAACGTCTGCCCCGGATGTGCCAGGTTCGGCGAGGACTACAGGTCCCCGTCCGCCGGAGGCGCCCCCGTCAGCCAGACCGTCATCGGCGAGAGGCTGGAGAGGCGCGAGAGGAGGATGAAGTCCAAGGACATCTACGCCGGCACGGCCTCCATCGAGCTCATCGACGACTACGGCGGCGCGATCAGGGCCGCCCGCGAGGCGAAGGGCATGGACCTGGAGCAGTTCGCCGCCTCCATCCAGGAGAAGAAGGGCATGCTGGCCAAGGTCGAGGCCAACAACCTGATCCCGGACGACAAGCTGATCAAGAAGATCGAGAAGGCCCTGGACATCAAGCTCATGGAGCAGGTCCAGTCCGGCACCACCGTGGGGGGCTCCTCCAGCGGCAAGATGACCCTGGGCAACTTCATCAAGTACGAGTGAGGCTCAGGCCCTCAGCGAACCGTAAACATCATCGAGGTACGGCGAGACGTCGACCCCAGCGTCCCTCAGGACGATGAGGGCGGCCACCGCCACCTCGATGTCCAACCTCTTCTGGATCTTGTTGCAGCTCTGTATGAAGTCCCTGCGCTGCATGCCGTTGGACACCGCCACGTCCATCAGCTTCGGGAACATGTCCTCGGTCTGTCCCGAGGGCTCCGCCTTCGGTGCCTTTTCGGACGTCTGGATCTTCGAGTGCAGCGACTCCAGGAGCTCCTTCGAGGGGCGGTACGCCAGGGGCACGTCCACAGATCCCGGGTCGGCCGCAGGCCGGACGAATCCGTCCCTCTGGGTCACGAACCCGGCCCTGGTCAGGGCGGAGAGGAGGAGCTTCGCGTCCGACGGGGACATCCACTTCAGGTCCAGCGACGCCCCCATAGTGAACTCGTCCGCGGTGGACACATCCTTCCCAATGCTGCGGAAGTACGCCGCGGCGCACACGGCAAGCTCGTCTGTCATGCCACCCCAATCCGGGCGGACGTAGAAAACGGTTGTCTCCGCCTCATTTATGTAACGCGCGCGCGTTTTCAGATATCCGTACTAACAGTAAGGATAGGTTTATATGCGACATCCATAATGGGGTCGCCATCCCGTATGGTGACCCATATGAAGTACACAAGATTCGAGAAGGCAAGGATCATCGGCGCCAGGGCGCTGCAGATCTCTTACGGGGCACCTGTCCTCGTGGACTACCCCGAGGAGATGCTGGACCCCATCGACATCGCCATGCTGGAGTTTGACAAGGATCTCATTCCTATCACTGTCGTGAGAAACTGAAGGAGTAATTCGTATGACCGACGACGAAATCCAACCCGTGAACAACGGCGACCTCCTGGTCGCAGAAGACATCTACCTGACCTCCGGTGTCCACATCGGTACCCAGCAGAAGTCCGCAGACATGAAGGACTTCATCTACAAGGTCAGGCAGGACGGACTGTACGTCCTGGACGTGAAGAAGACCGACGAGAGGATCAGGGCGGCCGCCTCCTTCCTGAGCCGCTACGACCCCAAGAGGATCCTCGTGGTCTCCGCCAGGCAGTACGGGCAGAAGCCCGCCAGGGAGTTCTCCAAGGCCATCGGCGCCCCCGCCTTCGCCGGACGTTTCGTCCCCGGGACGCTGACCAACCCCATGAACCCCGCCTTCATCGAGCCCGAGATCGTCGTCATCACCGACCCCGCCGCCGACAAGCAGGCCCTCAACGAGGCCCTCAACCTGGGCATCCCGATCGTCGCCATGTGCGACGCCAACAACGAGACCCGCAACGTCGACCTCGTCATCCCTACCAACAACAAGGGAAGGCGCGCCCTGGCCTGCATCTACTGGCTCCTGTCCAGGCAGGTCCTCTTCGAGAGGGGCGACATCAAGGACCCCAACGACTTCAACATGGAGATCGAGGACTTCGAGGCCAAGCTGGTCTGATAACGATACAAACAAACTTCTTCCCAAACACCCTTCCACATTCTCATGAGACTTCCCGCCGTGGCAGGCCGCTTCTACCCCGATGATCCGGACGAACTGGAGCGCATGCTGTCCTGGTGCTTCTCCCACCCGATGGGGCCGGGGGAGCCCGAACGCACCGGATCGGAGAGGCGCATCGCGGCAGCCATGGCCCCGCATGCGGGATACATGTGCTCCGGGATGACCGCCGCGAGGACCTACCGTGCGATACAGGAGGACGGGCTGCCCGAGGTGTACGTGGTGATCGGCCCCGACCACTACGGCACCACGGGAGGGGCGAACGTGGTCTGCCCCGACGACTTCCTCACGCCGCTCGGTGTCTGCAGGACCGACGGGGAGGTATGTGCCAGACTGTCCGATCACATGCCCGCGGACGCATCCGTGCACAGATGGGAGCATGCCATCGAGGTGCAGGTCCCGTTCATCCAGCGCATGGACCCTGACCCTGCGGTCGTCGGCATAACCATGGGCGACCAGTCCCCGGCGTCCGCCGCGGACCTGGCGTCGGCCATCAGGGACGCGTGCGCGGACAGGGACGCGATGGTCATCGCCTCCACGGACATGTCCCACTACATCCCCAAGCAGGAGGCCGCCAGGCTGGACGGCATGGTCCTGGGGGACGTGGGGAGGATGGACGTCCGCGGGATGTACAGGACGGTGTTCGGGAACAGGGTGTCCATGTGCGGCTACGGGCCCACCGCGGTGGCGATGCTCTTCGCAGGCGATGCGGAGGCGGAGGTGCTTGCCCACACGGACTCCGACGACGCCCTGGCCACAGGTCCGTCCGAGGTCGTCGGATACGCCTCCGCGGTATTCAGGGGTCCGGGGCCCAGGCGTCCGCGATTTAACATTTAATATACTAGAGTGGATGCATCCACATGGAAGACAATCAGAACTTCTGCATCCACTGCGGGCAGACCCTGGCGGCCGACGCCAAGTTCTGCCCCGCATGCGGCACCAGGGTGCCCGGGAGGAACCAGGAGCAGGTCGAGGAGGAGAGGCAGGCCATCCGCGATGTCATGCGCGTGCGCCTCAACTGGGCTATAGCGCTCATGCTGATCTACTCCGTCCCGTTCCTGATCGTCGGGATCTACCTGGCCGTGGATCTGGACGGCATCGTCAACATGCTGATGACCGATCCCCTCTACACCGACTACGTGGAATACTACGGATGGACCTACGACGAGCTCCACAGCGTGTTCCAGGTCGCCAGCTTCGCGTACATCCTCTCGTCCGTATGCGGGATCGCCTCGTCCGTCCTGTGCTGGAAGAAGACGAAGTACTGGATCGCGGTCATCCTGTGCCTCGTGTCCATGTTCACCGGCGCCATGGGGCTGTTCGCGCTGTTCATGGGCATGTTCGCCTTCTGGACCATCCTGACCAGCAAGCTGGCGTTCAGGGAGTACAGCGACGACCTCGAGTCCGAGCTTAACAAGATCCAGTGACCTTCGGGTCGTGAAACCATCGGGGGTCCATCCCCCGTTCCTCTTTTACCGCCGTCATGACGACGGACATAGCCAGACGTTCGAAAAACCCAGGGGTGCGTCGGACGACTTTCACGGAAAACCGTGTCCCGGGGCCGGGGGCCCCGGTAAGATGTTCTCAGATGCGCTTGAGGTACCTGAGGTTGGGCTCGTAGACCAGGCCCTTGTCCATCAGGGAGTTGGAGATCTCCTCGAGCTCTATGCTGCTGATGCCCTCAGCCTCGGCTCTCCTCTCCAGCTCGTCCCTGGGGGCGCCCTTCCCGTCGGTGTCCAGCTCCTCCAGCATGCCGAGGATGATGTCCTCCAGCTGCCCGTGGGTGTGCCCTCCCTCGCCTGCCGGGGACTCGATGTCGATCTCGTCCGGCTCCCCGGACAGGTCCTCCGGGAACCCGAGGTCCACGTCCCTCTCGGGGAGCAGCGTCCTCAGGGCGCTCTGGATGGTCTTGAGGTACATCGCGGAGTCCGGCATCTGGCCGTAGTTGTCCAGGGCGTACAGCAGTCCGTCGGCCTCCGCCTCGGACATCCCCATGGCGATGAGGTCGGGGACCTTGGCGTCGGGCATGCCCAGCACGGTCTTGGCGTTCTTCAGCCTCCTCCAGGTGGACTTCGCGGTCTCCAGCAGCCACTCCTTGCGGGTGCGCTCGTCTATCTTGATGATGTGCTCCGGCCTGACGGAGACGAACGTCCTCTGGTCGTCTGTGGTGTAGGTCCTGACCCTCCCGACGGCGGCGACGAAGCACGGGGCCTCGATGTCCGCCATGGCGGCGGAGGCCTCCGGCTGGTACCTTCCCACGTTGACGTAGTAGTTGCCCACGACGTCCTGTATCCTGACCTTCCACATGGGCTCGTCCGGGGACCCGATGTTCTCCTTCTCCGTGAGGACCCCGGCGATCAGCACCCTGTTCATCTTGGCGCCCAGAGGCGAGACGACGTAGGACGGCATCTTCTCCTCGGTGGCCTTGATCTCCAGCGTGGAGTTGTTCAGCTCCGCCGCGAAGACCCTCCATGCGGTCTCCCTGGCGTTCATAGGGCCGCCTCCACCTCGGCGAGGAGCTTCTCCGCTTCCCCCTCCAGGTCCACGTCCACCCTGCCGGCGGACCTGACTATCATGCTGGGCCCGTAGTCGTCGCTCATCACGTTGCCGGTGAGGGTTATCCTGTGCATCAGGATCCTGCCCATCAGCTCCCTGGCGACCACGCCCTCGCCCTTGGCTGCGGCGAGGCCCTCGGCCGCCTTCATGGAGACGCCGGTGAGCTTCTCTGTGTCGGCGCGGTTGATCACGGCCCCTATCGCGCCGGTGCCGTCGTCCACGACGACCTTCATCCTCATGTCGGTGATGCCCTCGACCTGCCCGTGCGCCGTGCAGACGCCGTTCAGTATGGAGCGGTTGCACTGGGGGCACCTCTTGATGAGCCCGCTGCCCCCCTTCATGTCCACGACGAGGCCCTCGATGGTGATGTCCAGGCCCCCTCCGACCCTGGCGACCTCGGCCACGGTCCTCTTCGTGGCTCCCGCGTCGACGGTCTCGAACACGGCGTCCACCCTGCTGACCTCGCACCTGTCGCCCATGTTCAGCTGCGGGATCCCCTTCCAGGCGCGGATGTAGGCGTTCTTGGCGCAGACGGTCTCCCCCTCCTTCAGCCCGAAGTCGTGCCAGGCGGAGTACTGGATCTTGCCGGTGTCGTCCGCCATGAGCCCGGAGTACACGGTCTTCTGCTCGCCCTTGACGGTGATCTTCCTCGCCTCGGTGGTGAGGATCTTGCCCGTCACGGTGACGTTCCCCATGCCCTCGCGGATGTCCCCGATCTTGCACTCCCGGGAGGAGAGGGTGATGGTGCGCTCCGGGACGTTGAGCGTCACGTTCCCGGCGCTCTCGACGCGCCCCCTGTTCCCGAGGTTGATCTGGACCCTGTCGTTCCAGAGCCTGCAGTAGCAGTTCCTGAAGTAGTACACGGAGCCCTTGTCCAGCATCACGCTGCCGGGCTCCCAGATGGTGAAGGACGCGGTCCCCGTCTCGTCCCCGAGGATGCCGGAGACGATGGTCTTGTTCAGCCCCTTCACGGTGATGTTCTTGCTCTCGACGTAGACCACCTTTCCCAGCACGTCCACGTTCTGCTCCGAGCCGGAGAGGTCGGCGATCTTCTTCAGCACCGACGACGCCGTGACGAACGACGCGGAGTCGGAGCCGCCGTACTTCCTGATGATCCCGCGCTTGGCGGACTCGATGTTGACGTGGTAGTCGTTCAGGTACTTGTTCAGCTCCATCTCCAGCTGTTCGTCGTCGATCTTGTCTCCGAGCACCCTTTTTATTTCCTCGATGTGGGGTGTTAGTTCTTCCCTGTTCACTGTATCGACCTCCCTCCTCGGAGGGACGGCCACTGTATGAGGGAGTCGTTATTTAAGGTCCCTGAGACGGTGTCGGAGGACCGGGATCGCGGCCTCCCGACACCACGTAGAGTTGCCTCTTCCCCCTCCTCCCGGCCAGCCTCAGATAGCCCATCTCGTTCAGGCGGATGACGTGCTTCCTGGCCGTCTCGTAGGCCACGCCGTACCTGTTCCGGACCTCGTATATCGAGAATGCGCCTCCGTCCCGCGCCATGTCCTCCAGGAGGGTGGCCTCGAGCAGGCCCAGACGGTCGTCCCTTTCGATCAGGCCGAGGGCGGATCCCTGTTCGGCGGATTTCCTGTCCAGGTAGGCGGTCAGCGAGTCCACCGATTTGCGGATGCACTCCAGGTTGAACCCGATGAAGTAGGTGAGGTCGTCGCCGTCGGTCTCGGTGAAACGGTACGCGTCGCTGTATCTGGTCTTGGAGCCGCCTATCGCACCGGAGATGGAGACGAACTCGAAGAGACGGTAACCGCTCCTGATGCAGTGCCAGTAGAACAGGCACCTGGCCAGCCTGCCGTTCCCGTCCACGAACGGGTGGATCCATCCGATCATGTAGTGCAGGATCACCGCCTTGACCACCGGGTGGATGAAGGGGGAGGAGTCGCTGTTGGCGAACCCGCACAGCCGGTCGATCATCTCCGGTATCCGGTCGTGGGCAGGGGGTACGTGATACACCGCATCCCCGTCCAGCGGGTCTCCGACCACGATGTCGTCGCTCTCCCTGAAGCGACCCTCCCACTCATCCCCGTCCCTCAGGGTGCCGGAGACGATGGCTCTGTGCAGTTCGAGTATCGTCTCGGGTGTCAGGTCCTCGTGGGCGTGCTCCATCACGGACAACATCGCCCTGTGATTGCCCAGGACCATGAGCTCGTCCCTGGAGGTCGGCCTGCGGCCAGAGGCTAGCATCCTCCTGGCATCCCTCCGGCCGATGGCGGCGCCCTCCATCCTGCTGGATGCCACCGCCTCCTCCATGAGGGCGCTTGCACGGAGCCTGTCGGCATCCATGCCCTCGGGCATCCTCTCCAGCACGGCGGGTTCCGATTCGCGGTCGATGAAGTGCAGGAGATCAGTGAACCTGGGGATCACGCGGAACGTGTACGTCCTCCCGCAGAGCTCCAGCCTCTGGGACGAGAGGTCGCGGGCCAGCTTCATCACGTTCCAGAGTGCTGAACGCTCCGACTCGTCATCGGTGCGGTAGCGCAACTCCGACCGGTGGAGATAGCGTTCGTTGTACTCCCTGACTCTCTCGATCATGGCAGGGTCCGAAAGGACTGATACGTCGAACGATGCTGCGTCGAACGCCGGGGCCTTCTCGATTTTCCTCACACCGTCCGGATGGTCTCCGCGGTATAATTACCATTCTGGTAATTTTCAGTAATTTATGGTAATTCTTCGGGATCAGTCTCCGTAGGCCTCCGTATCCCTTAGCCGAATCCCGAATCCAGCATGGAATCATTTATAGGCATGAAAGCAATCCCTGGATATGGTCCCCAGGAGCAAGATCGACGAGATTCTGGACGGTTACGACACCAGCGACATAACGATCGCGACGCTGTGCTCGCACTCGTCCCTGCAGATCTTCCACGGAGCCAGGAAGATGGGCTTCAAGACGCTGGGTCTGACCATAACGCACAGCACGAAGTACTACGACGCCTTCCCGCTGGCCAAGCCCGATGAGATCATAAGGTACCAGGACTTCGACGACTTCGAGGAGAGGGCAGGCGAGCTCCTGGACAGGAACGTCATCATCATACCCCACGGTTCCTTCGTGGAGTACATGGGGTCCCGCAGGTTTTCGGACATGGAGGTCCCGTCCTACGGGAACAGGGCGGTGCTGAACTGGGAGTCCGACAGGGACATGCAGAGGCAATGGATCACCTCCGCCGGCGTGCCCATGCCCAAGCTCATAACAGACGCAAGGGAGATCGACGAGCCCGTGATGGTCAAGTACCACGGTGCCAAGGGCGGCAGAGGGTACTTCATCGCCATGGACTACCCCGACTTCAAGATGTCCATCGATCAGAGCCAGCCGTACACCATCCAGGAGTACTGCCTCGGGACCAGGTACTACATGCACTTCTTCTACGACCCGTTCAAGACCGACGGGTACAGGTGCGAGCAGGGCGGGTCCCTGGAGCTGCTGTCCATGGACAGGCGCGACGAGTCCAACATCGACGAGATGTACAAGCTCGGGTCCATCGAGGAGACGAAGAGGCACGGGCTGTATCCTTCGTTCGTGGTCACCGGGAACACGCCGGTGGTGCTCAGGGAGTCGCTGCTGCCCAAGGCCTTCGACATGGCCGAGAAGATCGTCAACAGATCGTACGAACTGTTCGGCGGCATGTGGGGGCCGTTCTGTTTGGAAACGGTCGTCTCCGACAAGCTGCAGTTCAAGGTCTTCGAGATCTCCACCAGGATCGTGGCCGGGACCAACCCGTTCATCTCCGGATCGCCTTACGCGGACCTCATCTACCCCGGCCTGAGCACCGGTGCCAGGATGGCCATGGAGATCAGGGACGCGATCCAGCAGGGCCACCTGAAGGACATCATGTCTTGACGATCTGTATTACCAGTTTGGTGAATCTATGTCCAACCTAACACCACGCCCTTGTTTTAAATGGCCTGGTGGTAAAAGGGGAATTATTGAGTCTATCTATTCCAAAGGACTTTTTCCGACATCATTTAATGACTATTATGAACCATTTTTCGGAGGCGGTGCTGTTTTTTTCTATCTTTGGTCTAAGGGATGTATATCCAAGGGTGCAGTACTCTCAGACATAAACTTCGAATTATACAATGTTTACAAGCATATTCAAAAAAATCCAGATGACTTGATTGAATATTCTAAAAATATGGATTTGAAATCGACTGAATCCACATATTACACAAATAGAACACGTTTTAATCATCTCAGAAACGTGGATTGTACTAGTGATGAGCTGTTAGAACGTGCAATTTTGATGTTATATCTCAATAAAACAGCATACTCTGGAATGTATAGAGAAAATAAAAGTGGTGTCTTCAACGTCCCATTCGGTCATTATACTAATCCCTGTATTATAGATGAAGAAAACTTATGGGCTATTCATCAAGCATTTCAGGGTGTGACGCTACAATATGGAGATTATTTGGAAGTGTTTAGTCGTCATCGTCCGAAACAGGGAGACTTTGTATATTTCGATCCTCCCTATATGAAATGCTCAGGTGTTTCAGATTTTACACTTTATAATCGTTATATTTTTGATAAAGATGATCAGGCCTGTCTACTAAGATATTATAGGTTCTTGGATGATGAAGGCGTATATTGCATGCTTAGTAATTCATCATCCGAAGCAATCAAGTCAGGTTACGGGGAGATTAAAAACGTAGTAATTAATACAGTCGACGCACCCCGTCCGATCAGTAGGAAATATAAAGGATATACTACGGTTCTAGAATATGTAATTACAAACTATCGTAGGTGAAATCGTGTCTAGCACAGCATGGAAGGATTTGGTTTCCGAAGACCAGTTAAGCAAAGCGGCTAAGGATCGTAAAGGGAGCAGGATTTACGGAAGCTGTGCAGCCAGTGATTATCAAAGTATTGAGCAATTCAAGAAAGATGGTTACTTAGAAAAGAAGCATACTAAGAGGACTGTTACATTTTATCGTGAAAAGGATCAATCTGTTCAATTTGAAGATGCAGTCTGGGGTATGTTTTATAAAGTAGGGTTTACCCATATGAATGGGACAAGCAATTTTGGGATTGAATATTATAGTAATCCTGAGCGTGATCCAAAACAAATTGATGTATTTGCTTACGATGGTAATGTAGCAGTTGTCATCGAATGCAAATGTGCTGAAGAACCAGATACTGATCACAGCTTCAAAGATGTACTAGATGCTATAAAGGGGTATAAAGACGATATATCCGAAAGCATCAGATCACATTTTCAAAATCCTGATGTTGATATTGTATTTTGTCTAATTACTAAAAATTATAATGTATCTCCAGCCAACCTTAGAATTGCTAAAGGGAATGGCATCTCTATGCTGAATGAATTTGATCTCAAGTACTACTCTGATTTATACAAAAATCTTGGAGTGTTTGCCAAAAATCAGATTCTTTCGGACTTGTTTAGAGAGAATTCACCAAAATCAATCAAAACGACTGTATCTGCCATAAAAACAGAGATGTCGGGGAATGTTGCATATACGTTCTTCATTCAACCTTCAAAGCTTTTACCACTGGCTTATGTTGCACATAGGCGGCCAAATGATCGCGACGTAGACAAATCATACCAAAGAATGATTCGGAAAAGCAGTCTCAATTCAATCCGGGATTACATAAAAAAAGATGGCTTTTTTGCAAACAATATAATTGTTAATATTTCAACTGCCGATAAATGCCTATTTGAAACAACAGATGAAGGGCCGGTTCAAAAAGGAATTCTGCATCTTCCTGATCATTTCAAAAGTATATGGGTTATCGATGGGCAACACAGGTTGTATAGTTATGCCGGCTTACCACAAGCAGACACGAGTCTGGTCGCTGTCACAGCGTTTGAAAATATGGATAATGATACACAATCGCGCATTTTCCTTGATATAAACTCCAAACAAAAGAAAGTTAATCCGAACCTTCTTTGTGAAGTCGACGCCAAAGCAAAGTATCATTCGGACGAAATCGAAAATTGGGCAACATCATTAAACGTAATGATTTTTGAAGAATTGTCTAATGATCCGAATAGTGTATTATTTGGTAAAGTCAAAAAAGAATTGGATCCAAATTGCAAAGGCGTCATCACGATAAAATCGCTAAGGGACGTGATGAACAAGACAAAACTTGTTGGAAGCTTAAACAAGGCAAAAATGTTTGAGCCAGGCCCGTTATATCATGATAAATCTGCTGATGAGGTAAGAGAGGCAACGATTAGAAAATCAAAGAGATTCTTTGAAAGTTGCTTTAAAGTATTCAAAGACAATTGTAGTGAACTTTGGGATAAGGAACGTCCTGGTGACGGGTATCTTTGTACACCAAATGGAATGACCGCATTAATTTTGACAATCAATGAATGTTTGCAAATTGCATTTGTTGATAATCTAGAAGAAAGGCGTAAAATGTCTGCTGAGCAGTTGTTTGCGCCAATCAAAAAGTATCTGGTAGAACTTGCAATCCGTTTCAATAGCATGTCGTCTGATGACATTAATAGATTTAGAAAGCGTCAGGGGGCAGCAGGTCAATTAGAGTGTCATATGGACATGCTCTTGTTGATCAACGAAAAGTATCCTAACTTTACCAATGACAAGATACAGTCTTTTATCGAACATTCTGATGCGAGATATGCTGAAGAAATTAAAGAACAGATTCCAGTTCTTAAAGAAGAGATCGTAAAGTCAGTACGTCAGGTTCTAACATCAAAGTATGGTGACAATTGGCACAGGATGCCTGCATACTCCGCTATTGGTCCAAAGTTGAATCAGATACGTTATGAAAAAGGAGATTATACAGATTCTTTAGAAGACTTTATTGACTACAATATCGCACTTGAAATAATTAAAGCATCTAATTGGAAGGATTTCAGTAAGTATTTTGGTGTAAAACAAAATGGTGCTAGAACTAAGGAAGCACAAACCGAGTGGATTGATTTCGTTGCGGCAGTAGAAAAGGATTTAGATTTAGATATCAAGATACGTGACGATAAGTATGACAAGTTTGAAAGTATCTACGAAGAACTAACTAAAAGATCCGGACAGATCATGTTAGAAGATGAGGATGATCAGCTCGATGAGATTTAAGATCAATTTTGATTGTTTAAAGTTAGCTCTAAAAACCAACAAGTTTTAATGCTAAACTATCTGGAATCCTCGATCCGATCAGTTTCCGATAGGATCAAGAATTTCAATTTATTTAGGTTTTATTAAATTATATTTTTTAGTCTACATGCTAATGATTTAGTTTTACACAAAAATCTTTTATTTCAATCATTACAAATTACTGTTTATATCATCTCCGACCCATCTCTATCCCAGAGGTTTCAAGCCTAAGAACAAGGAGGAATGAAGGATGGAAGGATACAGATGCTACAACTGCCAGAGGTACTACGCCGGTACCCAATGGGATAGGATGTGCCCCTACTGCGGCTCTCGGGGGATGGAGCTATGATTCGCACGATCCCGGACGGCGAGATGATCGACCGCCTGAAGCTGGCGGGCAGGACTACAGAGGGCATGGCCGACTCCATCGGTCTCGACATGTGGACCTATGACAACGCCATGGCTCTGGGGTTCTATGCCCTGAAGCACGACGACCCAGAGAGGACACTGGACAAGTGGCTCCAAGTCACCGAGGACGTCATCGGGTTCTACGGGGAGAGGATGTCGGAGTGGTGTTGGTACGAGACCCTGGACCCTCGCAGGAGCTTCGAACTCGAGAAGGAGAAGCAGACGGAGATCTTCATGGAGGCGCAGGACTACTTGGGTGTCATCATCTCCAAGCACCTCGACGGGAACGATGACATCGACGGCGACGCCATCGTAGAGGTGGGGTTTCACCTCTCGATCGGTCTCGCGGCAGCGTGTATGGCTTACGAGTACAGGCTGCCGATGTTGGCCGAATGCAGGAGGCTGGCACATTGGGTCCTGTATCACGGGCAGAACCACTGATCTTACCACCTGACTTTGACAGAAGCCTCCGCTGATGGATTCTGAACGAACGCTTTTTGACAGTTGCCCGGTCCCGCTGCGCGGGACCCTGCAACAGTCCCATAACGTCCCTGGAATGGACGGATTCACATGGTCGGAACCTCCGAAAAGAGACCGTAGCATCTCAGAACGGCCGTTCAGAGGGTTGAAATTGGACAGGACGAACCTTCTCTCGCCGTTCTTCCTGCGAACGACCGTAAGTGTCAACTTCTGCATGGCATCCGTGATGAATTTCGTCGCAGTCGAGGACGCTGGCTCACAGAGAAAACGTGTCACGGAGGTCATCGCCTGGGCGAGGAAACCTATCAGCAGGACCCCATCCACGGCGTCGTCCGTCCATGTCCTGATCGGTCTGATGCCGATATCGGACTTCATCGACGAGAACAGCTTCTCCACCACGTCCTTGGACCGGTACTTGGACCGCGCCTCGCGCGGGTCCATGTCCCGGTCCGAGACCAGGCAGAAGAACCCCTCCCTGCCCGTGGTCCCCTTCTCGAGGAGGAGGCGGAGCGCCTCCTCCTCGGTGATCTCGGTGAGCTTCGTCTGGAGCGAGATGGTGGCCTTGATCAGGACGTTGTCGATCTGGTAGCGCTTCTTCAGCCTCTTCCCCTGCTCCAGATCCCTCTGGAGGTCCTTCGCCTCCTTCAGCTTCTTCCTCGCGCGCTTCTCGACGCCCTTCTTCTCCAGGTCGCAGAGCTCCCTGGAGAAGAAGTAGTAGTTCACCCTCGATGGGAAGGTCCTCTTGAGGCAGTACTCCCCCCTCTCTGCGTCGATGCACTCCCAGGTCTCCTCCGAGAACCCAGCCAGAATCGCATCGTCGCTCTTGTTGAAGCGCTTCCTAGTCAGGTAGTGCTTGCTGTCCTCGACGATCGTATCCAGGACGGTCTTGTTGTTGGCACCGGCATCGAATATCATGGTGGAGCCGTCGGTCAGGTCCTCACGGACCTGGCCGAAGGTCTCCAGCATGTGCTTACCGTCGTGGGTGTTCCCGGGCATCACCGTCAGGCCTATGGGGACGCCCAGCGGCTTCGCCAGCTGGGCGACTCCGACCATGACCTGGCATTCCTCAGGATGACCGTCCTTCGAATGTCCCCTCATCGCCTTCTCCGGCTTGTCTCCGAAGTAGACCAATGATGTCCAGTCGAACACTGTGTCCGTGATCTCGGGACCGAACTCGGCCAGGAACCTCTTTCTGAATGCGGTGACGATCGGCTCCCTGTTCCTTCCGAGGATCTCGACTGCGCGGTAGAGGCCGCGCACGTCGAACTCCGGGAGGCCGAGGGCCTCCCTGATCGGGGGCTGCATCATGAATCCGTGGCAGCGGAGGATGCTGAAGTTGTCCCCAGCCTTGTACGCGACCATCGCCTCGGTCAGCTTGTCGAGGTCGGTGCCCTTGGTCTTGAACGCGCGGATGACCTCGTCGAGGCCGAAGCGTTCGAAGAACGCTTGGGCCCAGACGAGGTTGCCGATGGGAACCGATAAATTGTCGTTGCGTTTTACTCTAAATGTCCTGAAGTGGGTTTGTTTGGTCATAAATCTGCATTTCAGGACACCTTTTCATCGTTTCGTCCCGATCTGCATCACACCTCAAAATCAGGTCATCCTGTCAAAGTCAGGTTACCAGAGTATGGGCGACCAGGACACGGAATAACGGTGGCTCAGATCGCCTCGAAACCTTTTTTCGAGGATGAACGGAAGTGAGAGGATTGGAGTTCGAGAAGCTGACGAAAGAGGAGAAAGACAGGCTCAAAGAGATGTTCGGGCCCTATGAGTGCAAGGCGGGTGAGGGCGCCAGTCTGTTCGACGACTGGAAGGAGTGGGCATCCGACTTCTCAGATCAGTGCACGATGCTGGACCGTAAGTACAGGAAAAGGGCTGATGCATCACGCATGAGTCGGATCATGTAGTCAGGTAGTTGTAGATCTCCTCGGAGAGCGGCTCTTCCAGCCTGAGCGGGATCCCGACGATGGGCTTGTTCTCGATCGTCGTCTGTCTCGCCTCCGAGGCCTGCGGCGTCACAATACCCAGGTAGTAAAAGTCTGACCCCTCCGAGTCGCTCTTCTTCACGAACAGCAACACGTCCATGCCCGTTTTCTCGGCGTTCAGGATCTTCCTTACCTCATCGCTCTCCAGTGTCAGGTTGGAGCGGGTCATCCAGTCGAACACCGACCTGTTCTCGAAGCCCTCGACGTACTTCGTGGTGCCGCTGATGTCCTCGCTCTTGTTGTACGTGACGAATATGGGGCACTGGTTGTTCCTGATCCTGTACCCATAGACGGTAGACGAGTAGTCCGAGTCCCAGTTGAGAATCCTGCACACGTCCGCACGCGTGTACTTGCGGTAGCGCTGGAATCCGAGGGCATCCGTGTCGCTGTAGTTGGTTCTGTTAATCTCGATACCACACTCCACCGCATCCTTGGCATAATCGACGAACTCCTTGTTCCCCAAAGCCTCGGCGAACCCAGGGCTTGGTCTGATGGTATCGCCATCCACCTGGATGACCGCCCACTCAGGATGGTTCTTCATCGTATTGTCCGTCTGGTACTCACCTGACAGCACCCTGAGGGCAGACCTCACCGATTCCTGATCGTATCCCTCGAACCGTTCCAGGCTCACCTCTCCGAATTCGATGACATCGGAAAGGATCGCCAGCTCGTGGATCCTCTTGCCGGAGACGAAGCTGGACACGAACGTCAGCATCTCGTCCTCTTCCGGCGAAAGCTCCGGGACATCCTGCTTAGCCCTTATCCTGAAGCTGTTGAGGTTCCCGGCGTAGCTCACGACGACCTCCGGATCCAGGGAGCCACCATGGAGCAGATCGCAGAGGATCGGCTGACGTCCCAGCCTTGCCTTCATCATCAGGTACTCTGATTTCAGCCTCACGAGCTTCGACAGGTTGGTCCTGTTGATGTTGCTCAGTATCCTCTCTTCAACGACCTTCTCGAACCCCACCGTGGAACATCCCGGAAGGTAGCGGCTCATCATGAACCTCCTGAGGTTGTCCTTGTCGTGGGACCGGTCCCCGGATAGCGCCACGGGGATCATGAAGTTGTTCTCGTAGTTCCCGATGAAGTCCAGGACCACTAGGAACTTGTTCGGGTCGTCGATCCTGCGGAGGCCGCGGCCCAGCTGCTGCACAAAGATAATAGCAGACTGGGTGGGCCTGAGCATCAGGATCTGGTTGACTTCGGGGATGTCTACCCCCTCGTTGAAGACGTCGCGGGTGAAGATGTAGTCCAGGGAATCCTCATCATCAGACCTCAGCCGGGCGATGGCATCCTTTCTGAACTCGATGGAATCATCGCCGCTCAAAGCAAGCGTCCTGTATCCATGAAGGTTCATCTTCTCTGACAGTGATTTGCATTCCTCCACCCTGCTGCAGAACACCAGTCCGTGCACCTTCTTCCCGTAGGGTTTGTAGTACTCAGCCTTCTCGATGATGTTCCTCACGCGCTCGTCGCACGTCAGAGCGGCGAAATCCGATTTGTCCTCGATCAGCTTGCCGTCCACCGTTATCTCTGACACCCCGAAGTAATGGAACGGGCACAGTATCCCCATCTCCAGGGCCCTGTTCAAACGGATCTCGTACGCGATGTTGTAGTCGAACATCTGGAACACGTCGGCTTGGTCCATCCTCTCCGGCGTTGCGGTCATACCGAGCATGAACTTCGGACGGAAGTATTGGATGATCCGGCGGTACGTCCCGGCCGTGGAATGGTGGGCTTCGTCGCAGACGATGTAGTCGAAATGATCCCGGGGGAAATCCTCCATCTGCCTGCTCATGGTCTGGATCGTCGAGAACACCGCCGTGGCTCCCGTATCCTTCCTGTTCCCTGTGTAGAACCCGTAGGTGTACTTTGGACCCAGAACTCTCTCGTAGCTCTTCTTGGCATCCTTCAGGATGTTCTCGTTGTGGACGAGGAAGAGGAACCTCTTCGGTTCGAAAGATTTCACGTCGAACGCGGAAAGGTACGTTTTCCCAGTTCCGGTGGCGGATATCAGCAGCGCACGGGTCTTGCCGTCTTCTCTCAATGTTTCGAGTGATTTGAGCGCCTCGACCTGCATCTCGTTCGGTCTGATCTCCCCCTTGGGCTGGACGGGTTGCCGATTGCGGACCTCCCTGAACTGGTCGTACTCCACCCTGTACTCACCGATCCACTCGTAGGTGAGCGGAACGGCAGCATCCCACATCCTCCCGAACTCGGATTGGATGCTCCTCGTGATGGCCCTGGACCTGTCGGATTCGACCTTCAGATTCCATTCGAGGTTCACGCACAGGGCTTCCTGGGTGAGGTTCGAGCTGCCGACGAACGTCGTCACCTCATCACCCCTGTAGAAGATGTATCCCTTGGTGTGGAAGCGCTCCTCACAAACCCGAATTTCGAATTCGGTGTTGTCCAGAAGCCACTTCAGCGCATCCGGATCGTTGAAGTGGAGATAATCCGTGGTGAGGATCCTACCTCTGACGTTTCTTTCCTTCGCGTTCCTGAATGCCTGGTACAGAGTGCTGAGGCCGCTCATCGTGATGAAGGCGACGGAGAAATCGAACCCGTCGCAGGACTCCATCGAGGAGACGAACGATGTCAGCACTTTGATTCCATTGGAATCGTCGTTGTAGAGCAGGGCGGGATCGCCGGAGCCCTCCGTTTTCTCCACAGAGTGCTCTTGCATGTCAGTTCCCTCCGTTCATCAGCAGAAATGACGGCTCCGTCCTGAGGATGTTCACGAGTTTGAGATCGGCTCCCGCCCAGTTCAGACCTTCCAGATCGTCCAGGGCGTGCCATTGGGCACCGATGTGCTCCCTCAGCTCCAGAGCTGGGTTCGGATCGTGGATGATGAAGTAGTGCAGCCTCACCGAGAAGTCGTCGTAATCGTAGTCGATGCTCCTGAAGTACGTCATAGGATGCGACGAGGCGTCGTAGTCCAGCTCCTCCTTCAGCTCCCTGACCAGCGCCTCCTCCGGTGATTCCGATGGTTCGAGCTTGCCGCCTGGGAACTCGAATCTGTTCGAGAGGTACTCGTGCCTGCTCTGACCTTTCTGAAAGCAGAGCACCTCGGACCCGTTGGTGATGATGGCAGCAGAGACTTCCATGTTGCTCCTGGATGGCGTCCTGGATCCTTGAAACTACCGGAATCGTCATCCAACGTGCTGCGGGGATCCAGTGCGCTCTGTTCAGTCACAGTTGTGATCTACGCTTAGAGTGCAATAAAACAATTATAATCATTGGTCGATATGCAATTGATGTTCAGATGTGGTTTGATTTTATGCATTGCGATGACCGTTTCGCCTCCGTGCTGATCGACACCTCCGACGGATCCATGGCGGAGATTAGGGATGCTGGGGATGTATCGAAGATGCCGGTCGGGACCGTTGCCAACGGAAGATTTGACGCGGACAGGTTCCGGTCCTGGTGGTCCCGCAGGGCCGTCTCCCCGAACCGCCCGGATGTCGGCAGGCTCTTGGATTATATTGGTGTTAACGACACCAGGCAGCTGATGATCTTCTGCCTCGGGATGAACCTGGAGGACGGCTACTGGCTGCGTCCGCCGGGTTCCGGGTTCACGTGGGAGGAGATCAACCTCTTCGACAACGGCTTCACCATGGATGCTGGCCGCTTCATGGCCGGGGTGTGCGACGACATCTTCAGCATCATGTCCCCGGACCTGGCCACCGGCGGATCCATGGGGAAGATGTGGATCCCGCTGGGGAGGGAGAGGCATCTGGCCAAGTTTCCCGGTCCAAGAGGATTCGAGGCGGTGAACGAGGTCCTCTCGACGACCATCGCCGCCGCGCTGGACATCCCCCATGCGGAGTACGTTCTAGACTGGGTAAAGGGGAGGCCGATCAGCGTCTGCGAGAGCTTCCTCGGGAACGGGCGGGAGCTCGTGCACGCCGAGGACGTGATGCTCTGCTCGGAAACGAAACCAGGGGAGTCCCTCCTGGACAGGTACGAACGGATATGCGCCGAGCACGGCCTGGACGTGACGGGCTTCATGGACAGGCTGACTGCTCTGGACTACATGATCACGAACCACGACCGCCACACCGGGAACCTCGGCGTTATCCGCGACATGGAGACGCTGGAGTGGATCGCACCGGCTCCGGCGTACGACCACGGGGCCTCCTTCATGGGAGAGCGTTGGGAGAGGCCCGCCTCCGACTACCTGGTCGGGGACACAGGCAGGTACTGGGAGGAGCGCCTCGAGGACCTCCGCGACCTTTCGTGGATCGACCACGGCAGGCTGGAGGGGGCGATAGACGAGGCTGGGGACTTCCTGTCCAGGTTCGAGCCCCTGCGCAGGGCCGGATGGGATGCCGTTGCTGCGGAGATGATGGGGAAGCGCTCGGAGATCCTCGAGGTGCTGGCGGAGAAGATCCGATGCCCAGTGTCGAAGTTCTCGTAAATCGAACTCGTAAGTTCTCGTAAATTTACATGAATTTACGAGTTCAGCGCTCGTGAAAAACTACGTATGAAGCTATTCATCAATCTTGAGTTTTTAGAGATTCCAGGCTTTTGGATGATATCATCCAGACTTCTGTAAGTGAGGGTCAAATTCATTCAGAATCTGGAGCTTCAAGGCCATGTAGTCGAGGCATAATGATGAACTCACACCATCGAAGTTCTCGTAAATCGAACTCGTAAGTTCTCGTAAATTTACACGGATTTACGAGTTTATGATTTGGAGGTATTACACGTTCAAGTATCGAGGAAAAACCAAGTTGTTGGAGATTTCGGAGGATTTGGATGATATCATCCAGACTTTCATAAATGGGGGAGTCTGGCCTTCTATGCATTTGGTGGTTTGAGAACGATCGTATGAACTCGTGGCGCTATTGCTTCTTCGAAGTTCTCGTAAATCGAACTCGTAAGTTCTCGTAAATTTACACGGATTTACGAGTTCATCATTAACGAGGAATCACGTATCTCGTGTTCCTGCTGGTGCCTTCGTTGATTAATTTTTTCTGTCCCACCAACTTACGTATCAGGTTTCCCACTTTGTTGTTCTTCTGTTCATCGCTAAGAGTATCAGGTAATTTTGTCGATAGGAGTTTACGCAAATCGGATTTAGTAGCATGACCGTACTGCTCTACGTAGTTCATGATAAGGTCCAGATAATATTGGTCGTCGAATCCCTTTTTCAGAACCGCAGACGTTTTTATGTCGACATCATCCGTGCTGTTGGCCAATGAAGCAGAGATAATGTAGTTGGGGCGTCTGCCCTCGATGTACCCTTTTGCCCTCAGTCTCCTCGCATCTTCTGCAGGGATTGGTTTTCCTTTCTGAACCTTGTCCAGGAGTATTACTTCTTCGAATGATATCCTAGGGTTTCTGATGAGGATGTCCGCGAATCCAGAATCAATCACCTTGCCTGTTATCGTTACCTGGACGTGGTCGTCCGAAAGGTCGTATTCCGGAAGCGGAAAGAAGCGGGCAATCTGTGATTTGAACATCTTCCGGATTCCGCCTCCGGCTATGTCAACCATTCCAAGACGTGCCATGGATTCTGCCAGGCATCTGTTGCGGTAGCGTGATGCAGGAGCGTCAGATTCCAGAACAGCTTCTATGGTTCCTGGGATGAAGTCTCCGGCGTTCTTGAAGACGAGTCTATTACGGTCGTATTCCACGACCGTCGTGTATTCGTTCATAGTGTAGTCCTGGTGAGCTATGCAGTTGTAGAGTATTTCGCGAAGCATGGCCGGATCGTAGGTCTCCATGCGATCTGGAATCAGTGTCCCTGGTCTGAAGTACTCATACTTGATGTTGCGTATCTTTGCGCAGACATCTTCCGTAGCCAGGATGAATGGGATGTCGAAGAACTCGTTGTCTATCGTAGACTTGTCCTCATCCCTCAGTATCCAGCGTATTCTGAGTGCCGTGCCGGGAATCATATAAGCATTTTCAGGCCTCCCAAGAAGGATGAGTGCGGCGTATGTCAGTCTGCCGTTAATGGTTAGTCCTACCTTGTTGAGGAATGTCATGTCGTCCCATTCTGAGCACTCCTGCTCTTTCGCTGGACGATTCCTTACGTAGAATTCTCTGGCCTTCGAGATTGCCTCCGTGTCTAAGAGATCAATCGTGCCGTCGGGCACAATTGTAGCGCTCCAGTCTGGTATCGTCTCGGACATAATGCGTCTGCGCTTTTCCTCGGACAGTCCAAAGATACTGTCGCCTTGACGCTCATAGGCTATGTTTTTGAATGCAGTGGGGATGCCGGGGAGCGCGGCAGGTATCTGGAACAGGAGTACCCTCTTGTCGTCTCTGTGGCATTCGATTATGTCCGTGTATGACAGCCTATTGGAGCACTGCTCCGAGACATACTTCCTAAGTTTGTTGCGACTCTCCACCGTGTCGAAGATGTTACTATTGACGACCTCGCCTGAGTCGGTAATCCCGAAGATCATCCACGCGAATGGGACTTTGTTGAGGTTCGCCTCATTGGACAATGCGGAGAAGTATTGTCCCATCTCGTCTTTATTCAGGGTTTTGCGGTCCTTGAACTCCAGAACTTCGTTCTCATGAGGTGATTGAAGAATCACGTTTAGGATGGTATCGGCGTCCACGACAATCAGAAGATAATCGTCGCATACATACTTGAAGTTAGAGTGTGGAATCCTAACCAGTAGCGATGGTCCGAATTATACATATTCAGTACCACCCTCCGTCTCCACATCTTTATCTACCGTTTGCATGTAGGGTCATACGGCCCTGTGGGGTAGAGGATATCCTGTTGGCCTTCGGAACCAACAACCCGGGTTCGAATCCCGGCAGGGCCGCCATCGAACGAGTCTCCATAGGGATGCGGGCATCTCCCGATTCCACCGTGCGGGTATGAATCAAGTTTATATAGAAGTTCTAACATAATCCCGCTCAGTATTCCAATCAAGGAAAATTTGGAGGAAGAAAAATGGGTATGGGAAACGCACCCGTCATCATCCTTAGGGAAGGGACCAAGAGAGAGAAGGGCAAAGACGCCCAGTTCAACAACATCGCCGCCGCCAGGGCCATCTCCGACGCAGTCAGGAGCAGCCTGGGCCCCAGGGGAATGGACAAGATGCTCGTCGACTCCGTCGGCGACGTCGTCATCACCAACGACGGTGTCACCATCCTGAAGGAGATGGACGTACAGCACCCCGCCGCCAAGATGCTCGTCGAGGTCGCCAAGACCCAGGACGCCGAGGTCGGCGACGGTACCACCACCAGCGTCATCCTCGCCGGGGAGCTCCTCAAGAAGGCCTCCGACCTGATCGACGCCAACATCCACCCCACGATCATCACCAGCGGATACAGGCTGGCCAACGAGAAGGCCCAGGAGGTCCTGAAGAACGTGTCGAAGAAGGTGTCCATCGACGACACCGACATGCTGAAGCTCATCGCCCAGACCGCCATGATCTCCAAGCAGGTCAACAACGCCAAGGAGTACTTCTCCGACATGGTCGTCGACGCCGTCAAGACAGTGGCCGACAAGGACAAGAACGGCAACTACACCGTCGACCTGAAGAACATCCAGACCGTCAAGAAGGCCGGGGCCAAGATGGAGGAGTCCTACATCGTCAAGGGACTCATCATCGACAAGGAGCCCGTCCAGCAGAACATGCCCAAGATCGTCGAGGGAGCCAAGATCGCCCTGATCGACGCCGCGTTCGAGGTCAAGAAGACCGAGATCGACGCCAAGATCCAGATCACAGACCCCAACCAGCTGTCCCAGTTCATCGCCGAGGAGGAGAAGATGCTGAAGGACATGGTCATGAAGGTCAAGGCCGCCGGAGCCAACGTCGTCTTCTGCCAGAAGGGAATCGACGACCTCGCCCAGCACTTCTTCGCCAAGGAGGGCATCTACGCCTGCAGGCGCGTCAAGAAGTCCGACATGGAGAGGCTCGGCAGGTCCACCGGCGCCAACATCGTCAACAAGATCGCCGAGATCGACGCCTCCGACCTGGGATACGCCGAGACCGTCGAGCTCAGGAAGGTCGAGGACGAGGAGATGACCTTCATCATGGGCGTCAAGGAGCCCAAGACCGTGTCCGTCCTGGTCAGGGGCGGCACCAACCACGTCGCCGACGAGGTCGAGAGGTCCCTGGTGGACGCTTGGTCCGTCGTGAAGGTCGCCATCGAGGACGGCATGATGGTCACCGGCGGAGGATCCACCGCCATGGAGATCGCCATGCAGCTCCGCGACTACGCCGTGTCCGTGGGAGGAAGGGAGCAGATCGCCATCGAGGCCTTCGCCTCCGCCATGGAGACCATCCCCAGCACCCTGGCCGAGAACGCCGGTCTGGACCCGATCAACATCCTGATCCAGATGAGGAAGGAGCACAAGGACGGCAAGATCTACGCCGGACTGAACCCCTACACCGGCAAGATCGAGGACATGCTGAAGCTCAACGTCATCGAGCCCTACAGGATCGGCAAGCAGGCGCTGAACTCCGCCACCGACGCAGCCGTCATGATCCTCAGGATCGACGACGTCATCGCCTCCAAGGCCAGCCCGACCCCCCAGGTCGGCGAGGGCGGAATGCCCCCCGGAATGGACGACTGAGAACACAATCCATCAAACCGAGGGGCTCCGGCCCCTCATTAACACAGGTTATCGAACGACTAAGAGGTGCGAGCATGACTGACAAGTCTGAAAAGGTGGATGCGGCGCAGGACGACGCCGCCAAGCTCGCGGAGGCCCAGGCCCAGGCGGAGAAGTACCTGGACATGGCTCGCAGGCTACAGGCGGACTTCGACAACTACCGCAAGAGAACGCAGCGCGAGAACGAGGAGTTCCGCAAGTACGCCTGCTCGGGCATCGTCGGAGACCTCCTGACGGTCGTCGACGACCTGGACCGTGCCCTGGAGCACGCAGGGGAGGACACGGAGTTCGTGAAGGGGATCCGCGGCGTGAGGGCCAACCTGATGAAGGTCCTCGAGGCCAACGGCCTGAGGGAGATCCCCGCGGACGGCAGGTTCGACCCGGACTACCACGAGGCCATGATGACCGTCGACGGGGACGAGGACGGCCTCATAGCAGAGGTGTTCCAGAAGGGCTACACCCTCAACGGGAAGGTGTTGAGGTACTCGAAAGTCAAGGTAACTAGGAAAACAGAGAGAGCTGAAGGAACTGAGAACGCACAGGAAGCAGAAGAAGGTGAGGAGAAATGTCAAGAATAATCGGAATCGACCTCGGAACGAGCAACTCCGCCGCCTCCGTCATGGAGGGCGGCAGGCCCACGATGATCCCCAGCGCAGAGGGGACCAGCGTCGGGGGGAAGTCGTTCCCCTCATACGTGGCCTTCACGAAGGACGGCCAGCTTCTGGTCGGCGAGCCGGCCAGGAGGCAGGCGGTGACCAACCCCGACGGGACCATCAAGAACGTCAAGAGGAAGATGGGGTCCAGCGAGAAGGTCACGGCCCTGGGCAAGGAGTACACCCCCCAGCAGATCTCCGCGTTCATCCTGCAGAAGATCAAGAAGGACGCCGAGTCCTACCTCGGGGAGACCGTCGACAAAGCGGTGATCACCGTCCCCGCCTACTTCAACGACAACCAGAGGCAGGCCACCAAGGACGCCGGCGCCATCGCCGGGCTGGACGTGGTGAGGATCATCAACGAGCCCACCGCGGCCGCGCTGGCCTACGGCCTGGACAAGTCCGACACCGAGCAGACCATCATGGTCTTCGACCTCGGAGGGGGGACCCTGGATGTCACCATCATGGACTTCAGCGACGGGGTGTTCCAGGTGCTGTCCACCTCCGGAGACACCCAGCTGGGCGGGTCCGACATGGACGAGGCCCTGACCAGGTACGTCATCGGGGAGTTCCAGAAGGAGACCGGCATCGACCTGGCCCAGGACAACATGGCGTTCTGGAGAGTGCGCGAAGCATGCGAGAAGGCCAAGATCGAGCTGTCCACGACGATGCAGACTGAGATCAACCTCCCGTTCATCTCGTCCGACGCATCCGGCCCCAAGCACCTGATCCAGACCGTCACCCGCGCCAAGCTCGAGGAGCTCGTCGAGCCCATCGTCTCCAGGTGCAGGCAGTCCATGGAGCAGGCCATGTCCGACGCCCACATGAACCCCGACAAGATCGACAAGATCATCCTCGTCGGAGGACCGACCAGGATGCCCATCGTGCAGAACTTCGTCGAGTCCATCGTCGGACCTAAGATCCAGCGCGGGATCGACCCCATGGAGTGCGTGTCCATGGGAGCGTCCATCCAGGGTGCCGTCCTGGCCGGAGAGGTCAAGGACGTGCTGCTCCTGGACGTCACCCCGCTGTCCCTGGGCATCGAGACCCTGGGAGGCGTCGCGACCAAGCTGATCGACAGGAACACCACCATCCCCACCAAGAAGAGCCAGGTGTTCTCCACCGCGGTGGACAACCAGCCCTCCGTGGAGATCAACGTGGTCCAGGGCGAGAGGCCCATGGCCGCCGACAACACCAGCCTGGGCAAGTTCGTGCTGGACGGCATCCCGCCCGCAAGGAGGGGGATCCCGCAGATCGAGGTCACCTTCGACATCGACGCCAACGGCATCATCAACGTGTCCGCCAAGGACCTGGGCACCGGCAAGGAGCAGAAGATCACCATCGCGTCCTCCAACAAGCTCAGCAAGGAGGAGATCGACGAGCTGGTCAAGCAGGCCGAGAAGTTCGCCGACGCCGACAAGAAGAAGATGGAGCTGGTGGAGGTCCACAACCAGGCCGAGACCGCCGTCTACAGCGTCAGGAAGTCCCTGGACGAGCTGGGCGACAAGGTCTCCCAGGAGGAGAGGATGTCCATCGAGCAGGCCATCTCCGACCTGGAGGACGCCAACAAGGGCGACGACGTCAACGCCATCAAGTCCAAGATGGACGCTCTCATGAAGGCGATGGAGCCCATCAGCCAGAGGATCTACCAGGACGCCGCCAAGCAGCAGGGCGCCGGCCAGCAGGCCGGGGGCCAGCAGCAGGACGGCGGGAGCACCGGGCAGGCCTCCCAGGAGAAGGCCGGCAGCGGCGACTACGTCGACGCCGACTACAAGATCGTCGACGACTGAGGGTGAACGGAGATGCCGAGGGACTACTACGAGATCCTGGGCGTGGGGAGGACCGCGTCGGAGGACGAGATCAAGAAGGCCTACCGCGGCCTGGCGAAGAAGTACCACCCCGACGTCTCCACCGAGCCCAAGGACGTCGCCGAGGCGAAGTTCAAGGAGCTGTCCGAGGCATACGAGGTGCTGTCGGACCCCGACAAGAGGAAGCTGTACGACCAGTACGGACACGACGGGGTCAAGCAGCAGTTCGGCAAGGACGGGTTCACCTGGGACGACTTCACCCGCGCGGACGACATCAGCGACATCTTCGGGGACATCTTCGGGGGCATGTTCGGCGGCGGAAGGCGCGGACGCTCCCGCAACTCCCCCCAGCAGGGGGAGTCCCTGAGATACGACCTGGAGATCACCCTGAAGGAGGTCCTGGATGGCAAGAAGGTCAACCTGGACATCCCCCACACCGTGGTCTGCGAGCAGTGCAAGGGGACCGGCGGGAAGGACGGGAAGGTCACCACCTGCGGAAGATGCGGGGGCACCGGGCAGATCCAGACCGTCAGGCAGAGCATGTTCGGCCAGATGGTCTCCATCGAGGACTGCCCCGAATGCCGCGGGAAGGGCCGGACATCCGCCGAGAAGTGCCCCCACTGCCGCGGCGCCGGCAGGATCAACAAGGACTCCCACATCGACCTGAACATCCCCAAGGGGATGGAGGAGGGGATGCGGCTGAGGGTCGCCGGCGCAGGCAACGCCGGTTACAACGGCGGCCCCGCGGGGGACCTGTTCGTCGTGATCCACATCAAGGAGGACAAGGTCTTCGACCGCGACGGCGCGAACCTCTGGACCGGCATCACCACCACGTACCCCAAGCTGGTGCTCGGGGGCGAGGAGGTCGTCTCCACCCTGGACGGGGACAAGGTCCAGCTGAGGATCCCCGCAGGGACCGACGTGGGCACCGTGCTGAGGATCCCCGGGAAGGGGCTCCCCAGGACCAACTCGTCCAGCCGCGGCGACCTGATGGTCAGGGTGGCCGTCAGCGTCCCCAAGAGGGTGTCCGAGGAGGAGCGCGAGCTGCTGATGAAGCTGGACTCCTCCGCCGGTTCCAAGGGGAAGAAGGGCAGGAAGGGCCTCAAGGGGAAGATCCAGGACACCATCGACGACCTTACGAACTGAAACGATTCCAGCCGTGGGCGTGGCCCACGGCCTTCCTTCTATACCGACGGCTCGGATTCATTCAAAGGTGGCGGGGCGCGCGCCCCGCGTGTTTCACTGGTACACCTTGTGTCCCGGCTCGGCGGAGTGGTACTTGCCGGTCCTGGACTCGGGGACGATCTCGAAGATTCCGGTGGGCGGGACCTTCTTCGCGTCGATCCCGTCCATCCTCCTCTCGGGGGTGAGCTTGTCCACGGTGGCCCTGAGGATCCTCATCTTCAGGTCGTCGTCATCGATGATGCTGACCTTCCCGCGGATGATGACGGACTCGTACAGGGATGTGGTGTCGCACGCGCCATCCCCGCATCTCTCGAACCCCCTCTCCTCCACCACGGTGAAGCAGCATCTCGGATCCCTTTTGAGGTTGGAGACCTTCTCGCCGACCTTCCTGCCGTGGAAGAAGATCCTGCCGTCCATCACGACGAAGTTGACCGGTGTCCCGTAGGGGCATCCGTCCTCGCCTATGGTCGATATCACTCCCATCCTGGCTCTCTCCAGGAGGGCGTCAATCTGCTCCTCTGTCAGAGGATATTTCTGCATGTTCGGCTGCATGTTATCGCGTTCATCACGGGTTGTGCATATAAGCCCGCTTCGTTGGATTCACAACCTTCCCGAGGGATGCACCGTGCTCCCCGGCTTCGGGTCCCGGTACTTGCCGGTCATGGCTTCGACCGAGATCTCGAACACGCCCGTCCTGGACACCCTCTCCGGGTCCACGAGGTCGGACGCGCGTTCTGGGACCAGTCTGTCGGTCAGTGCCCGGAGAACCTCCGTCTTCAGAACCGGATCCCCGACGGCCTCCAGTCTCCCGTAGACGATGACCGATGCGAACAGTGTGTCGGTGTCGCAGGCGTCCGGCCCGTAGCACTGGTACCCGCGTTCCTCCACCACGGTCATGGTGCAGCGGGGGTCGCGGAGCATGTTGGACACACGGGTGCCTCTCGACCTGCCGTGGAAGAAGATCCTTCCGTCCATCACGACATAGTTCACCGGAGTCCCATAAGGGTAGCCGTCGTCACCGTTGGTGCAGACCACGCCGCACTCGTTCCTCTCCAGCAACTCCATCATGCCGGCTTCGTCAAGATGGTACTTCTCCATGCGGGGTTCCATGGGCGGCCATCATCGGCATCGTTGAACTGGTTTGCGCCGACATGACACTGTCCGAGAGTTCCGCGTAGAACGTCCTGGTGGCCTCATCGCCGTCCAGGTTGAACACCACCACTCCCCCGTCCGTCAGATGCAGGACTATGCATGGGGACGTGTCGTTGTGAACTGCCAGCTGGTACCTTCCGAATTCGTCGTTCCGGAAGTTACCGCTGCTCACGTCCAAGCCACCGTATCCGCCGACCCTGGTGCCGTAGTCCATGTTCTCCCGGAGTTCCACGCTTCCGATGTCCGAGTACCGGATGTCCTCATGCATCATCGTGGCGTCGATGGTGACGCTGTCGTCATCCATGGAGACGTCCACGTGCCCGGAGAAGAGGGATGCCGCTACGATGACAGCCACCACCGCCACGATCGCGACGGTGACACCGTAGACGATCCTCCTCACCCTCCGGTGGTCGGAGGCACCCTTGGCGAGGTCCGAGGGGACCACCCTGCCCCCGGCGTCGGCGGCACCGGCTATCGCGGAGTACAGCGCCTCCGTGGTCGCGGTGTCCGTCCGGTTGAAGACCAGTATCCTCCTCCCCTTCCTCCCGGCGTACCTGACCACCACGAACGCCCCTATCGAGGCGTCCCCTGCGAAGGTGTACGGGCCGAACTCGTCGTTGGTGAACTCCCCGGAGCCCCTCCTCAATCCGCCGTACCCGTACGTGCGGAGTCCCGGATCGAACTCCCTGCGGAGCTCCACGGCGTCTATCCCCGACAGGGGGATGTCCAGGTCCACGAAAGGTGCCCTGATGGTCAGCGTCCTGTCATCGACGGACACGTCGGTGCCCTTGAAGAAGGCCACAGGGACTATGGCGACCACGATCGCGACGATCGTGAGCAGGAGGTACAATGCCAGGGAGAGGTCCGCGGCTATCAGGAGGATGGTGGCGAACGCGATGATCGCCAGGCAGGCCGCAACGCCTATGCCGAACTTCGTCCCGTCGTTCATGATGATGGGAGGGCATTTGTGTAGATAATGGTGAAGACGGGGATCCCGGTTCGAAGCCCAGGAGATGTCAGTCCGGACCCGGAATCGCACCTTCGAGACGGGAATGGGTGTTGATGAAACTGCACGCATCTCCGATTATATACTCGGAACGTGAACCCGTCCTGCCGGTGCGGTCAGTCCGAGGTCTCCTCGGTCAGCTCCGGTGGAACCTCGGAACCTAACGTGCCCCAAGGGGCTCCGGCAGGAGGGAAAGCATGTTTTCCTTTTTCCGGCACCCGTACGGAGGGTTCCGGATGGTGATCACGATCGGCGGCATGACCGTCGTGATCGATTGGTCATAAGGCCGTCGTGATCCGGACTGACGTCCCTAAGACGTCCGGCCCTGGTTCCCAGGGCCGTTATGACATCATATCACCTGTCGCCGCCATATTAATAGGTTGGGTGTTCAGACACGGGACATCCATCGAAAATCAGTTCATCGTCCTTTTTTCATAAAGCGTCTATCGGACGATGGATAATGGCGCCGAGGGAGAGATTCGAACTCCCGAGGATTACTCCAGCGGTTTTCGAGACCGCCGCCATACCGGGCTTGGCTACCTCGGCTCAGGATTCCCCAACTTCTCACGCTATAAAAAGATTGTTCGCGCGCACGCGCTATTATTATTGGCATCGGCGATTACGGGTCGGTACAATGTCTGACGTCGTCTCGGATATCAAGAGGGCCAAAGCCGCATCGATAGAGCTGTCCGTGCTGTCCACGGAGGTCAAGGACAGGGCGCTTGGCGCCATGGCGCAAGCCCTGGACTCGTCACGCGAGCAGATCCTCGAGGCCAACGCCAGGGATCTGGAGGCCGCGAAGGCGATGCTCGATAGCGGCGAGATATCCGGGTCGATGTACAAGAGGCTGAAGATCGACGGATCCAAGATCGACGGGATGATCGCGGGCATCAACGACGTCATAGGCCTTGCGGATCCCGTCGGAGAGCAGATGTCCGCGCTCGACCTGGACGACGGCCTCACGCTGTACCAGATCCGCTGCCCCATCGGGATGCTCGGGATGATATTCGAGTCCCGTCCCGACGTGGTCCCGCAGATCATGTCCCTCTGTCTCAAGTCCGGAAACGCGGTCGCGTTCAAGGGCGGGAGGGAGGCCGCGAACTCCATCCGCGTTCTGTTCACCATCCTGAGGGACGCCGCCTCGACGGCCGGGGTCCCGGCCGATGCGTTCGTCCTCCTGGAGACGAGGGCGGACATCAACGTCATCCTGGACCTCGACAGGTACATCGACCTGCTGATACCCCGGGGGTCCAACGAGTTCGTACGCTACATCCAGGAGAACACCAGGATCCCCGTCCTCGGACACGCCGCAGGCGTGTGCCACGTCTACGTCGACGAGTTCGCAGACCAGGACATGGCGGAGGCGGTCGCTCTCGACTCGAAGGTGCAGTACCCCGCGGTGTGCAACGCCACGGAGACCCTCCTGGTCAATTCACACATCGCCGATGCGTTCGTCCCCCGCATCGTATCGGTCTACGAGGCCAACGGCGTGGAGGTCAGAGGCGACGAGAGGGTCTGCGCCCTCGCCGATACCGTCCCCGCCACGGCAGAGGATTGGGACACCGAGTACGGCGACCTCATAATATCGATAAAGGTCGTGGACTCCATCACGGAGGCCATCGACTTCATCAACCAGCACGGTTCCCACCACACCGACGCCATCGTCACGCAGGACATCGGGCGTGCCGCGGCCTTCGCCAGGTCCGTGGATTCCGCCGACGTGTTCGTCAATGCGTCCACCAGGTTCGCCGACGGCTACAGGTACGGGAAGGGTGCCGAGGTCGGGATCAGCACGAACAAGATCCACGCCCGTGGGCCGGTTGGGATGGAGGGTCTGATGATCTACAAGTACGTCCTGGTCGGGAACGGCCAGGTCGTCAGGGACTACGTCGGCCCCGGATGCAGGCCCTTCAAGCACAAACCGTCGAACACGCCCTATCCCTACAGGGGAGAGTGACCATGGACTCCAGGAAGGACCTCCTGGGCGACGTGGGTAGGGTCGTCGTCAAGATAGGGTCCTCATCGATCATGAGGAACCAGACCTCCATATCCAGGGACTTCATGGACTCCGTGGCGGAGCAGGTCGCCCGTCTGAGGGAGGCGGGCATGGAGGTGCTCATCGTCTCGTCCGGGGCAATAGCCATCGGTCTGAAGGCGATGAAGGCGAAGCCGAAGCCGAACGAGATCCCCATCCGCCAGGCGGCCTCCGCCGTCGGTCAGGGGATACTGATGAAGGAGTGGGGCGAGTGCTTCCAGCGCCACGGGATGCTCGTCGGCCAGGTCCTCATGACCCTGGACAACTACTCCGACAGGACCGAGGCCGTCAACATGAACAACACCATCGAGTCCCTGCTGAAGAACGGGGTCGTGCCCATATTCAACGAGAACGACGCGGTGTGCATCAGCGAGATCAAGTTCGGGGACAACGACACCCTGTCCGCGATTGTGGCGAGCAGGACCGACGCGGATCTGCTGATCATCCTGTCGGATGTCGCGGGGCTGTACAACAGCGACCCCACGTCCAACCCTGACGCGAAGCTCGTGCCGGTGGTCTACAGCATCGAGGACGTCCGCCACATGGCGGGCGACTCCGTGTCCGGCGTCGGGACCGGCGGGATGAAGACCAAGCTCAGCGCCGCCCAGGTGTGCCATGACGCGGCCTGCAGCATGATCATAGCACTCAGCAGGGAGGACCAGGTGATCTACCGCGCATGCACCGGCGAGGACATCGGGACGATCTTCGTCGCCAACAGGGGCATATCCAAGAAGAGGCGCTGGATCAAGTCCGCTCACCCATCCGGCAGGATCATCATCGACGAGGGTGCGCAGAGGGCCGTCCTCGCCCACAAGTCCCTGCTCCCCGTGGGCATAAGGGATGTGGAGGGCAGGTTCAACAAGGGCGACGTGGTGGACATCGTCTGCAACGGCACCGTCGTCGCCAAGGGGATAATCGGATACGACTCCACCGACCTCAAGATGATCAAGGGGAAGCACAGCGACGAGATAGAGTTCATCCTCGGGTACAAGGCGCACGACGACGCGGTGATATCCGAGAACATCGCAGTCCTGCTGTGACCTTTCCAATCAGGGTATCGACAATTCAAACGGTTTGTGAATGCCGGGGTCTCCCCCGGCGGTTTTCAATCACTCCCACTCGGTGATATGGGTCTTGTCGTTGCACAGATCCTTGACCACTTCGCGATGGAACACCGGGTCCTCGACCCCAGCATCCTCCTGCTCCCTCCAGTCCTTGTAGGCACGGAAGACGAACTTGCTGAGGTAGAACACCACGATCATGTTCACAGCGCCCATCGCAGCCATGAACGTGTCGCAGATGGTCTCCATCTGCCCGGTGCCGATGGCGCACGAGAGGAAAGCCACCATGATGACCAGGATACGGACGATCATGATGAATCCCTTGCTGTCCTTGATGAACCTGATGTTCGACTCGCTCATGGTGTAGTATCCGATGAGACTTGTGAACGCGAAGATCAGCATGAACAGGGAGACGATGATGCCGCCGATCTCCCCTCCGAGGGTCGAGTTAACGATTGCCTGGACGAGCTGGGCGTTCCCGATGCCGTCGGCCTGGGTGGGGTTGATGGCGGTGATGTCGCCGTACGTTCCGAAGGACAGGATGACGAACGCCGTGAAGGAACAGACGACGAGGGTGTCGACGATGGTCCCGAAGGACTGGATCATCCCCTGCTTGACGGGGTGCTTGACATCGGCGGTTCCGGCGATGTTGGCGATGGAACCGAGACCGGCCTCGTTGGAGAACACTCCGCGCTTGAGACCCATCATCATGACGGCTCCGAGCGCTCCTCCGCCGACGGACTGGATGCCGAAGGCGTTCTTGAAGATCATCTCGACCGCGTGAACGACACCGTCGATGTTCATGACGATGACGATGATGCAGAAGACGAACCACAGGAGGGCCATGACGGGCACGACCTTGGTGGAGAACGTGGCGATCCTCTTGACGCCGCCGAAGATGATGACGGCGGCGGCGATGGCGATGATCGCGCCGAAGATCAGCATGTTGTTGTCGAACACGAACGCTCCGGAGAGGGCGGCGGCGGAGTTGCTCGCCTGGACACCGACGAATCCGATTCCGAACGTGATGATGATCAGGGCGGCCAGAAGGATGGCCAGGGGGCGGCTGCCGACACCCTTGAGGGCGTAGTAGGCGGGCCCGCTGTGGTACTGTCCGTCGGACTTCTTCTCCTTGAAGATCTGGGAGAGGGTGGACTCCATGAAGCTGCTGGCGGATCCGATGATGGCGAAGATCCACATCCAGAACACGGCTCCGGGACCTCCGACGATGATGGCACTGGCGACTCCGGCGATGTTACCTACGCCGACACGGGCGCCCAATCCTATGCAGAACGCTTCGAACGATGAGACTGTGTGGCTGTGTTTCCCTTCCTTCGTCCCGGACAAGGCCAGTCTTGAGGTCTTGTGGATTCTCAGGATGGGAAGTCCCTTCAGTCTGATCATGAAGTACAGCCCCAGACCTACGAGGAACACGAAGGCCACGTACCAGACCCAAGTATTGGTAGTATTGAGGGCACTAACAAAATCGACCATTATATCAAATCCCACGCGACCTCGAAAAAACATTCGTTGCCGCGAATATTGAGGTAAAAGCTGGTGGGCCCGGCCGGATTTGAACCGGCGACCTCCGCCATGTCAAGGCGACGTCATAACCCCTAGACCACGAGCCCAGCATAGGGCATGATATCCTTCCTGTTCATATATCTTTTGGCTCAACCCACAGGTCGTCACGGAGGATGGGACACCGGGATACGGGGAAAAACTGTACGAATGGATGGATTAGCACCCGATGATGGTGCACGCGTACAGCAGAGGATGCCTTTTGGAGCTGATTTATATACCACCTGTTCTACGCGCCGTCTTGACTCATGTTTAATAGGTGGATGGCCCTCCACCGTCTCATGCTCACACTGGGGATAGAGGGGACCGCGCACACGCTCGGGGTGGGGATAGTCGACGACGACTGCAACGTCCTGGCCAACGAGCTGGACATGTTCCGTCCCAAGGAGGGGGGTCTCCACCCCAGAGAGGCCGCGAACCATCATTCGGAGGTCGTGTCCTCCATCATACACCGGGCGCTGGACGCCGCAGGGAAGGACGTGTCCGACATAGGTCTGGTGTCGTTCTCCATGGGTCCCGGCCTCGGCCCCTGCCTCAGGATCGCGGGGACCGCCGCCAGGGCGCTCTCGTGCACCCTGGGGGTGCCGATCGTCGGGGTCAACCACTGCGTCGCGCATGTGGAGATCGGAAGGGCGCAGTGCGGCTGCGACGACCCGGCGCTCCTCTATGCATCCGGCGGCAACACCCAGGTCATCGCTTATGCCGAGGGCCGCTACAGGATATTCGGCGAGACACAGGACATAGGCATCGGCAACATGCTCGACAAGCTGGGCAGGGAGCTGGGCATGGGGTTCTACGCCGGCCCGGTGTTCGAGAAGCTCGCCAGGGACGGGAGGGAGTACCATCCGCTGCCGTACTCGGTCAAGGGCATGGACGTCTCGTTCTCTGGGCTGATGACCGCGGCGGTCGCCCTCCAGAGGAAGGGTGTCCCGCTTGAGGACATAGCGCTCTCCGTCCAGGAGACGGCGTTCGCCATGCTAACGGAGGTCACTGAGAGGGCGATGGCCCACATCGGCAAGGACGAGGTCCTCCTCGGGGGAGGTGTCGCCCAGAACGGCCGTCTCAGGGAGATGGTGGCCGAGATGGCGCATGCGCGCGGTGCCGAGATGTACGTCCCGGACCGCAGGTTCTGCATGGACAACGGCGCGATGATAGCCTGGCTCGGAGCGGAGATGTACAACTCGGGCGTCAGGATGGATATCGGCGAGACCGCGGTCAGGCAGAGGTTCAGGACCGACGAGGTCGAGGTCACCTGGCGGAGCTGATCTGCTCGCCGACGATCCTGTCGAGGTTCGCGAGGAACTCGTCCACCTTGTCCAGCGGGACCGATCCGCCCGCGGCTATCCTGTGGCCGCCACCCTGTCCGCCCACGGACGCGCAGGCCTCCCTCATCGCCTTCGCCAGGTCGACGCCCCTGTCCAGCTGGCAGAACATGCCCCTGGACGACAGGTTCACGGGGTCGTTGGACTTGTTCATGCCTATGGTGGGCTTGCTGTGGTCGCCTATCGACTGCATGGCGATGCCGCAGAGCATCCCGGTGAACCCGGAATCCGTCGAGTCGAACCACTGGATGTGCTCCATCTGGTTCAGCCCCCTGCGGTCGAGCTCGACCATGCTCTCGACCACCGCTTTGGCCGATTCGCGGCTCTGCTCGGCGCCCTCCGTGAGGCATCTCTCGTCGCCCATGCCGGCCGCGATGCCCACGCCCCCGATCCCGGAGCGGCCGCAGTCGTTCAGTATGGACGAGAGGCTCTCGGCATCCATCCTCATCCCCTTCAGGTAGTACCTGTCGCGGGCGATCTCCTCCATCGAGGACAGCAGCACGCCCTGCTGGGTCAGCTTCACGGCGATGAGGGACGAGAGCCTCCTGCGCTCCTCGTCCGTGAGGTCCATGTAGGTCTTGCCGTTCTCGATGCCGGCGTCGGACAGCAGCTCGGCGACCCCGTCAACGTTGCCGCTGACCCCGCGAATGTAGGGGTCGGTGCTGAGGAAGAGCTCCGTCATCAGGTCTCCGGCGGGTATGAGCGATCCGGGCATCCTCTCTATGTAGCCGCGTCTGGTCCCCTCCTCGAGGAGGTATACGTTCAGGCCAGACACCCCGTTTATGTGCTGCCTGTCTCCGGCGATGCCGGCGAAGGCCACCTGCACGAGATCCCAGTTGCGCTCGTCCATCGCGACGGCGAACAGCAGGCACATGGTGGCGCCGCATCCGGACGTCATCCCGTCGATCCCGTAGAGGTGGGGGTTCGCATAGCACACCCTCCTGGCCTCCGAGATCACAGTGTGGTGGTCCAGAACGACGACGTCGCGGTCCAGCTCGTCCAGCTGGTCTATGTACGAGGCCCCCAGATCGGATACGATGATGCAGTCCGCCTTGGTGTTGCGGATCACATCCATGTTGTAGTCGTTGAGCGTTGTGAACAGCGTCACGCGGAACTCCTTACCGGCCCTCATGAGGGTCTTGGCGAGGATGGCCGCGGACGACACGCCGTCCGCATCGTAATGGGAGAACACCTGTACGAACTCATGGCCGCGGACGATGTCCGCGGCTTGAGAAAGAGTGGTAAGGAGTTTTGAAGGTACCATGTCCTCCATGGGAACTCACTTGAGCATGAGCTCCGCGTTGCTGAGGGAGTATTTCCAGTCAGCGGGAAGGACGCCGTTCCTCTTGTAGTAGCGCTCGAGCCTCCTGATCTTGGCTTCGATCATGTTGAGGCCCCTCTTGTTGGAGACGTCTCCCTTGTTGTCCCTGAGGTGGACGTTAAGGTCGATGGCGCGCCTCATGAGGTTGGCCAGGTCCTCGGGGAGGGATCCCGCTACACCCTTCTCCTCCATGATCTGGGTGATGGTCTTGCCGGTGGCGAGCTTGACGTTGGGGACGCCGTACTGGTCCCTCAGAACGAGCCCGATCCTGGCGGAGATCATTCCGTCCTTCGCGAGTTTCACGATGATGTCCTCTATCTCGGTGGCGTTGAGAGGAACCCATGCGGGATTCTCGGAAATCATGGGGCGTTTGGAACAGGATTTGCCCTTCCTTCTCGTGTGCATTCTTGCCATAGTCTGATCCTCCGAATCATATCCTAGGCGGCGAGGCTGATGCTTGCGATGTGGAATCACTATTTAAATAATGTCATGTGGGCCGGCACGGGATCCGACAACGGACCTGGCCCACGGGACGGTCATCTCGTACTCCTCGCGGTCGAAGGACAGTTGTCCGGGGATCTCGGAGAACAGCCGGGACTCCATCTCGCAGTCGTCGGTCACCTTCTCGCGGAGCACCGCCGCGCAGACGTCGCAGTACCCTATGTCCCTGGTGGCCAGGACCTCGATCCTGTAACCCGCCTCCTCCATGAACTCGCGGACGCACGCCTGCTCCGAGGTCTCGCCCGTCTCCACATGGCCGCCCGGCATCTCCCACCCGTTGCGACGCCTGTGCCAGACCATCAGGAAACGGTCCCCGGAGAACGCCACCGCGTACGCGGTCCTCATGCCCTGCGCCTCACCACGACCATCTCGTGCGACTTCTCGTAGGGCTCCAGCGAGCGGGCGTCCAGCACCTCGAACCCCCTCTCCCTGAGCCTCGCCTCCGCGGACCTGAAGACCTCGTCCGGAGGGGAGGTGACGTCCTCCGACCTGGCCTTCACCGCCATCATGCCGAGGTCCGCCCCGAACGCGTCCATGTTGTCGCACAGTATGTCCGCCTGCCTCTTCTGGGCCACATCCTGGTATACCACGTTCACGGACTCCGCGAAGACGCGGTACTCGGACGGGCGGGTGGCATCTCCGAGGATGGGGATCATGGCAGGCCTGTCCTCGCAAGTCCTCACAAGGTCCCTGAACATCCTCTGGGCGAACTCCACGCAGTAGACCCTGCCGTCCCTGCACACGTCGGCCACATGGGACGCCGTGGTGCCGCTGGATGCCCCCAGATACAGCACGCTGCTGTCGCGGGCGAAGGGGAACGAGGCCCCGCCGAGGGACAGGTATGCGGAGAGCTTGCTCCTCCGCGGGTCCCATTCCCTCATCTCGCGGCCGTCCCAGCGGACCAGCCTCTCGCCGTAGACCCTCTTCCCGGGGCAGGCCGACTCCGTGTAGATGCGGCCCCTCTCCGAGAACACCATGCCGGGGGCGCACTGAAGGCTCTCCATGTCCCCTCGATTGTCCGCTCATATATAAGAGCGGACCGCTTCCCCGGCGTCATGATCACGATGGAAACCCTTTCCGGCATCGCGGACGCGGTGCAGGCGGCAATCGAGAAGATCCCCGGCTCCGGATGCAGGGGCGAGACCGTGTGCATGGGCGCCGACGGCACGCCCACCTCGCAGATCGACAAGGTCGCGGAGAACGCGGCCCTGATGCACATACAGGCCAACGCCATACCCCTGAACGTCCTCAGCGAGGAGATCGGCTACGTGGACAACGGGGCGGAGGAGACGCTGGTCATAGACCCCATAGACGGGACGTCCAACGCCATAGCGGGGATCCCGTACTACACGATCTCCCTGGCCGTCGGCACCTCGGCGCTCTCCGACATCCGTCTGGGGTACCTGAGGAACCCGGTGACCGGCGACGAGTACACCGCCGAGCGCGGGAAGGGCGCGTACAAGAACGGATGCAGGATCCGCGTCCGCCAGGCGGACATCGACGACCTGTTCATCATGATCTACATGGGCAACGGGGCCCATCCGGACGCCTTCCAGGTGGCCAAGCGGGTCAAGTCGTCCAGGTCCCTGGGGTGCGCCTCGCTGGAGATGGCGATAGTCGCCGAGGGGGAGGCGGACGGCTTCCTGATGAAGTCGGAGAGGTACACCCGCGCCATCAGGATCGTGGACATAGCGGCCAGCGCCATCATACTCAGGGAGGCCGGAGGGGAGGTGTACGACCTGGAGGGGAACGTTCTGGACATGCCTTTCGACATCGAGCACAGGTCGAACTTCCTGGCGGTCGGCGACATGAGGGTGTACAACCTCATAGTCAGGCACAGGGACACCAGGGAGGTCCACAGGTACGGGATCTACACGAACGTCCACGTCCGCAACGCGGTGAAGTACACGCAGGAGGTCATCGACGCTCTCGGGGACAACACGTACTACGTGGACTCCGAGATAGCCGCGGTGATGGGGATCCCGGGGACGCCCCTCGAGGAGATGGACGCCGACACTGTGATCGTCGTCGGAGGGGACGGGACCCTGCTGAGGGCCCTGCAGCACACCGACGCCAAGGTCATCGGGATAAACGGAGGGAGCGTGGGGTTCCTCGCGGAGATAGACCACGACCACATCCGCGAGGGCATCGAGAGGCTGATGGCCGAGGACTACATCGTGGAGACCAGGTTCAAGCTCAGCTGCTGGTACAACGGCGAGTACCTCCTCGATTCCGTCAACGAGGCCGTGGTCCACACGGACTCCGTGGCGAAGATCAGGCACTTCAAGGTCTACGTCGACGACGTCCTCGCCTCAGAGATGAGGGCCGACGGCGTGATAATATCCACCCCCACGGGCTCCACATGCTACGCCATGAGCCTGGGGGCCCCCTACATGGACCCCAAGGTGGACGCCCTGATGGTCGTCCCGATGGCGGCCTACAAGTTCAACTCCCGTTCGTTCGTCATACCGTCCGCCTCGAAGGTCACAGTCGAGAACGTGCTGGACAAGGGGTGCCTGATCGTCCTGGACGGCCAGGCCGAGTACGTGATGGAGGGGGGATCCAAGGTGGAGTTCATGCTGTCGGACAAGAAGGCCAGGTTCATCCGCTTCGACACGGACTTCTACTCCAGGGTCAGGGAGAAGCTGGTGAACACCCTATGAACCGCATCTACGGGGTCGACGTGGACTTCATAGACGGCTTCAACGAGGCCGCCCGCTCCACGTACCCGGACGAGTTCCTTTGCATGCACCGCCAGGTGGACGGTGTGATCACCGAGATGATCCTCCTGCCCGGGACGGTGTTCGGGGACAGCCACAGCTTCCTGAACCAGTGGATGGAGCCCATCGACTACAGCATAGCTGGCTCCGCCCACTCGCACCCGGGGTTCTCCAACGAGCCCTCGGAGCAGGACAAGGAGTTCTTCAGCAACACCGGAGGGGTGCACTTCATAACGTGCCAGCCGTACGACAGGACCAGCTGGAGGGCGTACAACTCGCGCGGCGAGCCGGTCGAGCTTGAGGTCATATACCGAGGTCACTGGCCCTTCATGCACTCGGACACGATGTTGTCGGCGATCTCCATGAGTCCGACCAGGTAGGCGCGGTCCTCCGACTCCGCCACGATCCCCACGGTCGGGGACGTCCCGCGCACGAGGCTGACCAGGAACCATCCCTCCTTCATGTCGACCCTCCAGGAGTCCCCTCTGCTGACGACGGTCCCCTCCACCTCCTGGAGGGACTCGTTGATCCCGCGCACGAACGCCTCCGGGCTGCACGTGCATTCCCTCTCGGACGAGTCGCGGTTGTAGCGTGGGAGTCCGTCGGCCAGCCTGCTGAGGCTGACACGGCCCGCGACAGCGGACACCACGGCGGCCGCCTGGATGCCGTCCGGCATCATGCTGGTCCTGCCGAATATGATCCCGCCCTCGTAATAACCGATCTCCGCTCCCGCCGCTACGGCACTGCAGACGGCCCCGGCGCTGCGTTCGGTCATGACGACCTCCAGTTCCCTGTCGTCCGCATCCTCCCCGTCCTCGCGGAACCTGCCGTGGAACGCGTCCAGGACCAGCGACGATGTGTCTATGGGAACGGCGATGCTGGCGGGCCTCAGGTTCATGACGACTATCGACACGATCGCCTCCGGGCCCATCTCCCTCCCGTTCTCGTCCAGGAGGGCCATCATCGTCCCCACCTTGTTGAGGGATATCCCGATGCTGCCCGGGTTCGACTCGACCATGTTCCTGACACCGTGTATGTCCAGGCCCATGTCGTTCATGCCTTCGGACTTGTAGTCCATGTCCATCTGGGCGTTGATGGCCATCACGCCAGCGCCCATCGAGTTGAGGATCTGGGGCGCGGAGGCGGAAGCCGGGCCGCATCCGCAGTCCAGGGCGACCGTGCATTCGCATCCGCCGGGGACCATCTGGCACAGGCGCGTGCGGTACGCCTCCTCCGCATCCCCGTATCTGGTCACATGGCCCAGGTTTCCGGATCCCGGGAGCTCCGGGGGATCGACGAACACCCTTTCGAGGTGTCTCATCTGTTCCCTGCGGAACAGGCTGCCGTCGGGGTTCACAAGCAGGTACCCGCTGATCATGCCGTATCCGCGGTACTCCGTAACATAGACCGCGCAGTCGCCCAGCGACGCCGCCATGGCGAGGGCAGGTCCGCTGGTGACACCCAGGTCCACGACGTCCACGCCTGCGGAGAGCAGGCCGGACACGAGGGCCTCCTTCATCATGGAGCTGCTCCTCATGAGGTCCCTGGCGACCGCGACCCTGCGGCAATCCATGGCGAGGGCGCGACCGAGGAGGAGCCCCATCTCTGGGCCGGTGTCCTCCGATGGGGACGACCTGAGAAGTATCCTGTCGGCCTGCGACATGGCCCCGGACTAGGGTCACGATGTTGATATTGGTTGTGGTCCCGGTCTCAGTCCAATTTGCCGCTCTGTACCCGTCCGATCGTGGATCCGCGTCGGTTATGGGTGGGCACAACAACGTCTCTCATGTGTGAGCCAGCACGTTCCATGGCATGGAAAATCGAGCCATATTTAAAGAACTTTTAAATATATCGGGGTTGGATACTTTAACAGCGAAAAAGGGGTGCTAGCATAGTAATGGAACGCATCGACATCAAGAAGGCGCAGGCCATCGCCAAGAACAAGGGTCTCAAGCCCGGGAAGGTTAAGGGTACCGACGGCGTCCAGTTTACCAAGGGCAAGAACAACAGGCTCGACGTCATCACCTGGGAGGAGTTCGAGGCGATCCTCGCGAAGAGGAAGCTCGCGATCTACGAATCCGGCGGCTGGATGAAGATTATGAAGGAGTGAGGCAGAAGCCTCGACCACTCGCAACTACTATATACAGGAAGGTTATCCTGAGCCCCAGGCTCAATGCAAGGGTATCCGAGCCTGGCCAAAGGAGATAGGTTCAGGGCCTATTCTCGTAGGAGTTCGAGGGTTCAAATCCCTTCCCTTGCACCACTTTATTCCCATTTAAGCGGTGGTCCAAACAGACCAAAAACGCTGTGAATTTATGAA
>CAUFXM010000011.1 GCA_959597175.1 uncultured Methanomassiliicoccales archaeon
AGATCTCACGGATCATCTTGGCGACCTCGAGGGTGATCTTCTGCTCGTCGGGCAGGGAGTCGGAACCGACCATCTGCACGACCTCCTGCAGCTCGGACTCCTTCTGGAGGACCTGCATGGCCCATGCCCTCAGGGCGGGGAAGTCCTCGGCGACGTTGTCCTTGTACCACTGGAGAAGCTGCTTGTCGTACATGGTGTACGAGGTCAGCCAGTTGATGGTGGGGAAGTGACGCCTCTCCCTCAGCTTGGTGTCCAGCGCCCAGAAGACACGGACGATACGGAGGGTGTTCTGAGTGACGGGCTCGGACAGGTCTCCTCCGGGAGGGGAGACGGCTCCGATGACGGAGATGGATCCGTCCTCGCCGCACAGGGCCTTCGCCCTGCAGGCACGCTCGTAGAACTCGGACAGACGTCCGGCGAGGTACGCGGGGTAACCCTCCTCACCGGGCATCTCCTCCAGCCTCGAGGAGATCTCACGCATGGCCTCGGCCCACCTGGAGGTGGAGTCGGCCATGAGAGCGACGTTGTATCCCATGTCCCTGAAGTACTCGGCGATGGTCATCCCGGTGTAGACGGAAGCCTCACGGGCGGCCACAGGCATGTTGGAGGTGTTGGCGATGAGGACGGTCCTCTTCATCAGCTTCTCTCCGGTCCTGGGGTCGTCGAGCTCGGGGAACTCGGTCAGAACCTCGGTCATCTCGTTCCCGCGCTCGCCGCATCCGATGTAGACGACGATGTCGGCGTCGGAGAACTTAGCCAGGGACTGCTGGGTGACGGTCTTTCCGGTACCGAACGCACCGGGGATGGCCGCCGCTCCTCCCTTCGCGAGGGGGAACATGGTGTCAAGGACCCTGAGTCCGGTGACGAGGGGGACGTCGGGCTGGTACTTCTCCGCGACGGGCCTGGGGTTACGGACCGGCCAGTACTGCACCATGCAGACGTCCTTTCCGTCGATGACGGCCACGGTCTCGTCGATGGTGAAGGAACCGCTCTTGATGGAGTCGACCTTCCCCTTCATGCCGATGGGGACCATGATCTTGTGGAGCATGGGTCCCTCCTGGACGGTACCGATGACCTCTCCCGAGGAGACGGTGTCGCCCTCTTTGACGACGGGTGTGAAGTCCCATTTCTTGCTGTGATCCAGTCCAGGCGCGGACACTCCACGGTAGATGAAGTCACCCATCTTCTCCCTCAGCACGGGCAGGGGCCTCTGGATTCCGTCGTAAACGGATTCGAGGAGGCCGGGGCCGAGCTCGACGGAGAGGGGTTTGCCGGAGTTGGTGACCGGCTCGCCGGGTTTGATTCCGGCTGTGTCCTCGTAAACCTGGATGATGGAGTAGTCGCCGATGATCTTGATGACCTCTCCCATCAGCTGCTCGTTCCCGACATGCACGACGTCGTACATCTTGGGCGAGATACCGGTGGCGGTCACGACAGGACCGGCGACCCTGTAAATTACACCTTCAGTGCTCATTCTTATTCATCCTCTGTTTTGTATAAGTCAACGCCAATGGCTCTCTTCACCTTCTCGCGGAGGTCGCTCTGGTCGCCTCCCACGGGCACCACGACGGGCTGGATCGAGTCCATGACCCTGTGCCTCACGGCGAAGGAGAGATTGTCGAGATCCTTCGCATCCACTGCGAGGATACCGATTGATGGCTGGGACATTGCCTCCAGCATCTTCTCCTGGTAGTTGTCGGGATTGGCGACGAACACGCGCCTGATTCCGGCGAGACGGAACCCGAGCACGAACTCGTCGCTGCCAATTACTGCGATTTCCATCAGATCACCAGCAGTCCTTTGATGATGTCCTTGTCCAGACCGCTCTCGGTGGCCCTGGCGATGGTCCTGATGTTGCTGACCTCGATCTCCTTGTGGATCATGTAGTCCAGGACGGGGATGACCGACAGCGGGTAGAGGTGGGAGAACTTCTTCGCCTGGGCGATCTCGTACCTCTTCATCTCGGTCACGATCTGCCTGAGGTTGACGGAGTCGGACTCCACGATGTCCTTGATGACCTCGTAGAACTCCAGCTGCTGGAGGTCGGACGCGGCGGCGGAGATGGTCTCGGCGTTCGCCAGCTGGGTGGCGAACCTCTTGTCGACCTGCTTTCCGCCCGGGATGATGTACTTCATTACGGCCTCGCCGTAGATCCCCTCGGCCTTCAGCTTCAGGATCGTCTCGAGGTTCCTGACGTCGATCTCCTTCCTGACGTACTCCTCGAACATCTTCGTGGGCCTGGAGTCGGGGTTGATGCTGGCCAGCAGCCTGGAGTAGTGGAACTTGTCGAGGTAGTCCTCGATCTCCCCGAGGTTGCCCGTCTCCTTGTAGGAAGACAGGACCTCCTGGGGGAAGCTCACCTTCTCCATCCTGCCGTACATGGCCAGGATGTCCTCGTCGGACTCCAGGGACATGAGCTTGTCCAGCTCCTCCTCCCCGAGGCTTCCGGCGGGGACCAGGTCCTCCCTGATCTCCTCTGCCCCGAGACCGTATGACTTACCGCGGAGGATGACCTTCAGGTTCCAGATATCCCACTTCTCGAGATACGCCGCAACCATGGTCTCGAGCTCGCCCTGCGAAGCGGCCAGGATGCTGCTGAACACCGCGGCCATGTTGGCGTTGGTGGCGTGCTCGAGGAGGTCGAGCCCGTCCAGCCTGACCGCAAGCTCGTTCATCTCCTTCTGGTACCCGGACTCGCTGATGTAGCGGGATATCTCGGGGACGCTCATCTGCAGCATCTTGTTGTAGTCCTCATCCTTCAGCAGGAGGGACTTCTTGGCCTTCACCCTCGCAACGGTGTACGCGTAGTTGCCTTTTCTTCCGCTGGACATGAACATACGCGTCACCCGAAGAGGATGTCCGACACAGACTTGATCTCACGGTCCCAGATCGCCTGGAGCAGCGTGGAGTACTGCATGTCGACCTCGATCGAGCCATCCTCGCTCTGGAGGATGAGACCCGACCTGATCCTGCTGTCCTTCTCCACCGAGAACACTCCGAGGTCGGCGGCGGTGAACGTCTCGTCCTCCGACATGACGGCCTTGGGGTTGTCGATGATCTTCTTGGCAGCCGCGACCATGGCCTTGTACTGCTCCAGCTTCACGTCGCTGGGCGCGTTCTCAAGGCCGGCCAGGGTGCTCTCGAAGGCCTCGGTGAGGAGCTCCTTCTTCTTGGCCAGGACGATCTTCTTGCTCTCCAGCTCGGCGCTGGACAGCTCCTGACGGTTGAGACGCTCAACTGCTTCTTTGAGCCTCTTGTCCTCTTTGTCTTTCGTCTCAGCGATCTTCGCATCCGCGTCGGCACGGATCTTGGCGATCTCGGCGTCGGCCTCCGCCCTGATGGCGGCCACCTTCTCGTCCGCGGCCTTGGAGATCTCCTGAGTAACGTTAGCTAGTGCCATGAGATTACCTCGCGGCGAGCTTACTCAGGGATGTATCCAACCATGACGAAGATACCGAGGATAGCGACGACCAGACCGAAGATGACGATGGTCTCGGGCAGAACCATGAAGATCATAGCCTTTCCGAAGAGAGACTGGTCCTCAGTGATGGCTCCGACAGCGGCGGCTCCGACATCTTTCTCGGCCATACCGGCACCGAGTCCGGTGAGTCCGACGGCGAGTCCAGCTCCGATAGCGATGAGTCCGATTCCAATTCCTTCTGCCATTTATTTACACCTCTTTGGTTGTGTTATCTTTGTTGGAATATGTTTTCTGGCGTTTGATTTTCAGCGGGTTGTACTCGACACCTCCGCCCTCGAAGAACTTCTGCATGAGTTCGACGAACTGCAACCTGAGTCCGTGCAGACCCGCGGACAGGATTGCCAGGGTCCAGATCATCAGGTGCAGGAACGAGAACAGCAGGATTGCGATCACGATCATCAGGATACCCGATGTTCCTACGACGACTCCGTCGACGACCTGCATTCCTGCCACCATCCCCAGGGCTATGTAGTTGAAAGCCAGGGCCATACCGGCCTTGGACATACCGATAGCCGCGAGACGGGTGTATGAAAGTATGTTTCCGACGATTCCGGGCAGCTCCAGCACGGACTGTATGCCCTCGTGCTTGATGTTCATGGCCACCTCGATGACGATGAACACAATACCGAGGATCAGCGGGATCATGATCTGGTCGAACTCCCAGCTGTAGATGAGAAGCATCGCCAGCGCGTAGCACACCAGGACGATTCCCAGGAATCCGAAGATCCATCCGGCCTTCTCCTTGAACGCGTGAGCGAAGCCCTCCTGGATGGTCTTGTTGTACAGAGAGCACAGGTAACCGATCATCAGGTGGACGATTCCGATGTAAACGGAAAGCTTCAGGAGCAGGCTGACCGCGTGGAGCTTACCGATTCCCTCTCCGTTGGGCAGGATGCCCTCGAAGACACCGGAGAGATCGACACCCAGGATCATCTCCCAGGAGTACTCCACGTCCAATGCGTGAGCGGATGTCACGAAGTGCATACCCAGGCATTCTCCGAAGAAGAAGAACCCGAATATGAACGCCCATATTCCGCCGAAGAAAAGGACCGTCGCTATTGCGCGCCAGTCTTTGTGGTGCGTGACCTTGAGTCCGTACGCACCCAGGATGATGAACGGGATGGCGTATCCCACGTCACCGACCATGAGTCCGAAGAACATCGGAAGGAATATTGCTATCAGGATGGAAGGGTCAATCTCCTGATACTTCGGCACCGACACGAGCTTTGTCGGGTACTCGAACTCCTTCACGACCTTCCCGTTGTGGAACTTGGTCGGAGTCATCTTGAACCTCTCGTCCGCCTCCTCGACCTCCTTCATCGACCTACCGCGGGTCTCCTGGGTCTCGACGTAGATGCCCTCCACCCTCGTCTCCAGCTCCGTCTTCACGGAGTCGGCCTTGGCTGTGGGCACCCAGGCGTCCACGACGAATGTGTACTCGCTGTTCGCGATCCTGACGGGTATCTCACCCTTCTGGACCTCGATGGACAGCTCCTCGTCGGAAGCGCTGAGGAAATTCTTGTGTTTCTCAAGAAGGCCTTCTACCTCCTTTCCTACCTCCGCCATCGCGGCCTCGGCGTCCTGGATCTCTTTGGTGTTCGCCTCGAGGGCGCTCACCACGGATCCGGTCCCCTCAGGTACCGCGATCTCGGAGAAACCATGCTCGGACAGGATGGACTGGATCTTGTCCCTGTCCCCGGTCCTTGCGAACACGGCGATCACGTTGCCTTTCTTCTTGTCGAAGGATGAGAACACCTCGCAGTCCACGCCGGAGAGCGCGGATGTGGGGTCCTCGACAACGGTTCCCGCGACCGAGAAGATGCTCCTGTAACCGGAGTAAAGCTCGAGATCGACGGGTATTGCGGAAAGGAGCTCGAGATTCTTCTTCGTAGCGTTTAGCTCGGTGATTCTCTGATTGAGATCATTCCTCTTGTCGATGACGGAAGCGATCTCCGCCTCGGCAAGCTCGACGCTTTCAGATGATATCTGGCTCTTGATTTCTTCCTCGGAAACGGCCTCGGTCTTCATCTTCTTGGTGATACCGAGTTCCTTCTCCATCGCACGCACCTTCAGCAGCCTCTCGGATGCCTTGGGCGAGTACGGACGGGGGGTTCCCAAGGAGAAACCCTCATCCGCGTCGACGGTCTGATCGATCAGGTGGATACTTCCCACTTCGTACAGGGCGTCTATAGCCTCGTCGAGATGGGTCTTGGTACCCACAATCACAATCCTACTCATCGACTCAGGAAGTGACATTTAGGGTCCTCTCGAATTCTTTGTTGAGATAGTCTCTAACTTCCTGCATTCTTGCCTCGGATTTGGACTGGATGCCGGCGGCGGTGTTCCTGCCCTCGGCAAGCATCTCGTCGCGTTTGGCGGCGAGAGTCTCCATCTCTTTGGCAACGGCGGATTCGTAAGAGCTGCGCATCTGAGCCTCAGCGTCCTGAATCTTCTTCACAGAATCTCTGCGAGCCTCGGCGATTGCGGACTTCTTGTCGACCTCGGCCTGGTTGACCTTGGCGTCAGCGTCCGCCTCCGCCTTCTTTATTTCCGAAAGTATGTCAGTTCGGCTCAAATTAACACTCCCCGACCCTGCTATCGTATCCTAGGAGGGGTACTTAACTCTAATCCCGTCCTTTAATAATAAAAAGAGTAGGAACGACGATGCTGGGATCAAGTGGTCTTGACCGGATGGAACTCCCTGATGACGATGTCCGTCTCGCTGAGGAGTTCCTTCGAGAGATCGTCAACGTAGCCCTCGTCGTAGACTATCTCCTTTATGCCCGCGTTTATCAGGATCTTCGCGCACATGGAGCAGGGGAAAGTCGTCGTGTAAATCGTGGCGCCGTTGACGCTGACTCCGAAATATGCGGCCTGGGTCACCGCGTTCTGCTCCGCATGGACGCCCCTGCACAGCTCATGCCTGGTCCCGGACGGGACGTTCATCTGAACCCTTATGCATCCGAGCTCCTCGCAATGGCGAGTCCCACGCGGAGAACCGTTGTATCCTGTGGAGAGCACCCTCTTGTCCTTGACGATGACGGCACCGACCTTCCTGCGCAGGCACGTCGACCTTGTAGAGACGAGACGCGCCATCTCCATGAAGTACTCGTCGGTGCTGGGTCTTTCCATGGGGAATGCTATGCCTTCGCAGTATTTCATGATGAGCATGGGTCTTCCGGGGCAAAGAGACTTTAACGGACTCCCCGTTTAGAGGTCCCGTGAACAAATCCGACCGCAACCTCCTGATCGTCATCGGCGCAGTGCTCGTCATCGTCATCGGAGGGTATGCGGCACTGGTGTCCTACACGGGATTCTCCGCACCGTTCAGCGTGGTGATGTCGCAGAGCATGCAACACGACCAGACGCAGTCGGAGATAGGTGTCATAGACACGGGAGACGTGGTCATCGTCCAGGATCCTTCCAAGGCGGAGATCCAGAGCTATGTGGAAGGCACGAAGAGCGGATACACATCGTTCGGGGACTACGGTTCCGTCATAATCTACAACCGCGGAGGTGACCAGAACCCGGTCATACACCGTGCGATCGTATGGCTGGAGTATGATGAACAGACGGACACCTGGAGCGCTCCGAGTTTGGCAGACTACTCAGGCTCATGGCATTACATCTACTATGAGAACGGCGAGGAGATCAGGGTCGACAACGAATACACCGACATACGCGGGACGTTGACGTTCGATGGCATCACCCAGTCTGGAAAAACAGTGTCCGTGAACGTGGACACCCTGGAGAAGAGCAGCGGATTCCTGACTATGGGGGACAACATCAGCAACTACTACTTCGATCAGGATGTTTCCATCGCCCAAGGGAACCTCATATCATACGACGAGATCAGGTCGGTACCGATATTCGAGATCCCCTGGATAGGCACTCTGAAGATCCTCGTGAGCAACGGCGGTCAGAACCTCCAGTATGTCACGAACAGCCTCCCGTCCCTCCTCATGTGCATCCTCACAGTGTTCGGGCTGCTGATGCTCCTGGACGGAACCACCCTGTACAGGAACCAGATGGGGATGAGGTACAGACTCGAGATGCACAGAAGATGTGCCAGACAGTGAGTCGGCATCCCCGGGATGAGCCATCTCGGTTCTCGCGCGATCGCAGTATATGAGCGAGCCCCCCACCCCTCTGTTTCCACTGGAACCGGAAAAGGGACATGGGGTTATCGGGATCACATGAGCGTGGTCTGCTTCTTGGGCTTGTAAGACTCGAAATCCCTGAAGATCTCATCGCCCTTGATCATCGCGATGATCTCCTTCGGGGTGCTGAGTTCTATCTCCTTGGTGCGTCCGGCCCTGCCGAAGGATTTCACCCTGGCATGGATTATGCCGAGCATGTCAAGCTCGGAGATCAACCCGGCGACCCTCCTCTGAGTGAGAACCGACTGGGCTATCGCTTCGCAGACATACTTGTAAGTGGTGTAGACATCCCCGGTCGTCATGGTAGTCATACCGTTCTCGGTATTCCTTATGATGCTCATGAGAACGATCTTGGATTGGATGGTGAGGGTCTTGACGACCTCCGACACGGCATCTAACTCCAGTTTGTTCTTGGCGTATCTCACATGGGCCCCTGTGATCCTCGTATCCCCATTCCTCTCGGCGAAGTCGGCAGCCATCCTCAGGAGATCCAATGCCCTGCGGGCATCGCCCATCTCCTGTGCCGACAGTGCCGCACAGTAGGGTATGACGTCATCATCGAGCACACCGTCGTCGAACGCATCCCTGGCCCTGGCGTAGAGGATGTCCTGCAGTTGTTCCACGTTGTACGGCGGGAACACGATCTTCTCCTCACCCAGCCTGCTCTTCACCCTCTGTCCCAGAAGTTCCGTGAAGTTCGCGTTGTTTGTTATTCCGATGATAGACACTTTCGAGTTCTGGAGAACCTCGTTTATGGTCGTGAGGTAGTAGAATATGTCATCTCCGTTCTTCTGGAACGACCGGTCGATCTCATCCAGGACGATGATGAACACCTTGTCCTGCTTGTCTATGTAGGCCGTGAGCTCGGCCAGTATCTTGTCGAGACTCCATCCGGTGAAGGGGATCCTCTTGTTCGGCTCCGTTATGATCTGATTGGAGATGTTGTACAGTATCCCATAGGTCGTGTCGACGACCTCGCAGTTCACGTAGATGAAGCAGCAGTTCTGCTGCTTCTCGTCGGCCTTCCTAAGCTCCTTCCCCACGTAGTTCATGACCGCCGTCTTACCGGTTCCGGTCTTTCCGAAGATCAGGATGTTCGACGGCTTGTCCTTGTTCAGAGACGGGGCGATAATCTCGACGATCTCACGGATCTTGTCCGTCCTGTGAGGCAGATTCTCGGGTATGTACGATGACTGGAGAATCTTCTTGTTCTTCACTATTACATTCCTCTTCTGCATGTACTGGGTGAAGATGTTCGATTCCGTCATCGATTGTCCTCCTTCATTCGAAAACACCGGTTAGGCGTTTTCTTTCCTGTGTATACGGGACCCCATTATAAGCGTTTCCAGAGGACTGCAGAATGTCTTTCTGAGCCGTCTCCTTTTGGAATGTACCTATAGTTTATATCGGGACGCAGTTTTACCGAAATCAGTTCGAAGGAGTGAACCTCATGAAAGGTTGGCTGGTCATTGGAGCTTGCATCATCGGTATACTGGCTTTCATAGGGATCCTGTACGTCATCGGAAGCTGATCCGGACACAGGTGCATCCCCTTTTGGATCTCCAGTGGAAACAGAGGGGTGGGGGGCTCGTCAATTGAACTCCATCCCTTCCTTTAATATGTCAGCCGTGCGAACCGACCCATATGGGTCGGAGCAGCAGGTACAGCGTTCTCGGATTGGCCGTCGTTCTCGTCACCGGCATGTTCGTCGTCTTCTCCGATGAAGATCTTGTAGGATACGAATACACCGGGATCGTCAGTGACATCCGCGAGGGGGAGAACGGGTTCACTTTCACCCTTTCGGGCCCAGATGGTTCTGGTATGAGGTGCTTCTCCCGTGAGGAACCATCGGATCTGGGATACTATGCGGTTTCCGGGGAGTTCTCCGATGACGGGAATATATTCTTCGTGTCATCGTTACGTAACCTCGATATAGAACCCATCGGAAATAATGACCCGACTTTGGGTCATTATTGCAAAGCTTATTCTATCAGTGTTCATGATTGAATGCAGACATGTTCGTTGCGGTAGATGACACCGACTCCATGAAAGGGAACTGCACGACGTTCCTGGCCACTGAGATCATCCGCGAGTTCCAGGACATGGATCTCATAGGGAATCCTCGTCTCGTCAGACTCAATCCCGCCACCCCGTGGAAGACCCGTGGGAACGGAGCGTTGGTGATGAGGTTCGGGAAGGGATCCGGGCCCAAGAGGCTCATCGGTATGATTGGGGACAGGGAGATCTACTGCTATGATGGATGCACATCATGGGAGCCCGACTCGCTTGCGATGAGGGAAAGGATCATTCCCCACATACAGGAACATCATGAGGATGAATCCGACCCCGGTCTTCTGATATCCCGCATAAAGCCTTCCCAGTCGTTCTACTGGGGCGGGGTCAGGACGATAATGGACCGTGGAGCAATCGATGCCGAGATCTCGAGGATCGACGGGGTTACATATACGATCGGCAACGGTCGCGGCCTCGTCGGATGCGTGTGCGGTATGGCGTGGAGACCGAGGGACAGCACGTTCGAACTGCTGGCCTATCGTCCGGAGTCGAGATGGGGCACCGAGAGGGTGTACAAGCCCATGTCCATCAGGGATGTCGATCATGAGTATCCGACGACGTTCAACAGCTGGGAGGACAGGACGCAGAAGGTGGCGATGGTCCCATCGACACCGTGTCCTGTAATGTACGGTCTCAGGGGGGATGTTGAGTCCGATCTCATCGAGGCCTCGGGGAAGCTCGTGACGGAGCCCATCGAGAGATGGATGGTGTTCCTGACGAACCAAGGCACTGATGACCATGTCATACGTCATCCTGATTCCCTAGAACCGAATCGCTCGTATCTCATCCCTGGGACCGTGGGTTCCAGAGCGAGGCACATAGAGGGCGGTCATGTGTTCTTCGATCTCAAGACACCTTTCGGGACCCTGGTATGCGGAGCGTACGAACCATCCAAGGAGTTCCGTTACGCTCTCGACTGGCTCTATCCAGGCGACGAGGTGGAGGTCGTTGGAGAGCTCAGGGACCTGCCGAGGACATTGAACATAGAGAAGTTACATGTCGTGTCCACTGTGGACGAGATGAGGAAGGTGTGCAACCCTGTCTGTCCGATATGCTCGCGTACCATGAAGTCGACCGGGAACGGGAAGAAGTACAAGTGCAAGAAGTGCGGGACGAAGTCCTACACACCTGTCATGCAGTCGGTTAGGAGGGAGATCGTCCCGGGATGGTACGAGCCTCCCACCGCGGCCCGCCGTCATCTGTCCAAGCCACTGAAGAGGATGGGCGTTGTACAGCCTGTAGAGTTCGTCAATGGTCGTAGTTTATAATCGACACCATTTTATATATAACGCCTGTTGAAGCTGCAGGAAGGGACTATCCCATGGATGAAGCAGTCATAATCAGCGCAGTAAGGACGCCTATCGGAAAATACGGCAAAGCGATATCCGGATTCAAGGCCACGGACCTCGGTGCCATGGTCGTGAAGGAGGCGGTCAGCAGGGCCGGCCTCCAGCCGACGGACATCCAGGAGTGCATCATGGGCAATGTCATCGGCGCAGGTCTCGGTCAGAACCCGGCCAGACAGGCGGCCATAGGGGCGGGTCTCCCCGTCGAGATAGGTTCCTTCACCGTCAACGCGGTGTGCGGATCCGGTCTTAAGTCCGCGATGCTCGCCGCGGATGCGATCAAGGCAGGTGAGTACGACGTCCTGGCCGTCGGCGGCATGGAGAGCATGTCGCAGGCCCCCTACCTCCTCCCCGGTGCAAGATGGGGATTCAGGATGAACGACCAGCCTGCTGTGGATGCCATGGTCCATGATGGGCTCTGGGACATCTTCAACAACCAGCACATGGGATTCACCGGAGAGATCGTCGCAGAGAGGTTCAACGTCACACGCGAGGACGCGGACCTTCTGTCCGTCCAGTCGCACCAGAAGGCCGCGGCGGCTATCAAGAACGGCAAGTTCAAGGCCGAGATCATGCCTGTGACAATTCCTAACAAGAAGGGGGACATCGTCTTCGACACGGACGAGGGAGTGAGGGAGGACTCCACCATGGAGTCCCTCGGCAAGCTGAAGCCCGTATTCAAGAAGGATGGGATCGTCACTGCCGGGAACTCGTCCCAGCTCAGCGACGGGGCCTCCGCACTGGTGGTCACCTCCAGGAAGTGGGCCGAGGAGCACGGGATCAAGCCCATGGCGTCCATCGTCGCCTACGGCGAGAGGGGAGTCAAGCCCGAGTACATCATGGAGGCGCCCATCCCCGCTACCCAGCACGTGCTGAAGAAGGCCGGGATGACCATCGACGACATCGACCTCTTCGAGCACAACGAGGCCTTCGCCTCCGCCTCCTGCGCAGTCAAGAAGGAGCTGAACGTCCCCGACGAGATCTTCAACGTCAACGGAGGCGCTGTGGCTCTGGGACACCCCATCGGATGCTCCGGTGCGCGCGTCCTCACCACGCTCCTCTACACCATGAAGGACAGGAACAAGGAGACCGGTCTGGCGACCCTCTGTCTGGGTGGCGGGAACGCGGTCACCATGATCATCCGCAACGAGTGATCCGAGCGTTGAAACCTCTTCCCAAACTCCCTTAGCCCTTATCGTGAAGCCTCTCGACACGGTCGGCTCTCTTCCTCAACAGGGAGATGACAGCTTCTCTCCGTTTCTGGTCGATGAGCCTGGATCCTTTGAGAATGCCATATGCTTGTTCGATAGCGGAATTTAGAGCGTCGAAGTCGATCCAAGAGAAGTCCTTGACCATCCCGAGCTGCTTCTCCGGGTCATGGTCAAACGGTTTGCATTCGAAGCAGCTCTCCAACATCATGTCTTCCGGTGGTAAATCGAAGCCGAGGGACGATCCAGAGTCGAATATGGGCGCTGGTCCAATCCATTCAAGGGATTCTGCTTCACGCACCAATCCGAAATTGTTTGTGTGCCGGTCTCCATTGGCAACAAGGTAATCCATCGTGATCATCCTGTCTAAGAAGGGAACTATGTCAATCCCCCTATCCTTACAGCATCCCACGTATTGGTTGTACAGCGAGTTATTCTTCTCCTTGGATGTCATCAGAATCCAATGTGCACTGACGAAATCAGAATCTTTATCAATGAAATCCTCGCAGACGGAGTACGGGTATCCGTCAATCCATGCTATCGAGTAATTCACGCATGGAATGTTCAGGGATTTGGCGATCAACGACGATATGCTCTCGTTCACGGGCTCCTGACAGATGGGTCTGGTACCTCCTTTCAACAGTACCCTCTTGCCATCGATGATCTTCCAGCGTTTTCTTAGATTCCCATTGGAGGTTATGTCTGGTGAAGAGAAGTTCAGCTCCTCCTTGTGGATATCACCACCAATCATCAGTTCTCCTAAGTCTTCTGAGAATGTATTGTCAAAGTAATTGATCTCGATCCATTCGATATCAGCACCCATTGGTCTAATCCAATACTGGTCCGATAGACTGAGTCCCATCGATTCAGTGAGGAGGGACATTGGCGAGGATACGCCCAGTCTTTCCAGTATTTCTCTTATCCCGGAACGGCTGGCCGGTATCGATCTGTCGATCCACCAGGTCTTGAGACGTCCAGGATCCAGGAATTTGTTCTTCACCATTGTTCCCACAGGCATGTGGGCAGGATCTGACACATTGATCACATCACGAATCTGTCCATCATTGTCATCAACAGACAGCACTGCGACCTGAGTCTCGCGATGCATCAATTCGTATTTCATTATCAAATAGTATCTATCGACTGGTATTTGACGTCGCTCCCAACCATTATTTCGAACGACGCAATAGCGGGTCGCATGAGGTCCCTGGAAGATGTCCTGCGTCTGATCGAAGAGTCCTATGACGAGATGGTCGAGACCATGATCGGTATGATACGCCATCCCGCGCTGTGCCCCTTCAACGGAGGCGACGGCGAGGGAAGGAAGGCGGACTACCTCCAGGGCAAGCTGACCGGATTCGACTCCGTGGAGAGGATCGACGTCCCGGACAAGCTGGACCCCTCGGTGATGCGCTCCAACATCCTCGCCAGGAAGAAGGGGAAGGTCGAGGGTACCGTGTGGGTGGTCGCCCACATGGACGTGGTCCCGGCCGGGGACCCGGAGAAATGGGACACGCCTCCGTTCGAACCGGTCCACAGGGACGGCAGGGTCTACGGCAGGGGGACGGAGGACAACGGCCAGTCCATAATCTCGTCGATGTTCGCCTCCAGGTTCCTGCTAGATCAGGATCTGGAGGGGATGTCCCTGGGCGTCGCCTACGTTGCGGACGAGGAGACCGGGAGCGAGCTCGGGATCCAGCACCTCCTGGACATGGGTCTGTTCTCGGACCATGACATCATCATGGTGCCGGACTGGGGGTCCCCCGGCGGTTCACAGGTGGAGGTGTCCGAGAAGCACATGCTCTGGCTCAGGTTCGATGTGGAAGGCAGGACAACCCACGGGTCCACCCCGAATCTGGGGCTGAACGCATACCGCGTGTCCACATTCCTGCTGGCAGACCTGATGGAGAGGTTCGAGACCCGTTTCGATGCTGAGGATGCCATGTTCCAGCCCCCGTACTCCACCTTCGAGCCGACAAGGAGACCGGCCACGGTGGAGAACGTGAACACCATCCCCGGTCACGACGAGTTCTACATGGACATCCGCATCCTCCCCTCGTACGACCCGGACGACGTCCTGGCCTTCGCCAGAGGCATCGCGGAGGAGCATGCGGAGAGGACCGGTGCCAGGATCACGGTCACGGTAGTGAACAACGAGACGTCCGGGAAGCCCTCGTCCACCGACACGAGGGGATTCAGGGCCCTGTGCGACGCCGTGGAGTCGGTGACCGGACACGTGCCGGAAGCAGTGGGGGTGGGCGGCGGCACATGCGCCAATCTGTTCAGGAAGAAGGGGTTCGATGCCTATGTGTGGCAATGCGGAGGCGGCACCCTCCATGCGCCCAACGAGCACGTGGTGATGTCCAATCTGATGACGGATGCGAAGGTCTTCGCCACACTGTACTACAATCTGTGCGTGAAGGGACGAGGACTCAGTCCTCGTTGAACATGCGGTCGATCATCCACTCGGTGTTGAACTTGATGATGTCGCCGTACTCCTGACCGTTGCACACGAATGCGATGGGCTTGCCGATGGTGTGGGCGATCGAAAGTGCCGCACCTCCCTTGGCGTCGGTATCGATCTTGGTGAGGATCACCGCATCCACACCGATGGCCGCGTCGAAGACCTTGGCTTGCTCGATCGCATCGTTGCCCGCCAGGGAATCCCCGACGAAGACCTTCAGGTCCGGTTTGGCCACCCTGACGATCTTCTTCATCTCCTCGATCAGGTTGTTGTTGGTCTGCATCCTGCCGGCGGTGTCGATGAGCACCACGTCCTTGCGCTTGGATCTCGCATGCTCGATGGCGTCGTACGCCACTGCGGACGGATCCGCATCGTGGGCTTGCTTGACGATCTTGCACCCCAGTCTGTCGGCGTGGATGGAGAGTTGCTCTATGGCCCCCGCCCTGAAAGTGTCGCAGGCCGCCATGACGGCAGTCATGCCCTGGTCCTGGACGCGCTTGGCGATCTTGGCGATGGCGGTGGTCTTGCCGGTACCGTTGATGCCGACGAACATGATGACGGTGGGTCTGGACTGCTGGGCCAGCCATCCGTCGAAGTCGAACTCGTTTATGCTCAGGACGTCCCTGACGGCGTCCTTTACGGAGAGCTCCACGACCTGCTCCAGCGTGTAGGAGCGGTCGTACTTCCTCCCAAGGAGGTTCTCGCGCACGCCCTTCTTGATCTCCTCGACAACGGGGTATGCGACGTCCGCCTCCAGGAGGATGATCTCCAGCTCGTCGAGGACCTCGTCCAGGGGGTCCTCCTTTATCCTCTTCCCCGAGTCGGAGACTATCTGGGAAGCGGGGGCGGGAGTGGATTTGGCCTCCTTCTTCTCCTGCTTCCTGAGCTTCAGCATCTCCTTCCTGGAGAGCTTGGGCTCCTCCTTCGGGGGCTCCGGTTCGGGGGCCTTCAGGGCAGGCGCCGGCTCCGGAGCCTTGACAGGTTCCGCCTCGGGGGCCCCGGTCTCGGGCACCTCGGGCTGGGCCGGGACGGCCGGCTGTTCGGGTTCCTCCTGCTTGTAGACCTTCTCCTCATCTATGTGCTTCTCGGCCTTCGAGAAGAAGCTCTTCATCTTGGACTTGAGGGACTCGAACATGACCGCCGCCTCACTGTCTGGCCATGGCCTGCTGCTGCCTGTTAGTGTATTCCTGCTGGACCGCGGCGGTGAGGTTGCTCAGCGCGTTCTGGGCCTCGTTGAGGGCCTCAGCCGACTTCTTCAGCGCCTCGCTGATCTCGGCGGCGTTGGCGTCCATGTACTCCACGGAGTCGGAGACGTCCTTCTCCACGGAGATGTTGGAACCGATGCCGACGACGGCGGTCCTGTTGCCGGTGACCTTCACCGGGATGAACGTCGAGGCTCCGACCGGGACGAGGATCTCGTCCCCTTCCTTCGCGTCCCTGAACGCCTTGAGGGCGTCCGCGGCCATGTTGACCTCGTCCAGCGAGACGCGCAGGACCTGGACCTGGCGGCTGAGCGCCTCGACCCTCTCCTTGTAGTTCTCCATCACTGCGATGGCCTGACGGAGCTCGTTGTCTTCCACGTTCACTCACCGATCTGATATTTCACGACGTGGTTGGTGACCTGGTCGGCCGGGATCTCCGCGACGTCGGTGATCTCGATCTCCCACCTCTTCAGCTTGTGCTTGCTGCCGATGGTGGAGAGGGCCTTCTCCCTGACTGCGGCCTCGTCCTCGGCGGCCATCTCGATGGAGAAGGGCTGTCTCTTCCTGGGGTCTGCGTAGTTTCCTGTGACGCGGAATGCTTTCATTTTAATTACCTAATGAGCGGGATTCGCATCCCCTTAATAAAGGTTTACGAGAAAATAATGGAGAGGGATGTGCCGCGGAAGGGCCCGGAGCGGCATGAGTGTCAATGTGCCAGATGATTCAGAACAGCTTCTGCTTCCCCTCCTCCTCGGAGGCGAACCCTATGTCGGCCATCTTCCTTCCCACGAGGAACACAGCCGCGAACTCCGGCACCTCGGTCTCGCCCTGGAGGGCGAACCTCTCGCCCTTCATCTCCAGGTCGGCGGGTCTCCTCATCGTCACCTTCACGGGGTCGTCGGAGTACTCGTCGGGAACGGCCATCTGCAGGGGGTCGAAGTCGGTCAGCTCGGACCTGGTTATCGGCGTCACCCTGAGCCCGCTCTTCCCGTGCACCGATCCGGGTAGACGTATGAGCCTCTTGATGTCGGCGGTGACCGGTTCGTCCACCTCGCCGGAGAGACGGTAGGCCACGTCCTCCTTCATGATCTTGACAAGCATGTTCTGGGTGGACTGGGACAGCATGGCCATGGTGTTCTTCTGGAACAGGGAGCCCCTGGATGCGCGCAGCTCCTCCTGAGCCTTCAGCACCGTGGAGTTGTTGCTCCCCTTGATGCTGGGGTAATCGCGTTTGATCGCCTTCACGTCGGTGTCGCAGATGTCGTTTACTACGTCCATGAGGCCGTTCCTCATCCTCAGTCTCCATCCTCCGGAGTCCTCAGGGGGTATGAGACGGTCCTTGGCCACGTTGGTCCTGACGCCGGTGCCGGTGACCACCTGCGACGTCGCCACCCTGTTGTAGGGGAAGACCCAGTCTATGTTCAGGCCGGTGCCGGTGATGTAGTCCACCAACTCCCTCCTCTCGTGGGTCCCCAGACCCATGACGTCGGGGGTCCTGACGTGGGCGTGGTACCCCCTGCCTCCGGAGAAGGTGATGTGCACCTGGTCCTCCGAGAAGCCGAGGTCTCCCAGCAGGAACGAGTCCACCAGGTTGATCATCTCGGTCCTGATCTGCAGAAGCATCTCGGCGTAGGTCATCGATGCAGCGCCCTCGAGATGGTCGGCGTCCAGGTCGAATATCAGCTCAGCCCCCATCCATCCCTTCTCGTCCATGGTCGGGGCGTCGGGCTTCCGGTAGTAGGATGTGGAGTAGTAGCTGTGGGACGGCACCTGACCCAGCATGAACCTGTGCAGATCCCCGGGGCTGGTGAAGGACATGTGCCTCTGCACGTAGCTCTTGTCGAAGAACATGAACCCGAACTCCCTGCGGGTGAACCTGTCCGGCAGGATGGGGGTGTGCACCCTGTAGTACTTCCTGAACGACTTGAAGAGGAAGCGGGCGTTGGCGTCCATGGCGGTGCCACTGCATCAGCGCGTATTTTGCTCCTTCGCCTCCATGTCCATGAGCACCGACGTCACGGTGCCCGACAGATGCCTGGCGTCCATCTCCTCGAGCAGTAGGCACTCCGCCCCCAGCAGCTTGGCCAGGGCAGGGGCCTTGCGGAACCTGGACCCCCTTGGCTCCGTGTCTATGACCACCGTGCGTATGCCGGACCCGGCGATCACGCGGCAAGTGGACTCCACCTCCTCCCTGGGCCTGACCCTCGGATCCACGTTGACGTTCCCCCAGCCGTCCGTCATGACGATCATCACCGGCTCCTCGCCCTCCTCCGCGTATTTCCTGAGGATCCGGTAGCCCAGCTGGAGTCCGGGGGTCAGCGGGGTGCGCCCACCCACCGGGAGCTCCTCCAGGATCCTGCGGGCCGTGAGCACGCTCCTGGACATGGGCATGACCTCCTCCGCCGTCTCGCCCTTGAACACCACCAGGCCCACCATGTCCCTGCGGCGGTAGGCCTCCTGGAGCATGGAGAGGATCGTCCCTTTGACGGCGACCATGCGCCTCTCCGCATCCATCGACCCGGATCCGTCCACCACGAACAGGATCTTGGCACCCTTCCTGCGTACCCTGATCCTCTCGCGCATGTCCTCCTTCTCGACGGCTATCGCTCTGTTCCCGCGGTCCCTTCCGGTCTGGCGGGGTGCGGCGATGCGTATGGTGGCGCCCAGCGCCACGTCCTTCGGCCTCCCGCGGGGTATCTCGTATCCGATGCACCTGCCGTTGGCGTCCCTGGAAAGCATCAACCCCCTGCGGCCGGAGTCCCTGTCCCTGGACAGGCCCCTCTCCCGGGGGATGAGGTCTGTGACGTCGAAGGTCTCCCCGATCTCGAACACCGTCTCGGGCGAAGGTCCGGAGGGAGGCGGCTGCATCATCGACTCCGGGATGACATACGCGTCGTCCCCCCGGTTCTCGTCCTGCCCTTCGTCAGCCATGTGCGTCCCGGATGGGACGCTGTTCGTGCCAGGCACGAGGGTGATGCGATCAAAGTCATCAGGATCGTCCGGGATGGTGCCGCGATGAAGGAGGCACATGCGGACAGCTCTGTGCAGATCGGCAGAACCGATCTCATGGCGGCGGTCCAATGCCGCCAGGGCGCATGCCGTGTTGATCACTGCCAGATCCCCTCTGTGTCCGTCCACGGACATCAGTGTGCAGATGCTTTGGGCTATGGCCATGGCATGTTCCGGGACGGACACCGAACCTGGATCGGCGAGGGATACCCTATCGACCAGTTCCGTCTCGGGGTCCGCGAAGCTCTCGCGGAACCGGCGAGGGGACGAGGAGAACTCCAGTGCCCTCCTCAGGACCGTCCTGCGGTCATGGGGGTCGTCGATCCCACGGGTGAGGACACAGACGTCGAAGCGGTCCAGCTCGTGGCGGCTGAGTTCTGCTTCCGAAGGGTCCATGGTGGCCAGGAGGATGGTGTCGCAGCTCTCGCAGACCGACGTGCCCTCCAGCTCCGCCCTGGTGACTCCTGTCTCGACCGCGTCCAGGATGCCCTGGAGCATCCCCTTCGGCAGCAGGTTGACGTTGTCTATGACCAGGATGTTGCCGTCTGCCCGTCTCATGACGGAGTCGGAGACCATTCTACGTCCTGTGCGGATGGCCTCGTCGATGTCCACGGTCCCGAATACCTGCTCCGCGGTCGCGTTCAGCGGCAGCTCCACGAGCGTCTTCCCAGTGAGCGACGCGGCTCCTCTGACGGCGACCGTCTTTCCGGTGCCGGCGGGTCCGCTGACCAGCACCGTCCTGATTCCGCCGCACACCGCGCAGGACAGCGCATCCACCACGTCCTCGAGACCCACCAGGGCGCTCAGGGGGAATGTCAGACCCTGTCCAGCAGCTCTCCGATCCATCCGTCCAGGTCCTCCGCTCCGACGCCCGTGTCCTGGAACGGGTCCCTCCTCATTCTGTGGGAAAGGACCATCCCGCTCACATCGGCGACATCCTTCGGTGTGGGTGTCTCGCGCCCATCGAGGGCGGCCTTGGCACAGGCGGCGCGGACCATGGTCAGGTCGGCGCGGTGCCCCTCCACCCCGAGATGCAGGGATATGCTCACCGCTGTGTCCAGCACCCTGTCGTCCGGGTACATGTCCTTCACGGCGCCGCGGGCGGCCACGATGCGCTGGCGCAACGCCCGCTCGCTGTCGGCGTACGATTCGCAGAACCCCTCTGGGTCCCTCTCGAAGGAGATCCTCCTGCGGATGACCTCCAGACGGCGGGCCTCATCCTTCTCGCCCACCACCTCCACCATGAGTCCGAAGCGGTCCAGCAGCTGGGGCCTCAGATCGCCCTCCTCGGGGTTCATAGTCCCCACAAGCATGAATCTGGAGGGGTGGCTGTACGATATCCCCTCGCGCTCCACGTGGTTCACGCCCATCGCAGCCGCGTCCAGCAGCAGGTCCACGATGTGATCGTCCAGAAGGTTGACCTCGTCCACGTAGAGGATGTTCCCGTTGGCGGATGCCAGGACCCCGGGTTCGAACCTCTTGGTCCCGGTGCTGATTGCGTGCTCGAGGTCCATCGTACCGGCGACCCTGTCCTCGGTGGAGCTCAGAGGGAGCTCGACGACCCTCATCGGGACCACGGCCTTCTCAGGCGTCCCTTGTGCCAGCCTCTCCCTGCATTGAGGGCAGGCGGCGTCCCAGTCCCCCCATTGGCATCCGCAGGGACATCCGCTCACGACCTCCCTGTCTGGCAGGAGCCCGGCGAGGGCGCGGACGGTGGTGGACTTGGCCGTCCCCTTCTCTCCGCGTATGAGCACCCCTCCTATCTCGGGGTACACCGTGTTCAGAACCAGGGCCTCCTTCATGGCCTCCTGGCCGACTATGGCCGTGAACGGATAGACGTGGCTGTCTGTCATGTAGGCACCTCCCCGGACGGGTCAAGCACCGGGTATGCATGTGGATATGGTCATAACAATAAAATATGGTTGGATGCAACGTTCGAGACAGCTCATATCACGACGCTCCGGGGCCTTCGCGGGGCACATTTAAATCGGGCGCGGGCTACAGTATGGTCATGAGCGAGCGCGTGCCGGTCTACGACAACCATGTACACATGAGCCCGTCCGGGAGGAACGTCGATGCCCTCAGGGAGTTCGAGGCCGCCGGAGGGACCGGGCTGACCCTGGTCACGCTGCCGCACCGCGAGGTCCCCATAAGGGAAGCGGCCGACTTCGCCAGGTCCTACGAGGTCACGTTCGACCTGGCGGACAAGGCGAGGGAGGCGACGGAGCTGGAGATCAACGTGGCCGTCGGTCCGTACCCCGTCCTCCTGATCCACCTGGCCGAGGAGTTCGGCATGAGCAGGGCGGAGGAGATGATGATGGAAGGCATGGAGGCGGCCGGCCGCGAGGTCGCCGAGGGGCGTGCCGTGGCCATCGGCGAGATCGGGAGGCCGCACTTCCCGGTTTCCGAGGACATATGGGACGCTTCGAACAGGATCCTGCTCCGCGGGATGGAGATCGCCCGTGAGAACGACTGTCCGGTCATCATCCACTGCGAGTCCGAGCCGGACACCGACCGCTCCCTGGCGGATCTCGCGGACAGGGCCGGTCTCGACAGGGGGCTGGTCGTCAAGCATTCGTCCCCGCCATGGGTCACGCCGGAGGAGACACACGGGGTGATGCCCTCGATCCCCGCCTCGAAGACCAACATGAGGGAGGCCTACGGGAAGGGCACCGACAGGTTCATGATGGAGACTGACTACATCGACGACCCGTCCAAGCCGGGGGCGATAATGTCCGTGACCACGGTCCCGAAGAGGGTCAGGGCGTGGATGGCCAACGGCGAGGTGCCTGTCGAGAGCATCCACCGGATCTGTGGGGACATACCGGATTCGCTATACAAGAGGTGAGCCAGATGGACATCAAGGTGACTATGCTTTACGACGAGGGATCCCTCGAGAACACCCAGCTCATAGGTGCCAAGGGCTTCTCGGCCCTGGTGGATGCCGACGGCAGGAAGGTGCTGTTCGACACCGGGCTCAGGGACAGGTACCTGAGGCACAACGCCGAGTATCTGGAGGTTGACGCGGACTCCGTCGAGTCGGTGGTCATCTCGCAGACGCATCCGGACAACTGCAGGGCTCTGGAGGGGTTCCTGGACATGAGGAGCTCCCCGGTGAGGGTCTACGCCCCGGCGGGCGTCTACGACGGCAAGAAGGGGATCCTGTCCACGAAGGCGGGGCTGTCCGACGAGAACCGCACCAAGGTTGAGCTGGACCACGCCGAGGGATGGTTCGATGTGGTCCCCGGCGTCACCGTCACTCCGTACGTTCAGACCGAGGGCTGGTCGGAGAGGTTCCTGGTCCTCCAGGGCCGGCGGCTCACCGTCGTCAGCGGGCGCGGGGTCGGAGGTCCGGCGGCGGTCATGGACATGGTCCGCGACAGGTTCGGCAGATACCCTGACGCGTTCATCGGCTCGGTCCTGCTGGAAAAGAAGAAGAAGCCAGTGGCGGAGCAGTACGCCCTGGATTTCAGCTCGCGCGGGTGCGGGAGGCTGATGCTCAACCATGCCACCGGGAGGGACGGGATGGTCAACCTGAGGACTCATCTGGGGCTCAGGGGCGTGGAGGACTTCTACGTGGGCATGACCTACAAGGGTTGACCCGGCTCATTCGAAACTCCTTTCTGATATCTTTATATAGAGTATCCTACAAGTCCCACACGATTCAAATGCTCTGGCGTCTAAGAACCGCCGCCATGTTCGCGGCGATGACCGGACTGCTCGTCGTGATCGGTGTGGTAGTCGGAGGACTGTTGGGCAACTGGATGTACGGCCTCGTCGTGATGCTGGCCGTGTCCGTCGCGTTCAACGTCTTCTCGTACTTCTTCTCAAAGAACATGGCCCTCCGTGCCAACAAGGTGCGTCTCGTCACCAGGGAGGAGGAGCCGAGACTCTACGGCATCGTGGAGAACCTGGCCATGAAGGCGGGGCTGCCCATGCCCGAGGTCGGCGTCTCCGAGGTGCCCATGCCCAACGCTTTCGCCACCGGAAGGAACCCGAAGAACGCCGCTGTCGTGGCGACCCGTCCGCTGATGAACCTGCTCACCGATGAGGAGCTGGAGGGCGTCATGGCCCATGAGCTCTCCCATGTGAAGAACAGGGACATCCTGGTCATGTCCGTGGCATCCACCATGGCGTCCCTCGTGGCCTACGTGACCAGGATGGCGGTGTGGGCCGCGATGTTCAGCGGCAACGACGAGAACAACGGCGGGAACCTGCTCATGGCGATCCTGGCCGACATCACCCTGCCCATCGCCGCCATGCTGATCCAGCTCGGCGTCTCGAGGAACAGGGAGTATCTGGCGGACGAGTCGGGTGCGAGGCTCACCGGGAAGCCCATGGCGCTCGCCAGCGCCCTCACCAAGATCGAGAGCGGTTGCACATCCAAGGCCAACACCTACGACAACCCCTCCACGGCGAACATGTGGATCTCCAATCCGTTCGGGAAGAAGAGGGAGAGCGGGCTGGTGAACCTGTTCCGCACGCACCCCTCCACCCCCGACAGGATCGCCAGGCTCAGGAAGCTGGACGGCGAGCTGAACGGAAGGTTCTACGACTGAAACGTCAACATCCGGTCCCGGACGGGTGCGCCCTCCGGGCCGGAGCAAAATCCCCTTTACTTCACGGGCTCCCACTTGGCGAGCTCGTTCACCTTGGACAGTGTGGAACCGCGATTGATCTCCTCGCGGGTCCTGTTCTCCCTCTCGTGCACGTCCAGGGCGCGGTTGGCGACCTCCACTGCCGCCTCTTTCGGGATGACCAGTATGCCGGACTCGTCGCCGACGATCCAGTCCCCGGTGCGGACCCTCTGTCCGCCCACGGTTATCTCGATCCCGATGCCTCCGTATCCCTTCGGTTCCCCGGCGCAGGGTGCCACCGTCCTGGAGAATGCCGGGAATCCCATCTCGCGGATGTCGTCGATGTCCCGGACGGCACCGTCGATGACCACTCCGCGGACGCCCATGACCATGGCGGAGGAGGCGGCGAGCTCACCCCAGACGGCCACGGGAGCACCGCCCACATCGATCACTATGACGTCGCCGTCCCTGGCGCGGTCTATGGCCTCCACGGGCTTCGCCCAGTCCCCGTTCGTGGTCTGGACCGTCAGCGCCCTGCCGACAAGCTTCTGCTTGTGCCTGAGGGACTGCGGGAGGATCCCGAACATCACCCCCTGCTTGTGGTAGGCGTCGGATATGTTGCATGTCGACACCCTGGAGAAGGCCTCGAAAAGGTCCTCCTCGGTGTACTTCTTCGCGAGGTCGGTGCGGACCTCGGCGCCGGACATCGCCGCCTTGATGTCCCTGGCGGCCGCGGTTATGTCGCCGGTCTTGATGATCGCCCCTCCGACTATGACGTCGGTGGCTCCGGCCTCCACGTACTCCCCGGCGTTCTCCGCCGTGATCCCTCCGGCCACGGCCACCGGGATGGAGACGGAGTCCACTATGCGTCTGAGCACGTCCACCGGCGGCTCCTCCCCGCGCATCTGGGTGTCTATGCCCATGTGGAGGCATATGTAGGCGGCTCCGAGCTCCTCCACGCGCTTCGCCCTGGCAACCCTGTCCGGCACGTTGATCATGTCCACCATGACCTCCGCCCCGTACTTCCTGCCGGCCATGACCGCCTCCTCGATGGTGGCGTCGTCGGCCAGACCCAGGACGGTGATTATGTCGGCGCCGGCCTTGGCCATGATCTCCACCTCGAACGCGCCCACGTCCATGGTCTTGGTGTCGGCGATGATCTTCCTGCCGGGGAACTCCCTCCTCAGGGCGCGGATGGCCTCGGCCCCCTCGCTCTTGATCAGGGGGGTCCCCGCCTCTATCCAGTCCGCTCCTCCTTCCACCGCCTCCCTGGCGATGGCGATGCTTCTGTTCAGCTGCATTAGGTCGAGGGCGACTTGGAGTACTGGCATGCTCTTTCCATCTATGGTCTTACTATTAGTCGTTTCCGCCCCGCACGACTGTTGTTTCTGATACGATTGTCATTTCGATAGTGTTTTGATGGTGTCCCTAACGGCGATAGAAATTGCGTTGGTAGTGTAATGAATCTCATCAAAAATTTCGTTATAGGTGTATTGAAATCAAAATCAAATTGTTTTATATGTGTAGTGAACGATATGCTGGCTGTGATAGGTTGACGGTTTTCAGGAGGAGGATCTTCGATGAGATGCTTGCATGGAAGCAGAATATGGCCGGCGAGTACGCTCTCCTCGTGGAAGGTCCGCGCCGTGTCGGCAAGACCACGGCCGTCAAGGCGTTTGCCGAAAGGGAATACGACACATACATCCTCGTGGACTTCTCCGAGCCTCTCAAGGCCGTCAGAAATGTGTTCAAGGACGACTACCCTGGTCTGGACGGTCTCTACAGAGTGCTCCAGCAGGTGTATGGGACGACCCTGTACGAACGCAGGAGCGTCATCATCTTCGATGAAGTGCAAATGATGCCGGAGGCGCGTCAGCTCGTCAAGCACATCGTGGCCGATGGCCGTTACGATCTCATCGAGACAGGATCCCTCCTATCCATTAAGCAGAACGTGGAGGGGATTCTGATTCCGTCGGAGGAGCACAGGATACGGATGCATCCCATGGATTTCGAAGAGTTCCTTTGGGCGCAGGGGAACGAGACGACGGTCCCCCTCCTAAGGGAGGCGTTCGAGAGCCGCAGGCCCTTGGGCGCCGCCCATTCCTACGTCCTGGGGCTGTACCGTGACTACATGCTGGTGGGAGGGATGCCCCAGGCTGTGAAGGCGTTGCTGAACACCAACAGCTTCGAAGCGGCGGAGAGGGCCAAGGAAGAGGTGCTGGCGCTGTACATAGACGACACAGTCAAGATAAAGAGGGGCGGTACCAAGGCGAGAACGCTCCTGACGCGCATCCCCTCATTCCTGTCCAAGCACGAGAAGTCCTTCAGACCTGGAACCATCAAGAAGGGTTCTCGGACCCGCGACTACTTCGATGCCGTCACATGGCTGGAGGAGTCCAGGACGGTGAGCGTCTGTCGCCGCTGCACCGATCCCGGTCCGGCGCTGGATCTTTCCATCGATGAGCTCTGTTTCAAGCTCTATATGGCGGACACTGGGTTGTTGATCACATCTGCGTTCAGTTCCAATGGCGGTGGCCGCACAGAACTGTACGAGCGCATGCTCAGGGGGAAGCTTAACGTCAACCGGGGGATGCTTCTCGAGAATATGGTGGCCCAGGAGCTCAGTGCTTCGGGACACAAGCTCGCATTCGCGAAATTCAAGGTGCAGGGGGTGAGCAACTATCAGGAGGTGGATTTCCTCCTGGCGGACGGCAGGAGGCTGATTCCTGTGGAGGTCAAGTCCGCGGCTTCGACGAACCACAAGTCCCTGGACCGTTTCATGGGGAAGTATCTGCCCAAGGGCGGGCAGGCATATGTCATCCATACCAAGGATCTGCGTGTCGATGGAGATATCGTCTACCTGCCTGTGTACATGACGATGTTCCTGTGAAGGTGCGCCACTCAGCTCGCCCGTCTATCATCAGCGATCAGCTCGAAGTAACGATCATCATCGTGGCGACCTCCCGTAGGGGCTCCGACGTGATAACGGTTCGCTCCGACCCTCCTTTTATAGTGGGACGGCATAGCGCGACCCAGGTCGTGCCCATATGTTCAAGAGGAAGGATAACAGGGTGCGCGTCCTCTTCGTGGACGCCAAGAACGATTTCTCGTCGCAGGTCGCCGAGTACTTCACCGCCAAGCTCTTCCCGGAGCTCTACGAGGCGTACAGTGCCGGGCCGGAGCACGACATCGTGGACTGCGAGCTCATCTCGGCAATGTACCAGAACGGAGAGGACATGAGGCGTCAGGTCTCCAAGGACTTCAAGGACAAGGATTTCCTGAGGGAGGACGAGGACTACGACTACGTAATCTTCACCGACAGGCAGATCTTCGAGGAGTGGTCCCCCAGGACGCCCTGGAAGGGGAAGCAGATCCTGGCGCCCATCCGCCCCCGCTCGGAGTACACGGCAACGGACGACCTCGAGCTCTACCAGGAGTACGTCCGCACGATGGAGGAGGTCAGGGACTGGGTCATGGGGAACATGGCCGACCCGTCCAAGCTGGCATCCCTGGTCTCGGCATGATCCCGGTCATCATCTACGACAAGTGCCAGTGCGACCCGAAGAAGTGCACCGCAAAGCGGATGCTCAAGTTCGGGCTGGGCAGGGAGGCGAAGACCCTGGGGGCGATCCCTGCCGGATCCATAGTCCTGTCGCCGTTCTCGGACCGTGCGCTCTCCCCCGCGGACATCGGTCATGCCCGCAAGGGTCTGGTGGTGATGGACCTCACATGGACAAACATCGACGAGTTCCCGCGGTTGAAGAGGGTGGAGGAGAGGGCCCTGCCATATCTTCTGGCGTCAAACCCCATTAACTGGGGGAGGCCTATGGAGCTCAACAGCGCCGAAGCCGTCATGGCGGCACTGATAATCCTCGGACAGAGGGAGCAGGCGGAGACATTCATGGGCAGGTTCAACTGGGCCCCGGAGTTCATGAGGCTCAACGGAGCCATGCTAGAGGATTACTCCAGGGCGAAGGACAGCGCCGAGGTCGTCCGCATACAGAACGAGTACATCGAGTCCGTCGTAGGCGGCAAATGATTCAGAAGACGTGATGGGAAGGTGGTAAGGGGGTTTGTTGCCGTCAGAGACGGCTCGGGGTCCCTTGTGATCTCACTCGGAGATGGCGGAGGAGGGGCACTCGTCGATGCAGGCACCGCAGTCGATGCACTTGCCGGCGTCGATGACAGCGATGTCGTCGCAGGTGATGGCTCCCTCGGGGCAGACGTCCACGCATGCTCCGCATGCGACACACTCAGATGCGTTAACTGTAACCATTGTGATTACCTCTGAACGTACGACCGACGAAGATGTATAAAAAGTTGATTAAACGGCGTTTAGGACAGGCTAAAGAATGGCCAGGATTGTTCGGTGAGCCTTATCCCATTCGCCCCTGCCCCCGATGTATCTGGGTCAGCTTTCAGTCAATGCTCTGCGCCTCCGTCTCCCAATCAGAAATCTTAGGCATCCCGAAGGAGTAGGCTCCCCGATCGGCATTCCGTCGGTCGATTCGACGGCGGATGCGCACGGTTATCTAGGGGGCGCGTCTATGGTCGGGGGATGACCTCCGACGACCTTCTGCCGATGATTTGGGATGCCCTCGGCACCGACACGCTCACGACCGGCGAGGCTACCGACAGGCTGGAGCATCTGTTCGCCTACAGATGCCCGGATGACCTGGCCAAGACCCTGATGAAGTACCGCAGGGCCGGGAAGATAAAGGGGCAGATCTCGATGGAGAGGGGCGGATGGGTCTGGTGGGTCGACGACGAGTGCAGGGGGTCCGGGGAATGAACGTCAACTTCCAGGACGACGACATCACCGCGGCATGGAACGACGTGTTCTCCAGGGAGAGGTACCGCCTGACCATCGCGTGCATAGCCGACAACTACCCCCAGAAGAAGAGTCTCTTCGTGGACTACGCGGACATCAACACGTACAACGTGGATTTCGCCATGTACGTGCTGGACAACCCCGACCGCTGTCTCGAGTCCGCCAGGAAGGTGGTGATGTCACTGGTCCCGAACATCAGCCGTCCGGGGGAGGCGATCAACGTCAGGATCACCAACCTGCCCAGGGACGCCAAGGTCGAGATAAGGAACCTCAGGGCGGACCACCTCCGGAGGCTGGTCGCCGTCGAGGGGCTGGCCAGGAAGGTCACCACGGTCAAACCCAGGATGACCATGGCTCTGTTCAGGTGCGCCAGGTGCGGGGCGGAGATGTGGATCCCGCAGCCGGGCATGATCCTCAAGGAGCCTATGATGTGTTCCAACCCGGAGGGAGGATGCAACAAGCAGGCCACCCGCTTCATCCTGGACGACAAGGAGTCCGTGTACATCGACACCCAGAAGATAGAGATCCAGGAGTCCCCGGAGGGCCTGAGAGGGGGAGCGCAGCCCGAGAGGATCACCGGCTATGTCGAGGACGACATCGCCGGGGAGGTCACCGCCGGGAACAGGATCACGCTGAACGGGATACTCAGGTCGGTGGAGAAGTCCGACAGGGACAAGTCCACCGTGTTCGAGACGTACCTGGACGTCATCTCGGTGGAGTTCGAGCAGCACGAGTACGACGAGATCCAGATCACCGAGGACGACGAGAGGGAGATCCTCAGGATGTCCCGCGATCCGGACCTGTTCGACAACATCGTCAGGTCGATATCCCCATCCATCTACGGCTTGGACTCCGTCAAGAAGGCCATCGCCCTGCAGCTGTTCGGAGGATGCCACAAGGAGATGGACGACGGCACCGTGATGAGGGGGGACATGCACATCCTGCTCATGGGGGACCCGGGTGTGGCGAAGTCCCAGCTGCTGAGATACATGAGCATGCTGGCGCCCAGAGGCATATACGCATCCGGGAAGTCGGCGTCCGCCGCGGGTCTCACCGCCGCCGCGGTCAGGGACGACTTCGGGGACGGCAGATGGACTTTGGAGGCGGGAGCGCTAGTGCTGGCGGACAAGGGTCTGGCGTGCATCGACGAGCTGGACAAGATGACCGACCAGGACAGGTCCTCCCTGCACGAGGCCATGGAGTCTCAGAAGATCTCCGTGGCGAAGGCTGGCATAACCGCAACCCTCCAGTGCAGGTGCTCCATGCTTGCCGCGGCCAACCCCAAGTACGGACGCTTCGAGGAGGACACCCCGATAGCCGATCAGATCGATCTGCCTCCAGCGCTGATGTCCCGTTTCGACCTCATCTTCGTGCTCACGGACAAGCCGGAGAAGCGCAAGGACACGGCCATCACCGAGCACATCCTCAAGGCCCATCAGCGTGGCCAGGTGAGGATGATGCCCGAGGGGACCGTCATCGAGGGTGTCGACGCCAAGAGGATCCTGGAGAACACCGACAACATCCGTCCGGTGTACGACGTGGAGATACTCAGGAAGTACGTCGCCTACTCGAAGAGGATCACACCCGTCATGACCGAGGAGGCCAAGGACATCATAGAGAGGAGCTTCCTCAGGATCAGGGCCATGGGCAACGACGGGTCGTCCGTTCCGATAACCGCCAGGCAGCTGGAGGCGTTCGTGCGTCTGTCCGAGGCGTCGGCCAAGATGAGGCTCAGCTCCATCGTCACGGACGTGGACGCCAACCGTGCCGTGGATCTCGTCGAGGACTACCTCAGCAGGATCGCCGGCAACGATGAGGGCGGCTTCGACATAGACAAGATAGCCACCGGCATCAGCTCTAAGGACAGGAATAAGATCGATGTGATCCGTTCCATACTCAAGGAGTTCGGAGGGGACGGGCTGTCCGAGGAGGAGATCGTCCAGCATGGGGAGTCCCAGGGCGTGTCCGAGCAGGATGCCCGCAGAGCGATCAAGCAGCTGAACGACGCCGGCGAGATATTCAGGACCCCGGCCGGGGTCTACAAGAGGACGTGATTTCCATGTACGCGAGGATACACACCCACGGGAACGAGAGGATACTTGCCGCCTGCGACGAGGACGTCATGGGCCTCACATTCGAGGGCGGAGGGGCCAGGATACGCATCAGCGAGGCGTTCTACGGGACGGAGTCCATAACCGCCGAGGCCTTCGTGGAGAGGATGAAGTCCGTCACCATAATGAATCTGGTCGGCGAGGAGGTCATAGCATTGGCAATCGCCGAGGGGAAGGTCTCCCCGGACTGCGTAATGGACATTGGCGGGGTGAAGCACGCACAGGTGGTGCTGCTGTGAGTTTCTGCGTGAAATGCGGCAGGGACTGCGAGGAGTCCCTGGACGGTCTGTGCATAGACTGCTGGCTGGACGGCCGCAGGCTCACCGAGCTCCCGCATCATGTGGACCTCAGGGTGTGCACCAACTGCGGGGAGTACGAGTTCGGCGACAGGTGGCTCAGGAGGGACAGGCTGGTGGCCGTCCAGGACGCCGCCGCGGACGCGCTGTCGGTCATAAGGGATGCCATCCCTGTTTCCGTCTCCACCGAGGTGGAGGAACAGGACCCGCACGTGTATGCGGTCAGGGTGCGCACGGTGTGCGACGTCATGGGCTACGAGGCGGAGGACGAGGCGTCCACCATAGTGAGGATCAAGAACACCGTCTGCAGGAGATGCTCGAGACAGCTCGGCAGCTACTACGAGGCGATCCTGCAGATACGCACCGGCTCTGGGAAGCTCTCCGACGCGGAGCGCGAGGAGACGCTGGCGCTGGTGGAGAACTCCGTGGCGAGGCAGGCGGCGACGAACCGCTCCCTGTTCATCACCAAGATGGAGCTGGTCACCGGAGGGGTGGACGTCTACCTTTCGAGCATGTCCCTGGGGAAGAGCCTGGCGAGGGAGCTGGCGGATGCCTACTGCGCCGAGACCAAGGAGTCTCCGAAGCTCGTGGGGCAGACCACGGACGGCCAGGACATGTACAGGATCACCTATCTGGTCAGGCTCCCCGAGTACCACGTCGGGGACGTGGTGACCTTCCAGGGGAGGCACTGCAAACTGTCCCGCGTGAACGGTAACGGGGGCAGGGTGGTGGATCTGGAGGACTTCAGGGACAGGTCCGTGCGCAGGCAGGACATGTCGTCGATCAGGCTGTACGCCCAGGCGTCGGAGCTCCAGGAGGCCACCGTCATCAGCAGGTCCGGATCGGAGATCCAGGTGCTGGACCCATCCAACTACTCCACGGTCGATCTGAGGGTCCCGGAGGGTTCCGATGTCGGCGATTCCGTGAAGGTCGTCAGGATCGAGGACGTCCTGTACTACGTGCCGTGACATCCCCCTTCCTCAGCCGCTCCGCTACCGGCCGTCCACATCGTGGGGCGACCATGTTGAACAGTACGAGCGGACATCGCTGCCAACACCCAAATACAATCACGGCGCTGGCCGTGGCATGACCGTGATCAAGCTCTCCGAGCCGGTGGAGGACATCGTCGTCAACCTCCTCCGCCTTGCGAACACAAAGCTCCCCGCAGACGTGGGGTGGGCGCTGGAGGCCGCCGCGGGCTGGGAGACCAACCCCGTGGCCTACACCCAGCTGGGGGCGATCATGGATAATGTGAAGAAAGCCGAGCACATGGGCCTGCCGATGTGCCAGGACACAGGCATCCCCGTGTTCTACGTCAGGGGGAGGTTCGACTCGTCCATAGCGGATTCCATATCAGCCGGCCTGGCCAGGGCCACCCACGACATCCCGCTCAGGCCAAACACGGTGGACCCCCTGACCAGGGAGAACCACGGCGACAACCTGGGGGAGGGCATGCCGATCATCCACTACATCCCGACGTCCGACGACTTCACCGAGATCACCGTCCTGCCCAAGGGTGCCGGGTCCGAGAACATGACCCGCCTGGGCATGCTGAACCCCGCGGACGGAGTGGAAGGGGTCAAGAGGTTCGTGGTGGACGCGGTCCTGGACGCCGGAGGGCGCCCCTGCCCCCCGTCCATCGTGGGGGTGGGGATAGGCGGCACATCGGACCGCTGCACCGAGATGGCGAAGGAGGCCCTGCTGGCTCCGCTGGACGAGGACAACCCCGACCCGGTGCTGAGGGAGATGGAGGAGGAGCTTTTCGTGAAGCTCAACGGCTCCGGCCTGGGGCCGATGGGCCTTGGCGGGGCGACAACGGTGCTCGGCGTGAGGATCAGGAAGTGCGCCTGCCACACGGCCAGTCTCCCTGTAGCAGTGAACATCGGCTGCTGGGCCACCCGCCGCTCCTCCGCGAGGATAACTCCGGACGGAGTGACGTATTCCCAGGGGGTGAGGCTTTGAGGATCCTGCAGCTCCCCCTGGACGAGGCCACCGTCCGCTCCCTGAAGCTGGGCGAGACGGTCTTCCTTTCAGGCCCGATAATAACCGGGAGGGATGAGATGCACATCCGCGCGCTCGAGATGGCGGAGAAGGGGGAGGACGTCCCGGACTGTCTGCAGGGCGCGACGATATTCCACTGCGGCCCGATCATGAGGCGCAGGGACGACGGTTCCTGGACGGTGGTGGCGGCAGGGCCGACGACGTCGGCCAGGATGAACAGGCTGGAGCCGGACATGATCCCGACGTTCAACATCCGCGCCATCGTGGGCAAAGGCGGGATGAGCCGCGAGACAGCCGACGCCATGAGGGATTACGGCTGCGTCTACCTAGCGGCCACCGGCGGAGCCGCCGTCACCCTCGCGGAGGGCCTGGACAGGTGCACCGGCGTGGAGTGGGAGGACCTGGGCATGGCAGAGGCCATGTGGAGGTTCGAGGCCAGCAGGTTCGGTCCGCTGATCGTGGCGATGGACGCCAACGGGGAGAGCCTGTACGAGAGGGTCAACTCGGCACTCGTCAGGGACGCCTGACCTCGTCATCGGACGGCGGAGTGAGGTCGTTCTCGACGTAGATCTCGGACTCCGGTTTGAACGAGTGCCTGACCAGCAGGGCGATTACCACGAGGAACACGGCGAGGACCACGAGCCCGATCACCAGCATGGTATGGGCGCTGTCCAGGCCCAGGAACAGCTCGGACGTGTGCTGGTCCAGCGAGACCGTGTATGCGCTGCCGTTGTCCGTGGAGGCCTCGATCTGCGACGATTTCTCGTAGCCGTTGCAGCTCACGGTCATGGTGTATGTACCGTAGGGGCACTCGATGCTGAAGTATCCGTTGTCTCCCGTGACGGCCGTGTAGGTCTGGCCGCTCTGGGACACGAGCGTGACCGTGGCGCCGGACACCGGTGAGCCGCTCTGGGAGTCCAGGACGTTCCCGTACACGATGCCCGTGGTGATGACCATCACGATCGCATGCGGACCGTCCGCAGTGCCGGTGAGCCTGTAGTCCCCCTGGTCGTCGACCATGTCCGGGCGGAGCTGGAAGCTGATGTACGTCTGGCCGCTCTCCCCGTCGCTGACCATCTCCATGCTGAGGTCCGGTAGGGACCTGACCATGTATCCGGCGTAGTCGAAAGACAGGTAGTGGACGTTGCCCTGGACGTATTCGAACGTGAACTGGAAGCGCCCGTCAGCATCGGTCGTGCACGTGGACAGGGGGTTCCTGTCCGAGTCGTAGAGGGTGACCGAGACACCCTCCAGAGGGGTGTTCCTCTCCTGGTCTGAGAGGTTCGCGACGTATCCGTAGAACGTCGTGCCGGTGTCCGTCTCCCCAGTGTCTCCCGTCCCGGTGGAGGCGTCCTCGGCGTACGATCCGCCGAGGAGCATCGGACACAGGAGGACTGCGACTGCGACTGCGATGGCGAGGGTCCAGCGGCGCTCCATGCCTCCGAATCGCCCCTGTCACTTTAATTATCTTCTGATTGGGAGCTCGGACGGCCCGCATCGCACAACGCTTAAATCGGAATCGGTCATGAAGCCTTCGACTGGTGATTTCCGTGCTGGAGAAAGTGGACAGGACATACACGAAGGACGAGGTCATGGGCCTCATGGAGCCTCTCATCTCCACATGGTTCAACGAGAGGTTCGACGACCTCACCATCCCGCAGGCCAAGGCCATCCCCGTCATCCACCAGAGGAGGAACGTCCTGGTTTCCTCACCCACCGGATCAGGCAAGACGCTGACGGCGTTCACCAGCATTATCAACGAACTCACCCGCTACTCGCGCGAGGGGACCCTCGAGGAGAGGGTCTACTGCATCTACGTCTCCCCCCTGAAGGCCCTGGCCAACGACGTCAACCGCAACCTCAACACCCCGCTGGCCGAGATGAGGGAGGTGGCCGCCCGGCACGGCATGGATGTGCCCGACATCCGTGTCGCCGTCCGCTCCGGGGACACCCCCCAGAACGAGAGGCAGAAGATGGTCAGGCACCCCCCGCACATCCTCATCACCACCCCCGAGAGCCTGGCGCTCATGCTGGCCGCCCCCAAGTTCAAGGAGGCCTTCGACAGGGTGGAGTGGGTCATCATCGACGAGATCCACGACATATGCGACTCAAAGAGGGGTGCGTTCCTGTCGCTGACACTGGAGCGCCTCAGGCACCACTGCAAGGGGGAGTTCGTGAGGATCGGCCTGTCGGCGACCCTGGCCCCCATCGACGCCATCGCCGGGTACCTGGTCGGCTGCGGGCCCGACGGCAGCATCCGCGACGTGGCGCTCATAGAGTCCGGCTCTAAGAAGCAGCTGGACCTCAAGGTGATATGCCCGACCGAGGATATGACCCGGCTCTCCTCGGACATCGTCAACTCGATGATGTACGACACCCTGAAGGAGCTGATAGAGCAGCACGAGACCACCCTCGTCTTCACGAACACGCGTTCCGGGGCGGAGAGCGTGGTGTACAAGCTGAAGGAGCGCGGGCTGGAGAACATAGAGGTGCACCACAGCTCGCTGGGGAAGGAGATCCGCCTGGACGTGGAGGAGAGGCTCAAGCGCGGGGAGATCAAGTGCGTGGTGTCGTCCACGTCCCTGGAGCTGGGCATAGACATAGGGTCGGTGGACCTGGTGTGCCAGATCGGTTCTCCGAAGTCCGTCGCCAAGGGTCTTCAGAGGATAGGTCGCAGCGGTCACAGCTTCGGGAAGGTCGCCAAGGGGCGGCTGCTGGTGTTCGATCCGGACGACCTGGTCGAGTGCGCCGTCATGTGCAGGGCCGCACACCGCGGGGACATCGACCGCGTCGGCATACCGGAGAACTGCCTGGACGTGCTATCCCAGACCGTGGTGGGCATGAGCCTCGACAGCAGATGGGACGTGAAGGACGCCTACGCGCTTGTAAGGGGCTCGTACTGCTACCGCAATCTGACCGAGGAGAGCTTCCTGGACGTGCTCAGGTACCTCGGGAGCAAGGACGACTTCGAGGGCGTCTACTCGAAGATATGGTATGACGAGGGGGATGGGCAGTTCGGGAAGAAGAAGGGCTCCAGGATGATCTACTTCATGAACCTGGGCACCATCCCCGAGGAGGCGAACTACCGTGTCGTGACCAACCACGGGACCACGGCGGGGGAACTGTCGGAGAAGTTCGTGGAGAGACTGTCTCCCAGGGACGTCTTCGTCCTCGGGGGGAGGTCCTTCGAGTTCGTCCGCTCCAAGGGCATGACGGCGTACGTCAAGGAGGCCAACGGGAGGAAGCCGACCGTGCCCTCCTGGGCCGGCGAGATGCTCCCGAGGAGCTTCGACCTGTCGATGGACATCGCCGGTTTCAGGAAGGAGATGTCCGCCAGGATCGGGGAGCCGGACGACCGGGCCATATCCGAGCTGGTCTCGGACTTCGATGTGGACGAGGGGTCGGCGCGGAGCATGCTCTCGTACTTCAGGGAGCAGCAGGCGGTCGCGGGCTTCATACCCGACTGCGACCGTCTCGCCGTGGAGGAGTACATAGACCCTTCCGGCAACCAGAAGCTGATCTTCCACTTCCCGTTCGGCCGTAGGGTGAACGACGCCCTCTCCAGGGCGTACGCCTACAGGATGACCGGCATGATGGGGGCCAACGTCTCCGTCACCATCTCGGACGACAGCTTCATGCTGGGCTGCCCCCGGAGGTTCGACCTCTCGCTGGTGCCGGGCCTGGTCAGGGCGAGCGAGCTGGAGCAGGTGCTCCGCAAGTCGCTGAAGGACTCGGAGATATTCAAGCTCAGGTTCAGGCACACCGCCGCCCGCAGCTTCATGATCCTCAGGAATTACATGGGCCGTCCGATATCGGTCAACAGGCAGCAGATACGTTCCACCTACCTGCTGGAGACGCTGGGCGGCATGGAGCGCGTCCCCGTCATAGAGGAGACCTACCGCGAGGTCATGGAGGACGACATGGACATCAAGAACGCCAGGCACGTCCTGGACATGATCGACTCGGGCGAGATGGGCGTCAGCCTGATCCATTACACAGGCACCCCATCCCCCTTCGCCCACTCCGCCATCCTCTCCGGGTTCTCGGACATCGTCCTCATGGAGGACAGGTCCGCGCTCCTCAGGGAACTGCACAGGAAGGTGCTGTACAGGGCGCTCGGGGATTCCGTCAGCGAGTTCGAGTTCACCGAGGACCAGGTGGTCCCGTACTACGCCCAGAAGCCTCCGCGCATCGCATCCCGGGACGACATACCGAAGCTGCTCGCTGTCACCGGTCCGCTACAGGCACTCCGCGAGAGGGGCAGGAACATCTACTCGTACACCGACGAGGACAAGAGGACCGTGGACGGATGGGTGAGGGAGCTCATCCGCGACGGGACCCTCGGCACGGTGTTCCTGGACGACGTGCATGTGATGACGTCCTCAGAGATCCCATACTATGTCGCCGCGACCAGGAGGATAAGGGAGCTCAACGATGTGGAGCGGGCGGTGTACGATTCGATCGGAAGGGACACGCCCCTGAGCGACATATCCGCCGCCCTGGATATCAGCGACGATGTGGCGTACAGGGCGGTCCGCAAGCTGGAGTCCATGTACCTCGTCACCAGGACCGACGTCGACGGAAGGAACCGGTGGTTCTTCTCCAGGGCACAGTATCCCGAGGTGGACCGCAACAGGGCTGTGGACAGGATCGTCCTCCGCTACCTGGAGTGCTTCGCGCCGGCCACGGTGCAGGAGGTGGCGTTCGCACTGTCGATCCCCGAGCAGGACGCCAGGACGTCCCTCGAGTCACTGGTCGCCTCCGAGGAGGTGGTCCGCGGCAGGTTCCTGATATCCGAGGACGACCAGTACATGCTCAAGATAGACCACATGCGCCTGAAGGCGGGCAGGGACAACGTCTACGACTACGAGACCGTGGAGCGCTACAGGCTCACCAAGGGCGAGAGCTTCGGGTCCATACGCGAGTTCTTCGAGTTCTACGGGTCGGCCGGCAGCGAGCTGGACGTCCACTCCCGCGTGAGGGGGTTCGACCTGGCCGAGTGGTACTCCATGAGGGAGTCGGGGGAGCTGCTCCTGGGGAGGTTCGTCAGGGGCAGGGTCAGGTTCGTGCTCAGGGGCGAAGGCGACCGCTACGCCGCCCTCAGGCACGACGAGACCATGCCGGACGACGCCCGGGTGCTGAACATGATCGACGGGATGGGCTCCGCCACCATGCGTCAGCTTGTATCCGCTACGGGCATGGACAAGGACGACGTCAAGCAGGCGGTCCTCCGTCTGGACCGCTCGCTCGCCATCATACGCCACTTCGACGAAAGGGAGGACTGGGGGACGGAGAACACATACGCCGTCTACCGTCCGGGGGAGCCGGAGGGCGACCCGGCCACTGAGCTGGTCCGCAGGGCGCTCAGGGCCTACGGTCCGATACCGTCCGCATCGATGAGGTTCCTGGTCGACATACCGATGGACGAGATCGAGCGCATCGCGGCCAGTCTGGGTGCGACCACGATATCGGTCGGGGAGGGTCAGGTGCCCATGCTGGTCATGGCCGACGAGCTGCCGGTGCTGGAGGAGGTCCCCGAGCAGGAGTTCCCCGTGAGGGTCCTGTCCCTCTACGATCCGGACCTCGGGTCCAAGTGGGCGGAGATCTCGTCCCGCTACGGCGACAAATGGGTGTACCCCTTGGTCCGCGGCAACACCGTCGTGGGGGCGATGGAGCTGTGGGAGATGTCCGGATGCATCGAGGTTCGCGCCATGGACCTCGATTCCCCCGACCTCCTCCCCGAGGCACTGGACGCCGTGGATGCGATGATGGGATTCTTCAGGATGAAGGGCACGGACATCGTCCGCATCAGGGAGATCCTGAACGTGGATGCGGCGGACCTCGACCAGACCGCGGTGGGGATCCTCGAGTCCCACGGGTACCATCTCGTGAACGGATTCTACGCCTGTGGCAGGTTCGAGCCCTGGACAATGACGCCGCAGGAGGCGCTCAGCTACGTCATGACGAAGCAGCACGTGCCGAAGGACCTCAGATACCCCACCGTGCAGGCCGCCATAGAGTCGAGGGGGTACATCCGCGGGGACCAGGAGCTCATGGCCCGCGTGTCCGAGAGGACGACCATGAAGCGCCAGATGGAGAGGGGAGGGATAGTGAAGATGTGCCTGTCTCCCGCCTACGTGGGCTACACGGATATGGCGCACGCCGTCCTGTACAGGGCGGAGAAGGGCTACGAGCCCGTGGGGGATGCCAGGGAGCTGCTCTCCCTGATCGCCAGGAAGCAGCCGGTGACCAAGAAGGCCCTCATCGCGGACTCCCAGTTCTCGCCGGAGAGGACCTCCGAGCTCCTCTCCGAACTCGGGAAGAACTCCGTGGTGTACCAGGATGGGGATTCCTGCTACAACGTGGTCCCCGCCTGCGGCACCGACAGGCACGAGGCGCTGAAGGAGGTCGTCCGCGGGCACTTCAGGGAGTTCGGCATGTTCTCCGCCGAGGGGCTGTCGCAGTTCGTAGCCGGGAGGATGTCCGTCACCCGCTCCATACTCAGGGAGCTGGAGGACGAGGGCTTCCTCAGGAAGGGCTTCCTGGTCAGGGACGATCCCACCCTCAGGTGGATACTGGCCGAGGACGTTGGCGTGAAGCCCACGAGGTTCATGGAGAGCCTGGTGCTGAACTCCCAGGACAACCTGCACATCTACCTCCGCCACATGATCAAGGAGGAGACCGGTGCCGGCGCCAACTCCGTCATCTTCAGCGGGACCAGGGTGGTGGGGAGCTTCAAGGGCAAGGTCTGCGCCTCGGGGGCGAAGGTGGAGGGCTTTGAGGGCTCGGAGAGGGCAGCCAGGATCCTTAAGGAGGCCGCCCAGTCGGTGGGCGTCAGGCTGGAGACCCAGAGGGAGCGGGAGGACGACGACTGGGACGTGTCGGAGTTCTACACGAAGGTCAACCCAGGTGCTTGATCGGCGATGACAACGCCGTTAAATAGTAGGATTGTTTCGGAGTCATCATGAAGATACCGTGCGAAATCGTTGTCTGGTATGTTCTGCCCATGATCCGTAGGGAGGTCTCGAAGGAGCTCGTCTACACCCACGGGATGACCCAGGCGGAGGTGGCGAGGAGATTCGGTGTCACGGACGCCGCCATTTCGCAGTATCTCAAGAAGAAGAGGGGAGGGAACTCCCTCGTCGACGACAGTCCCCTGTACCCTCAGTTCCAGGAGGAGGTCCGCGAGTCCGCCAGGAGGATCGCTCAGGACGAGAGTGATTTCTCCGTCGAGATGTGCAGGCTCTGTTGCGTGGTCAAGCGGATCGGTCTCCTGGCGATCATATACAAGGCCCAGACCGGGACGGTCCCTCCGAAGTGCGCCTTCGACGAGGGGGAGTTCGCCGGTCTCGGTCAGCGATGAACGGACTGTGGTACAGGAATTCCTGCGCATACCCTGCGTATCTTCCGAACTTCTCGCGTCCGAAACCAGACACCTTGGCGTAGGATCCGGTCACACCGTACATCCTTTCCATCTCCTTCGATATCCTGACGTCGACGGGGAAGGATTCCAGGTGTCCGTAGGCGAACAGGGCGACGCAGTCGGCCACTTTTGGTCCCACGCCCTTGATTCTCATGAGCTCATCGACGCAGCGCCCATAGTCCAGCTCCGCGATGGTGTCCGGATCGACCTCGCCATCCTCCACACGGCGTGCCAGCTCGATGAAGCGCTGCTCTCTGAATCCCAGCCTGCACTCGCAGACCCTGTCCGCGCCGTCGAGGATCTGGCGGGGCGTGGGGAACGCGTGCCTCCCGCCGAGGTCGTCCCCGAAGAGGTCGCACACGGATTCCACCATCTTGGCGATTCTCGACACATTGGCGTTCGTAGCCAGGAGATATGTCGCCAGACACTCCCAACGGTCCTGTCTCAGGATTCTGAGGCCCGGACACCGGGACGAGAGCGACGCTACGTATGGATCGCGGGACGATATCTCCGCGACGATCGCATCCAGGTCGTCCTCCGACCTGAAGTAATCCAGGAGCCTCCGTCTGCTGGAGCATCCGCTGGCATCGAAGCCGTCCTCCGTCTGAACCAGCGTGACCACCTCGTTCCCGAGCACCCCTGTCCAGCCGTCTCCGTTCCGCCTCCAACGGTGGGCCTGTCCGCACCCGAGGGTCGGATCCAGGGAAACCTCCATATCAATGTGCATACGGGGTGATTCCGCGAGATGCACTCAACTTTTGCGGTCCCGAGGAGCATCGTAACACTTATCGTCCTACGACGTCATACGCACTCATGAGATTCGGTCCAGCCGGTTATCCGTCCGCAGGGAAGACGCCCGAGGGCTCGCTCGAGTACACGCGCAACCTGGGTTTGGACGCCTTGGAGGTCGAGTTCGTACGTGGTGCGAGGATAAAACCCGAAAGGGCCAGGGAGATCGGCACCAAGGCGAGGGAGCTGGATATCAGGCTCAGCTGCCATGCCCCCTACTTCATCAGCTTCAACTCCGAGTCGGACGAGACCCGCCAGAAGAGCATAGGGTGGGTCATGGACACGGCCCGTGCCGCCCACAACCTGGGCGCGTACATAATCGTCATCCATGCTGCCGCGTACGGAAAGTCCCCGGAGACCGCGCTCCCATCCGTGATCAGCGGACTCTCCCGCTGCAAGGACATGCTGGACGACGAGGGGATCAGGGACGTCACGCTCGGCGTGGAGACGATGGGGAAGCTGGGTCAGTTCGGGACCCTGGACGAGATCGCAAAGATCATGGATGAGGTGGACGGCGTCCGTCCGGTCCTCGACGTGGCGCACGTCCATGCCCGCGGGAGGGGATGCCTCCGCACCGAGGACGACATGAGGGCGCTGACCGACCAGTTCTTTTCCCTGGCAGGGGATGTCGCCCACTTCCACATAAGCTGTATAAAGTACGGCGACAAGGGCGAGATATCCCATCTCCCGTTGGAGGCCAGGGATCCCGACATGCAGATGCTCGCGAACGTGCTGGCCGACTCTAAGAGGGATTGCACCTTCATCTGCGAGTCCCCGCTCATCGAGAAGGATGCGGTCGTCTTCAGGGACATGTTCCCCTCCAACAGCAGCTGATCCGGGGGTGTCGCGGTGGCGGATCCGGGATACGGCGACGTCTTCGTTGTCTACCTCACCGCGGACTATGGTGTGAGGTTCCTCACCAACGAGTCCTGGATCTCCATGCTCGACTTGCTCTCGCGGCGCAGGATGACGATCGCGGAGCTCTCCGAATCCATCGGGATGCCAAGGTCCACTGTGCAATCCGGTCTCGTTCGCATGGTGGAGATGGGCATGGTGTGGTCGGTCCGTGACCCATCGGACGCCCGCAAGACTGTGTTCCGCACCAGATGCGTCCCGCTCATCCGCAGCATACCCCCCACGGACCTGATGGAGTCGCTGAAGGTCTCTGCCGTCAGGAGCATGATCGAGAGGAGCGGCGTACCCCCGTACGATCTGGTGATCCTGATGGTGGCCGAACTGTGGAGTCTCGGTCTCGACATCACGCCCATGCTGTTGGAGACGGGCATCGAGGTCGGGATGAAGCACGGGGCCGATCTGGGTTGCAAGGAGCCGGCGGACATAGCCGAGTGCGTACGTGAGCTCATGGGGCTGGAGAACGAGATAAGCATCGACCTGTCCGAGGAGAAGGGTCTGACCATGACGGTCACGTTCGGCGACCAGCCCCCTGTGCCAACGAGCCTCCTGGCAGGGGTCGTCATGGCCCTGGTGCAGAGCCGCACCGACATGGTGTTCTCCGCCAGGGTGTCGACAGAGCTGTCGGAGGACGGCCAGTGGGTGGTCGTGAACAGCCCCCCTTACGTGACCGGGGACGAGGTCGGCCGTCTGAGGCCATTCATCAGCGGACCCGGCGGCCCGTCGCTCGAGGGTCCGCCGTTCCAGATACATCTGATCGAGACAGGCCCGGTGCTCGTGTCCAATCAAGGCATGATGTCGGCGATGGATGTCATCGGTTACGGGGAGGCCACGGCAGCGGACGTCTCTGAGGCGACGGGCATGTCGGAGGCCACGGCCCATTCCGTCCTCCGCAGGCTGCAATCGATCGGGGTCGTGGATTGCCGTCGCTCGGACAGGGCCCTCATCTACGGCGCAACATCCCGGTGCATCCAGAGGTTCCCGTCCCGTAGCGATGGGACCGGGAGGAGGATGGCCAGGAGCTACAGGGTCGACGAGACCGACATCAGGATGGAGGTGTACCGTCACATGATGAGGGTGGTGGACCTCCTCGGACTGGGTAGCCGCGAGCTCTCCCACACGATCGGGGTGACGGTGGCGCGGTCCGTGCTGGAGATATATCCCGGTCTCACTCCGCAGACGTTCCTGGAGAGGATGTGCCAACAGCACACCTGCAGGGGCATAGACCTGGCACTCGACTCGTATCTGCCCGTGTCCATATCGTATCTGCGCGGTTCGGAGTCCGATGAGCTTGCGCTCAACATGGCGGAATACGTCCGGGCGATGGTCGGGGAGGCGCTGGCGATCATCACTGGCCACGAGTACCCGGTGGACGTGAGGATAGTGGACAGCCGCGAAGGTTCCCAGTGACGCTTTTATAGAGGGAATCAATCCCCATCTGCATTGCCACTGTGGCTCAGCGGTAGAGCGGCGGTTTCGTAAACCGTAGGCCGGGGGTTCGATCCCCTCCAGTGGCTCCATACCTCGTTCTCCATCCGCGCCATCATGTGTCATCACCCTCATCTGTGATTCCGCCCGAATCGCTCCATGCGGCGGAACGCTGGCACATCGCGGGGATCGTCTCAGCAGTCGTGGTTCCCGTCTTCCTTCTTCATGTACGTGTTGACGATCTTGATGGCGCACACGTCCCCGCACATGGAGCAGCCCTCGCTCTCCTCGGTGCATCCCCTGCACCTGTATCTGCGTGCCTTCTCCTCGTCGATGCAGGTGTCGAACATGGTCTCCCAGTCCAGGGCCTTCCTGGCCCTGGCCATCCTGGTGTCCCTCTCCTTTCCGATGCCCCTGCACAGGTCTCCTACGTGGGCGGCGATCTTCGATGCAATCACGCCCTCCTTCACGTCGTCCACATCCGGGAGCGAGAGGTGCTCCGCAGGCGTGAGGTAGCAAAGGAAGTCCGCTCCGTTCTGAGCGGCCACGGCGCCTCCGATGGCTCCGACGATGTGATCGTAGCCGGGGGCGATGTCGGTGACCAGCGGCCCCAGCACGTAGAACGGCGCTCCATGGCACATCCTCTTCTCGATATGCATGTTCATGGCGACCTGGTCCAGCGGGACGTGTCCCGGACCCTCGACCATCGTCTGCACCCCTGCCTCCCTGGCCCTATCCACCAGGTGCCCGAGTGTCATCAGCTCGCTGATCTGGGCCTGGTCAGAGGCGTCGTCGATGCATCCTGGTCTGAACCCGTCCCCCAGGGACAGGGTGAACTCGTACTTCCTCGCCATCTCGAGCAGGTAGTCGTAATTCCTGTAAAGGGGGTTCTCTTCGTCGTTGTGGAGGATCCACGCTGTCAGGAAGGACCCTCCTCTGGAGACCACATCCGTAATCCTCGGGGATTTGCTCAGCCATCTGACCGTCTCCCTGGTGATGCCGCAGTGGACGGTCATGAAGTCCATGCCGTCCTTCGCGTGCCTCTCGATGCCGTTGAAGATGTCATCCTCGGTCATCTCCACCACCGCGTTCCTCCTGGCAGCTGTGAGACCCGTCTGATATATCGGGACCGACCCCATCATCACGGGGCATTCCTTCAGGAGCCTGGCGCGTATCGCGTCTATGTCGCCTCCCGTGCTGAGGTCCATGACCGCGTCGGCGCCGTATCTCAGGGCGACCTGGAGCTTCTGCAGCTCCGCGTCCAGGTCCACGATGTCCCTGGACGTGCCCAGGTTCACGTTCACCTTCACGGACAGCCCTTCCCCTATTGCCGCGGGTTCGGCGTCGTGCACGGGGTTGTGCGGGGCGCAGATGCGGCCCGAGGCTATCCCGTTGCGTACGAACTCGGGGCTGACCCCTTCCTTCTCGGCGATGCTCTTCATCAGGGGGGTGACCTCCCCCCTGCGTGCGACGTCCATGATGGTGCTCATTGTGAATCGGCTCCGTATCGCCTGGTCCCGTCTTAATCCTTCACGAGGGCACGTGCGCATCTCCGCAGGCAATGCGGCGATGTCGCCCGCCCATGTCCGCCGAATCCGCGATCCGCCGTGGAACCCCTCCCGGAATGTTTCAGGTGCAGTCTACCCATATCCGTTCCCATATAGTCGCGTGTGCGCGCGTACGCGCGTATATATAATGCCAAGCGATAACCCCGACGATCAACATGGATGGGAGCATCAGACAAGCCGAGGGCGACTACGATGCGGACAGCATCGTGGCCCTCAAGGGTCTCGAGGCCGTGAGGAAGAGGCCGGGGATGTACATCGGTTCCACCGATGCCCGCGGTCTGCACCACATGGTCTACGAGGTCGTCGACAACGGCATAGACGAGGTGATGGCGGGCTTCGCCACCGAGGTGGACGTCACCATCAACGAGGACGGTTCTATCACCGTCGTGGACGACGGAAGGGGTATCCCGACGGGAATCAACCACGAGGAGGGCAAGTCGGCTCTGGAGATGTGCCTGACGGACCTGCATGCCGGAGGCAAGTTCAACCAGAACAGCTACAAGGTATCCGGAGGTCTGCACGGAGTGGGAGTCTCCGTGGTCAACGCCCTGTCCGAGAGACTGGTCGCCACGGTCTACAGGGAGGGCAAGATCTGGAGGCAGTCGTACAAGATCGGCGTCCCGGACGGCCCGGTAGAGATCATCGGGGAGTCCGACCGCCACGGGACGGAGATAACGTTCTGGCCCGACGGGGAGATGTTCGAGACAGTGGAGTTCGACTACACCACCCTCCAGAACAGGTTCCGTAACCAGGCGTTCCTCAACAAGGAGGCGACCATCAATTTCGAGGACAGGCGCACCGGCAGGAAGGAGCGCTTCCACTATGACGGCGGCGTCTCCGAGTTCGTCCAGTACCTGAACAGGTCCAAGACGCCCATCCATCCGATGCCCATACACTTCACGGGCGAGAGGAACGGGGTGATGATCGACATCGCCATGCAGTGGACCGACGGGTATAACGAGGAGATTGACTCCTTTGTCAATACCATCTTCACGCCCGAGGGCGGGACGCATCTGACAGGGTTCAGGACTGCCCTCACCAAGACGATCAACGACTACGGCAAGGCGAACAACCTGCTGAAGGACACCACCCTGGAGGGCAGCGATGTCCGCGAGGGCCTCACGGCGATTGTCAGCATCAGGATGTCCGAGCCCCAGTTCGAGGGCCAGACCAAGGCCAAGCTGGGCAGCAGCGTCGCCCAGGGCGCGGTGTCCGGCCTGATGAACGACAAGCTCGCCGAGTACCTCCTGGAGAACCCCTCGGTGGCCCAGACCATAGTGAGGAAGGCCGTCTCGGCCTACGAGGGCCGCGAGGCGGCCAGGAAGGCGAGGGACGCCACCAGGAGGAAGTCCGCCCTGGAGAGCACGAGCCTCCCCGGGAAGCTGGCTGACTGCTCGGAGAAGGACCCCGCCAAGTGCGAGCTCTACATCGTCGAGGGGGAGTCCGCAGGCGGGAGCGCCAAGCAGGGCAGGGACCGCGCGTTCCAGGCCATACTGCCCCTGAGGGGGAAGATCCTCAACGTGGAGAAGGCCAGGCCGGACAAGCTCCTGGACCACGAGGAGATCAAGAACCTCGCCATAGCCATAGGCGGCGGCATCGGCAGGGATTTCGATGTCTCCAAGATCCGCTACCACAACATCGTCATCATGACCGATGCCGACGTGGACGGTGCGCACATCGGAACGCTCCTGCTCACGCTGTTCTACAGGCAGATGAAGCCCCTCATCGAGGCAGGCCACGTCTACATTGCCATGCCCCCGCTCTACAGGGTCTACAAAGGGAAGAAGCAGATCTACGCGTACAACGACGAGGAGATGGCCGCGGCGATGGCGGAGATCGGACAGGGGGCCAACGTCTCCAGGTACAAGGGTCTGGGAGAGATGAACCCGCAGCAGCTCTGGGAGACCACCATGAACCCCGAGACCAGGATCATGAAGAAGGTTACCATCGAGGACGGGATGATCGCGGACCAGCTGTTCTCCGTCCTGATGGGCGACGATGTCGAGCCCCGCAGGGAGTACATAATCGAGCACGCCCACGAGGTCGTCAACCTGGATGTGTGATACCATGGACGGAGAGAGGAAGCTCATAATCCAGCCCATCGAGAGGGAGATGCACCGCTCGTACATCGACTACTCCATGAGCGTCATCGTCGGGAGGGCGCTCCCGGACGTCAGGGACGGTCTCAAGCCTGTCCACAGGAAGATCATGTACGCCATGTCCGAGCTCGGGCTGGTGTACAACAGGCCCCACAAGAAGTCCGCGACCGTGGTCGGAGAGGTCCTGGGTAAGTACCACCCCCACGGGGACATCGCGGCATACGATGCCATGGTGAGGATGGCCCAGCCGTTCTCGCTCAGGTATCCGCTCGTGGACGGCCAGGGGAACTTCGGTTCCGTGGACGGCGACCCGCCCGCGGCTATGCGTTACACCGAGGCGCGCCTGTCCAAGGTGGCCAGCGACCTGCTGGCCGATCTGGACAAGGACACCGTGGACATGGTTGATAACTACGACGGGTCGCTGAAGGAGCCGTCCGTCCTGCCGTCCAAGTTCCCCAACCTGCTGGTCAACGGATCGGACGGGATAGCCGTCGGGATGGCCACCAAGATGCCCCCTCACAACCTCAGGGAGGTCTGCGACGCGATCGTGTACACAGTCGACCATCCGGAGGCCACCCTGGAGGAGCTCATGCAGTTCATCAAGGGCCCAGACTTCCCCACAGGTGGGACGATCTACGGCATCGGGGGGATCCGCTCCGCCTACGAGACCGGCCGCGGAAGGCTCAAGGTCAGGTCCAACACGCACATCGAGGAGATGGACAACGGCAAGGAGAGGATCATCGTCGACGAGATCCCCTACCAGGTGAACAAGGCCCAGCTCATCGCCCAGATCGCCGACCGCGTGAAGGACAAGGAGATCGAGGGGATAACCGATCTCCGCGACGAGTCCGACAGGCACGGGATGCGCATCGTGATCGAGCTGCACAGGGACGCCCTGTCCAGCGTGGTGCTGGAGAACCTGTTCAAGAAGACCAACATGGAGGTCACATACGGCATCATCAACATCGCGCTGGTGGACAACAGGCCCACCACGCTCAGCCTGAAGGCCCTCATCACCCACTACATCGCCCACAGGAAGGACGTCGTGGTCCGCAGGACCAGGTACGACCTGGCGCAGGCCGAGAAGAGGTTCCACATCCTGGAGGGCCTGATGAAGGCCATCGACATGCTGGACGAGACGATCGCCCTCATCAGGGAGTCGTCCAACGCCGAGGAGGCCAACACCGGCCTGCAGTCGCTGCTCGGCATCGACTACGAGCAGGCGAAGGCCATCCTGGACATGAGGCTCCAGAAGCTCACGGGCCTGGAGCTCAACTCCATCAGGGAGGAGTACGACCAGCTGAAGGCTCTGATGGAGGACCTGAGGGACATCCTGGCCAACGAGTCCAGGGTCCTGTCCATAATCAAGTCCGAGACCGAGGAGATGAAGGAGACCTACGGGGACGACCGCAGGACCGTCATCGACCCCAACGCCATCGACACGGACGAGGAGGACCTCATCCCCAGGGAGCAGGTCGTCATCACGATCTCGGCTGACAACTACATCAAGAGGATCCCGCTGAGCACGTACAGGCAGCAGTCCCGCGGAGGGGTCGGGCTGACGGCGATGCAGACCAAGGAGGAGGACCATGTCGCGTCCATGTTCGTCACGTCCTCCCACGACTACGTGATGTTCATAACCAACCACGGCAGGCTGCACTGGCTCAAGGGCTACCGCGTCCCGGAGGGAAGCAGGCAGTCCAAGGGAAAGCCGATAGTCAACCTGCTGTCGGACCTGGAGGAGGGCGAGAAGGTGGTGAACACCATCTGCGCCTCCGGATTCCCAGAGGACAGGTACCTGGTGTTCTGCACCAGGAACGGACTGTTCAAGAAGACCTCCCTCTCCGCCTACGGAAACGTCCGCTCCAAGGGCATCAAGGCCATAAGGCTGGACGAGGACGACGAGCTCATTGAGACGGACATAACCGACGGGGGCGACGAGATCATCATCGCCTCCGCGGACGGGCTGGCGGTGAGGTTCGACGAGGCGGATGCCCGCCCCACGGGCAGGGACACCATGGGGGTGAAGGGGATGACCCTCAACCCAGGCGACAGGGTGGTGTCCATGGCCGTCGTGAAGCCCGGCGACCGCCTCCTGACGGTGTCCGAGAACGGCTACGGGAAGATCTCCGACGTGGACGACTACCGCAGGACCCACCGCGGCGGCAAGGGCGTCATAACGATCAAGACCGACGAGCGCAACGGCCATGTCGTGAGCGTCAGGAAGGTCCGCCAGGGGGACCAGCTGATGCTCACGTCCGCCTCCGGGAAGATCATCCGCATGGACACCGACGAGATCCGCGAGACCGGACGCAACGCCAAGGGCGTGAGGATCATGGACCTCCGCAACGGGGACAAGGTCGTGGCCGTGGAGCCCGTGATGACCGAGCAGCAGGAGGAGGACATAGAATCCTCCGCGGAGGCGGCGGACCAATGACCCAGACGGGGGCGTTCGGGACGTCCCCGTCGTAACCTTTATAATCGGAATGCACTTAGGGGGGAAATACGCCGTGGTAACTCAGTTGGGAGAGTGCAAGACTGAAGATCTTGAAGTCGCTGGTTCGAGCCCGGCTCACGGCACCATCTCTTCTACACATCTCGGGATGACCCCTCATGGAGCCCGACCGCGTATTCATCGACATCCGCACCTGCGACCTCACCCTGTCACAGGTCATGAGCGAGATCGCGAAGCTCCAGTCGGAGTATCCGGAGTATGAGATATTCATGGACGGGGACGCCTACGCCATCGTCGGCAGGCGCAGGACGCAGAGGTGAGCGGATGGGTCGCGGCAGGATCACGATAGGGCTGTACAACTCTTACGACCAGAACTTCAGGGAGCCCCACAGGCGCGTGATCGCCCGGGCCGGGGACCTGGCGAGGGCGTACGACATGGGTCTGGCACTGTTCGGGTTCCCGATCCCCGAGGACGCCCGCACGCCCATGGAGATCGCCGAGTGGGTCGCCGGCACCACCAGCATCGGGGGTCACGGGAGGAACTTCCTGGAGATGGCAGAGGCGGGCAGGTTCCAGTGCTTCCCGTATCCCGGCAAGGGGTTCCCGCCCCAGCTGGGGGAGGTCATCCTCACCACCAGCAAGCCCGACCCCAAGCGGCAGATGTCCCTCTCGGAGGCCGTCTCGATGGTGGAGCGCGGCCAGAGCGTCACGCTTCTGTTCGGCATAGGCCCGCACGGGGTCCCGAAGGCCGCAGCTTCGATCCCCAGGTACAACCTGGACATCACGCCGGGCGGGTTCTCGCTGGAGACGTGCACCGCCCTCGGAGCGGTATGCGGGGCGTTCGCGACGAGGATCGGATCGATCCTGTGACGGACAGCATCCGCTGTGCTTAAATCCAGGTCGACGGTATGCCGTCGCATGGTAAGACAGGCACGCTGTTCCCACATCCTCGTGGACACCTACCCGGAGGCCCTGGACCTCCAGAACAGGGTCTACGCGGGCGAGAACTTCGCCACCCTGGCGGCCCAGTACTCCAAGTGCCCCTCCGGAAGGAACGGCGGGGACCTCGGCTGGTTCGGCCGCGGCCAGATGGTGAAGCCCTTCGAGGACGCCGCTTTCTCCTACAATCCCGGCGACATGACGATCGTCCAGACACAGTTCGGCTGGCACCTGATCTACGTCTACGGGCAGAGGTGAGCCTCGCACAAACCAGAACGGCGGGGGCGATCCCCCGTCGGAGCCTCCTGTGCTCCATGGCGTCCATCGCCTTGTCCAGGATGCCCTTCTTGCGCTCGGATATCATGGTCAGGTAGAACCTGTGCTGCAGAGGGGTCAGCCCCGGCGTGTCATCGAGGATCCCCTCGATCCTGTCCATGTCGATGTGCCTGTGCAGCCTCGCCAGGGCGGCGTCGCACTCGTAGTTCTCCAGGGACGTGATGTACTCGTAGTAGCATATCCTGGCACGGTCGATCATGAGCGTGGACTTGGGGAACAGCCTGACCCTGTCGTCTATCTCCGAAGGGCTGGACAGGACCCTCTCCATCCCCTTGTCGTCCAGCTGCGGGAACAGGCAGGACCCGCAGTCGTACACCGGCGCTATGTCGGCATGCTTGATCTTCTCGTTCACCAGCACGCCCCAGTTCCCGTTGTGGCGGTCGAAGTTGGCAAGCAGCGCATCCACGATGAACTGGTCCCAGAAGAACGTCCTCAGCCTGTCGGAGATTATGAGGCGCTGCTCGTCTATGGCGCTCAGAATGGACGCCAGGTCGGTGCTGTAGCCGTCCACGGTGTCGCTCAGACAGGTGTTCTTCAGATGGGCGAACTCCATGAGCCTCCGGTCCCCCTCCGTGAAGTCCCTGCACGCCACGACGTTCCATGATCCGCCCTGTTCGTCCGTGAACGTTCCCAGGAGGGTCTCCTGGGCGGGGATCCCGATTGACTGGAAGACGTGACAGGCGATGTACTCCGTGAGATAGGAGTTGATGTAGTTGAGGTCGGAGATGGCACCCGGGCTCGGCGGGAACTTCAGCATGTAGCCGTGCCCCTTGTAGATCACGTTGATCTTGTTTCCGCTGGCACCGCCGTATGCGCGGTAGTCGTTCCTCTCGCATTCGCTGAAGTCGATTGGTTCCATCGTTGTCACCGTATCCGAAGAGGTACTTCGCACGGAGGTATCCGGCACGTTCCGCAGTGATGTACCCGGCCCACATGTTCGCGTTTATCGCCCCGTAGAGTTCCCCCCAGAGGCAGTCGAGGACGGGGGAGTGGCTGGCGACCCCCTCCTTGAACTCGTCTATCGCCCGGGCTATGTCGGGAGGGAGGTCCTCCTCGTACCGACGTTCCGGATCCTCGTCGCAATCAGTAGTGGTCATACAGTATGTTGCCGGGCTCCAGGAGGACGCCCTCGCCCTTCTCCACCCTGCCGACCACATCGGCGTTGGGGTACTTCGAGGCGATCTCCTCCGCGTCCTCGGCAGGCGCTATGATCGTGAATCCCATGCTCATGTTCAGGGTCTGGTAGATCTCCCTGTCCTCAATCTCCCCGAGCTCCTGGAGTACGCGGAAGACCGGGGCGGGCTCCACGGGGTCGCTGATGACGTATCTCAGCCCCTTGCGCATCCTGAGGATGTTCCTCAGGCCGCCCCCTGTGATGTCCACGAGGCCGTGGACGGTGTGCTCGGAGGTGATTTCCAGCACCTGCCTGACATAGATCTCGGTGGGCGTCAGGAGCTCCTCCCCGATCGTCTTGCTCAGGCCGGGGACGCTGTCCGTCATCGAGATGTTGTTGGCCTCCACGACCTTCCTGGCAAGGGTCAGGCCGTTGGAGTGGATGCCCGAAGACCTGAGGGAGACTATCAGGTCGCCCTCCTGGCACTTGTCACCCGTTATGATGCGGTCCTTCTCAACGTATCCGAGGCAGGTTCCGGACAGGTCGACGCCGTTGACGATCTCCGGGAGCACGGCTATCTCTCCTCCGACTATCTCCATGTTCGACAGCTCCGCGCCCTTCTGGAGCCCCTTGCCGATCTCCTCGGTGATACGCGGGTTAGGCTTGTCTATGGCGATGTAGTCCACGAAAGACGTGGGTTCCGCGTTGACGCAGATGGTGTCGTTGACGTTCATGGCGATGCAGTCGATGCCGACGGTGTCCCATTTGTCGAGGGCTTCTGCGATGAGAAGTTTGGATCCGACCCCGTCCGTCGCCATGGTGATGTACCTGTCGCCGAAGTCGATGAGGCTGGCGAAGAGCCCGGATATGCGGACAGCCTGTCCGATCCCATCCCTTCTGTAGCTGACCTCACCCACGAGCGCCTCAATGGCCTCCGATTTCTGGTCGATGTTCACTCCGGATTTGGCGTAGGTCCATCCGCTCATCTGTATCCTCGGGGGGAGCCATCGTGTTTCATGATATTAGTTTGTTCCAGCATCAGCAGGACGGGTCCCGGTACTTCCCGATCCTCTTCAGCCAGGCCTTCATGCCCTTCTCGTAGCCGTTGTCGGACATATCATAGAATCTCCTGCCGACCAGTTCGTCGGGGAGGTACTGCTGATCCACGTAGTGGTTCTCGTAGTTGTGGGGGTACTTGTACGTAAGGCCGCGGCCAAGCTCCTTCGCCCCGCTGTAGTGGGCGTCCCTCAGGTAGGGCGGGATGCCGCCGGTCGGTTCCTCCTTGACGCACTTCAGAGCCGAGAATATGGCGTTGCAGGCCGAGTTGCTCTTCGGGGCGCATGCGATGTACGCCGCGGCCTGCGACAGGATGATCTGGGACTCCGGCATGCCTATCCTCTCCACCGCCTGGGCGGCAGCCACGGCGACCTGAAGCGCCTGGGGATCCGCGTTCCCCACGTCCTCAGATGCGCAGATCATTATCCTACGGGCTATGAACTTCACATCCTCCCCGGCGTAGATCATCCTCGCCAGGTAGTAAACGGCGGCGTCGGGGTCGGACCCGCGCATGCTCTTGATGAAGGCCGAGATGGTGTCGTAGTGGTTATCCCCTTCCCGGTCGTAGTTCAGCACCCTGCGCTGGATGCACTCCGAGGCCACGTCCAGGGTGATCCTTATCCTGCCGTCCTCCCCGGGCATGGTGGTGAGCGCGCCGATCTCCAGCGCGTTGAGCGCCGCGCGGGCGTCCCCGTTGGCCATGTCGGCCAGGAAGTCCGCAGCGTCGTCATCCAGGTCGACATCCATCGTACCCAGGCCCCTCTCGCGGTCACACACGGCCCTCTCTAGGATCATCCTGACATCCTCCTTGGACAGCGGCCTGAGCTCGAAAACCCTGGAGCGGGAGACCAGCGCCCTGTTCACCTCGAAGTAGGGGTTCTCGGTGGTGGCGCCGATGAGGATCAGGGTGCCATCCTCGACGAAAGGGAGCAGATAGTCCTGCTGGGCCTTGTTGAACCGGTGGATCTCGTCCACGAAGAGTATGGTCCGGCGCTCCTCCATGCCCAAGGCGTCCTTCGCCTTCTGAACCGCCTCCTCCATGTCCTTCTTGCCGGCGGTGGTGGCGTTGATCTGCACGAACCTGGCGTGGGTGGTGTTCGCGATCACCTGCGCAAGGGTGGTCTTGCCGGTGCCAGGGGGACCGTAGAATATCAGCGAGCCGATCCGGTCCGCACGGATGGCCCTGGACAGGAGCTTGTCCTCGCCTAATATGTGTTCCTGGCCCACGACCTCGTCGAGGCTGCGGGGGCGCATGCGGCTGGCAAGTGGCGCGTCCTTCTCGAGGATGCCCTTCCGCGTGAACTCGAACAGGTCCATGGCACGGAATCGTTGCAACGGTTATGAGACTTGTGCGGTCGGGGAATCAGGGTCATGGGGCGAACCTTCCAGGCGGTCGATGTGAGATGCAATCCACCGTGCGACATAGCTTTATAAGCGAGACCGATAGCAAGCATCATGGCAGACCTGCACGACCGCTGGGTCGCGGAGAGGAGGAACGAGCACTACTACAAGCTCGCCAAGAAGCTGAACTACCGCTCCAGGGCGTCCTTCAAGCTGATCCAGATCGACAACCGCTTCGGCATCTTCAAGCCCGGGGACGCCGTGGTCGACCTCGGTGCATGTCCGGGGGGATGGTGTCAGGTCGCGCAGGAACGCACCTGGCCCAACGGCAGGGTCATCGGCGTGGACCTGCGCTACATCAAACCCATCGAGGGTGTCGAGACCTTCGTCGGCGACATCACCGAGGATTCCACCATGATCGAGCTGATGGACAGGTTCGGTGGGAAGGCCGACGTGGTACTCTCTGACATGGCCCCGAACATCGCCGGCCACTACTCGATGGACCACGCCAGGTCTATCAACCTCTGCATGTACGCCGTGGACGTCTGCGACCGCATCCTGAAGAAGGAGGGCAAGCTGGTGATGAAGGTGTTCATGGGCGACATGTTCGACTCCCTAATGCAGGAGCTCAGGAAGAGGTTCCAGTCGGTGAAGGTGCACTCCCCTGACGCATCCAGGGACACATCGTCCGAGGTGTACGTGATCTGCCAGGGCTACTACGGGAAGTCCGGGATCACGCTGAAGAAGCCCGAGGTGGAGGAGAAGAAGCCCCAGTTCACCGCCAAAGGCGGGTTCATCTGACGTGATACTGGTATGGCCAGGCAGTATTCGCTGGAGCCGGTCGATATCGACGTTACTTTTGATTTCACAACCGGCACCCGGGGCTACTGGGACGGTTTCTGGGATGGGGGACCATACGGAAGGGGTGGTTCGGACCCTGATCGGCACAGCGAGACCATGAGGCGCTACAACAGGGAGATCTGGAGCAGGACGCTCCCCTGCGGGAAGCGGATGGACCTCTCGATAAACGGACACGTATACATCTGGGAGGGACACAGGCTCTCCAACGACTCCATAACGACCTGTTTCCGTCATCCCCTCGGCAGGCCGGTCATCGATGTCGTCGTCAAGGAGCTCGGAGACGGATACAAGTCGTTCATGGAGGACTATGTTCGCCGTACATACACCGCAGGGGGCTCGATCGTGCTGCCGATTCCCGACAGGATCCCCGGTGAACCGAGAGTCCAGAGCATTAACCAGGCCCGGGGCATCTCCCACATGATAAGGGACCGCTGGGACCTGACCCTCGAGTGCATCAGGTTGTATTACGATGGCGAGGTGTCCCCGTTGTACGGGAGCATCAACGCCTGTTCCTGGTTCTTCGATCCGTTCGTCGATTTCAGGGGATACGTCGACTACTTCCTGCTGCAGGATCTGGTGGATCCGGATTACGGAGCGGTCAGGACGTGGAGGGACGATTCTCTCGGTAGCGATCCGTTGCCGGCGGATTTCGACGAGTACATGGATTGGATCGGCAGGCAGATCGGCTTCGCAGAGAGCAGGGGCAGGCGCATAGCGGATATGCTGTCCCGGAGAACGGATTGACTGTCAGCTCATGCTGCCTCATCCCGTTCATTTCAGTTCGGGGAATTGTCGTAGTCTTTACGCCATTCCGCATCGGTCGTGGGTCCTGACACATGATGCTGTTCGCACGCTTTGCGGTGCGTACCAGGGAATCCGGGTATGCCGTGGGGTTCCAGTGCGGGCGCCAGCATTCTCCTTTAACGTCCGGTGCAGATACATGGTCATGCGCCCTTCGAAGATAGTCTGCATCGGCTGGAACTACCGCCCCCACGTGAGGGAGCTGGAGTCGGAGCTCCCTAAGGAGCCCACCGTGTTCCTGAAACCGCCCAGCTGCCTCATCGGTGACGGTGAGGACATCGTGATCCCTGAAGGAGTGACCAACGTGCAGCACGAGGTGGAGCTCGCAGTAGTCTTCGGAAGGAGGTGCCGGAGCGTCCCCGAGGAGGACGCCCTGTCCTGCATCTCGCATCTGGCGGTCTTCAACGACGTGTCGGCCAGGGACATGCAGTCGGCGGCCAGGAAGGCCGGGAACACCTGGGACCTGAGCAAGGGGATGGACACCTTCGGCCCCATGTCGGAGCCCGTCCCGGCGGGGGACATAGACGTGCAGGCACTGAATCTGGAGCTCAGGGTCAACGGGGGCCTCCGCCAGAGCGGGAGCACCCGCGACATGATCTTCACCGTGCCTAAGCTGATAGCCTACGTCACCCGCTTCATGACGATGGAGGAGGGGGACGTCCTCATCACGGGGACCCCGGAGGGTGTGTCCGAGATAAGGCCCGGGGACGTGGTCGTCGCATCGATCCCGGGGGTCGGCTCGGTCACGAACCGCGTGGTTCGCGGTCGATTTCGACCGAGCGTGTCCCCGGTTCACGGGCGTCTCATGATGACCAGCTCCGAGCCGCTGTCCAAGTTCACCCTGTTCACCGTTTCCATGCCCATCTCGGTCATGGAGGTCATGTACTCGTCAGAGGTGGGCATCCACGACCCGTGGAAGCGCTTCTCCCCCTTGGGTGCGTCATCGTAGGTTATGAGGTTCCACTCCAGGATGCTCAGGGGGCTCGCCTGTCCTGGATCCAGGTGGCGTCTCATGATCAGCAACCCACCAGGGGCGACGGATTCGAAGACCTTCCGGCACATCCGGATGTCGGAGTTGGACCTGTTGAAGGACGAGAACACGATGTCGTACGGTCCGCCCAGGTCGTCGGTGTAGAAGTCTCCGGTCAGGATCTCCGCCTCGCATCCGTACGCGTCGAAGAACTCCCTGGCGATGGGCCTGGTTGCCAGGGGGAAGTACTCTATCGAATAGTCCCTGAGCATGTAGATGAAGTCTATCTCCTTGGCCTCCCTGGAGTAGACGTTCTCGAGGTACGGCTGCTCCCGGTAGATCTGTCGCGCCACCTCCTCTGATTCTCGTCGGGCACCCTCTCCGCCCTGCTGTCCTCTGCCAGTTGGCGGGCGGAGGGCTTCCCGCGAGACGGGGCGCGCGGCCGTGACCGGCGCTCACTGCCTGGCGGGAGCGAGGGTCGAGAACCCGTCCCAGGCAACAAGGGACTCCACGGAGGCGTCCCCGTACGCGGAGTCTACGAAGCATGTGTAGAGGTAGTGGTCCCCCACCTCGACGACCTTGTCGAGGGTGACGCACATGGCGAGCTTCACGTCCTCGGGGACCCTGATGTCGCAGTCGGGGAGGTCCGTCAGCCTCATGCCCTCGGACTTGTCGGTGTCTCTGCCGGTGCTGGTGCCGCATCTGATGATGTCGGGGACCATGCCGCTGCCGGGGATCGCGATCACGGCCTTTCCGGTGTCGCGGACGACCTCTCCGGTGTAGGCGTCCCTACCCATGGCGAACCCCACCATGACCGGATCGAACGAAAGGTGGCAGAAGAAGCACACCGGGGCGTAGTTCAGCTTCCCGGAGGCGTCCCTGGTGCAAACGACGGTCAGGGGGTTGGGCGATGTGTACTCGGTGATCTTCGGGGTGTCGATCTTCTGGATCATGGTCATCGGCACATGCAAGGCGGATGGGGGATATCAACTTGGTACGAATAACATACTTACTTGGTATGGTGTACCGTACCAGGGGCGATACCATGATGGGGAACGACATGACGTACGACGAGTTCACCGGCAGGGTCCACGACGTGATTCTGACCGAGCAGGGCAACTGTCCGGTCTCGTCGCTGCTGGGGATGGTGCAGGGGAAGTGGAAGTTCCAGATACTCTACGAGATTTGTATCAAGGACCCGATCCGCTACGGGGAGCTGAAGAGGGTTATCCCGGGGATAACGAGCACGATGCTGTCCGCGTCCCTCAAGGAGCTGGAGCACGACGGGCTGATCACACGGACGCAGTACGAGGAGGTGCCCCTGAGGGTCGAGTACTCCCTCACCGAGAGGGGCAACGACCTCATGCCGGTGTTCTACGAGATGGCCCGCTGGGGTCTGAAGCACATCCCCTGACGGGATCCCGCTCAGCCCAGTATCCAGAGCCTCCGGACGATGCCGACCGTCTTCCATCTCCCGTTGAGGCTGATGTAGTCGAACCCGCCCAGATAGTATATGGCGAGCATGGCCAGGATGTACACGATGTGGTAGTCCACCAAGGGATTGTCCGACGGGGGGGGGGACGCTCAGCATGTACATCAGGACCATCATCACGCACATCCCTATGGTGGAGAGTCTGGACGCGATGCCGAGCAGCAGCCCGATGCCGACAAGGAACATTCCTGCCATGAGGAGGAAGTCCACCACGGCGTTGCCGGCCAGGGAGTGGAACATGTCCGCGAAGACGCCGGAGACCAGCTCCGACAGGTAGTATTCGGTGGGAGACCCGCCGTTTATGACTGCAGCCTCTGGAGTCGTGAGCATGCCGAGCCCCAGGAGCTTGTCGAAGAAAGCCCAGAGCATCATGAACGCGAGGACGAGGCGGAGAGCCGCCAGGCAGCACCTGCCCCTTTCGGCCTGATCGAGGGATGAGAACCTGTCGAACACAGCATATGTATGGTTTCTATACCTATAACTTCAGTCCCAGAACCTCTTGTTCTTGGCGTACAGGATCTCGGCGTTCATGATGTCCCGGTAGAAATCGTCCTCGTCCACATGCATGCTCCGGAGGATCCTGGAGGCGGTGTCCGGGCCAATCCCTCTGCCGGCCAGTACGATCACCGCGCGCTTGCCGTGCTCGTTGACCAGGTTGGCGTTCCTGGACAGGCGCATTCTGTCCTTCTTCTCCTGGGCGGACAGCTCCTGATGCTTCACAAGGGAGATGTTGTCCCTCTCGTAGGACTTCAGCACCGCTATCATCACCCCTCCGCACTGGGGACATCTGAACCTTTTCGGGGCGTCCCCCACCCTGAACCTCCATTGGGAGCCGCAGTTGAGGCAGGATGCGAACATGACCTCGTCCTCCAGCCTCTTCTTGAGGGCCATCAGTATGGAGTGGTCGGCGCGCACGGGCTGCATGAGCTCCTTGGACCTGACGATCCCCTCCAGGCCTATGGCGGAGACGGTGCCCAGGACCAGCCTGATGCTGCCGCCGGCGATCATGGACACGACCCTCTCCGTGTTCGGGATGTCCAGGTCCTCCCAGAGGACCTTGTTCACAGCCTCCCTGTAAGCCGGCGTGTCGTGATGGAGCTCGAACAGCCTCTGGAAGTTCATGAAGCGGTGGTCCGCGTTCTTCTCGATGATCCCGAACTTCTTGGCGACGAAGACGAACCTCCACCTGAGGAAGGAGGAGTTCACCACGGTGATCCTCGACAGGGCCTCGACGGTCCCCGGTTTCACCGACGTCACGGTCTGGAGTATGTCGTCGCGCTTCATGTTCCTGGGAAGCTCCAGGATGATCCTGTACGGGTCCGCGGTCATGCCGACGCTCTCGCCCAGACGGGCGGTGAGCAGCGCGGCGTAGATCTTCCCCAGGGTCTCGTTCACCCTGCTCCCGAAGCATCCGTTGACTATGGCGAGCCTGTCCCCGACCTCCACGGTGACCACCTGGTCGGTGGGCATGGTGAACCTCTCGTCCTGGTCCGCGAAGTACTTGCGGAGCACCCTGCGGCAGCCCTCGTCCCCGGGGTAGTCCTCCAAGTTCCTGAGCCGGCGCATCCTGCCCACCTCCATGGCCACCTCGTAGGGAACGGGGATGTCCGAGCCCACCCAGTTCGGCACCGAGCCGACCTCGCGGGCCTCCTCCACCAGGATCTCGTCCTCCCTCATCTCCACGATGCGCCAGGTTCTGCCCTTGGCGATGAACATGGCATACTCCTCGGCGAAGGAGGCCACGAAGCTCTCGTCCAATGTCCCTATCACGGCTCTGGTGCCGATGTCCCTGATCATGTAGGAGCGCTCGTCGGGGATCATCGAGATGTTCTCGTAGAAGTAGTTCATGCCCTTGCGGGACCGGCGGAAGCTGTCGCCGTCCACGAACACCATCTTGATGGACTCCAGCTGGGCGAGCACGTCGTCCATGTCCGCCCGGGTCAGGTCCCTGAACGGGTACGCTCCGGAGAACACCCTGAACGCGGTGTCCCTGTCGGTGCCCCCCGACATGGTCATGGCTATCAGCTGGTTGGCCACCACCGAGAGGGGACAGGGTCTGCCCTCCCAGAACTCCAGCTCCTTGGAGTCGCACCTCCTGGCTATCACCAGCGCCTCCGCCACCTCGTCCGGGGCGGTGGCGATGATCTTGGCTCTGATACGTTCTCCCACGCGGTGGCCTGCGCGGCCCGCCCTCTGGATCATGCGGGATACCTGCCTGGGGGAGTTGTACTGGATCACCATGTCGGTGGAGCCCACATCTATCCCGAGCTCTAGGGACGAGGTGCATATCAGCGCCCTGACCTCTCCCCTCTTGAACCTGTCCTCCATGTCCATGCGGTTCTCCTTGGAGAGGGACCCATGGTGGACGTCTATGGATATGGACTCGTCCCAGATGTGGTAGCGGGCGGCGAGCCATTCCGCCGTCTCCCTGGTGTTGACGAAGAACAGCGTCGACCGACCGGACTCCACGACCTCCCTGGCCCTCTTCATGACGGCGAGGATGTCGGGGTCGCACTGCAACTTGTCGAGAAGGACGGGATCCTCGTCAGGCGCTGGGCTCTCCACATCTATGTCGAAGTCGCGGTGGGTGTCGTGTTTCCTGACCGTGACCTCCCTCCGGGTGCCTCCGAGGAACCTTGCCACGCTGTCCACGTTGCCGACCGTGGCGGACAGTCCGATCCTCTGGTACTCCCCGGCGATCAGGCACAGCCTCTCAAGGGCCACGCTCATCTGGGCGCCCCTCTCCGTGTTGGACAGTTCGTGGATCTCGTCCACCACCACCCACTGCACGCCCTTCAGGTGCTCCTTCAGGCGCTTGCCTGTGAACATGACCTGGAGCGTCTCGGGGGTCGTTATCAGTATCTCGGGGGGATTCTGGGCCTGGTGGTTCCTCTCCGCCTGGGAGGTGTCCCCGTGGCGGACCCCCACTGTTATTCCCAGGGCGCGGCCGTACTCCTCCATCCTGCGCAGCATGTCCCTGTTCAGGGCGCGGAGCGGTGTGATGTACAGGCATCTGAATCCGGCGCGGCTGCCCTTGGTCTTGTAGATGGTGTTGAAGATGGGCAGCATCGCCGCCTCCGTCTTCCCGATCCCGGTGGGAGCGACTAGCAGTATGTGCCCTCCCCTGAGGATCCTGGGTATGACGTCGGCCTGCGGAGGTGTCGGTTCGGTGATTCCCCTCGCCTCCAGGGCCGAGACGAGCTCCGGGCACAGTTCGGGGAAGGACATGAAAAACGGTAAGGTGCCGGGGGATTCCCCCGGCTTTTGGATCATTCGGCGGCGGGTTTCTCCTCGACCTTGGGTGCGGTGACCTCGAGGAGCACCTGGGACAGGTCCATCACCTTAATCTTGGACCCGATCTTCTTGGCACCCTGGGTGAGGTTCAGCACGCAGAACGGGCAGCAGGTGATCAGGATCTCGGCCCCGGTGGCCTCGGCGTCCCTGATCCTCTCGGCCGCGACGGCGGTGGCGAAGTCGTTGAACTGGCTCTTGTAGCCTCCTCCGGCACCGCAGCACCTGGAGTTCTCCCTGGACCTCTCCATCTCGACGAACTCCACTCCCTTCAGCTTCTTGATGACGTTCCTGGGGGCGTCGTAGACGCCGGAGTGCCTTCCGAGGTGGCAGGGGTCGTGGTAGGTGACCTTGTGCTTGAACTCGTTGTTCAGGGGCAGCTTCCTGTCTGCGATGAGCTGCTCCACGTACTGGGAGAAGTGGTAGACGTTCTGACCGACCTTGGCGTAGTACTTGCCGAAGTCGGTGGAGACGGTCTTGTAGCATCCAGAGCAGGTCATGACCATGTCCTTGGCGCCCATGCCGTCCGCCTTCTCGACCACGGTCTCGGCGCATCCCAGGGACGCGTTCTTGGTACCGGTCCTGAGCAGTGGCGACGAGCAGCACCACTCCTTGTCTCCGAGGCAGTTCATCTTGACGCCGGCCCTGGAGAGGACGATGACTCCGGCCTGGGCGATGTGCTGCATCCTGTAGGATCCAGTGCATCCGGCGAAGAAGATGACGTCGGGAGGGGTCGCCCTCTCCACCTCTGCGGGCCACCACGCGTCCCTCTTGGAGGGGGGTTCGCCGTAGGGGTTGTGGCACTCGTAGACCTTGGCCGCCATTCCCTTGTGGGCGGAGAGCGGTCCCGCGCCGTTCTCGACGATCCAGGCCCTCATGTCCTCCCAGAAGTCTACCAGGTGGATCTGGGCGTGGCACACGACCTCGCAGTTCCCGCATCCGGTGCACTTGTACATGGCGTCGACGAACTCGGGGCTGAGGGTGACCTCCCTGTCGAGCATGTCGTCCAGCATCCCGGTCCCGACCTTGTCCAGCTGGTTCACGTAGTAGATCTTTCCCCTGGGGGTGACGGACTCCCACGGGGTCTGGTTGTGCGCCTCGCACACGTCGATGCAGTATCCGCACTGCAGGCAGGCCGTGAGGACCTTCTGCACGCGGGGGAGCTTGATGAACTCCGGTTTTTTGATTGTGATCTCCACCATGATTCCGTTCTCCTTCGATGCGGCCCACGGGGGCCGCTATTCCAACGTTCGGACCAAAAAATGACGGTATTTAACCGTTATAGGGGAGGGGGCGGGGGGCGGTGCCCTATCTGGCCGAAATAATGAGAATGAATGAGATTATATCCATGCATGCCCTCATCGTCCCCATGGAGGCTCCAGGACTCTATGATGATTGGACCGGCAACATAGTCAACGGGGCGGACGTCCGCAGCCTCGATCCCGGGGCGATCAGGTCTGCCAGGGCTGCATTCTCGGAGAGGTTCCCTTCGAGGGCGGAGGATGCAGCGGGATGGGACGACCCCACCTTCCTGTCCAAGACGGGCGTATTCAAGCGCGGGAAGGTGACGGTCGCCTCGTTGATCCTCCTCGGGAAATCGGGGGACCGTCTTCTCCCGCAGTCCGTCTGCATCAGATGGAGGCTGTTGGATCAGGACGGCAGGGAGCAGGACTCGCGCACATTCGAGGGTCCGATGCTGCTGACATCCATGCAGGCCGTGTCGATGGTCCGCAACTGGTCGTGCAAGACGGGCAGCGGGGAATCAGTGTCCACCGTCAGCGCCTATCGCAACTCGATGCTCCTGGAGGCTGTGCGCAACGCCATCGCCCATCAGGATTATGGGCTGGGAGGAACGGTCGACGTCGTCGAGAGGGAGAACGAATCTGTCACCGTTATAAGCAGGGGGTCCTTCCCGGACAGGTCTCCGGAATCGTTCATAACTGGCTCCCCGTCGAAGCCCATGAGGAATCAGTTCCTCATCGGGGCGATGGCGGGCCTGGGAATAGTGCCAGCATCCGGCAGCGGCATACGCTCGATGTACCTGTCCCAGGCTCACCGCAGGTTCCCAATGCCGGACTTCGATATAGATGGCGACAGGGTGGCCGTCAGGTTCTCGGGGCTCAGGGGCGGTTCATACGCCAGGGTCCTGGACCTGCGGGACGATCTCGATATGAAAGCAATACTGGATCTCGACAGGGTGGCGAAGAACCTATATCTGCCCGAGAAGAGGATGAAGGCCCTCGTGCGCAGAGGCCTGGTGGAGATCCTGGGAGGGGTGCCGTGCATAGCTTCGGGGGCAGGGCAGGATGCGATCTCCTCGTTCACCGCCGGTCCGGCGGAGGATGCGATCCTGGGCCTCATCGATTCCAAGGGGTATGTGACCCGGGCGGACGTCGCAGCGTTGCTCGCCGCCAGGGACAACAGGGACCTGACGGACGAGCAGATCAAGGTGAAGGCTACGAATCTTCTTCAGTCCATGAGGAGGGATGGCCTCGTAGAGAAGGCGGAAGGCAGCACCCGCTCTGCAAGATATGTGAGGGGCGGGGGAGATCCCCCCTGCCTGTGAACATGTTTTCGATTCAGGTACAAGGTTCCATGGGTCGCCATCAGAGGCTGGTGTCATGGACGAGGATGGGGATATTCACCTTGCCGTAGGTTTCCTCGTAGATTTCGGGGATTTCGTATGTGATCTTCACGTCGTCTATGTCATCCATCGTCAGGCTTGCAGGCACAGTTTCACGGATGTTTAGGGTTGTGGAGTTGCCATCGGAAAGGATTCCGCTGATCCTGTCCATCTCATACTCCACCCCTCCGGCATAGACTGTCGCCTTGACGAAATTCACCTGAAGTCCGCTGTTGTCGCCGAGGATATTGTATCCATCGTTCTTGAGTACTAGCTCCAGATTCATCGTCTGGTATTCGGGGTTGTAGATGCCAGGGCCCGACAGGTATACCTCGTAGTTGTACCTGATTTTGCCCGAGGACTCTCCCCCATTGTTGTTCAGTGCCACTGCGACCGCCGCTACGATGACGATCACCACAACAGCGACCAGTATCAGAAGCTTCTTCTGTTCCAAGATATCGTCCTCCTCCATTCACAGCCGTTCCGAAAATCCGTCGGAATCATCCGATGTTCGGATTCGACCGTTCCGGGTATTGCACGGTAAGCTATATACTCTAAAATTTATAAATGACTTTTCGTTTGTTGTTTCTGATACCAGAAGGAGGCCCCGTCCGAATCGCCCGGCAACCGATAACCATGGGCGTTGGACGGGGGTGTCCGACGATGTCATCTCCATTCGTTGAGGTAGTCTATCCTCTCCCATCTCTGATAGAGGCGGTATCCGAAATTCGTCCAACTTATGGCGACATACCCGATGGCCCAGGAGATCGGCACAATCGCCAGCAGCAACAGGCCGCTGAATTCGAAGTCCGGCAGATAGATGGGGACCAGATGGATGTACAGTCCTGTAACGATCAGCATGATGGGCAGGGATGCCGCTACGATGTACCAATTGAGACTGTTGACCGTTTCGTCCATGATGTACATCAGCCTGAGCACCATGAGTACTCCCAGCAGCAACCAGAGCGCGTCAAGATCGCCGCTATAAACATAGTTCTTGACGACCCACCGGCTTACACCGACCACTATCGCAGTCAGGAAAAGCGCGCAGAGCAGGCTCATGAAGAAACCCGTCCCGGAAGCCTCGGCCTTCTTCCCTTTGAACACGATCGGTTTGCGCTTGCGGTATCTGCGGGTTTCTGCCAGGTCCTTGGCCTTCTCGTACCCGCTCTCGGCGGCGCTCCTCATGAGGATCCTCGCCCTGCTCATGTTCTTCTTCACGCCGTCGCCATTAGAGTACATGAGGGCCAGCCTGTACTTCTCGGAGTCCGATCCATGTTCGAGTATCTCTTTGGCTATGCCGTCGAGCATGTTCGCCGCGTCCCGGTCTTTGCTGTCGATCTCAAGCCTCCGGCAAAACAACTCGAACTTCCTTGCCAGTCCCATGCATGGCCCTCTGCTTAAGATATCCAAGGCCTCATCGTCCGAATGCTTGTACATCACCCCGTACAGGTAGAGGCCCATGTCGTTGTCGGAATCCGCCGAGGACATGATGAGCTTCTTCCCGCGGGCTTTGTCTTCCGGGTCATCGGAATCGTACACGAGATGGCGGCCCAGGATTGCCATGGCAGTGGTGTCTTCGAGCCTCACAGCGCTCTCCAGGTACTCTGCATAGAGGGATTCGTCTTCCGTGGTCTGGGCGCAGATGCGATATGCCATGCCCAGAGCGACTTCGACGGCTTCCTTGTCGGCATTCTCGATTCTCTGGCTCCCGTCAGGAATCTTCGATTCGACGAAGCGATACCCTGAGGCATCCTCCGAGTACATTTTTGCAAGGCATTTGAGCGCCCGCGCATAGTTTTGCTCATCAAACAGCCTAACGGCGCCCCATGCGTTGTTCGTCTTGTCCGAGAGGCGGAAATAGCCTCCTCCGCTGCTTCCCACGTAGAATGAAATGCGGTTTCCATTGCGAAGGAGGGCATTTGCATGGCAATCATACATGGGCGAATTGGCGCTGTATATCCTGGTTTTAGCTATAGCCTGGTCGAGGTTGTCCGCCAGCTCCCTTCTCTTTTCCTTATAGCCCAGCGTGTAGCCGGTCCTGGTCACAGGCACGTTGGCGAACATATAGCTGCCATCGTATCCGTAAATGGATCTCCATTCGCTTGTCTCGTAGGTTCTGGGGGTACCAGCGACGGATTCTGTATAGACGACCTCGTATCCGACAATCCCCCCGTCCTTTTCCGCCCTTTTCAGGTCCTCGTATTCGAAGGGACTGTATCTCCTGAGGAACAACTCCATGTTGCTGGTCATGGCATCACATGCCGTGTTTGTGCTTTATGCGTCATAGCGCCGTCTAAACCATGGTCGGAGTCATCCGATCCATCGGTCGCGGGCAGGCAAATCAACTTCAGTCCTCTTCGAACCTGGGTTCGTTGAGCATCTTGGCCGGCATCTTGCATATCGGGCAGCGGCGGGACAGGTAGCCCCAGATCAGATAGATTATGCCTGGTATGAGAAAAAAGCAACAAAGGATCAGGAAAAGGATCCAGTTTATCTTCGACTCTGTGCGCACGTTGCGCTTGCAGGATGGGCAGTATCTCAGTTTAGGTGCCATACTGTTCAATAGACTGTAGTTTATTTAGCATTTTCTATTTTCGAAAACTGATAATCAATGAGAACAATATTACATTCGAACACAGGGTTAGAATCATGGTCGAGGCTATACCCGGTGGCAATCCGCTCGAAGAGAGATATAGCCATGAGATCATGATAGCCCTTCTTACCAACGGCAGGATGATGAAGACCGACCTTCTGCGCAGCGTGTCGAAGTCCTCATGCATGATCGGACGGCTAGATCGCCTAGAGGAGGCCGGATTGGTCGAGATAGTTAACGACAGGTTTTCGAACAACACCAAATGGGTCTCCCTAACTCCCAAGGGAAAGAAGGTCGCCAGGCTCCTGGAGCAGCTGGCGGAGGCCATGGATGAGGGGTCTGGCACAGGGAGGGATTCACCCTCGGGTCAGTATGCGTCCTTCGATGAAGAAGGCGCCTTTGCCCAACCCATACCGCCAAAGGACAATGGCGAGGATGTCGGATCCCGTAAGTGATTGGAGAAATGTAGTGGGCCCGGTCGGATTCGAACCAACGGCCAATTGGTTATGAGCCAATCGCTCCACCTGGCTAAGCTACGAGCCCGTATGGACGCCCGATGGATATGTCAATTAAAAAGATATCGATGAAGATGGGAATTGTAGGAGAAGATGGCGCCGCCGCACGGATTTGAACCGAGGACCTTGTGATTAACAGTCACACGCTCTACCTACTGAGCTACAGCGGCTTGTTGTAAACGAGCGAATGAAGGGGTCGTATAAAAAACTTTCTCAATTGCTGATGCACAAGCGTGGTTTTGGTCCGGGGCCGGTACGGCCCCAGGACTTTCAAGCCTTGGAGGAGCGCTTCTTCGACTTCTTCTCGGACTTCTCGGAGGACGTTCCGGACTCGAAGTCCATCCTGCCGTAGAAGACCTCGCGGCTCTCGAACATGCGCTTGCCGATGGCCTTCCCCTTGGGGGTGAGCTCGTAGATCTTCATCAGACGCCTTCCGGCCTCGAGGTGCATGGTCATGAGGCCGAGGTCGACGAGCTCGTCCGCGGTTTTGATGACCGTCTTGTAGTTCTTGGCGATCCTCAGCATGTCGGTTGCCATGATCTTCTCGTTCTCGTAGACGAGTGAAAGTATGTCGACCGCATAACGGCTGGACAGCGGCGACTGGTAGTCCGTCATCATGAATGACAAAAGCGCATGTCGGTATTTATCGGTTTATAGCTTCGTAATCCCATGCCGACATGCTGACGGTGTGCATAACGACATCCAAGCCGAGAATCACTGGCACTTCCGACCGCGACAAGCATGCGCGCGCGTGGACGGGCGCGTTCTTTAATACGGGATGCGGCAATCAGTCCCACGGTCCACATGATGGTTGATGTGAAGTACGGCAAGGACGGGGTCCAGAAGGTGGAGATCCCCGACGAGAACTATATCGGCACGTTCTACCCCAAGGACGTGGAGTGCGGGGACCCGGACGAGGTGATCGGCGAGTCGATCGACAACCCGATCGGGTACGCATCCATGGAGGAGTTCCTGAAGGGAGGGGAGGACGTGGTCTTCATCGTCAACGACGGCACGCGCCCCACGCCGACGGCCAAGGTGCTGGACGCCCTCGCGAAGAGGATGGACCTCAGGTCCGCCAGATACCTGATAGCCACAGGCACCCACAGGGACATGACCGAGGAGGAGTACAACTTCGTCTTCGGCAGCCACTACCAGGAGCTGAAGGACCGCATCATCTGCCACGATGCCAAGAACTCCGAGTGCGTGAACCTCGGCACGTCCAAGAACGGTACCCCCATGGAGGTCAACAAGATCGCCGTCGACGCGGACAGGCTGGTGATAATCACCTCCGTGGAGCCCCACTACTTCGCAGGGTACACCGGCGGCAGGAAGTCGTTCCTGCCCGGCGTCGCATCCTACAGGACGATCGAGGCCAACCACAGGCTGGCCATGAACATGGAGGCCCAGTCCCTGGTCCTGGAGGGGAACCCGGTCCACGAGGACATGATGGATGCCCTCGCGGTCGTGAAGGGCAAGGAGATCTTCTCAATCCAGATGGTCCTGGACAGGCACCAGAACATATACAGGGTCGCATCGGGGGCGCTCAACCCCGCCTTCGAGAAGGCTGTCGGATGGGCGAACGAGGTGTTCTCGGTGCCCATCCCCGAGAAGGCGGACGTGGTCATATCGGTTGCACCGTATCCGATGGACGTGGACCTGTACCAGTCGCAGAAGGCCCTCGACAACGGGAAGTGGGCCCTCAAGGAGGGCGGGAAGATCATCATGGTCTCGAAATGCAGGGAGGGGGTCGGACACGCGACGTTCCTGACGCAGCTCTCCACCTCCAAGGACCCCAGGAAGGTCCTGGAGAATCTCAGGTCCGAGTACAAGCTCGGATACCACAAGGCCGCCAAGATGGCGGAGATCGCGACATGGGCTTCGATCTGGGCCGTAACCGACCTGGATCCGGAGCTGCTGAGGAACGCCAACATCACCCCGTTCCCCTCGGTCGCCGACGCGGTGGCCAAGGCGCTCTCGGAGAATCCGGGCGCCAGGGTGATGGTGCTCATGGACGGTAGCGTAACCATACCGAGGTTGGGATGAATATGTCGGAATTCGAAGTAGACAGGCTCGAGAGGGTCAGGAACGCCGTTAACTGCTGCACGATGTGCGGCTTCTGCAAGAGCGTGTGCCCCTCTTTCAAGGCGATCGGTTGGGACTCCGCGCTCTCCAGGGGGCGCATCGTGCTCACGTACGGCCTTCTGACCGGGGACATACAGCCCGACGAGTCCGTCGTGAGGAACATGTACACATGCACGACCTGTGCGGACTGCGTGCGCAGATGTCCCTCGAAGGTGGAGATCGTCGACATCATCGAGGACTGCCGTGCGGACCTGGTCAAGGCGGGATGCATCCTGCCCAAGCACAAGGCGATGTGCGAGAACATCCTCAGCGACGGCAACCCGTTCGGCGAGAAGGCCTCGAGGAGGGACGCCCTCGGGAGGACGCCCCACAAGGCGAAGGTCGGGTACTTCGCGGGATGCACCGCCACGTTCAGGTCGAAGGAGACCGCGAGGGCGACGATGTCCATACTGGACAAGCTCGGCGTAGACTTCACCACGCTTGACGAGACATGCTGCGGATCCGTCATGCAGAGGGTCGGATGGCCCCAGGAGGATGTGACGGAGCTCATGAGGAAGAACGTCGAGGCCATCAAGGAGATGGGGGTCGAGACGCTGGTGCTCTCCTGCGCTGGGTGCTACAGGATGTTCAAGCTGGAGTACCCCAAGTACGTGGAGGTGCCATTCGAGGTGCTCCACATCACGGAGTTCCTCGCCAGGCAGGACCTGAAGCTCAAGCCCATGTCCGGAGTCGCGACCTATCACGACCCGTGCCACCTCGGCAGGCACTGCGGAGTGTACGAGCCTCCCAGGGAGGTCATAGCCAAGATCCCCGGACTGGAGTTCAGGGAGATGGACTTCAACAGGAAGACAAGCCACTGCTGCGGCGGTGGAGGCGGTGTGAGGTCCGCGTACCCCCAGGAATCCATGGACATCGCGAACACCAGGCTGGACGAGGCATCCTTCGCGGACGTCATCATCACCACCTGCCCGTTCTGCGTCAACAACCTGGAGGCCGCGAAGGGCGATAGGAAGGTCCAGGTCAGGGATCTGGTCGAGCTCGTGGACGAGCTGCTGCGATGATCGCAAGGAGGGGGGAGGCGGGCAGGCCCCTGGTCATGGGGATCCTGAATGTCACCCCCGACTCGTTCTCCGACGGCGGCCTTTGGACGGATGCCGGGGCCGCCGTCGCCCATGCCATGGAGATGGTGGAGCAGGGTGCGGACATGATCGACATAGGGGCCGAGTCCACCCGCCCCGGGTCGGCTCCCGTGTCCGCAGCAGAGGAGATCTCCAGGCTGGCGCCGGTCCTGAGGGATCTGATCCCGTCCGTGGGGGTCCCCGTGTCCGTGGACACGATGAAGAGGGAGGTGGCGGAGTTCTGTCTGTCGATGGGCGCGGACATGGTGAACGATGTCAACGGCCTCCGCGCGGAAGGCATGGCGGAGGCCTGTGCGGACGCCGGCGCCTATGTGTGCATAATGCACATGCATGGTACGCCGTCCGACATGCACGATACCGTAATGGGGGACGGTTTCAGGGAGGAGATCCACTCTTTCCTCAGGACCCGTGCCGATGCCGCGATCGAAGCGGGGGTCCGCCGCGACAGGGTGGTGCTGGACCCGGGGATCGGGTTCGGGAAGACCGTTGAGCAGAACGTCTGGATCTTGGACCACAGCGCCTTCTTCTCCGACGGGTTCCCGGTGCTGTCCGGTTCCTCCCGCAAGAGGTTCGTCCGGGCCACATACCCCGGTTGGGACGTCGACGAGGCATCGGCGGATGCCGCCCGCAGGGCGGCCGATTCTGGTGCGGACATCGTGAGGGTCCACAACGTCGCCGCCACGGTACGCGCGCTCAGGCGATGATGTACCTCACCACCGCCAGGATGACGATGGCGGCGATGGCGGTGCCGTAGAACATACGTTCCCTGCGCTTCTCGTCATCCGTCCTGCCCCTGTCCCTCTCCCTGCACGTGTCGTCGCAGTACTCCTGGCCGAACGGGATCGGGTCCCCGCAGAACTTGCAGTGGGAATGGTCGGGCAACCTGGCTCCTGCCATGCCTTCCGCATCCTGACGATGCGTAATAAAAATTGCCATGGACCGTTCAGGGGACGCGGTCTAAGGTATGATGATAACAGAGCACTGCTGGCCGTCTTATAACCGCTCTTGTCATAATCGGTATGCCGCATCGCGGCAGGATGATGAGATGGTCAGGTTCACACTACTTTTCAGATCCAGGGAGACTGACATGCGGATGGAGCTCGACGGCGGCGAGAAGGTCCGCGAGGTCAGCGACACCGCAGAGGACTACTTCGGGGGAGGGTTCATGCTGAGGAACGGATACAGCCTGCTGGGCCGGGACCGCATCGTCGGCGAGTGCATAGGCGATGGGGACGTGGTCGATGTGATCCCGGACCCGGAAACGTTATTCAGCGACTGCAGGATTCAGCAACCATGACGAGGCTAGGTGCCGGGGCCGACATCGTCGTGACCGCGACGGCGATGGAGGACATGATCTCAGCAGCGGAGGACGGGAGGTGTCCGATCGGCCTCATGGGGGCACGTCGCGAGGACGGTTCCGGCATGTACTACGAGGTCGTGGGCGCAGGTGAACGGGATGTCGGGATGTCCGCGGTCAACCCCGGAGGGGGGACCGAGCCTGACCCAGCCACCCTGGACCTGTTCCGGAGGACGGTCGGTCGTGGCGTCCTGGTCATGGTTGACCCGTACGCCGGGGAGATGGCGATGTACATCGTCGATGACGGGTTGAGAAAGGCCAGGGCAGTCGTGTCGGAGCGATCATACCCAGATCGCGTGTCTGTTCCTCATCTCCTCCTCGGTCGTCCCGTCGCGCGACATGAGGTCGCTGACGATGCAGTCGAAGAGGAGGAGCGAGGAATCCTCGAAGATCGTACCAAGGGGCGCGTACATCTTCAGGTCATCGTCCTGGGGGACGTCCATGACTATGGACACGTCCGATACATGAGTGAGGGGGCTGCCCGGGGTCCCGGTGACGCATATCGTCCTCGAGCCTATCCTCTTGGCGATCTGGGCAGTCTGGACCACGGACGACGTCCTGCCGGTAAAAGATATGAGGAGTGTAAGGTCCTCCTTTCCGATTATTGGGGTGGTCATCTCACCGACGAAGTGGACGTCGAATCCCAGCTGCACCAGGCGTACCGCGAAGAGCTGGCCCACGAGGCCTGACCTGCCCGACCCGTAGACGAAGACCTTCCTGCTCGTCCTGATCCCCTCTATCAGGGCGTCACGACAGTTAGGGTCGACGGATGACAGTGCTCCGCGGCATCCATCGACGATCGCATCCAATGCGTTCAACTTCACTCACCGGCGGCGGGCGCGGCGGCTTCTGCCTTGCGCCTCTCTTTGAGGTCCTTGGCGACCTTCTTGCTCAGGACCCTCTCGTGAATGATCCTCATGTACATCGCGTCGTGCTCCAGGAGGGGCGACGTCGAGATGATCGTGCAGTCGGGCTTGGTCTCGATGAGTGCCTCTGCCAGCGGCTCGAATTTGAGGTCGCCCTTCTTGATGGGCGTGAGGCGCTTCTCGTTGCCGTCCTCGTAGTCGACACCGGCGAAAGCGGTGTGTATGTGGCCGTTGCTGTAGGGCTCGACCTGATCGAGCACATCGATGAAGTCGTCCGCCTCCAGAAGGGAACCGTTCGTGCGGGAGTGGAGGTGGGAGAAGTTCACCACGGGGGTGAGGCCCTCGATACTGTCGCAGATGTCCAGGACCTGCTCCAGGGACCCGAAAACGTCCTGTTGGCCAGTGATCTCCACGCCGAGGCGCGGGGTGAGGCCGTTGCCGTGCCACCAGTCCATCAGGGTAGCCACGTTCTCGTAGATGATCTCGTCAACCTCCTCCTCGGGGCGTTTGCCGTCGTAGATGCCAAGGCTGGTGACGACGATGTCTCCGTCCAGTGCGTTCATGATAAGGCCGGCGTACCTGATGCTGTTGAGGCACTCCTCTGCAAGGGGGGTCTCCGATCCGAGGTCCATGTAGTACGGGGTGTGAATCGACATCTTCACATCCAGTCTCTTCGCCATCTCTCCGATGGGGTAGAGGTCGCCGAAGCAGTGCGAGACTCCTGAAGGCATGAAGACCAGGTCGTCATCCTCCTCGATAGGCTCGTCCGGGTCGCAGATCGGTTCTCCGTCCCTGAGGATCTCGATGACGAAGTCCTCCTCGATGTCCCTGAGGGTCTTGCCGACCTCCTCGTCCTCGTCCGGGCACCTGGTGTAGGCGCCTGCGCGCACAAGCTGGATCTCCAGTGCGCTGAGGCTGAGGTTGTGGACGTCCTCGATTCCGTCCTCGAGTGTGCGTCCCTTGCATGAAAGGGGGATGCCTGCGGGCCCGAACCTTATCATATGATCACTGAGGGCCCAAAGGGTGATTTCCTATAATAAGAGTGGCGCGCCCCGTGACGTGCCCATGACGTCCGCGTCGAGGCGTCAGAGGGCTTTCCAGGCACAAGAGCCGGCAGAACCGGAGGCGTGGCTCGGCCTGTCTGGGGGTAATCGCAGTTATCCTGGCACTGCTGTTCCTCATGTCCGGTTACATCACCAGCGGTTCCATCGGCATCCGCGTATACATGCTTCCCGGATACGACATGCTGGCACTCATGCCGCGATATGGATCCCAAGGCGAGGGGGCTCTGGGAGCGCCTCGCGGGAGCCTGCTTGTCCCTATAAGCGCGCGATGGTGAAAGGGCATACCTTTATAACCAGGTCCCGTATAGCGCGTCCCACCAAACGGTTTACCGAAATGTCGGGAGAGTCAGAAAAATGAAGAGCTGCAAGACAAACCCCCAGCTCATCGCCACCATCGACACGCTGAAGGCGAAGACTAGGGAGACGGAAGCTGCCATCTGGCGAGACATCGCGCTTAGGCTCGAGAAACCCAAGAGGAACTGGGCCGAAGCGAATCTCAGCAAACTGGAGAGGTACGCACAGGACGGGGAGACGATCGTCGTCCCCGGGAAAGTCCTCGCCGCAGGCAACATCAGCAAGAAGATCACGGTCGCCGCGTACGACTTCTCGGACGCTGCCGCCAAGGCCATTGTGGCCGCCGGCGGTAAGACGCTCACCCTCGAGGAGCTGGCTGAGTCCAACCCCAAGGGCACCGGCGTCAGGATCATGAGGTGATTCAGATGGTTACAGTAATCGACGGAAGGAACCTGATCCACGGAAGGCTGGCCAGCGTGGTCGCCGAGAGGATCATGGACGGAGAGGAGATCGTTGTCCTCAACGCCGAGGCCATCGTCATCACCGGCGTCAAGGAGAACGTCTTCGCCGACTTCAAGGCGAAGGTCGACCGCGGAGACACCACCAAGAGGAAGGGACCCTTCTACCCCCGCAGGGCGGACCTCCTGTTCAAGAGGTGCGTCAGGGGAATGATTCCCTGGACGACCACGTCCGGAAGGGAGGCCTACAGGAGGCTCCATGTCTTCGTCGGCACCCCCAAGCAGTTCCAGGACTGCGAGAAGGAGAGGCCCGAGGAGGCCTGCAGGAAGATTACCGGCAAATACACTACCCTGGGAGCCGTATCCAAATTCCTGGGTTCCAACGTGAGGTGATTCCGTGGTTGATTGCGTTAACACAAGCGGAAAGAGGAAGACCGCCGTCGCCAGGGCCACCGTCAAGGAGGGCACCGGCAGGGTGACCATCAACAAGGTCCCCATCGAGGTCTTCACCCCCGAACTGGCCAGGCTCAAGATCGAGGAGCCCCTCGGTCTCGTGCCCGAGAAGGCCCAGAACGTGGACATCTCCGTCACCGTCAACGGCGGCGGAGTCATGGGACAGGCCGCCGCGGCCAGGACAGCCATCGCCAGGGGACTCGTCGAGTTCTACAAGGACGATGAGCTGGAGGCCATCTTCAGGGCCTATGACAGGACCCTGATCATCAACGACGACAGGCGCAAGCTGCCCAAGAACCCGCTCGGACCCGGTGCCCGCGCGAAGAAGCAGAAGTCCTACCGCTGAGGAATTGGCATGATAATACCGGTGAGATGTTTCACATGCGGGAAGGTCGTCGGATCGGCCTATCCCGAGTATGAAAAGCGCGTACGCATGGGCGAGGACCCCAAGGCGGTCCTCGACGACCTCGGATTCGAGAGGTACTGCTGCCGCAGGATGATCGTCTCCCATGCCGACCTCATAAAGGAGATTGCTCCTCTCGGATGAAAACGCACGCTCCTCCGGAGGCGCAGGCCTTCGGCGGAGCGTCAACTTTTTAAATCGAAACTCATTCCCCCGTTTCACACGGGCCCGTGGGGTAGCTTGGTATCCTTCGTGCTTGGGGTGCACGTAACTCCAGTTCAAATCTGGGCGGGCCCACTCATCCCCTCAGCCAGCATGTTTTTAGGACTCCCTTATTCAGT
>CAUFXM010000012.1 GCA_959597175.1 uncultured Methanomassiliicoccales archaeon
CGGCGTAGCATCGCCGCTGGCGTATGATCTAGCACACGTCCAGGTTTCGTATGATTGGTGATCATCGGACTACCTCCGTTCTCATCCTCCGTTAACGGAGTCCTACACCACTTCCCCGGAACAGGACCTCTGTCCGGGTGCATGCTTTGATTCTGATTCTGAATCCCTGCCAGTTTCTGACAGGAGCGGAACCCCCGTACACATGGGAAGTATTTAAGGCTTCCGATTGTGCCCGGTTGTTCCAGAGATTCATCTCTGTTGAATCGCATGATCGTCGGCCTTTCGCCGCGACCGCACGATGCTTCACATCGCGCAGAATCGGGTAAAGGGCAGAAGTATATAAGACTTCCGACCGAAGCCGTTTTTCCGCGATTCGAACAGTGTTCGAATCTGACCGACTCCACGGTTTTTCCCCGTGAGCCACACGATGCCACACATCGCGCAAACCCCTCTACACACATCTTCTATTTATATCTATCGGTACTCGAACCTCACGGAGTGAACGTGATGAGCACCGCATCGCCGATTTTCGCCCTCAAATCCCTCAAATCGGGGTGATAGAGCCTCAGATAGCCCTCCTTGTACTGCCTCCGGCCGAGGATCCTGGCGACGACCGCCGCCTCCACGGCGCCCTCCACCTTCCACGCCGAGCCCTCGCCGGAGATGTCAGTGGAGACGTAGATGGGCAGGCGGAGCCTCAGACGCTGCGAATCGTCGCACGAATCCCAGATCAGCCGCAGCTGCTCCTCCGGGATCTCGATGACGGAGCCGTCGCGCAGACGGAAAGTGCGGTCGCCGGAATCCATCATCTCCATCAGCGACGGCTTCGATGCTGCGAGGTTCGAGTTCAGCTCCCTCATGATGGAGCTCATGAACGCATCTTCCATGTTTCTAACATTATTATTATAATATAAGGCGACCACGGACGGGCGCCTTCACGCCATCCCCTGATGTCACTGCTAACGGCGTTAAATTAAATATCCGACCGTCAATCCAGTGTCCGCATGTCTCAGAATCAGCAGTTGGAGGAGGCACTCGCCAGGCACCCGTGCTACAGCAGCGACGCCCATCACCGTTTCGCCAGGATGCACGTGCCTGTCGCCCCGAGGTGCAACATACAGTGCAACTACTGCAACAGGAAGTTCGACTGCTGCAACGAATCCCGTCCGGGGGTCACCAGCGAGGTCCTATCCCCCGAGCAGGCCGCCGAGAAGGTCGCCTACGTCAGGGAGCGCATACCCGAGCTCAGCGTCGTCGGCATAGCCGGACCCGGGGACCCCCTCGCCAACGAGGAGACCTTCCGCACCCTGGAGCTCGTCGGAACGCGCCATCCGGACCTGACCCTCTGCGTTTCGACCAACGGTCTGGCCCTGCCGGGGAACGAGCAGAGGCTCTACGACCTGGGGGTCAGGTTCATCACCGTGACCATGAACGCCTGCGACCCGGAGGTCGGCGCCAGGGTGTACTCCTCGGTCCGCTGGGACGGCGAGGTGCTCAGAGGCGTCGAGGGGGCCGGGCTCCTTATCGACCATCAGACGCGCGGCATCGAGGAGTGCTCCAGGCTCGGGATGCTGGTGAAGGTGAACATCGTCATGGTGCCGGGGATCAACGACGCCCACATTCCGGACCTGGTGAGGTACGTGAAGGGACACGGGGCCTACATGGTGAACATCCTCCCGCTCATCCCCGTGGAGGGGACGCCGTTCGCCGGGCTCCGCGCTCCGACCCCGAAGGAGCGGAGGGACATGATGGACCGCTGCTCCCTGGACGCCAGGATGATGCGCCACTGCAGGCAGTGCAGGGCGGACGCCATCGGATTGCTCGGCGAGGACCGCTCCCAGGAGTTCGTCGGGCTCGGCGGATGCGGATCCGGCTGCGGACCCACCGAACCTGTCAGGATCTCCACCAGGGACCCTACGATGGTCGCGGTCGCCAGTTCCGACGGGGAGACCGTCGACTCCGGATTCGGGAACGCCTCATCGTTCAGGATCTACCGCATCTCCGATGGGAGACGGGAGATTCTTCGCGAGGTCCCCGTAGACAGGTCCTCCCCCACCGTTGGCGGAGGCCATCGTGAGCACATCCGCGCCATCGTGGACTCCCTAGGGGACTGCGGGGTGGTCATTGTGAAGGAGATCGGCGACATGCCCATGAAGACGCTGACCAACCTGGGTGTGAGGGTGGTCATCTCCGAAGGGACCGTCGGAGATGCCCTGGAAGCCGCGCGCTCCGTTTGATGGATTGCCAGCGGATGCCGTTCGCATTTCTGCACAATCCGACTTTGCATAATTACGATTATGCTATTTTCAAATATGATAATCATTATTATCCTAATTACGATTATATAGACTGAAAACCATGATGGACCATGGACTTCATCGGCAGACAGGCGGAGATGGATGTGCTTGAGAACCAGTATCGGCTGGACCACCCGTTCGTTCTCATGTACGGCCGCCGCCGTGTGGGGAAGTCTACACTAATCAAGAGATTCATCTCTGGGAAGACCGCACTCTACTACCAGGTCGACGACGACCTGGACAGCACCTTTCTGCCCAGCTTCGGCCGCGCCGTGAGCGATGCCCTTGGGATGAGCGGTGTATAGTTCGCAACATGGAACGATGCCTTCGAAACCTATGTGGAGAACACCCCTGGGAGGAAGGTAATCGTCATCGACGAGTTCCAGTACCTTATGATGTCCGACAAGGGAACGCTCCGCAGGTTCCAGTCGATCTGGGACAACTACCTGTCGGCAAGGGACGTGATGCTGATTCTGTGCGGGTCGTACCTGACCATGATGAAGAACATCAGCTCCGATTACAACAACCCCCTGTACCAAAGGAACACCGCCGAACTCCATATACGCCCCCTACCCTTCGATGTCGTATCCAAAGGGGAAGACCACCGCAGGGATGTGGAGGAATACGCCATAACAGGAGGGGTCCCATACTACATGAAACTCCTGGATCCTGATCTGGAACCAGTCCGGAACGCGGCGAACCTCATCATCCGCCTTGGTGCCCCTCTAATCAACGAGCCGGAGCATCTCCTCAGCAGAGAGTTTCGCAGCAACGGCTCCTACAACGGATTCCTCAGGACAGTCGCCGAAGGGAACTCGAAGTCCGCCGACATATCCTCAGCGACATCCCTCACATCCTCCGAATGCGCGCCGTATCTGGACAGACTGCAGACAGTCGGGATGGTGAGACGCGACGTGCCCATAACCGAGGAGGACCCGAAGCACAGCAGGAAAGGACTCTACAGGGTATCCGACAACTTCATGGCGCTCTGGTACAGGTTCGCCTACCCGTACCACAGGGATCTGGACGCCGGGGACTACGAAGAGGCCGAGCAGAACCTGATGGAGCACTTCGTGGACGGCCACGTGTCGTACGTCTTCGAGGATGTCTGTCTGCAGGTGCTGCGCTCCACGCTGCGCTCGTTGAACATCGTGGCGAGATACGGACGCTACTGGGACAAGAAGGTCGAGATCGACGTCGCGGCGATCGACAGCAAGCACGGAACCGTCTATCTGGGCGAATGCAAGTACTGGAACAGACCGGTGGATGCAAAGGTCCTGTCCTCGCTGATGTCCAAACGCGACTCCGTGAGGGCGTTCGATGGATACACCGTGAGGTACTGCGCGTTCTCCGTCTCCGGCTACACGGATGCGGCCATCGCCTTCGCCGACGAGAACGACTTCATGCTGTTCGACAGCGGCAGGCTGCTGTCCGAACCCAGACCCGGGGTGATGCACCTGGAGCCCCACGTCCGACGGGGCCCTTGATTCATGTATAAATAGGACCCTACGATAAAGAGTCCCAATCGGAGTGTGCAACATGGACGCTCAGCAGATGAGAGAGACATACATCGACTTCTTCAAGGAGAGGGGCCACGCGCAGATCAGCTCCGCACCCCTCATACCCGAGAACGATCCCACCGTTCTGTTCACCACCGCGGGGATGCACCCGCTGGTCCCCTACCTACTCGGCGAGAAGCATCCCGCAGGGAGGAGGCTGACAGACTTCCAGAAATGCGTCAGGACCGGGGACATCGACGAGGTCGGGGACGCCAGCCACCTGACGTTCTTCGAGATGCTCGGGAACTGGTCCCTCGGGGACTACTTCAAGAAGGAGTCCATCGCGTGGAGCTACGAGCTCCTCACCGAGGTCCTCGGGATCAAGAGGGAGCAGCTCGCGGTCACGGTCTTCGCCGGCGACGCGGACGCCCCCAGGGACGACGAGACCGCCGACCTGTGGAGGAGCCACGGCATGACCGACGACCAGATCTTCTTCTACGGGAAGTCGGACAACTGGTGGGGCCCCGCCGGCCAGACCGGACCCTGCGGGCCCGACACCGAGATCTTCTTCGACGACGGCAGGCCCAAGTGCGGACCCGCCTGCGGACCGTCCTGCCACTGCGGGAAGTACACCGAGATCTGGAACAACGTCTTCATGCAGTACTTCAAGGACGCCGAGGGCAGGTTCTCGCCCCTCAAGCAGATGAACGTCGACACCGGCATGGGGCTGGAGAGGATCCTCCGCGTGCTCAACCACGTGGACACCGTCTACGACACCCCCCTCTTCACCGGCATCATCGGGAAGATCGAGGGGATCACGGGCAAGAGGTACGGATCCGACGAGGAGACCACCCGCGCGTTCAGGATCGTGGCCGACCATCTGAGGGCCGCCACGTTCATCCTCGGGGACGGGGTCGTCCCCGCCAAGATCGGACAGGGATACATCCTCAGGAGGCTCATCAGGAGGGCCAGCAGGTACCTGTCCAAGCTGGGCACGGACGACGTGTGCATGCGCCAGGTGTGCGAGGTCGTGGTGTCCGAGTACTCCAAGGCCTACCCCGAGCTGGAGAGGAACAAGGAGTTCATCTACACCAACATCACCGCCGAGGAGGAGAAGTTCCACAAGACCCTGGTTAAGGGACTGAGGAGGTTCAACGAGATGATCGCCGAGGCCGGCGACGCCGAGACCCTCCCCGGGGACATGGTGTTCAGGCTCTACGACACCTTCGGGTTCCCCGTCGAGCTCACCCAGGAGCTCGCCGCCGAGCAGGGCAAGAAGGTCGACCTCAAGGACTTCCAGGACAGGTTCAAGGCCCACCAGGAGAACTCCAGGATGGGCGCCGACCAGCAGTTCAAGGGAGGACTCGCGGACCACGCGGTGGAGACCACCAAGCTGCACACGGCCACCCACCTGCTCAACGCCGCGCTGAGGAAGATCGTCAGCCCGGACATCCAGCAGAAGGGGTCCAACATCACCGCCGAGAGGCTCAGATTCGACTTCAACCTGGACAGGAAGTGTACCCCCGAGGAGCTGAAGGCCGTCGAGCAGTACGTCAACGACGCCATCAGGGCCGCCATCCCCGTTGTCTGCGAGGAGATGCCCATCGAGCAGGCCCGCGAGCGCGGAGCCATCGGGGTCTTCGGGGACAAGTACGACGAGATGGTCAAGGTCTACACCATCGGGGACGTGTCCTGCGAGATCTGCGGAGGGCCCCACGTGTCCAACACGTCCGAGCTCCAGGGCTTCAAGATCAAGAAGGAGGAGAGCTCCGCCGCCGGGGTCAGGAGGATCAAGGCGGTAGTCGGCAAGTTCGACTGATGGCACATGGCTTCGACGAAGGCGATGATGGCGCTGATCGTGCTGGCCACGGTCATAGACGGGATGGATGCTTCGATAGTGAACGTTGTCCTCCCGCAGATGTCCGCGGACCTGGGCATGACGGTGTCATCCAGCGCCTTCGTGTCGGTAGCCTACCTCATCCCCATCGCCGGGCTCTGCCTGGCCCTGGGGAAGGTCGCCGACCGCACCGACGTCCGTCGGATGTTCGTGGTCGGGACCATAATCTTCATCTTAGCATCGGTGGGCTGCGCCCTGTCACCCGGACAGGGTGCGCTCATCTCCTTCCGTTTCATCCAGGGACTGGGTGCCGCGTTCATGGTGGCCTCCACTCCCATCATGGTCGTCCGCCACCTGCCGGAGGACCACCGGGGCAGGGGCATGGCCTGCATCGCCGCCGGCTCCGGGATCTCCGTCATCATCGGGCCCACCATCGGCGGGATAATCGGCGACATACTCTCGTGGCACTGGGTCTTCCTTCTGAACATCCCCCTGGGCATCGTGCTTCTCGCGGCGTCCGGGATGATCCCCAAGGGCTCCAGCGACGCGTCCTCGTCCCTCCCGGACAGACCCTCAGTGGTCATGATGTTCGCCGGGATCGCGCTGGGGATGGTTGCGATGTACGGATACGTCGACGGCTTCCTCGGGACCGTCCCGGCGATCGCCTGCGCAGCCGTCGCCGTGGTCCTGATGGGTGCGGTGGTGACCAGGTCACGCAGGACCCCGGACCCGCTCCTGGACATGCGCCTGCTGGGGAACAGGAGGTTCGCCGCCGTGTCCGCGGTGTTCCTGCTGAGCACCATGATGGGCGCCGGCGTGATGTACCTCATACCCTACTACCTGACCCTGGCGGAGGGCATGGACTCCTTCGACATCGGCGTGATACTGGCGGTGGCGTCTCTGCTCACCGTCATCGTGACCGTCCCCACCGGGAAGTGGTGCGACTCCCGCGGATGCAGGACGCCCGCCTGCATATCCCTGCTGCTGAGGGTGGTGTTCTCCTTGATGCTGGCCGTCATAGACCCGGCCCTGGGCCTGGGGTTCTTCGTGACAGCCCTGGCGATACTGGGCGTTTCCTTCGGGATATCCGGCACCTCGCAGTCCACGAGGATGGTGGAGGAGGCCCCCGAGGAGCTCTCCGGGGAGGCCGGGACCATGGCCATGCTGGTCAACTACGTGGGCTACGCCCTCGGTCTCGCGATGTTCGCCCTGGCGTTCTCCCTGGCATCTTCCGGGTCCGGCGACATGGGGTCCATGCCCCTCTCCGACTTCCTGGGCGGGTTCCATGTCTCCTGCGCTATGGGTGCGGCCCTGGCCGTGGTGGCGCTGGCGGCATCCCTCGCTGTGAAGGGCAGGGAAAAAGCCGGAGTTCACGAGGAGTGACCGGACAATCTGACCCTCTGCTTGGGGGTGTTGGGCGTGTCTGGATAAACATACTCCACCGAACCGCCCGAAACCAGTACCTCGACGGCTGTCCTAAGCGATGACGGGGGGTTCCTGTACCCCATGGCATCGGATAGCTGCCTGATACTCATCTCCCCGTTCTCCGCCAATAGCGCCAGTACGTCGGACATTATCTCGTCGCGTGTCCTCCTGGTACCCTCCGCCTTCGATGACTTGGCCTCCCTCAGGAAATGCCTGTTGACGGGGAGGATGACGGTCATGTAGGAACGCTCTCCGTCCGTCTGGAACAACGGAGGATCCGAACCGTTGACCCTCATGGCGTCTATCATCAGAGGCACCCCCGTATTCCTCCCCTCCACCAGATCCATGTCCTTGAGGAACTCGCCTATGCGCCTGTTCCTGTATCTCTTCGACACCAGCCTTCCCATCCTCAGGTCCTCGTCTGATATGCTCAGGTCGGGTCCGGGGATGCTGGTGATCTCCATACGATCGGGATAGATGTACACCGTGATCGGCTCAGGTATGTCGTACGCCTTGTGATACACCGCGTTGGATAGCGCCTCCTCGACAGCGACTCTCGGGAAGTTGTAAGCGCGAACAGCTTCTGGCCTGTCCTCCACCTTTGTAACGAATTCCCGTATGTACATATTGGATATCGTGGCAACGGCATCGCGGATTTGCCTGTCCAACGGCCCGTCGATGACCGTCTCCTCCATACTCATCCCTGTGGGATCGGGTTTGTAGACGATCTCTATCCTGGCATACTTGAAGAAATCCTCCGGATGGTCGTTGAAGAACATCAGCCCCACGTTTAATGGATGCGGATCCTCCGGGGGACCTCCGATGAGGTGGAGGTCCTCCGCCACCGCTTCAGAATGTTTGGCCAGGGCCTTCGAATACATCCTGCTGTCTGTCCTCCGCAGATAATCCAGCATCAGACCCAGACTAAGATCGGATAGGGATGCCCGATAGTTTGGACGGTCGTCGAACGGTATGCGCTCGGACACCCTGAAGAGTTCCTTCTCCTCTGAAGCGTTGGCACGTATGGTACGACCCATCTTGCGTATGTACGATCCTGTGTCGCTTCTCCTCTCGGCCAGACTCACTGGGCATCTGTAAGGACGATCGGCACCCCCTGGTACCTTGATGACCAGGACCCCTTTCCCATTATAGTCCATGTATTCCGATTCAACCAGGTATCTCGGCACTATCTGATGGCAGAGATTCATCAGGTCAGCATTGATCCTGTCCACAGAACCGGAATCCACGCCGACAACCCCTGTGGGTTTTCCATGCTCCGCCCTCACACCAATAATTATGTACCCTCCGCTCTGGTTCTCGATGTCGTTGGCAAAGGCGCAGACAGTATGCAGTATGGACTCCGGATTCCATCCCTCCTTGTACTCGATACGCTCGTTCTCCACTATGCCTCCGTCTATGATCTGCTTCGCGTCGAGTACTATTGCCATCACATACCTCCTGGTGTGAGGACTCCCTTCCTGTAGTCCGACCACTTCAACTCTTACTTTAACTCTTACTTTTACTTTAACTCTTACTCTGATGGTATATGATCGGCCGCCAGAGGTACAAGCAATTCAGACATGTGATTGGACATTGCGATGACGTTAAGTTGGTCCCGTGCATCTCTTAATCATGGCAAGGAAGGCGATCATCTGCGAATGCGTGTCGAACGGCGTCCTGCTCGTGGACGACTGCCTGTCCATGGGGCTCGACCCGGTTGTAGTATACCCCCCGATACCCGGCGGCGAGGACACGTTCGCCGGGAGTCTGAGGAGATCCGCCGAGAGCATCATCGCCGGCCGCGCCGAGGTCATCCGTCCGGAGTCGTTCGACGGACTGATTGCCCGTCTCGACGGCATGGACGTCGCCTGCGTCATAGCCGGATCGGAGTTCGGCATAAGGTACGCGGACATGCTCAACACGGCCCTGGGGCTCCCCGGCAACGACCCGGACACCGTCCTTGACCGCACCGACAAGATGCACATGCATTCCGCGCTGGCACGTGCGGGGATCCGCCACATCGGGAGCAGGATGGTCCGCTCCGAGAACGACATCAGGGACTTCTGGCACGGCAGGGACGCGGTGATCAAACCGTCCTCGTCCGTGGGGACCATAGGGGTGCACGTCTGCCACTCCCTGGAGGAGTGCATCGATGCCTGGCACATGGACTCGGACACCGCACAGTGGACCGGAGGGAGGATCGAGAACGTGATGATCCAGGACTACATCGGCGGCGGGGAGTTCATCGTCAACACGGTCTCCCGCGAGGGCGTCCACAGGGTCACCGACATGTGGGCGTACTGGAAGCAGAACGTCGGCAGCGGGGTTGCCTACGACTGCGCCATGTCGGTGGCGGAACCCGGAGACAAGGAGAGAGGGATCGCAGCCTACGCCCTGCAGGTGCTGGACGCCGTGGGGGTCAGGAACGGTCCCGCCCACATTGAGATCAAGAACGACGAGGAGGGGCCGGTCCTGATAGAGATAAACGCCAGGCCCATGGGAGGGCACTTCTCGGTCGGTTCCCTGGAGGCCGTGACCGGCCATCACATCACCGACGTGGCCCTGAGGTCCGCGGTGGATCCCGGTTTCATACTGACGCTCCCCGAGGGCATCCCGCCGATGGGGCACATGGTCCTGAAGGTGCTGATCGTCCATGAGGGCAGGATGGTGGACACCGCCCCGATGAGGGCACTGCTGTCCGGCCTGGAGAGCTTCCGCACCCTCCACTGCGACATACCGCCCGGGGTGCCGACGTTCGTTCCGAGGACGGAGGACCTGGTCTCCTCCCCGGGATCGGTGGAGCTCATGCACAGGGACGGTTCGGACGTGATGGATGACTTCGCCCTGCTGTCGATGATCGAGAAGTCCGCCCCCGATCTGCTGTACGGGTTCCCGGAGGAGCATTGCCCCGATGGGGACGTGGCCCCGCCCGGCGCGCATCCCGGGTGCTCCGTCATCTCGGATGACGGCCTGACTGTCTGCGAGGGCTCGGGCCGGCTCGCGGTGGATGTCGGATCGATGCAGCTGGACCGCTTCTACACCCTGCTCATGAAGGCCGTGGAGGACCTGCCCGGCGGAGGGACCGTGACCATAGAGCCACGCAGCTGCGGGGTGGTTCCGTACGGACGCAGGGGGATGAACATCCTGCTGATGCTGGCGGGCCTGGAGTTCGACGTGTCGGACGACGGTTCGCCGATGGAATGCTACAAGCCGTGAGTTCGAGAAGACGATGGTGGACTGGGCGAGATTCGAACTCGCGACTTCTTGCTTGCAAAGCAAGCGATCTAACCAGACTGATCTACCAGCCCACTGGGTCTGCTGTAAAAAAGGAAGTAATAAAAAGCTTTCGTGCAGGGGCGCGGATGCCCGCATAACCTCGGACCGTACAGGAACTTCCTCGGCGGACCGACCAAAGAGCCGTCCGACAGGTGATAATGTGCTCTTATGTACACCGACGGCAGTCTTCAACCGTCCGGTGAACCGATTAGTTGAAATTCAGTCCTGCATACGTGCGTGATATAGAACGCGCGTGCGCCCGCACGAGGGCGCTTCGACACGTTGAAATAGAATGTCGCGTGTTAGCACGTAGCACGGGGTGAACCCAATGTTCGGAAAGAGCGTCAGAATGGAGAGGATAATGGACAGGAATACCGGGAACTGCGTCATAGTTCCCATGGACCACGGCATCTCGATCGGTCCCACCCAGGGGCTGGTGGACATGAAGAAGACCGTGGACGACGTGGCGAACGGCGGAGCCACAGCAGTGCTCATGCACAAGGGGCTAATACGCTACAGCTACCGCGCAAGCGGCCACGACATAGGTCTTATCCTCCATCTCTCCGCCGCCACCGACATAGGCGTGACCAAGAACAGCAAGGTCCTGGTCGCCACCGTGGAGGAGGCCCTGAAGATCGGTGCCGACGCCGTCTCCGTGCACATCAACGTGGGAGCGGAGACCGAGCCCGAGATGCTCCGCGACGTTGGACAGATCTCCAAGGAGTGCACCGACTGGGGGATGCCCCTCCTCGTGATGGCCTACCCCCGCGGACCCAAGATCGAGAACTCCTACGACCCCCAGATGGTGGCCCACGCCGCCAGGGTCGCGACCGAGCTCGGGGCAGACATCGTGAAGTGCAGCTACACCGGGGACATCGACTCCTTCAGGGAGGTCGTCAAGGGAACCCTCGCGCCTGTCGTGATAGCCGGCGGACCCAAGATGAACTCGGACGACGAGATCCTACAGATGGTCTACGACTCCATGCAGGCCGGCGGACACGGGGTGTCCATCGGCAGGAACGTGTTCCAGCACAGGAACGTCGAGGGAATGACCCGCGCGATCTCGGACATCGTCCTCCGCGGGTACACCGTCGAGGAGGCCAAGAAGGCCAACCTGAAGGTCTGATCCGATGGAGAAGGAGATCTGGATCAGGGCGGACAGGCCCGACGACAAGGAGAAGCGCAAGGAGCTCGTCCTCTCCGCGCTCGAATCCGGGGTGGACATCGCCCTGGTCAGACCCGGCGACGAGGACTTCGCCTCCCTCGGCAAGGTCAAGCTGTACTTCAACGACGACGGGGCCATCTCGGAGAACTACGAGATCGTCGCCCTGCGCACCCCCGAGGACCAGGACCGCGCCATGGCCATGGCCGGGAAGAGGTCGGGCGTCATCCTGGACTCGTCCGACTGGACGGTCATCCCCCTGGAGAACCTAATCGCGAAGTTCAGGAACTCGGGCACGAAGGTGTACGCCTGCGCGGCCGACGCCGAGCAGGCCAAGCTGTACATGCAGACCCTGGAGAAAGGGGTGGACGGGATAGTGATCTCCACTGCCGACCCCAACGCCATCAGGGGCTTCGCCGACGTCATCTCCAGCACAGGGGACGTCGACCTGAAGGTGCTCGAGGTCGTGGACGTCAGGAACATCGAGATGGGGGACAGGGTCTGCGTGGACACCGTCTCCATGATGGAGCCCGGCGAGGGCATGCTCATCGGGTCGTCGGCGTCGTGCATGTTCCTGGTCCAGTCGGAGAGCGAGGACAACGGGTACGTCGCCGCAAGGCCGTTCAGGGTCAACGCCGGCGCCGTCCACGCCTACGTCATGGGCCCGGAGGGCAGGACCAGGTACCTGGCGGAGCTGAAGTCCGGCGAACCCGTGGTGCTCGTCAAGAGGGACGGGACGACCAGGATCTCGTCCGTCGGAAGGTGCAAGATCGAGCAGCGTCCGCTGGTCATCATGACCGCCACCGACGGGACCTCCACGTACTCCACCATCCTCCAGAACGCCGAGACCGTGAAGCTCGTGACCCCCGACGGGTCCGTGTCCGTCTCCGCCCTGAAGAAAGGGGACAAGGTCATGGCCAGGCTGGAGTCCGGCGGAAGGCACTTCGGGATGAAGATCGAAGAGACCATCAGGGAGATCTGATGAGGGTCTGCGCTTCACTCAGCGGCGTCTCCGACCTGGAGCTGGCCGGCGACGCGGACATGATGGAGGTGCGCCTCGATCTGCTCGGGTCGGTCCCGGACACCGGCGGGAAGGACACGCTGGTCACCTTCAGGGGTCCGATCGACCTCAGCGTGCTACCCGAGGGATTCTCCGGCACCATCGACATAGGCGAGGAGCCCAGGCCGGAGACCGACCTGACCGTGGTCGCATCTCATCACGATTACACCTCGACCCCCGACGCGGAGAGGATCGCCTCCGTGCTGAACGGCATGGACGCGGACATCCGCAAGGGGGCGTTCCAGGTGAACTCCTTCAGGGACCTCATGAGCATCCGCGACGCCGCATCCTCCGTAAGGGGGCGGCACGTGATCCTGGGGATGGGACCCCTGGGGGCGGTCACGCGCATACGCCAGAGGCTGCTGGGGAACGAGTTCACCTTCGGGTACGTCGGGGAGCCCACGGCACCGGGGCAGTTCAGCGTGGGGACCATGAGGTCCCTGGGCGACGACTGCATAGTGCTGGGGATACTGGGCGACCCGCTGGGCAAGAGCAAGTCACCCGCGATGCACAACGCCGCCCTGAGGATGGCGGGCATCGACGGCATCTACATCCCCTTCGAGTCCGGGGACCTGGAGCAGGTCGAGGACGTGATCAGAGGGTACGACATCAGGGGGGTGAACGTCACGATCCCCCACAAGCAGGCGATAATGGACCATCTGGACCGTGTCGACAGGGACGCCTCCGCCATAGGCGCGGTGAACACCGTGGTCAACGACGGCGGGAGGCTCACCGGATACAACACCGACGTCGTCGGTATAGACAGGGCCCTGCAGGCCGCCGGCGTGGAAGCGGAGGACTCCAGGGTCCTGGTGCTCGGCTACGGCGGGGCCGCGAGGGCCTGCGTGCACTACATGAACTGCCGCAACTGCGACGTGACGATTACGGGAAGGAACCCCGACAAGGGAGGGGAGCTGGCCAAGGAGTTCGGAGCGACTTTCCGCTCCCCGGACTCGGTGTCCCTGAGGATGTACGACATCGTCGTCAACTGCACCCCCGTCGGGATGTACTCCGACGGCCCGTATCCGGTGAACATAGACTACCTCGACCACGCCCAGGCGGTATTCGACATGGTGTACGGACCCGAGACGCCGCTGGTGGCCAGGGCGAGGGAGAAGGGATGCAGGGTGGCATCCGGAGCCGACATGCTGGCAGGCCAGGGCGACGCGTCGTTCAGGCTGTGGACCGGCGTGAAGGACTCCTTCGACGTCATGAGGAAGGAGTTGGAATGACCGGGAACGGATGCTCCCATGGGTCCATCACCGTGATAAACGCCATGCCGTGCGGGATAGGGGCCACCATCGGCGTGGGCCTCACCACATCGGCCAGGTTCGACGAGGCGGACGACGGCAGGGTCGTGACGATCAACAACGACGTGTCCGAGGACACCAACATGGCCCGCATCTGCGTCAGGAGGGCGTACGAGGCGGCCGGCATCCCCGAACCTGAGGGTTGGAGGCTGGAGACCGACTCCCAGATCCCCGTGTCCAGGGGACTGAAGAGCTCCAGCTGCGCATGCAACGCCATACTCCGGGCGGTCACATCCCACATCGGGGTCGAGATGGAGCCCGTCGACCTCATCAGGCTCGGCGTGAACTGCGCCAGAGAGGCCAAGGTCACCGTGACCGGGTCCTTCGACGACGCCTGCGGCTGCGGGCTCGGCGGACTGGTCATGACCGACAACACCCGGGACGAGATACTCGCCCGCGCCGACGTGGACCCACTGGACGTCATCATCCACGTGCCGGCATTCAAAATCAGGAAGACGGGCCTGCCCCTGGACAGGCTCCGCCAGGTGGCCCCGCTCATCAGGGAGGCCATCGACATCGCCATGGACGACCCGTTCAGGGCGATGACCATGAACGGACGCATAATCTCCCGGGCGTCCGACGTTGACAACGGCATCGCCGAGAGGGCGATGGAGATGGGCGCACTCGGAGCCGGCATGTCCGGATCCGGCCCCGCCGTGGCCATAGTTGTCCCCAAGGGGGAAGGGAGGAGATTCGCGGAGGACATGGGCATGAGACCCGAGGAGACCATTCTCACCGAGACGAGGTGCGGACAGTGACTGCGATGGCTTTCAGGGGCGGGACCCTGAGGGGGACGATATCCCCTCCCCCGTCCAAGAGCCACACCCACAGGGCGTTCTTCCTGGCCTCCATGGCCGACGGGACGTCCAGGGTGTCCAACGCGCTGCTGTCGGCGGACACGAAGGCCACCCTGAACGCCTGCAGGGCGATGGGCGCCGACGTGGAGGTGGGGGACGACGCCATCATCATCGGTGGCGGCAAGCTGCACGCCCCGGGGCTGGTGGACGCCGAGAACTCCGGCACCACCATGCGCATATTCTCAGGGATCTGCTCCATGTTCGACAAGGACGTCACCATAACCGGGGACGAATCCCTCAGGAAGAGGCCTATGGGGCCGCTGCTGGAGGCCCTGGAGGAGAACGGGACCGTCTGCAGCTCCCAGAACGGCCTGCCGCCGGTCACCGTCCGGGGACCGAACCGCGGAGGGAGGGTGAGCATAGACGGCGGCGTGAGCTCCCAGTTCATCACATCCCTCCTGATGGTCTCCCCGATGCTGGGGAGGGACTCCGAGATAACGGTCACCGGCAGCATGGTGTCGGCCCCGTACCTGGACGTCACCGTTCACATGATGCGCCTCTTCGGCGCGCATGCCGTCAGGGACGGGAGCGTCTTCACCGTCAAGGGAGGCACGGGATACTCGCCGCACGACTACATGGTCCCCGCGGACTTCTCCTCGGCCGCCTTCCCCATGGTAGCCGGGGCCCTCGGAGGGGAGGTCACGGTCACCGGCATGGACATGGACGACCCCCAGGGGGACAAGGCGATAGTCGACATACTCCGGACGGCCGGAGCCGAGGTCACCGTCGACGGCACCAGCATCACCGTCGGTAGGTCCGAGCTGAGGGGATGCGAGATCGACATGGGGGCGGTCCCAGACCTGTTCCCGATCGCTGCCGTGCTGCTGAGCACCGCCGATGGGGACAGCCGCCTGTACGGTGCGCCCCAGCTCAAGTTCAAGGAGAGCAACAGGATCGAGACCGTGGTGAACATGATCAACGCCATCGGGGGCTCCGCCGAGCCCACGGACGACGGCTGCATCATCCACGGCAGACCGAGGCTCGAGGGAGGGAGCATCGTCCACAAAGGCGATCACAGGATCATGATGTCCGCGGCGGTCGCATCGCTCGTATGCGACAGGCCGGTCGTCATGGACGACGTGGAGTGCTGCGCCGTATCGTTCCCCGGGTTCCCGGAGAGGATGGCCGCCCTGGGGCTGGAGATGGAGGTGCTCCGATGTACAGGTTCGGGGAGAGGTTCTCATTCACGCTCTTCGGGAAGAGCCACGGGCCATTCATCGGAGGGGTCCTGACCGGTGTCCCGGCAGGATTCCCGATCGACGAGGGGATGATCGCCGGGGAGATGGCCCTCAGGAAGCCCACCGGGAGAATCGGCACCCCGAGAAGGGAGAAGGACCAGGTGGAGATCGTCCAGGGCGTCACAGACGGCAGGGCCGACGGCAACCCCATCCTGCTGAGGATAGCCAACGGGGACACCGACGGCTCGAAGTACATGAGGTTCTACGAGACCCCCAGACCCGGCCACGCGGACCTTCCGGCCCTCCTGAAGTTCAGGGACCACGACCTCCGCGGGAGCGGACAGTTCTCCGGGAGGTTGACCGCGGCCGTCGTGGCTGCGGGAGCGATAGCGAAGCAGGTAATCGCCGCGGACGGCATCCATGTGGATGCGTTCACCAGGTCCGTCGGGAACGTGAGGGACGACTCTGCCCGCGACTCCATGGACGCGAGGTCGTCACGCGGCTTCGCCACCAGGGCGTGCACGCCGGAGCTCGACGACGCCATGCGCAGATGCATCGAGGAGGCCGGGGATGGGGACGACAGCGTCGGAGGCACGGTGGAGTGCATCATCACCGGTCTGCCGATAGGGTTCGGCGGGATATGGTTCGACGCCCTGGACGCCCAGTTGGCACAGGCCATGTTCGGGATACCGGCATGCAAGGGCGTGGAGTTCGGGGACGGCTTCGCCCTGGCCGGCATGCACGGGTCCGAGAGCAACGACGGGTACCGCTTCCGGGACGGGAGGATCGTCACCGAGAGCAACCACCTGGGAGGGATAGTGGGCGGCATGAGCGACGGGGCGCCCGTCGTGATGCGCATAGCGTTCAAGCCCACCCCGTCCATCGGCAGGACGCAGGACACCGTGAACCTCGCATCCTGCACGGACGACACGGTGGAGGTCACAGGGAGGCACGACCCGTGCATCGTGCCGAGGGCCGTGGCGGTGGTCGAGGCTATGGCCGCGCTCACGGTCGCGGACCAGATAGCGAGGGGATTCCGATGGCATTGGAGGATATAAGGAAGGAGATCGGAGACATCGACATCGAGATGCTCGGGCTCATGAAGCGCAGGCTGGAGCTCGCGAAGCTTGTGGGCGAGGACAAGGTGGAGAGGAACGCCGCAGTCAGGAACATCCCGCAGGAGAGGAACGTCATCGACCGCTACAGGGGTTTCGCGCTGGAGCACGGGATGAACCCGGTCTACGCCGAGAAGGTGTGCAAGATCCTCATGCAGGAGTCAATAGAGATCCAGGCGGCCCTCCCCAGGAAGGCGTCGCTGGCCAGGCACATCGCCATAGTCGGAGGATACGGGAAGATGGGACGCTGGTTCGCCGACCTGCTCAGACAGTCTGGGCACCGCGTGGACATCATAGACCCGTCATCCGGGAACGGGCTGACGATCGATGACGCCAAGTGGTCGGACACCGTGATCGTGTCCGTGCCGATATCCCGCACAAGGGGGATACTGGAGAAGCTGGACGCCATATGCCCCCCGGAGACGCTGATACTGGACGTGGCCTCCCTCAAATCGCCGTTCATAGACACCCTGAAGGACATGGCGACGAGACGCAAGGTGTGCTCCGTCCACCCGATGTTCGGACCGTCTGCCGAATCCATGTACGACAGGAACCTGCTGGTCTGCGACTGCGGATGTCCCGCTGCGGTCGAATCCGCCCTGGAGCTGCTGGGGAACCACGGGGCCAACATAAGGACGATGCCGGTGGACCAGCACGACATGTACATGTCCTACGTGCTGGGGCTGAGCCACGCCGTCAACATAGCGTTCTTCACCGTCCTGGACAGGAGCGGGATCGACTTCCAGGACATGCAGACGGTGGCCTCGACGACGTTCGCCAAGCTCATGGACACCAACGAGTCCGTGGCTCTGGAGGACCCATACCTGTACTACGAGATCCAGCACCTCAACGCCTACCGCGAGGACATGCTCAGGCAGTTCAACGACGCCGTCCATGATGTCGTGAACGCCGCGTTGGACGAGAGTCCCAAGGACTTCAAGGACCTGATGGACAACGGAAGGGAGTACTTCACCTGACCCGGCCCATCGACTTGAGGGTCCCGAAAACCCCTTTCATCCCCTCCATGACCGACATGCGACGGTTGTAGAGGGCCCGGTATGTATCCGTGTTCCCCCTGTCGGGAAGGAACTTGCGGTCGACCACGGCGGCATCCCTCAGGGCGGACACCAGATCTGCGCTGTCTCCGACCGCGTACGCCCCCATGGCGCAGTCGGTCATCACCGCTCCGCCGTGCGTTTTCATTACCGCCGCCTCGCTGCCGATCATGTCCGCCTTCATCTGGTTCCACACGTCGTCGGCGCTCCCGCCCTCGGTTATGGTGATCCTCGACAAGTCCACCCCCGCTTCGCGGTACTGGTCCGTGACGCCGATGTAGTCGTAACCGATGGCCTCCAGGACCGACCTCCAGAGGACGGAGCGGTCGGTGTCCAGCGTCATGTTCAGGAACGCCCCGCTCGCGTCCGTCATGTCGCCGTAGCCCCCGGTCAGATATGGCAGGAACGTCACTCCGCGGGATCCGGCCGGCACACCCTCGGCGCCGCGGCTCAGCTCGCCGTACCCGACATCGCCCCCGTACACGCTGTCTTTGAACCACCTCAGGGAGAGTCCCCCTGTGCGGATGAACCCCCAGTAGAAGTACGTGTCATCGAGGGAGCCGCTGTTGAATATGAGTCCGGTACCATGGCTGCTCAGCTTGGGTACGATGCCGTCGGTCGACACGCAGAACATGGCGCACGTCCCTGCGACATCCACCGCCATGCCCGGCCCGAACACCCCGCATCCGAGCATGGACTGCATCGTGTCGCCGGCACCTCCGCAGACAGGGGTACCTGCCCTGAGTCCCGTCAGCTCCGCGATGTCCGAGGGGACGTGCCCGATGACATCCCATGGCTTCACGATCCTCGGCATGTACCTGGGATCGATGCCGAGTATCCCCAGCTGCTCCTCGGACCATCTCTTGTTCAGGACGTCGTATCCGAGTCCCCAGCCGGACATCGCCCCCTGGTCGATGAAGGCGTCCTCCGCCTTCAGGCCGGCCAGGTGCATGAGGATGTACGGGGCGTTGTGGACGAACCTGCACCCGCGCTCCCCGAACTCCCGGGAGTTCCCCAGGAACCATCTGGCGAACAGGGCGGGGAACATGCAGCTGGCGTCCGCGTTGCCGGTCTCCTCCCCCCAGATGTCCAGACCCATGGAGTTGATCGCGTCGGCATACTCCTGCGTCCTGGAATCCAGGTAGTTGATGAAAGGCGTGACCGCGTTGCCTTCGGCATCGATTCCGGTTATGCCGCATATGATCCCGTCCCCCATCACGGACCTGATCTCTAAGGGGTCCAGACCCTTGGAGCGCATCTCCTCGGTGCATTCGCGGATGCCCTGGATCGTCAGGGCGAGGTACTCGTCGGGATCCATCTCGACACAGCGCGGCTCCGGATAACGTATCGTGGTCGGGTGCGAAACCTGCGCCACGCATTCCCCGTCTCCGTCGTAGACGACGACCTTCACGCTCTGAGTGCCGGCGTCGAATCCCAGATAGTACCTGTCCGACATTGTATCGGGGGTTCGAGACACATCTCGATAAATACAATTTAGGTAGGTGTATAGAAAACTGGTAAGTGGTTTGTGCCGGTCGGGACCGGCATGGGTCAGGCGTCAGAGGTACCTGCGATAGTCGTACCTTCCGTCGGCGATCCTGGCGTTGACCTCGTCGGCGACCCTCTCCAGGTCCTCCGGCTCGAACAGTCCGGAGGTGATCTCCTTGTAACCGATGGAGGACATCATGTGGACGCTGCACTTCGCCAGACCGAAGGCCCTCTGGAGGGGGCCTGACGTGACGTTGGTGTACTGCACCTTGTCGTAGTTGATGTACTCGGTGCAGATGTCGTATCCCCCGTAGACGAACATGAACGAGTTCCCACCCATGTCGAAGGTACGGTGCCTCTGGGCCATGCCCGAGTGACCGTAGATCAGCAGCGGGACGGCGACCGCCGCCAGGACCTCCGTCGCCCTGACGACGAACGTCCAGGTCTCGCTCACGCCGACCAGGTACGTCTCGGCGGTGAAGAACAGGGCCAGGCACACACCGACTATGACCGCCGCGAACACGGTGTCGGCCAGGAGCATGGGAACGAGCGCCCTCCTGGGCTGATGCTCCGGGGCGGATTCGAAAACGAACTCGGGAAGCAGGTCCCCCAGGAGCCTGACCACGCTGTCCCTGGACTTCAGCGGGCAGAGGACGGGAGCGTTGTTGTTGTCCTGGTCGGCCATACCGACGACCTCCGCCTCGAGCATTGACTTGCCGAAGAGCCTCGCAAGCAGCGGCTCCCTGATCCTGACGGAGTTGATCTTGTTGACCTTGAACGAGTTGCGCCTGGTGGTGATCAGTCCGCTCTCCACGGTGATGGTGTCGCCGACCCTGTAGATCCTGTAGTTGTAGTACTTCAGGATGGCCGATACGAATGGTATGACCTCCGAGACCACCAGGAGGACGACCGCCGTGATGAATCCCCCGCTGCTCTCGGCGAACAGCATGACGATGGCGTAGAACAGCATCAGGAGACCGAACAGGGCCTGCCATGTCGGCTGCCCCAGTATGGCGTGGATTATGACGTCGGTGTTGGAGACCTTTGTCAGGGACATGTGCCCCCTCTCCTCCGTCACGGTCTCCTTCTTCTCGAATATCATCGAGTTCAGCTCGTTCCTGAGACGGTCGGCCATGTCGCTCTTGAGAACGAGAGTGGCCTCTGCCGACTGGGCGTTCATGCTCGAGTTGACGTTGAACACCAGTGTGGACGTGCCGAAGATCCTGTTGACTATGTCCCTCTTCACACCCACGGAGGCCAGCCTTGTGTACTGGATGTGCTTGTTCATCTTGTATACGGCGTCCCGGGTGATGTGGATCTCGTTGTCCTCGAAGATGTAGAACGTCCTCTTCCAGTAGAAGTAGGACCAACCGGCCGCTGCGAGGACTATTAGCAGGACGATTACGGCCGCCTCCATGAGATGGTCGATGGCATAGTCCCTGAGACCCAGTAGAACGAACACCACCATGACCACGGCGGTGGACAGCATGTAGCTGGCGATCACCGACGGGTGGTTGCGGAACGTACGCTTGCTCTCGTCAGGAATCAACTCTGGTCCCTTTCCCTCAGTAGCTTGACGACGTTCTCGTTCAGCTTGGCGGCGATGCCCTCGGCGACGTCCTCCTTCAGGTACTCGATGGTGACCACGCCGCCGGCGGTCGTGATGTTTACGTTTGCCAGACCGTACATGCGGTTGATCGGCCCCTCGCTGACATCCACCTGATGGACCCTCTCGATGGGCACCATGGCGTGGGTTATGTAGATGATGCCCCTACGGACCTCGATCTTGTCATCATCCATCCTGTACCTGTAGCGCCTGTACATGATCTCGGGCTCCACCAGCCCGTATACGACGACCAGCGCCAGGATGGCATACAGGACGACCCTGGCGGCACCGTGGTTGTCCCGGAACCAGGACTCGCCGTAATACGCTATGGCGAGTATGATCGCCGCGACGATGACGATGCCGATCAGGTTGCCGAGATACATCGACTTCTTGCTCTCGGGTTCCAGACGCCTGTATCCGTCAACGGTGTACCCGTTCTCGTCGACCTTGAAGCGGTCGGCCTTCCCATCTCTCATGGCTCCGCCTATGCAACGGTCTGTATTTAATGATATTCGATAAATGAATTTAAAATAATATTATCTTAAAACATCTCCTTCACCGACCTTCGACAACATAATGCCGCATCTTCCGACAGCCTCCAAGGCATCCGTGCCGATGTAGGACCAGATCGGTTGGGTCGATGAACTGTCATGCACTGGGGATGTGTGACGCCATCTTCGACTCTCAGGCCCTTGGCATGAACCGGAGTGCTGAGCCGATCGCCTTCCCAGACATCTGGTCCGCCATACGGCGATGTCATCGGACTTGCTTGTTGACGACACCGACGATGGAATCCCGATACAGAAAAAAGAACGGGATCCGGTTTTGAGAAGGGGGAATTCCCCCTGTTTGGATCAGTCACGGTTGAGGTACGCGCCGTTGGCCCCGGAGGAGACCAGCTTCCTGTACTTCTTCTGGACCCCGACTACGGGCCTCTCTACAAGCTTGAAATCCCTGAGGCGGGCGGCGATCTCCTCGTCGGAGAGCCTGACGTTCAGTGACCTGGCGGGGATGTCGATATCGATTATATCCCCGTCCCTGATGGCCGCGATGGGGCCTCCGACGTAGGCCTCGGGCGAGACATGGCCGATGGCGCCTCCGCGGGAGGCTCCGGAGAACCTTCCGTCGGTGATCAGGGCGACGCTCTCTCCGAGCCCCCTTCCGACGATGAGACTGGTGGGGGAGAGCATCTCGGGCATCCCGGGGGCTCCCTTCGGACCCTCGTTCCTGATGACCACCACATCGCCTGCGACGATCTTCCCGGAGGTGATCGCCTCGGCGGCGTCCTTCTCCCCGTCGAAGACCTTGGCGGTGCCTGTGAACTGCATCATCTTGGGGCTGACCGCGGCCTGCTTGATGACCGATCCCTCGGGGGCGATGTTGCCCTTGAGGACGGCGATGCCGCCCTGCTGGTGGAACGGCCTGTCCAAGGGCCTGAGGACCTCCTCGTCCCTGACGGTGGCGGCGTCGGCGATCTGGAAGACCGTGGTCCCGTTCCCGGTGGGGGCGTCGGCGAGCTTGTCCCTGAGGACCTTCAGGATCGCGGGGACTCCTCCCGCCCTGTCCAGGTCCTTGATGGCGTAGGGGCCTGCGGGCCTGAGGCTCGTGATGTGGGGCGTGTCCCTGGAGATCTCGTCGAAGTCGTCCAGTGTGACGGGGCATCCGAACTCCTGGGATATGGCAGGCAGGTGCAGGGCGGTGTTGGTGGACCCGCCGATAGCCATGTCCACGCGGATCGCGTTGCGGAAGGAGTCCCTGGAGACGATGTCCCGGGGCTTGATGTCCTTCCTGACGAGCTCGACGATCCTCCTTCCCGTCTCCCTGGCGATCTGCAGCTTCCTGTTGTCGTCGGCCAGGGATGTGCCGCACCCGGTGAGGCTCATCCCGATGGTCTCGGTGAGACAGGCCATTGTGTTCGCCGTGAACAGACCGGAGCAGCTCCCCCTGCCGGGGCAGGCGGTGCACTCGACGGTGCGGAGCTCGTCCTCCCCGATCCTGCCCGCGCTGTAGGCCCCGACGGCCTCGAAGACGGACTGGAGGTCCATGTTCCCCTCCTTCCCGACACCGGGCTCCATGGCCCCTCCCGTGACGATAAGAGCGGGAACGTTCATGCGTCCTGCGGCCATCAGCATCCCCGGGGTGACCTTGTCGCAGTTGGAGACCCCGACCCATCCGTCCAGGGCATGGCCCTCGACCATGACCTCGCAGCAGTCGGAGATGACCTCCCTGGAGATCAGGGAGTACCTCATCCCCTTGTGACCCATCGCGATGCCGTCGCAGACCGCCGGGACCCCGAAGACGAACGGCTTCCCGCCGACCTCGATGATCCCCTCCTTGACGGCCTCGACGATCTCGTTGAGGTGGATGTGCCCGGGGACGATGTCGTTCCAGGAGTTGGCGATCCCTATGAACGGCTTCTCGAAGTCCTCGTCGTCCAGACCGTCGGCCCTGAGGAGGCTCCTCTGCGGGGCCGCGGAGAGCCCCTTCTTCACTGCATCGCTTCTCATGATGATCACATCTAGAAATGGATGTCTGCGCATCGAAGGGATGTATCTTAACTTTGCGCAGGGGGCCCCGGCCCATGCAACCGATGTATGTGCGCGGCGTCGCCGGAATCGGACGCGTCATCGGTTGAGAAGTGAGGGAAAAGGAAGGTGAGGAGGGGCCTCCCCCTCCTGGAAAGTTTTTGGGGTCTCAGGCGCTGCGGAGAACGATCTCGATGTTGACGCCATCGGGGACCTGGATCCTCATGAGCTGCCTGAGGGCACGCTCGTCGGCGTCCAGGTCGATGAGCCTCTTGTGGATGCGCATCTCCCAGCGGTCCCAGGTCTCGCTTCCCTCTCCGTCGGGGCTCTTCCTGCAGGGTACCCTGAGCTTCTTCGTGGGAAGGGGCACGGGCCCGCGGATGTCCACGCCGGTCCTCTGGGAGATCCCTTTGATCTGGGCGCAGACGCTGTCGACCTTTGCGGGGTCGGTGCCGCTGAGAGAGATTCTTGCGCGCTGTGACATCGCTTATCCCTTATGGTTAAGGAAGGTCCGGAAGGCTTTCAGGCCTTCTGGACTTCGATGCACATTCCAGCAGCGACGGTCTGTCCCATGTCACGGATGGCGAACCTTCCGAGAGGCGGGAACTCCTTGGCGGTCTCGATGACCATGGGCTTGGTGGGCTCCAGCTTCACGACGGCGATGTCACCGGTCTTGAGGAAGTCGGGGTGGTCGGCCTTGACCTGTCCGGACTTGGGGTCGATGGTCTTCACGAGCTCGACGAACCTGCAGGCGGTCTGGGTGGTGTGGCAGTGGAACACGGGGGTGTATCCGACTGTGATGACCGAGGGGTGGTTCAGGACGACGATCTGAGCGGTGAACTGCTTGGCGACGGACGGCGGGTTGTCGACGGGTCCGGCGACATCTCCCCTCTTGACGTCGTTCTTGGCGACTCCACGGACGTTGAATCCGACGTTGTCACCGGGGACGGCCTGGGGCATCTGCTCGTGGTGCATCTCGATGGACTTGACCTCTCCCTGAACGTGGGAAGGCTCGAACATGACCTTCATGTTGGGCTTGAGGATTCCGGTCTCGACACGTCCTACGGGGACGGTTCCGATACCGGTGATGGTGTAGACGTCCTGGATGGGCAGCCTGAGAGGCTTCTCGGTGTGCTTCTCGGGGACCTTGAGGTTGTCCAGGGCCTGGATGAGGGTGGGTCCCTTGTACCAGGGCATCTCGGCGGACTGGGTCTTGATGTTGTCGCCGTTGTACGCGGACACGGGGATGAAGGGGACCTCGTCGGTCTTGACTCCGACCATCTTCATCAGCTTGGTCATGGCCTCCTTGGCCTCGTTGTACTTGGCCTCGTCGTACTTGACGGCGTCCATCTTGTTGATGGCGACGATGATCTGCCTGACTCCGAGGGTGGTGGCCAGGAAGACGTGCTCCTTGGTCTGGGCCTGGGGTCCCTCGATGGCGGAGCAGGTGATGATGGCTGCGTCGGCCTGGGAGGTTCCGGTGATCATGTTCTTGACGAAGTCGCGGTGACCGGGGGCGTCGATGACGGTGAAGTAGTACTTGTCGGTGTAGAACTTCTTGTGGGCGACATCGATGGTGACTCCCCTCTCCCTCTCCTCCTTGAGTCCGTCCATGACCCAGGCGAAGTAGAAGGATCCCTTTCCTTTCTCCTCGGCCTCCTTCTTGTATTTCTCGACGATGTGGGGGTCGATGGCGCCGGTCTCCAGGAGGATCCTTCCGGTGAGGGTGGACTTTCCGTGGTCGACGTGGCCGATGATGACCAGATTCATGTGCTCTTTCTCTGCCATTTCTATTCCTCCGTTTTATTATGGAACGCTATGTGGGCGATAAGGGGTTTGGTATATAAGGTTTGCAGACTCCGACCGGACCTCACAGACCGGCGTAGTACTTGTCGTCGTAGGGCTCGGGGTTGAGTCCCTTGCGGGTCCTGATCTCGGTGACGATCTTCTTCTGGAGCTCGGGCGGGACCTGCTTGAATCCCGCGTTCTCGATGGACCAGATGGCACGTCCCTGGGTGGATCCGCGGATGTCGGACGAGAATCCGAACATGTCCGCGACGGGGACCTCTGCGGTGACGGTGGAGTCGGCGCCCTCCTGGCCCATCTCGAGGATGGTTCCGCGGCGCTGGTTGATCAGGTTGACGGCGCCTCCCATGTAGTCGGGGGGAACCGCGACGTACAGCTTCTGCATGGGCTCCAGCAGGATCCTCCCGGCCTGGCACATGGCTCCGTAGATACCGTCCCTGACGGCGGGGATGATCTGGGCGGGACCCCTGTGGATGGTGTCCTCGTGCAGCTTGGCGTCCATGAGGCACACCTTGAGTCCGGCGACCTTCTCGTTGGCGAGGGGTCCCCTCATCATGGCCTCCTCGAAGGACTGCTTCACGAGTTCCATGGTCTCGTGGAGGTACTGGATACCCTTGGTGCAGTCGATCAGTACGTTGTTGTTCTTGAACCCGACGACTCCCTTTGCCTCGACGTCGCTCATTCCGAGGTCCATCAGCTGCTTGGCAAGGGCCTTGGGGTCCTTGATCTTGGAGTCCACATCGATCTCGTTCCTCCTGATGGCATCCTTGACGGACTCCTCCAGGGGGCTGACGATGAAGTAGAACTTGTTGTGCTTGTTGGGGGACTTACCCTCGAACTCGGAGGGGTTGGATCCCTTGACAGACTCCTGGTACACGACGATCGGAGGGGACGAGATGATGTCGACGCCCTGCTCGTTGATGATCCTGTACTCGGTGATCTCCAGGTGGAGCTCTCCCATACCGGACATCAGGTGCTCGCCGGTCTCGTTGTTGATCTCGATGTTCAGCGAGGGGTCGGCCTTGGCGATGACCCTCAGGACCTCGACCAGCTTGGGGAGGTCCGCCATGTTCTTGGCCTCGATGGCCTTGGTGATGACGGGCTCGGAGTAGTGGGACATCTTCTCGAAGGGCTCCATGTCCTTGAGGGAGGACACAGTGCTTCCGGCGATGGCGTCCTTGAGTCCGGTCAGCGCGACGATGTTACCGGCCTTACACTCCTCGATGGGAGTCCTGTCGGCTCCGACCATCAGAGCGACGGTCTGGACCCTCTGGGGCTGGGAGACACCGGAGATGTACAGGGTCTGGCCCTTCTTGACGGTTCCGGAGAACAGCCTTCCGATGGCGATCTCCCCGGCCTGCTTGTCCATGATGATCTTGGTGACCATCATGGCGACCTCTCCGTTGGGGTCGCAGTTCAGCATCTGCTTGCCGATGTCGGAGTCCAGGTCGCCCTTCCAGATGACGGGGATACGGACCTTCTGAGCGTCGACGGGGCAGGGGATGTGATTGATGGCCATCTCCAGCACGACGTCCGCCAGGGGGATGATCTTGGCCAGCTCGGCCTGTCCGCCCTCCTTGCCGCAGTACTCGAAGACCTTAGTCAGGTTCATGCCCATCTTCTTGAGCTCGGGCCTCTGGAGGTAGGGGATGGAGACCGCCCAGTTGTTGTAGGCGGATCCCAGCGCGACGGTACCGTCCTGGAGGCTGACCTGCCACTGCTTGTTCAGCGGGGCGGGCAGGATGTCCATGATCTTCTTGTTGAACTCGGTGATGATGTGGGAGAACTTGTCGATCATCATCTGAGGCGTGAGCTGCTGCTCGACGATGGCCCTGTCCACCTTGTTGATGAACAGCATGGGCCTGACCCTCTCCTTGAGGGCCTGCCTGATGACGGTCTCGGTCTGGGGCATGATACCCTCGACGGCGCACACGAGGATGTACACTCCGTCCAGGGCCCTCATGGCCCTTGTGACGTCCCCGCCGAAGTCGACGTGACCGGGGGTGTCGATGAGGTTGACCAGGTAGTGGTCGAGCTTGCCGGTCCCGGGCTCCTTGTAGGGGACGACCATGGCCGCGGACGCGGCGTTGATGGTGATACCCCTGGCGGCCTCCTGCTCGTCGTAGTCCAGCAGGCGCTGCTCACCGGCGGTCTCGGAGGACATCATACCGGCTCCGGCGATCAGGTTGTCGGAGAAGGTCGTCTTCCCGTGGTCGATATGCGCGGCGGTACCGAGGTTCCTGATGAGCTTCTGGTCCTTCATCAGCTCGACTGCTTTCTTCGCGTTGTCTTCTCTGCGTCCCATGTTCACTCACCTGGGGATCATCTGGCCGACTGGGCCACCCTCTCGACCTCCTCCTTCTTGGCGACGGAGTAGGAGGTGATGTCTCCTTTGGAGGCGAGGATGAGCTCGTCCGCGAGGCACTCGTAGATGGGCTTCTTGTTCTTGGTGGAGGCGTTGACGACTCCGGTGCTCAGGTTCCTGAGGGCGATGTCCAGCCTCCTCTGGGGGGAGATGTCCACGGCCTTGGGGACGGAGATCCCTCCGAACTGGAGCCTGGTGACCTCCTCGCGGGGGGCGGCGTTCTCGAGACCCTCGATGAGGACCTGGATGGGGTTCTTCTTGGTCCTGGCGGCGACGATGTCGAAGGCCTGGGCCACGGTCTTGTACGCCTTCATCTTCTTCCCGGTGTACTTCTCGGTCCTCATGATGTTGTTGATGAGCCTCTCGACGATGCTCAGCTTGGACTTGCCGAACCACCTGTTGGCGTGCTTCCCGCCGGAGTGGGGGACGTTGGTGGGGGTAAGGTCGATGTACTTGGCGAGACCTCCGTCGTTGACGACGACATCGGATGTGTCGTACTTGCCGAAGATGAGCGCCTTCTGTGTTACGATCTCGTCGGACATTTGAATCATCTCACGGGTTTGTCCGTCCTGCCCCTGACCATCTGGTCCAGGGAGACGTTGTTGACTTTGATGACCTTGTAACGGACTCCGGGGATGTCTCCGTAGGACCTTCCCATCCTTCCGCCGATACCCTCGACCATGACCTCGTCGTGCTCGTCGATGAAGTTGATGGCTCCGTCTCCGACGGCGAAGGCGGTGATCTGGCGTCCGTTCTTGATCAGCTGGACCTTCACGCACTTCCTGATGGCGGAGTTGGGCTGCTTGGCCTCGATTCCGACCTTCTCCAGGACGATGCCGCGGGCCTGGGCGGACCCCTCCAGGGGGTCGGACTTCTCCCTCAGCTTGAGGACCCTCTTCTTGTAGCCCCTGTCCAGCCAGCGGAACTTCTGGCGGTCAGTCTTCATTTTCCTTGCGGTGTACAGACCGTTTCCCACTTTTTCACCTCGAATTTGCTTGATTTTCGATTGGAACGTCGATAGCCCACCCTACGGTGGACCTCTAATGCTAAGGTGGCTAGCCTCACATCATATTTAACGATATGTCCAGTGCGACTGGAGACGCAGGTATCCCTACGGAGACTATGTAACCGCCGTTAACGGTACCCGAGGTCGCGACAGGCCCTGCCGAGCGCCGCCATGCCCTCGGAGATCTGCTCCTCGGTGGGCGTCGCGAAGTTGAGCCTGATGGTGTTGAGCCCGCCGCGGACATGGAACGGCCCGCCCGGCATGACGACCAGCCTCTCGTCCAGGGCCCTCTCGTACAGCCTCATGGCGTCGGTGCCCTCCGGCGTCCTGAGCCAGACGAACATCCCGCCCTGGGGGTCGTTCCACTCCAGGGACTCCGGGAGCCTGTCCTCCATCGCGTCCAGGAACACCCCCTTCTTCGCCTCGTAGCCGCGCCTGAGACCGTCCAGGTACCGGTCGTAGTCGTTCTCGGACAGGAACCTGTCCACCACCCTCTGGCAGAACGTGTTGGACTGGAGGCACGACGCCTCGATCATCTTCCCGGCCACGGCCCTGAGCCAGTCCGGGACCACCATCCATCCGACCCTCATGCCGGGGGAGATCGTCTTCGAGAAAGAGCCCGTGAGCACCGTGTCCTCGGGGGCCATGGACTTGATCGTCCTGCCGACCCTGCCGCGGTATCCGAGCTCGCCGTAGGCGTCGTCCTCCACCAGGAGGCATCCGGACCCGCGGACGATGTCGGCGACCTCACGCCTCACGTCATCGGAGTAGCTGGCTCCCGACGGGTTCTGGTGGTTCGGTATCGAGTAGAACATCCTGGCCCCCGATGAGACCGCTTCCGAGAGCTGCCCGGCGTCCACCCCGTCGTCGTTCACGTCCACGCCGACGAACTCCGGGGAGTACGAGGAGTAGGCCTGCAGCGCCCCGAGGTAACCGGGGTTCTCCACCGCCATCCTGGTCCCCGGGTCCAGGAAGAGCTTCCCGAGGACGTCGAAGCAGGACTGGGACCCGCTGGTCATCAGCACGTCCTCCCATGTGACGTCGACGCCCAGATGGGTGCGGCACCTCTCGGCGATCCTCTTCCTTAGAGGAATGTATCCGGTGGACACGTCGTACTGCAGCGCCCCGCACGGGTCCTCGGCCATGACATCCTGCATGGCCCTGGACAGGGCGCCCGTGTCGAACAGCGAGTTGTCCGGGAGCCCCGTGGCAAATGATATCATCCCCGGGCGGGCGGCCACCTCGACCAGCTCCATTATGAAGGAGTCCATCGTGGACCCCGCGGATCTCGACAGCTCCGGACGCATCTCACCACCTCATATCGTCGAAGGCCTTCTGCATCATCTGCGCCGACACGTCCCTGAACTCCGGGTTCATGCGGACGATCTGGTCGTGCCACTGCCTCACCTTGGCCGGGTCCGGCCTTCCCGCGGACAGGTCCCCGGGGAGGGGTATGCGCTTGCCCTTGCTGACGTAGAGCCAGATGTCCCCGGTCTCGTCCCTCCACAGGAACGGCAGGGACCTGACCCTCACGGGGACCACGGTCCTGTCGGAGCCGTCGTGGACCTCCGCCACCTCCGCCTCCACCGCGTCCGGCGGGACTGGGACGGTGTTGTGCCCCGGGGAGAGGTCGACGGTGTTCACGCTCTTGTCCATCATGAAGATGCGGCAGACGAACCTACCCGTGGAGGCCACGTCGGCAACCACGTTGCCGTCCTCGAAGCCCGCTGTGATGCGCACGGGGTTGCGGATGGTCATGAACCTCCTTATCGGGAAGGAGTTGACTGTGATGTACAGGGTGTACGACGGGGCGTCGGAGGAGTAGATCTCGTCCTTGATCCCGTCCAGCGGGATCCTGTAGGTGTCCCCGCCCCAGTCCGGCGTGATGTCCCTCTTCTTGCCCTTGTCGGACCCGAGGAACAGGGTCTTCTTCCTGGCGCCGGTGACGGTGACCACCAGGCTGTCGCCCAGGGAGTCCACGTCCGCCTCCGGTACGGTGTCCGCCTCGTAGCGCACCGGACCGGATCCGATATCGTAGGTGACGGCGGGGACGTTCCAGCGGATCGTTATGTCGGACCCGTGCCTGGAGAACACCGAGGGGCCGTCGTAGGCGTCCCTGGTCCCGGTCTCGCCGAACGCCGTGTAGGCGAACGCCGTCTCCTTGGTCAAATCGCCCCTGCCCGGTCTGTCGAAGGCCAGGTCGGGGATGTGCACGAAGCTCGCGGACGCCAGCCTCTGGCCGTCGCATGAGAGGACTATCGTGAGGACGCCATCGCGGTCGGTCTCGAACCTCATGGGGGCGTCGTCGGGTGCGTTCCCCCCGGCGATGACGCCGCCCGAGGAGTCCTCCAGGGACACCTGGCACTCCCCGAGATCGCGGTTCTCCACCGACACCCTGAACGCGGGGAACGTCGAGAACACCGGCAGCTCCTCGCCGCCGACGACTGCGTCCACCTCCTGCAGACCCGCGGGGAGCCTGACCTCGCCGGCGGCCTTCTTCCTCCTGGCCTTAGCCTTGGGCTTGGGCTCGGCGGGCTTCTCCGGCTCGACCGGAGCCTCCGGGGCCTCCCCTGGCTCCTCCACCCTCTCGGAGCGCCTCCTGTCGTCCAGCCAGATTCCTCCGGCGGTGGAGACGTCCGCCTTCGCGACGGTCACATCGCCGACGTCGAACGTCTCCGTGACCTCGGTCTTGACCAGCCTCAGCGAGCCTCCTCTGGGGTAGACGATGTACGTCTCCCCGGACGGCTTCCCCATGGGCAGGCCGATGTTGTTGAAAAAGAGGATGCCGCGGTTGCGCATCCTGTAGACCTCCTTCCCGTCGATGATTATCGTGAACTGCTCGAGCGGCGATATGCCCGCCGCGGTGAGGTCCAGGCTCGCCGCCCTCGACAGCCTGCCGGTGCCCCTGGGGGCGGATTCCAGACGGCCCATGGGGACCACCCCCGATGAGCAGTCCAGGGCCACCTCGAACCTGGCGTTGGCGTCGGATCCGTACCTGGGTATGTAGAGCACGAAGCCACGGTCGCGGTAGTTGATCTTTGGGATCACCGCGCCGAAACCCATCTGGACATCGCCCCTCCCGTCCTGCCTGCGGACCGGCTCCCTCCTGACCTGCCTCTGAGGCATCGGAGCCCTGTCCTTCTCGGAGAAGAATTCCTCGAAGCTCATCTCGGAGATGTCCTTGTGCCCTTCCATACTCTAAACACCGTTTCCCCCGATGGGACGGTAATAATTAATGATAGCGAGGGAAAGGAGCGGTGCCAGCACGGCACCGCTGTTTGCTCACCAGATGGCGACGCGGTCCTCCGGTGCCAGCCACATCCCGTCACCCTCGGTCACGCCGAAGGCGTCGTGGAACTGCTGGAACTGCTGCACCGTCATGTTGACGCGGGCGCAGTCGGGAGGGTGGGAGTCTGTCTGGATCATGGCGTCGTAGCTCTCGGTCAGGGTGGTCGCCCAGAGCTCGGCGTACTCGAGGAACATCTGCTCGATGTCCAGCCCCCTGTCCTCCGCAAGATCGAGTGCCAGGGCCATGCCGCCCATGTCCGCGATGACCTCGTCTATCACGATCGACGGGTCCATGGTGCGGTCGGGGGAGAGGGTGATGCCCGAGATGTATTCGGCGACGGCGGAGGCACGCTCCTGGAATGCCGCCATGTCTTCCTCGGTCCACCAGTTCTCCCTGGTGCCGTCGATGCCGTACTGGCTGCCGTGGGTGTCGAACCCGTGGGTTATCTCGTGTCCTATGACCATGCCCAGCCTCCCGAGGACGCTCTCCTGGGACGCGTCGCTGTTGTAGTAGTACCCGTCCTGCAGGAAGGCCCAGCTCACGTACACCCTGTTCATCGACGTGACGTGGATGGCGTTGGTGGTGTAGCTCTTCATGGGCCAGTACGGGGAGTCGATCTGTTCGCCGATCTGCGATGTCTTGCGGTCGGAGTAGTAGCTCTTCAGGGCGACGTAGTTGTCAAGGGCGTTCCCTCCCGAGGCCGACGGCAGGACGATGGACGAGAAGTCGAGGGCGTCGGGGCCGCCGACCGCTATGGTCATGGCCTCCAGCTTCTGCAGCGCGTACTGCTTCGTGGAGTCGGCCATCCAGTCCGCGGAGGATATCCTCTCCGCGAAGGCATCCTTCAGGTCGGCGAAGAGCTCCTGCACCAGGGCCTCGGCATCGGGATTGGAGGCGTGGTCGATGTACATCCTGTCGATCAGCTCCTGGAGGATGACGTCGGTGTTCAGGAGCATGGACCAGGACGTGGCCAGGTCCGTCCCTATGTAGGAGAGGTGCTCCTCCAGGAACTCCCCGCCCATGTAGGCGCTGGCCGCGTCCAGGGTGTTGCGGAGGATCATGGCCCTCAGCCCCTCGAAGTTCTCCTCGGTGTACAGGGAGTCGAGGTTCTGCAGCCATCCCATGTCGGTGACGGAGTAGGTGTCGCTCCCGTACCCGTAGGCCTCCAGGATGTCGGTCACGGGGAAGGACTGGATCATCTCGTCCAGCTGGGAGGAGGTGTACGGGTGGTAGATGTCCTCCACGTCCGAGGAGGAGACGTTGGATGTGATGCCGGAGGCGATGGCGATCTCCATCGATGTCGCGGCGGCGTTCATCGCGTCGGCCTGCTCCTGCGTGTAGCCGACGAGGATCAGCAGGTTGGCATAATGCTCGTTGGCGGATGCCATCAGCTGCTCCACATCGCCGCTAAGGTACAGCGAGGGGGAGGACAGCGTCAGGGACGAGTAGGAGATGTACGGGATGTAGACGTCGGAGACGTTGTCCAGCCCGGTCACCTCCATGTACATGAACGGGTCCGCGATGACGCAGCTCCCGCTTGTGAGATAGTCGGTGAGGTCGGAGAGCGTCTGGGCCTCCATGAGACCGGAGATGTACGGCATCAGGTCGTCGACTCCGATCGTATCGCGCGTCGCCGTGTCCAGATAGGCGGTCATGTACTGGGCGTAGACCGAGACGTTGGGGTCCCCGGGGTCGGTGACCACCAGGGAGACGATGTCTGTGAGCGCCTGGGTCGTGAGGCTCACGATCGCCTAGTCCTGGGCCGCGGTGCCCTGGTGCGCGGAGATCCAATCCATGTTGGTGTTCAGGTAGAAGTCGTCCACCGCACTCGGGGCGGTGTCGGGAAGGTTGCCGACGAGGTTGGAGTAGGTCCACGTGGGACCGCTCCTGCCGTCATCGTCGTCGTACACCACATAGGTGAACGCGGCGCATACGATGATGGCCACGGCGGCGACCGCCAGAAGACGTTTGTTGTCCATCTGTATGGGATGTCATTGGAGTTATGCGTTCAAATACATGCTGTGTCGTTCAACACACGTTAATGCCGTCACATATGTTCATCAATCAAGATTTAACACAGACAATTGTCTATCGTAACGATGGGAACAGAATCCTTTATCTAGGAAATCGCCGTACATCCAATCCCGTTGATTTGAATGAAGTTGATTTTCGTCAGCGGAGGGGTGATCTCCGGCCTCGGCAAGGGGATCACAGCATCGTCCATAGGCAGGCTCCTGGAATCCCGCGGATTGAAGGTGTCCGCCATCAAGATCGACCCGTATCTGAACATAGACGCGGGGACCATGAACCCGTTCGAGCACGGCGAGGTCTACGTGCTTGACGACGGCGGCGAGGTGGACCTGGACCTAGGCAACTACGAGAGGTTCATGGACCTCCACCTGACCAGGGACCACAACATCACCACGGGCAAGGTGTACCGCTCGGTCATCGAGAACGAGAGACGCGGGGAGTACCTTGGCAAGACCGTGCAGATCATCCCCCATGTGACCAACGAGATCAAGCGCAGGATAACGACCGTGGCCAGGGAGTCCGGTGCCGACGTGGTCATCGTCGAGCTGGGCGGGACCGTGGGGGACATGGAGTCCATGCCCTTCCTGGAGGCCGCCAGGCAGCTCGGGAGGGACCTCGGGAGGGAGGAGAACGTCATGTTCGTCCACACCACCCTCATCCCGATCATGGGCTCAGTGGGGGAGGAGAAGACCAAGCCCACCCAGCACTCCGTGAAGGAGCTGATGTCCATAGGCATCAGGCCGGACATCATAGTCGGCAGGTGCTCCGAGCCCATATCGAACGCCGCCAGGGCGAAGATCGCCATGTTCTGCGACGTGCCCGAGGAGGCGGTGATCTCCACACCCGATGCGAGGTCGATCTACGAGGTGCCCCTGAACCTGGAGAGACAGGGCGTGGCCGACTACATCATCGACAAGATGAAGCTGGGTCCCATGACCACCAGGAGGGACATGGACTCGTGGGAGAGGTTCGTCAGCAGGGTGGTCAACCCCAAGAGGGAGGTCACCATCGCACTGGTCGGGAAGTACACTGCCCTGGCGGACTCTTACCTGTCGCACCTGGAGGCCTTCACCCATGCCGGAGCGGCGAGAGAGTGCAAGGTCAGGATCAGGTTCATCGACTCCGACGACCTGCTGAAGGAGGATCCCGAGAAGCTCCTCGGAGGCGTCCACGGGGTCATCGTCCCCGGCGGGTTCGGGATCAGGGGTGTCGAGGGGAAGATCGTCGCGGCGCGGTACGCCAGGGAGAACATGGTACCGTTCCTGGGCGTCTGCCTCGGATTCCAGATAGCGACGATAGAGTTCTGCAGGCACGTGCTGGGCCTGGAGATGGCCAGCAGCACGGAATTCGATCCCCAGACGCCCGACCCGGTGATCTGCATCATGGGCGAGCAGATTGGCGTCACCGACATGGGGGCGACCATGAGGCTGGGGGCCCAGGACGTGACGGTCGCGGAGGGCTCCAAGGCCCATGCCCTGTACGGCACCACACACATATCCGAGAGGCACAGGCACAGGTACGAGGTGAACCCGGACTACATCCAGAGGATCGAGGATGCGGGATGGAGGTTCACCGGCAGGTCCGAATGCGGAACCAGGATGGAGATCGGGGAGCTGGACGGCCACCCCTACTTCGTCGCGTCCCAGTTCCACCCGGAGTTCAAGTCCAGACCGGGCTCGCCGTCGCCGCTCCACCAGGGGCTGGTGGACGCGGCCATAGCGTACATGGAAGGACAGAACTGATAATGAAAAAAACCGGGGGATCATCCCCCGGATAAACTGTTTAGTGAGTGCTGACCAGATAAGTCAAATCTGCCTTCACAGGGCCATCAAAGGTGAACAGAACCATCGGCTGTCCTGTGGACAGCAGACCCATGGATGCCACATTGGCTCCCTCGAATGTCATCGTGAGGGCGTATGTGGTGTTACCCACTGTACCGATGAAATGACCGTTGGTTTCATCGTAATCCCACGTGATTCCCTGCGGACCCGTAACCATGATGCCTGCTCTTCCATCGGAAGGGAGGGCGTTGTCGCCGACGTGGATGACAGACGAAGACCCCGCGGAATCCACGAGACGGAACGTCAGACCTGCTGCCGACATATTAGCGTTCAGTGAAAGGGCCCACTGTGCGTAGAGCGTCACATGTCCGTTCGACGGATAATCGATGTGGTCGCCGGGATTGTATGTTGTCCCAGAGCCGTCTGCAGCCGTGTTCCAGCTGATGAATACCCTCCCATCGTAAGTGAAGAAGTTACGATCCACGGTGTTGGATGTGTCGCTGACAGTCGTGCTTCCGTCAAAGTCGACACCTCCGTTCCCATCGTAGACAACTCCGATTACGTTGGGCTCGTCGTCGTTGTTCAATCCGACGGCGGCCACCGCGGCCACCACCACGATGATGACAGCGACGATTCCTACGAGAACCTTGTGTTCATGCTCTGTGCATCCCGCTCCTGGCTATTTATAACAGACAGATGCCAGGCACGTCCGGACGGAACCTTCTGGCATGCCGCCCGGAGGATGCTGGCTAGGCCTCTGAGGTGGGCGTCGGAACGTGTCGCGCAGATGCATTCTTACGCGCGCGTAATACAAGCCTTTATAAGCAGAGCCATGATAGCCGCGTCAGGCGATAGAGATGTCCGACGAAGACGATTACATGGCGCTCCTCAACAGAGCTAAGATTGCATGCCCCGAGACGATCGAGAACCACGAGAGGTTCGAGATCCCCGAGCTGGACATCCTCCAGGAGGGCAAGATCACCGTCTTCAGGAACTTCATCGATGTGACGGACAAGCTCAGGCGCGACCCCCAGCACGTCCTCCAGTTCCTCCTCAAGGAGCTGGGAGCGCCCGGCAACGTGGAGGGCCGCAGAGCCGTCTTCAAGGCAAAGATCAACCCATCCGTCATCAACGACAAGATCCAGGTGTACACCGAGACCTACGTCATCTGCTCTGAGTGCGGGCTCCCCGACACCAAGATGGTCAGGGAGGACAGGACGCTCATGCTGGAGTGCGAGGCATGCGGTGCCCGCAGGCCCATCACCGTCAGGAAATCGGTGAGGGCGGACACCGCCAACACCCTCCGCGAGGGCGACATCATCGAGCTCCAGATCACCGACGTGGGGAAGAAGGGCGACGGGACCGGCAAGTTCTACGACTACCTCGTGGTCGTCCCTGGAACCGTCAAGGGCACCAAGGTCCACGCCAAGATCTCCAAGATCTCCGCCAAGACGGCCTTCGCCGTCCCGACCACAGAGCCCTGCACCCGCTGATGAGGTACTACGTCGAGTCCTACGGATGCACCATGAACTTCGGCGAGGGCCGCGGGCTCTCCGAGGACATGGCATCCCTGGGACACGTCCCCGCCCCTTCCGCCGAGGAGGCGGACATCGTCGTCCTGAACACGTGCACGGTGGTGGAGACCACCGAGAAGCGCATGCTGTCCAGGATCTCGGAGCTTAAGAGGCAGGGGAAGAGGGTCGTGGTCACGGGGTGCATGGCCAAGGTGCAGCCACAACGTGTCTCCATCCGCCTCCCCGACTCCCCCATAATCCCCCCGGAAGACTACGGGACTTTCCGCGAGAGGATGTCGGACAAGTTCGGTTGCGCGGGGACACCCGTCATCCTGGAGTCGACCACCGACGCCATCCTGCCCATAGCCCAGGGCTGCAACGGCCACTGCTCCTACTGCATCACCAAGTTCGCCAGGGGTGACCTCAGGAGCTATCCGCCCGATTCGCTTCTGAGCAGGTTCGACTCGTTCCTCGGAAGCGGTTCGAAGGAGATACTGGTCACCGCCCAGGACACCTCCAGCTACGGATCGGACATAGGGACGGACGTTGTGTCTCTGATATGTTCGATGCTCGAAAGGGAGGGCGAATTCAGGATCAGGTTGGGCATGACCAACCCCGACAGCCTGGCCAGGGTCGCCGAGGGGGTCACGCAGCTGATGGATGACGACCGTCTCTACAGGTTCGTGCACATACCGGTCCAGAGCGGCAGCGATGCCGTCCTTAGGGGGATGCGTCGCAAGTACACGGTCGAGGGTTTCCTCGAGCTCGTAGACGACCTGCGCTCGGCGGTCCCGGACATCAGCATCGCCACGGATCTGATCTGCGGGTTCCCGGGGGAGACCGACGAGGACCACATGAGGAGCGTCGACCTGATCAGGCGGCTCAGAGCGGACACGGTGAACATCACCCGCTTCTCCGCACGCCCCGGCACTGCCGCGGCATCCATGGAGCAGGTCCACGGCAGGATCTCCGCCGAAAGGTCCGCCGAGCTCACCAAGGTCAAGAACGACACCGAGAGGGACGTCAACTCGGGCCTGGTCGGTGGGACCTACCGCTCACTGGCCACCGAGGTCGGGAAGGAGGGTACGATCCTCCGCACCGGCAACTACAGACCCGTGGTCGTCCGTGAGGACGTCCCCCTTGGGACGTTCGTCGATGTGGAGGTCACGGACTGCATGCCCACGTACCTCATCGGCCGCATTGCAAACTGAATTATAGGCCGAGTCCTTCTGGCGTCTCGCAGTCCCGTAGTGTAGTGGTCAATCATGCCGGCCTTTGGAGCCAGCGACTCCGGTTCGAACCCGGACGGGACTACCATCTCACCGACCCGACGTGAGGAACCTCTCCATCGGATCCAGATATCCCTCGTCGAAGAAGCTCCCGCCCCCCATCATGGCGTCGAACACGGGCTTGTTGTGTTCGTTCAGACCCTTCAGCTTCATCATCACCGAGACTGCCAGGAGTATCCCCTTGTCGAGGATGCCCAGCCTCGTGCGGTCGATCCACCCGCGCATGTAGTAGATCGGCGCCTTGATCCCATTCCTGTCAGCGACGGCGGATTTCTGGAAGCGGCCGACATCGTCCAATCCGACCACTCCGACGGCGACCAGGCGCGATCTGTCCACACGGTCGATCCCGACGACGACGTCGCTGCGCAGCCACCCGAAGAACACTATGCTCTCGCCCTCCGGTTGGTCCCCCAGCTGGTACATCGGAATGCCTGTCCTTGATGACAGGATCTCTGCATACTTCCGGGACGATCCGGACTTGGAGGAATAGACGATGATGGTCATTGTGATGAAGAACTGTGAAACAAGCGATGATAAAAGAAGTGACGTTCGATGCTACGTTTAGTGCATGGTAAGCTGCCAAGGAATTGCCGGGAAACTCGCTCGGAGTTTCCTTGCAATGTGTACTTTGCAGTACAGGTGTGAGGGTGGGGTATGAACCCCACCCTGCTTAGGAGGTGATCCATCTGCAGGTTCCCCTACAGATACCTTGTTACGACTTAACCT
>CAUFXM010000013.1 GCA_959597175.1 uncultured Methanomassiliicoccales archaeon
TTGGTGAAATTCCAATTCATCCTGTCACGAAATGCCAGATGGATTCAACGGAGCTCACCGACCCCTACAGCATCGACGACCTCCTGAAGATTCATGGCATCATGATGAGGTACCTCGTCGACGACGCGGGAAAGTTCCGCTCATCTGGAGTCGGGATCTTCTCGGAGGAAGGGCTGGTACACATGGCACCACCGGCCAACCTCGTGCCAGAACTCATTGGTGACCTATTCAGATGGCTGGCCGAATCAGACGACCACCCTCTGATCAAGGGATGCGTCTTCCACTATGAGTTCGAGTTCATACACCCCTTCTCGGATGGCAACGGACGTACCGGTAGGCTGTGGCATACGCTGATTCTATCCAAATGGGCGGATGCACTGGCCTGGGTCCCGGTAGAGTCGGTGATAAAAGAGCGCCAAAACGAGTACTACGAAGCTATAGGCAGATCCACCTCGCTGGGTGATTCCGGACCTTTCATAGACTTCATGCTCGAAGCTCTGAGAGATGCCATGGACAACATGCCTCATACGATAGAGCATATGGACGGACTCACCAGAACCGAGGTGGCCGTGTTCAACATGATACGCGACGGGATGTTCGTGACCATCGATGCAGCCGCCGAGGATCTGGACGTCAGCGCCAGGACGGTCAGCCGCGCCCTCGCAAGCCTGAAGGAGAAAGGTCTTATCGTCAGGACCGGCTCGGACAGGAAGGGCTCATGGAAGGTCGCCCGAGGGCGACTCCCTCATGACGGTCGCCGACACCACCCTCCTCGCCTCATCCATACCGTAAGTGAGGTACACGGCGGCCAGCAAAGCCTCGAAGGAGTCGGCACGCATGTTCTCCTCGATCACGTTCCCGCCCGGCCCCCTATGACCCCCGCCGACCCTCATGATCCCGTCTATGTCCGGGCCGTTGGCCAGCACCCTCTCGGAGATCATGTGATTGGAGACCTTGTCCTGCTTGAAGTCCGTCATGGCACCCTCTCTGAGGGAGGTGTCCCGGTAGACCTCCTCGCACACGATGAACTCCAGCACCGCGTCCCCCAGGAACTCCAGCCTCTCGTAGCAGTCCCCGCCGCGCTCGTTGGAATAGCTGTCGTGCGTCAGGGCCGAGCAGAACATTGCCAGACCATCCGAGGGGACGTTCCTGTAGCAGAACGGCGGACGTGCCAGGAACTGGCGGACCTCCATCTCGAAACCCGACTCCACTGTACGGACCCCTTGCGGCGGGACGATGCACGCCCATGTTCTTCTACCTGCGCACGCGATGCGCGTCGCGGAAGCTTTATAACAGGTAAGGGATAAGCGGTGGCCATGCAGACCTACGTTGTCGAGAAGACCGACGATTCCGTCACCCTAGCGTTCAAGGACGCCAACCTGACACTCATCACGCCGCTGATGAAGGAGCTCTACGACGACGAGGACGTTGACCTTGTCAGGTACATCGACAAGCACCCCGAGCTCGAGGACCGCAGGCTCTACGTCAGGGTGAAGAAGGGCGACCCCATCGATGCCGTCAAGAGGGCTTCCGGGGCCGTCGCCGAGTACTACTCCACACTCAAAGAGTGATCGTTTTGCACAGGGCATGCAGCACCGCCGAGGCCGGCATCGGCATGAGGTGCTATCTCTGCCCCGCCGACGGCACCGGCGGACACCTCAAGACCCTGCCCGAGGACTTCGTCGTCAGGGAGGTCTCGGATCCGCCGCGGGCCAAGGAGAACGGCGAGTACACCATAGCCACCGTGACCAGCCGCAACTGGGAGACCAACCGCCTGGTCAGGATCATGGCCCGCAGCATCGGCATGTCCAGGGAGAGGATCGGCTTCGCCGGCACCAAGGACAAGAGGGCCGTCACCACGCAGCTTATGTCCTTCCGCTGCCCGCCCGAGGACCTGGACAAGGTGGACCTGAAGGATGTCGAGATCTCCGGGGCATACCGCGGGAGCAGAGCGATCCAGATCGGAGACCTCATCGGGAACGAGTTCGAGATCACCGTGCGCGACTGCACCATGGATCACTCCCTCATACCCGAGACCGTGGAGGAGGACATCTCGGTCATCAAGGCCAGCAAGGGCTTCCCCAACTACTTCGGCGTTCAGAGGTTTGGCGTCGTCAGACCGGTCACCCATCTGGTCGGAGAACGTCTGGTCCGCGGGGACATCGAAGGCGCCGTAAGGACGTACGTGTCGTTCACCACCGACGAGGAGGACCCGGAGCTCGGGGCCCTCAGAAGGTCCCTCGAGGGGACCGAGGACTGGGGCGCCGCAGCGTCGGCGATGCCGGAGCAGATGTCCTACGAGAAGACCATGGCCCAGGTGCTCGCCGGAGGCGGAGGGTGGGTGGACGCGATAGACGCCCTCCCCCCGAACCTGCAGATGATGTTCGTCCACGCCTACCAGTCGTACCTCTTCAACGAGATGCTCAGCCTGAGGATGGAGAGGGGCCTTCCCCTGGACAGACCGGTGGTGGGGGATGTCGTCGTCCCCATGGACGCCAGGGGGACCCCCCAGCATGAGTCGCCGGTGATAGCGACGGACAGGAACCTGGACCTGGTCGCCAGACAGGTCAGGGCGGGCAGGGCCTTCGTGACCGCTGCACTGTTCGGCTCGGACACCGTGATGGCACAGGGCGAGCCCGGAGAGATCGAGATGAAGGTCGTCGAGGACAACGGGCTCCAACCCCAGGACTTCGTTATACCGGGGCTCCCCAGATGCAGCTCCAAGGGCGGCAGGAGGGAGGTCCTGTGCCCGGTCAAGGACATCCGCAGCGAGTTCGGCGATGACAGCTACACGCTGAGGTTCTCACTCCCCAAGGGCAACTACGCCACATGCCTCATGCGCGAGTTCATGAAATCCGAGATGCGCGACTACTGAGTCCGATCATCGATACCGTCAGATAATGAGCGAGCGTATCACGCGGGCCTCGTACACGCCCACGTCGCACTCCCCCATTATCTCGTAGACCGTCATCCCCTTGGGCAGGCGCATGGACATCTCGGACAGCCTGGGGTCGGCCTTCCTCCCGGGCTCGACCAGCATCGCCTTGTGGATGTAGGACACCACCCTCTTGGCGTCATCGCAGTCCCTGTAGCCGCATTGGACGTACACCCTCTCCAGGGGGAGTCTCGGATTTCCCTCCAGGTCCTTCCAGCCCAGCTTCCTGACGACCTCCTTCGACTCATCCTCCATCTTGCGGAACTGGTCCGTCCCCGGGGTTATCAGCCCATAGTCCTTCTGCTCCGAGAGGTAGGCTGTGACCTCGGCGGCAGTGGACTGGTCGAGTCCGAGGGCGCCCATCAGATCGGGGTCCGTCGGTGACGTGTGGGTGGAGTACGCGCGACGCAGCGCCTTCTCCGCATACCTGCGGACCGACTGCCCTGCAGGCTCCTGGTGGCCTCCGACGAGACCGCGGGCCTCGGCGGCGTGGCCGGTCTCCTCCAGTATCCTCACCATCCTCACCGTGTTCTCCGAACCCGGGTTGGGGCAGCATACGAACAGGTCGTAGGCCTTCATCACCCCCGAGTCGTCCTTGCGGGATTGGGATATCTCTGCCTTCAGCATTATCGCGGACACCCTCTGGGGATCGCGTTTCAGGATGCGGTTGACCATCCCGTCCGCGGCCATGGACTCCCTGCGGGCGAGCATCATGCGCGCCAGCCTCTCCGAGAGGTCGAGCCTGTCCGGGTCCCTCGAGACCGCGGCGGAGTAGCACTCGGCGGCACGGTCCGTGTTCCCCATCCTCTCCAGGACCTCCCCGCGTGCCGCATGGACGTCGGCATCGTCTAGGCCGAGCATCACCGCCCGGTCGTACTCCATGGAGGCGGCCGTCAACTCCCCGCGTGCCGCGCGGGCATCGCCCAGCGCCTTGTGCAGACCCGCATCGTCCGGGTTCCCGCCGATGGCGGAGGAGAGCATGGACACGGCCCCGTCGGCGTCCCCTGACATCATGGCGGCCCTGGCCCTGACCGAAAGATACGACGGGTTGGCTGGATCCGCGGACAACGCACGGTCGGCGGCCCTGACGGCCCCCGCCACATCCCCAGCCTCCAGCAGCGAGACCGCCATCGCATAATGGGCCTCGCCGTCCTCCTTCGATACAGCTGGCTCCGCCACATCCACGGGCGCCTCCAGATCAGGAGACACCTCCGGTGACTCGACCGGAAGAGGGACCTCCTCCAATGTCTCGGGCCGAGGCTCCTGCGCCTCCTGGGACGGCACGGGCGCGGGCCCCTCCCCGACCGGGATCGCCTCCGGAGCTGTCGCCTCTGCGGCAGCCCTGCAACTCTCGGCTATGGATGACAGCTCCGCATCCGACTCCCCTCCCGGTATCCTCGAGAACGTGTCCAACGCCCCTCTGCTGTCTCCGGCATCGGCCTGCATCCTCATCCTGACGGCGAGCGCATCCCTGTCCCCAGGATCTGCGGCCAGCACCATGTCCAGTAGACCCGCTGCCTCCCGGCTCATGCCCTCCGATGACAGGATGCGCGCCTTGATCACAGGGGCATGGACCATGTCGCCCTTGGCCATCGCCCTGTTAAGCGATTCGACGGCGCCGCGCCTGTCGCCGCGACGGTCCTGGACGCATGCCCTCGACACCCAGTACTCCGGCTCGTCCGGGTCGAGGGAGATCGCCCTCGCATACGAATCGTAGGCCGATTCCAGGTCCCCGCGCGACTCGTCGGACATGCCCTTGGAGTACCATAGGACGGGATTGGAGGGGTCGAGCCTCGCAGCCTCGGAGTATGTGACGGAAGCCCTGAGGTAATCCCCCATGGCGTACTCGGCATTGCCCCTGAGCCTCTTGAACATCGGATCTTCGGGGAAGAGGGTCTCGGCATCCCTGCACAGGCAGGCGGCCGCACGGTATGCCTGCGATGACACCAGGACGGATGCCGCGCGAATGTACGACTGCCGTCCCGGATCCACCCTCACGGACCTGCGGCACATCTCCTCCGCTCCGTCGACGTCCCCCGTGCGGGCCATGGCTCTGGCCAGGGATGCCATCGCGGAGGAGTTCCCCGGATCGACATCCATGAGTTTGCGGAGCGACTCGACGGCACCGGCATCGTCGCCCCTCGAGGCCTGGATCTCCGCCATCAGCTCAAGCGCGCCAGGATCCGAGGGTTCGACGGCGAGGATGTGCGCACACTCCCTCTCGGCCCTTTGGACGTTGCCCATGGCCAGGCATACCCTGGCCCTCTGCACCGCCGCACCCGTGTCCTCGGGATCCCCCCTCGCCGCCTCCTCGGAGGCGATCAGCGCGGCCGGCAGATTGCCGGACTCCATTTGCATCCTCGACTGTATCGTCAAAGCGTCCGGGTCCTTGGGAGACCTCCTCGAGAACTCGGACAGAAGGCCCTCAGCCTCCGACGACATCCCGAGGCCCATGAGCATCTCCACAGCCCCCCTCCACTCCCTTGATCCTGCCCACTCGCTATCCAAGTAGGAGCGCAGAGCCTCCATGGCCCCGCGACTGTCTCCCATGACGGCCCTCGCCCTGACGATATCGGTCATGACCCTGGGGGACGTCTGATCCGATCTGGACAGCAGGTCCAGCGCACGCTTCGGATCCCCTCCTGCCAGTGCGGCCTCTGCCGCCTCCATCATCACGAAGGCAGGGGCGTCCGCAGGCATCTTCGAGAACATCATGTTGGCCGAATGCCAGTCCCGCTCGTCTACGGACATGCGGGCCGAAGCCAGCAGATACTCTGGATCCCCATGCTGGTACCCCTCCGACCTGACCAGCATGTCGGAGGCCGCCTCGCGGTTACCCCTGAACCACTCGAAGTACACCTGGTACAGCTGCTGGATCCTGCCGCTGCCCGCGGGACACTCCGGTCTGCGGCCGTCGACCAAATCCTGGATGTTCCTGCGCTGGGGCCAATCCCCTTCCGGGTCGACCTTCCCCAGGATCTCGTACGGCTCCGGATCCGACGGGTCCGATCCGCACGCTCTGCGGGCGGCCTCACGGGCACCGACCATGTCGCCCTCCCTCTGCAGTATCCTGGCCTCCGTTACGGAACGGCGGACGACCTCCTGTGATCCCGCGGACATCTCCAGGATCTCCCTCGCCTTCCCCGTGTCACCCCTCTCCAGCATGACTCCGGCGGCCCGGACCGAGGGCATGCAGTCCCTGGTCCGGCTCTTGGAGACGACCTCCGTCAGGACCTCCGGCTGGACGTCGGGCCCGAGATGCTCTATCAGCGACACCAGGAGGGCGGATCCCACCGTGCCCTCGTGCTTCCTCACATCCTCCAGGACCGACTGCGGACCCCCGTTGATGGCGGAGAAGCGGCCCAGGGGACCACCTCCGTTGAGATGCCTCCAGCAGCGGCTCTCGAACTGGTTCTGGAAGACGGGACGGCCTGACATGGCCAGTGAATCCGCTGGCACCTTGAAAAACGTGGGGTATGGTCTTATGGTCTGCCTACGATTAAGGTTAAATACAGCGTGGGTTTAAGGGGTTTCCAGTGCAGCTGTGATCTAGCTGGTTAGGATCTGAGCCTTCCAAGCTCATTGCCCGGGTTCGAATCCCGGCGGCTGCACTCATTTTCCCTTATCCAGACACCCGTTTGAGTGCAACCTACACGTTGCGCCTGAATTTCTGAAATTGAAGAGGTTTGACTTCCGGCCACTTCCGCCCGCTTTACCACTTCCTCCTCGCCTCTCTGATGGCGTTAGTCTCGCTGTTCCTGCAATAGTACTCCTCGGTCGTCCTGGTGGACTCGTGACCCATGAGCACGGACACGTTCTCGATCTCGAGCCCCCTGTTCAGGTAGAACTGGCCGAACGCCCTCCTGCAGTCCCTGAGCTCGAAGGTCTCGTCGATGAGCGCCTCGACCTTCTTCTTGATCCTGCGGATGCTGTTCCCGGACAGGAAGGAGTAGTCCCCTCCCATCGTGAAGAACAGGGCGTCGCTGCTCACCTTGTGGCAGACGAGCCAGACCTGCCTGAGCATGAGATACTGGCTGACCACTGGGCGGATCTCCTCAGGGATCGGCACGGTGCGGGGCTGGCCGTAGCTGCCCTCGCCCTTGACGTGCCTGAAGCGGATGGTCCACTCCTCGGTGTCGAGGTCGGAGACCTCCGCCAGACGGAGCTCCTTGTTCCTGGCCCCGGTCCCGATGTACATCAGGACCATGGCGACCGGACGAACCTCAGCGAAGCTGCTCTGGTCGATCTCGTCCCACTTCGCCAGGATCCTCCCGTACGCACCCTCGGAGAGGGGCGGGAGCCTGGGCTGCTTGACGCTGGGCTTGAGCCCCATGTTCTTCTGGAGACAGACGGTGACCGCCGGGTTCCCGCAGAACATGAGGAGCTGGTTCAGGGCCGAGATGTCGTGGTTGAGGTCGGAGTTGCCGACTTCCAGATCCTTGCGGTACAGGATGTAGGCCTTGACGTCCTCCGGCGTCATCTTGGCCGGCGAGACGGTCGAGACCCTGCCCTGCCTGTTCAGCAGCATCAGGTCGTTCTCCATCCTCTTGTAGCGGCGGTCCTGGACCTTCCAGGAGGTCTCCGCCAGACATCCCCTCTTGGCGTCCATCAGCTCGGTGGCCTTGTCGGCAAACGGGTATCTGCTCATTCTCTTTCTCACCTCGTTGTTCATTCGGACTAGGACCTGGGCATCCGCCCGTTTTTGTCTTAGTCAGAATCTACATAAGTAACCGAGTATTTAACTATTGCTGAAAGTGACTAAGAGATATAAATGACGCACGACCGCCGTACATACAAGATATATTTAAATGGAACCATTAACAGCGTTGAAAATTCGGTGGATATCCGATTCTTATTAAATAGAATTTCGAGAATTACAATAGTAATTATGACTCAACTGATCAATGGAGGCGGGTAATCTGAGCGAGGTCTCGGTACCCGATGTCCTTGAGAGAAAGTTCGCGATATATGTCATCCTGTGCGTCAAAGAGATGCCGGGATCGACGAAGAGCGATATCATCAAGAAGGACGAAGGGAATGAACGCACCAAGTTCCTGAGGATCAGCGAGCTGATAGACGAGGGCATAATCATGGTGGACGACACCAAGAGGCAGCACAACTCCATCAAGCTCTACCTGACGCCCAAGGGACAGGAGGTGGCCAAGCACCTTGAGAAGGCTGTGGAGGCCTTCGGACAAACCTCTTGATAAAACCGTTTCCTGCAGAGTAAAAGGTTTGGGGTGTGCCGGAACCGTAAGCGTCCGTCCATCCATCCTATCGCGAACAGCGAACGGATACGGCACACCCTCACAGGTTCTGTATGTAGTTCTTCACCTCTTCGAGGCTCTCCACGTAGACGCCACACTCACCGTTGTCATCGTCCAGGTAGATCCAGTCCTTGGTGAACTTGAGATGACAGACCAAGGATCCGAGCAGGAGTCCGGCAAAATCGTATTCCCCGTCTTCCGGCCACTTCATGTCCTTGATGAACTCCACGTCGCCGAAGCGGACGGAGCTGCGAGGGATGCCCTCGATGAAGAACAATCCGCGGAGCAGACGGCTGTCTGATTCCGTTATCGGATTCCGGGACACGGTGGCCACCTGGACCGTCGCGGTGTCGGTGACATGCCATGTGATGTACAGCTGTCCTTCGAAGCTGTCCGTCACATCGTCACCCAACGAAGCGAACACGGAGCTCTTGAAAGCCCCTGAATCGGTTGGCTCCATATCGGTGACGGTGACCGTGCCCTCGAAGGGACAACCGTTCTCCGTCTCGAAATCCCGGATGATCCGCTCGAACTCCTCGGAATCCAGACCTTGACCGTACTGGATGAAGATCCTCTCATGGAGGTCGTTCAGCCTGTTGACGGTGACGGGAAACCCGCGGCGTTCGTCCGTCGATGCCATGGTGACATCATCCCCTTGGTTCTGCATAGGCTAGCGTCGACTGACCATTCGTTCATAGTCGGAAACTCTCCAATCATTTCAACACCCGTTTCGTTGTTTGCGGTCCACTGCTGTGCCTACTTGAGCAAATTCCCTGTTTGGCTTGAATCACCTCCAGATGGGGGATGGCCATTGTTATCGATGCAGAGTTTTCTGTGATCTTATCCATCCCCCAACTACTCTATGTGTGTCCATGTATTTATACACAATTAGCAATAGTAAAACTTAACTCCGTTAATATCTAATGACGAATCAGTCTTGACTTTTCAAAGAAAATAGGCATTATTTTCAAAGGATTTTGATGTACTAATCTGTACAGTCTCTACTTATTCAAAGAGAAACAGAGACACACAGACACATAGACACACGATTCGACGTAACCGGCGTACAACAATAAGTATATAACTTATTTGCAAATAGAACAAATGTGCAAATGTAAATGAAAGCTACACCGTTCCATTTCCGGTCATCGCCCCGTGCCTCAAGACTCGAACGGGCGCATCGGGCTTGCGCCTCTCTGTTCTTCTTGGTCTTCGGCGCAAGCGTCGTGCCGCCGTTCTTCGGACAGCCGTCCCGGGGCTCTTCCCCAGGAAATGGAAGATGACTAGGAAGACGAGTCAGAGAAGAACAAACAGAAACTACAACAGAAACCCCAACACCAGAAGGGTCGCATGGGACGACCTCAGGGCGATGACGCCCATCGAACCTCACACCGATTTCTCGAAGCCGCCGATCGGCTACGTCCTGGACGACGACGGGAACTACCCGGAAAACATCTGGGAGGTGCTCTGAATGGGCGACAGGATCGTCATCAGGATTACCGATGTGGACAGGAGGTCCCCGGACCTATACTGCCATTGGGCGGGACTGAGAGCGGTGAAGGCCGTGCACGACGCGCTGCCTGAATCTCGCAGGGACATCCACAACCTGATCTGCAACGTCATCGTGAAGGTGATGTGCGGGGAGTGCAGCGACGCGTCGTACTACCTGTACGACTCCGGCGAAGCGGAGGGGATGGCCGACTGGGACAACTGGACCTGGACCTTCGACCTGGCGACCAGGATGTGGAGGTCCACGATGCCCCAGCTGGAGGGGAGGCTGATGACAATCTCCGAGGCGGACGACTTCGTCAGGAGCGTCAGGCCGTGCCTGTACTCGGAGTGTCCGTGCGACTCCTTCGACCTCCCGTCGGAGACGGGGAAGCCGAGGTATTCGGACACCGTCTACACCACGAGGGAGGGATGCTAAATGGCCGACCGCATCCTGACCAGGCAGGAGATGATCCTCCTGCACCTTCTGCAGTACATCGACGTGCCGGTGAGCGGGTACGTGATGCCGCACGCGATGACGCAGCAGGGCATCGGACTCGCCGCCGGGATGTCCAGGGCGCACGTCTCCAACTGCATGACGGAGATGAGGGAGAAGGGGCTGGTGGACAGCGTGTACACCCATCCCAAGGGGACCACATCGAGGATGAGGGCGTACTATCTGCTCCCTTCCGGCATAGAGAGGGCGAAGGAGATCAGCGAGCATCTCAGGGAGGAACGCATCAGGGTCGACGACGTGATCAGGCGTCCGGGGAACTCCAGGGGGATGTCCCCGAACGTGGCCAGGGCCCTGGAGGAGCTGGAGAGGGCCAGGGACGCCACTGCGGCTCTCGGAGCCGAGGGGGACCCGTCGAAGGCCAGGGCGGCGATTGAGCACGCGTCGATGGCGATCCTCAGCCTGTCCAGGGAGGTGGCCTGAATGCCGCTGTTCCAGACCGGGCAGGTCGTCACGACATGCGGAATCGCACAGGCCATGAGGGACGACTACTCGTTCCTGCTGAGTGTCAGGGAGTGCCTCGACAGGCACTGCAGGGGCGACTGGGGAGACGTCGGGGACGACAGCAGGAAGATGAACGACGAGGCCCTCGAAGCCGAGAGGAGGGGGCAGTTCTCGGACAGCCTGTTCAGCCTCTACAGCATCGGGGGAAGGGAGATCTACATCATCACGGAGTGCGACAGGTCGGTGACGACCGTCCTGTTCCCGGAAGAGTACTAACCCTAGGTCGGAGGGGGACCTCCGACCTACAACCCTTTCGGGTCGGTCGGAACCACTTAAATCCGACGGGATGTTCCGACGAGGCATGACGTGCGCCTTCTGTCACTCGGAGATTCCGGATACACAACCCTTCAACTTCTGCCCATTCTGCGGACAGACCATCATGGCGATCAACGACGACAGACCGAAATTCTTCTGATAGACATGCAGTTCCAGTGTGGACGCACACTGCTTCTTTGATATACCTGATGCGTATGAAAAGCACCTCATGACCGAGGAGTACAGGATCATCGAAGAAGCGGATGAGCACAGGCTGCTGATGGAGGAAGCGCAGATGGTGGGCGAGAACATCAATGCGCTTCTCGCCGCCATATACTGCATCTTGAACCCATCGCTTGAGGAACTGGAAAAGCATGTCCCTTACCCACATCTGACGGAATATGCGCTCAATGTCATGGAGGGCATGGGGCTCGTATCCCGCTCTGACTTGGACGACCTGGAACGAGATGGGACCGGCACAGATGATTTCTCGGAGGACGAACTGCCCTGAGGATTGGATTTGTACAGGTATCAGCTTGAAGCTTCGCACGCGCGCGTGACTGCGCAATTCAAGATTAGAAACCACGTATCGAAATGGACATCAGACTCAAAAGAATCGCTGTTCGGATTGCCTCGTTTCCACTCATTTTGCAATAGGCCCTTTTTTATTTTAAGACATGATAGTCAGTTCGAGCATATGAACTCAAAAATTATCATAACCACCATAATTTTGGCTTCAGCGATATGCTTCGTTCCTTTTGTTTCAGATGATTCCGCGGCCATATCTGTTAATGATGGCACGTTCATCTACGAATTGGACGAACCGTCGAGCCAAGCAACGGTCATCGGCCTCATGGATTCGATGGTCAAAAACATCCCTTCAACGATCCGCTATGAATCGAAGACATACAACGTGGTCGCCATCGGAGATAATGCGTTCCAGAATGAGAAACTCACTGGGAACATGAACACCGGAAGCGTCCGCACCATCGGAGCCGGCGCTTTCCAGGGGGCCGACATCACCGGGAACCTCAACATCTCCTCAGCTGTCACATCCATAGGCGACAGCGCATTCGAGAAAGCCGACATCACCGGGAACTTCAACATATCCAATGGTCTGAAGACCATCGGCAATTCGGCATTCAGAAGCTCGGAGATCACCGGGAACCTCAACCTCCCGTCCACCGTCCAATCGATAGGCGACTACGCTTTCGCCGAGACGGACTTCACAGGAAACCTCCGCCTCCCTTCGTCGCTGACCACCATCGGCAACTACGCCTTCTACAAATCCGAATTCGCCGGTAACCTCAATCTCGGAGACCGGGTGACGTCCGTGGGCGACTACGCTTTCGCCGAGACCAAACTAACCGGTAACCTCAATCTCGGAGACTCCGTGAAGACCATCGGCGAGGGAGCCTTCAAGAACTGCGATTTCACGGGAAACATCGACATCCCCTCATCTGTCACCTCCATCGGCAGCCAGGCATTCACCTGCAGCTCCAGCATCTCGTCCATCACCATCAGCTCCTCCAGCACCGTGATCGATTCACAGACCTTCTCCAGCTTCGTGTTCTATGCGAGCGACGGCGTGACGATCCTCAGCCAGACATCCTCCAACCTCTGCGGACACACATTCGTCAAAGTGAATGGCAAGATGGTAATGCAGGATGGGGGAGGGACTGTTGACCCAACTCCCGATCCCGACCCCTCTGTGAAATACACGATTACAATCTATTCTGACACCCCCGGTTGGGGTAAGATCGATGGTGCCGGAACATATTCGTCCGGCAGCAAAGTGACGATCTCCGCCTCCCCGAACGACGGATACTCCTTCGTCAGATGGAGTGACGGAGTCACTTCGAGCCACAGGACGATAACCGTGTCCGGAGATGCCACCTTCATCGCGATCTTCGAGCCGAATAACATCGTGGAACCTGCCGGCAGCGGAGCAGAGTACCCCTATACGACGATCGGAATGCTGATGTGGATGCTCGGAGGCCTGCTGCTGGTCGTCTTCGTCCTGCTGTACATCAGACATAACAGAATTTCAAAGAGGGGATTGTGAATGTACTGTCCGAACTGCGGCACCAACAATGAGGAAGGCGCCAGATTCTGCATATCATGTGGTTACGATTTCAAGAACGTCAACGCCCACGGCGACACCGCCCACAGAACGGAGCCGGAGGCCAGCCCTGCCAGCCCTGAACCGAGTCCCTCCGCAGAGAGCCATTCCGCAGGCTCTACCAAGCCCAAGAAGGGTCGCAACCCATACACAATCGGCATCGTGATCGCGATAGTCCTGATTGTCGTTGGATTTTTCGTGGTGTCAATTCCCGGCGACAGCCCGGCTGAAGAGAAGGACTACGCACTTGTGACGTTCACGGTCTACAACGATCAGAACCAGACGCTGAACATCACCCTGGAGGGCGGGGGCGTCACATACTTCGAGCCTGTGGATCTGAAAGAGGACTATTTCCAGTGCGGTCTAAACTTCTACATCGTAGAGCTCGATGGCGAAAGCGATGTCATCACCTTCACCGCCACCGGAGTGGGATTGTCGACAGGGACCACCTACACCGATAGCGAGACGCTGACCTTGCATTCCGGAGAGCAGTACAGGGTCGTACTGCACCTCTGACCCATCAAACAACCTTGGGATGTGCAGAGTACACAGTTCGCGTGCGACCGCCTCACGCGCGCGTGAGGCGGGAGCGCAGAACCATATCGACCGAAAGTGTGTAGAAGCGGGGTTTCGTTTCGTCAGTTGGTCAATACAATGAAACGCAACCCCAAGAAGCATAACTGGAAACTGAGAAAATAACAAACGGTCGCTGTATAGAACAGGAAGTTCGTGTTCGCAAAGGACGAGATGAGTCCAAAGCGAATAAATCTGATAGTCCGAAGAACAGAATAACAAGCGAGAGACACGATCGAGCAGTGCTTTTGCACTGCGAGAACGTGTCTCTCGCTAAACCATCGCATCTCCGGAGATAGCTCACGCTGACAGGATGCTGTCGACGATGGGGATTCAGGCGAAGACCTTCGGTCTGTCGCCTGGAATCCACATGCGGTCGAAGTCGGAACCGAGGTCGGCAAGGAAGACATCCATCGGTTTGCGATGTTTCTGAGGATGACGACAGCGTTCTGCGATGCCAAGACGCCCGATCATATTTGCAAAGGTGGTCAGACCGAGGAGAATTTGCCCTTCGTGGACCATCTCTTGTTGATCTTCTCGATATCGGACTCCGAACAGGAATCCGGACGGCGGGTGATGTCCATGACCTCCTGTAGCTGATCATTGAGCTCGAAGTTGGAACCGGACAGACGGTTCAAGAAACCGAATCCGCTCTGTGACGACCTGATGATCCCCAACGCATTGGCTGCGAGCTCATGGAGGGCCTTGGGATCCTTGATCACGGCCAGGGAGGACGATGTCAGATTCGTGCAGGCCGTGGATATCTGTTCCTGTGCCCATGACCTGTACGTGGACAATGCGGCCTCGCATCTCGAGGTGACGTTGGCTATCAGCGAGGTGCCCGCCATCTGCTCGGGGAACTTGGAATACAGAACTGTCTCTACATCGGACGACCTGGCTACTCTGATGAACGCAAGATCCTCGTCACACGCTATGATGATCCCATCCTTCACGGACTCGACCATCTGATCGAAATCACGCTCGAAATCGATCATCCCTCCGAGACGGACGGCCTTGGCCCACGACTGGAAGCATTCCTTGAAGTTGCCCTCTAGAACGGCCGCGTGACCTCTGCAAAGCCATGCAATCCCCTGTTCCGGATCCATCTGGAGGATGTCGTTGGACAGAGAACGCATCTCAGAGGCGTTGCCGCTCTCGATGGTGGGGGTCACGAGTTTCAGAAAGCTCGCCAGACGTTCCGAGTTGTCCACCTTCACCACATGGGTGGTGACATCGGACAGCATGATCTTGTGGCCACAATACATGCAGAAACCGAATTTGTTGGCATCATCAAGCACAATTTGCCCGCCGCAGTGTGGACAGCACAGATCGATTATCGACATCTGACAGACCCCTTCGATATAGAGGCCAGAAGAGATGTGGAGCACATATCTAACTTCCGACCGAACAAAACAGTTCAGGATCGGAAAATCATGAGCCCTATTCTCCTGTGCCTCGTGCCCTTCAGGGGTACGCTCCGCGCGCATATCGGCCCGTCGGCGCCTTCTTTTTCTGAACATGTTCTCGGCGCGCGACGGTCACGTAAGCGCGTCTCCGCCAAGCCCCTCTCCGGGCACTTAGGCCCAGGAGAAAAAAGAAAATGGAAAACTGCAACAGCGAAATGCTGAACAGAGCCATGCGCAACGCAGGCATCAGGAACGGATACGAAGACATCACGGCAGAGTTCTCAGCCTTCAGGGACTTCAAGCTGAAGTGGACGAGATCCTACAAGTGGATCAGCTTCGAGGTCTCGGACTATCTGAGGAACGCTCCGCAAAACGTGATCGAGAGCCTGGCGGAGACCATCTTCGCCAAGATTGGAGGCCAGGACAGAACCGGATACTCGGAGGAGGTCTGCGAGTACCTCAACTCCGAGAGGTTCCTGAGGGACAACCAGGACCTCTTCCTGAAGAGGTTCAGGGGAATCTCACAGACCTCCTGTGGGGAGAACGTCGATCTCGCGGAGGCCTACATGAGACTGATCGACAGGGGACTCGTGGAGAGGGACCCGGACCTGGTCATCAGGTGGGGAGCATCCAACAGGAACGACAACGGAATCGGGCACAGCAGCGTGCTGATGAAGACGATCATCATCAACCCGAAGCTCGACACTGAAGACATCTCAGAGAACGCAATGGATTTTGCGCTGTACACGCAGATCTGTCGCGTGAATCTCGGATTTGGAAACAATAGAGAGGAAGATTCCGAGAGGTTCGAAACAATGCTGTCTACATATCCTGACAGAACGCAGGTAATGCAGGAGCTCAGAAGACTTCAGATCGAGCTCTGAGCCAGAAGGGGCCAACACCCCTTCAAACATTTTTAAATGTGACAGTAATAGACTAAATCGCACCAAGTTTTATCCAGTTTTAACATAATACGACCTTGAGAATGACCAGACTCGAGGATATAGTTCCTGGCACTTCGGTAAAAGGGATTGTTGCAAATGACATCGTGACAATCATCGCAATAAAATGGTATGGAGATACTGCCATAGAGGTGACTTTCAAGGATTCCAAGGGAAATCCTGGAAACGAACTGATTTATCGTGGCAGTGAGAACGATTTCGAAATCCTCGAAGACTCGAAGAAATGGACGTTCGACGGTGAACCAGACAAGATGCGCCTGGTTTCCGAGGCGAACCGCATCAGATTGGCTTATCTCTTTGACCCGTACCTTGCGGTCCACACATCTTCGATCCAACCATTGCCACATCAGATCACAGCGGTCTACAAGGAGATGCTTCCGAAACTGCCGATAAGATACGTTCTGGCAGATGATCCCGGAGCCGGTAAGACGATCATGACCGGTCTCCTTATCAAGGAAATGATGGCCCGCGGAGACCTGAGGAGGTGCCTGATCGTTTCGCCTGGGAACCTGGTGGAACAATGGCAAGATGAGCTCAGGTCGAAGTTCAACATCAGCTTCGACATTCTCACCAACGAACGCATCGAGGCATCCGGGACCGGCAATGTGTTCAACGAAATCGACCTCTGCATCGCTAGACTCGACAAGCTGTCCCGCAACGAGGACCTCAAGGCACTTCTCGAGCATACCGAATGGGACCTCATCGTCTGCGACGAGGCGCACAAGCTGTCCGCGACTCTGTCGGGCAAGGACGTGAAAAAGACACAGCGCTACAAACTGGGGGAGCTGCTATCCAGGATCGGCAGGAACTTCGTGATGCTGACCGCCACACCCCACAACGGGAAGGACGAGGACTTCCAATTATTCCTTAAACTAATTGATTCGGACAGATTCGAGGGTGTCGGCCGCAGGTGGTCTCTGGACAACGACCTGAAGGATGTGATGAGACGCCTGGTGAAGGAGGAGCTCGTGAAATTCGACGGCACCCCTCTGTTCCCTGAGAGGTGTGCGTACACGGTGATGTACAACATGTCCCCTGCCGAACTGGACCTGTACCAGGACGTCACCAAGTATGTGACGGAGGAGTTCAACAGGATAGACAAACTGGAGAAGGGCGGGAAGAAGAACGTCGTCGGTTTCGCCCTGACCATCCTCCAAAGACGTCTCGCATCGTCACCTGAGGCCATCTATCAGTCCATCCACCGCAGACGCGAGCGTCTGGAGAAGAGACTGTTGGAGCTGAGCAACGGCAAGAGACAATTCTCGATAACATCCATGGATGTTCCTTTCGACGAAGATTATGACGACCTCCCGGATGATGAGCGTGAGGAGGTCGATGACGAGCTCGTCGACGAGGCGTCCGCAGCCCGTTCGATGGAAGAGCTGAGGGCGGAGATCGATACGCTGAGGAGACTGGAACACAAAGCGGATTCCGTTAGAAGCAGCGGCATCGATAGGAAATGGGAGGAACTGTCGAAGCTTCTCCAGGAGAACAACCGCATGTTCAACCGGGACGGGGAACGCGAGAAGATCATCATCTTCACGGAGCACAGGGACACCCTCAACTACCTGGAGACCAGGATCAAGAACCTCCTCGGATCGAATGATGCCGTAGTCACGATACATGGTGGGATGAGACGCGAGGAGCGCCGCAACGCCGAAACGCTGTTCAAGGAGGACAAGGACGTCACCGTGATGGTAGCCACAGATGCCGCTGGTGAGGGAATCAACCTTCAGCGTGCGCATCTGATGATCAACTACGATCTCCCCTGGAATCCCAACAGGCTCGAACAGCGTTTCGGAAGGATACACAGGATAGGACAGACGGAGGTCTGTCACCTATGGAACCTGGTATCGGCAGAGACTCGGGAAGGGCAGGTCTTCCAGAGGCTCTTCGAGAAGATCAACGAGGAGAAGAACACGCTCGGAGGAAAGGTGTTCGACGTCCTTGGCAAAGTGACCTATGGGGAACGCCCGCTACGCGATCTGCTGATAGAAGCGATACGCTACGGAGAGGATCCGGAAGTGAGGGACAGGCTGCACAGGGTCGTTGACGAATCCCTGGATACCGAAGCTCTGAAGAAACTCATCCAGGAGAGGGCACTCACGGACGATGTCTTGGATCCGAAGACGGTGTCGGAACTCAGGGAGGAGATGGAACGCATCGAAGCCCACAGACTCCAGCCGTTCTTCATCAGATCGTTCTTTATAGAGGCCTTCAAAAGCCTCGGTGGCAGGATTGAGCAGAGAGAATGGAACCGCTTCGAGATTCTGAACGTACCGGTCATGATCAGGAACCGGAAAGTCGTGACCAACAGCCGCGAACCCATCATGAACCGTTACGAGAGGGTTTGCTTCGACAAATCGGACATCGAGATGGAAGGACGGAGGGATGCGACGCTCATCTGCCCCGGACATCCGTTGATGGAGGCGGTCGTCGACATTATCTGCGAGAAGTATGCGGATGTCATGAGAAGCGGCAGCGTCCTGATAGACGACCAGGACGAAAGCAGCAATCCCCGTGTCCTCTTCTATGTTGAGAGTTCCATCCAGGACGGCTGCATCGTGAACGGGAAGAACCGCATCATCTCCCGCCAACTCAACTTCGTGGAAATCGATTCCCAGGGCGCTTACAGGGATGCGGGGTTCGCACCCTATCTGGACTATCGTCCGCCAACTGGTGATGAGATCGACAATGTCCGCGATTTCATCGAGAAACAGGGGTGGATCTCTGACGAACTAAGCAGCAAGGCCGACGAATTCGCCATAACGAAGCTTATTCCCCGCAATCTCAAGGAGACGAAGGACAAACGCATCCCGCTGATCGATAAGTCGAGAAAAACGATCAAGACCCGTCTTACCAACGAGATCCAGTACTGGGACCGGAGATGCAACGAGCTCCGCGAAGCCGAGGCTCATGGGGAGACCAGCAGCAACCTGAATTCGGAGAACGCCGCCAGGAGAGCGGATGAGCTGTACGCCAGATTGAACAGGCGCATGACCGAGCTGGATGAGGAATCACGCATATCCGCACTGCCACCGGTAATCAAAGGCGGAATATTGGTGATCCCCAAGAGACTGATCAGCGGAGGTGGCGAAGCCCTCTTGGAAACCATGGACAGGGAGCACAGCAACAAGGAGATCGAGATGATCGCGATGGAAGCTGTGATGTCCATCGAAAGGGCACTGGGATACGAACCCAGGGATGTCAGCATGGACAAATGCGGCTACGACATCGAATCCGTGATACCTGTGGATAAGAGAGGAAACGGACCGTGTCTCAGATTCATAGAGGTCAAAGGTCGCAGAGCTGATGCGGATTCGATCACCGTGACCAAGAACGAGATACTGACAGCCTTGAACAAGCCGGAAGAGTCCATCTTGGCGGTGGTCCAGGTGATGGGGACGCGGACCCACACGACATACTATCAGAATGCTTTCCACGAGGTTCCGGATTTCTGTGCGAACAGCGTAAACTACGATCTTTCACAACTTAGGAACAATGCGAAGATAATCTTAGAGAGGGATGATGATGAACAAGAAACTCATTGAAGTTGCCATACCATTGGAAGCGATCAACAAAGAATCGTCCAGAGAGAAATCGATCAGGCATGGACATCCGTCCACTTTGCACCTCTGGTGGGCCAGACGCCCTCTGGCCACTGCACGTGCCGTTCTCTTTGCTTCATTAGTTGATGACCCCTCATCACATCCTGAGTTGTTTCCAACAGAGGAAGAGGCGAACAAAGAAAGGGAACGTCTTTTTCAGATCATCGAAGAACTCATCACATGGGAAAACAGCAATGACCCGGTGATTCTTGAAAAAGCGAAAAGCGAGATAGCCAAATATGTAGCTGGGCCGATTGAATTTCTAGATCCTTTCGCTGGAGGCGGAGCTATTCCCCTAGAAGCTAAGCGCCTAGGTTTGAATGCACACGCGTTCGATTTGAATCCTGTGGCGGTCACAATCAACAGGGCAATGATAGATCTCCCATCAAGATTCAGAAACAAAGGTCCAATCAATCCAGGATTCAAATCTAAGAAGATTCCCTCATGGTATACGGGAAGCGAAGGGCTGGCTGAGGATGTGCGTTATTATGGGAATGTTCTGAGAGACACTGTTTGGAACAAAGTCAAACAGTACTATCCATACTATGAGAATGAAGACGGAACTGAAGACACTGTTGTTGCGTGGTTGTGGAGCAGATCCGTAACTTGCCCGAATCCGTTGTGCAGATGCGTAGTGCCAATGATCAAATCAACCACACTGTCCACTAAACAGAAGAAATACGTCGATTTTGAAACATCTGAAGAGGATGTGAAATTCACAATTACAGATAAGAAACCTGAAGTAGACAGTACTGTAGTGAGTAAACGTGGCGGGATGTGTCCAAAATGTCACACGACAATAAGTTTGGATTACCTGTACAACGAATACAAGAGCGGCCGGATTGTCCCGAAAATGATGGCCGTAGTCTGTGATGGTAACCCTGGGCGTAAATACTATGCTCCATGTACAAAACAAATCGAGGCATCGAAAACCAACCGCCCTGATGATCTCCCCAACATCAAGATGGAGGGCTCCAACCGTGACGTTCATGTTAGACATTACGGAATGGAATATTTCACAGACCTATTCACGGACAGACAGCTGATGGTACTGAAAACATTTTGTGACTCTTTAAAAGAAATGAAAGAGAGAATCACAGAAGATGCCCTTGCGAGTGGCGCATGGGGGGGGGGGCGGTTCACACCTAAATAAAAATGGAAATAAAGCTGTTGCATATGCAGAGTCTATAGTTACGTATCTTTCTTTTATAATTGATAAATTAGCTGATTACAACTCATCTGTATGTAGTTGGCATTCCTCTGGAGAAAAAATGAGGAATACCTTTGGAAGACAAGCTATCCCAATGGTCTGGGACTATGCTGAATGCAATCTTTTCTCCAATTCTACAGGTAGTTTCAATAATATGTTAGACTGGGTCGTCAAATGTATTCTACAACTTCCCACTAAACCATTTGGCGAAGCTAAACAACACAACGCAATGGAACCCTATGGAATCGACAACCTCGTCATTTCTAGCGATCCACCATATTATGATAACATCGATTATGCAGATCTCTCTGACTTCTTCTACATGTGGATGAGAATCTGTCTTAAAGACATCTACCCCGAGACATTCTCGACAATCAAAGTTCCCAAAGATGATGAATTGGTCGCATTGTCCCACAGACACGATAACGACAAGAATCAGGCAAAAGAATTCTTCGAAAATGGAATGGGCAAGGCCCTCAAATGCATGTATGAAAGTTCCAGAGAAGATGTACCTGTAACGATTTACTATGCATTCAAGCAAAGAGAAATGGAGATCAAAGACGAATCCGAACAATTCTCTTCCTCTGGATGGGAGACGTTCCTCAATGCTGTAATGGAATCCGGATTCGTTATTACGGGAACGTGGCCGATGAGAACTGAGATGTCCAACAGGATGATCGGCTTGGATGCAAACGCCTTGGGTTCATCGATTGTTCTTGTATGTCGCAAACAAGGCCATCAGAACGCCATAACGCAACGCGAATTTGTCAATATCTTGAGAACAGAGATCAAGCAAGGCCTAATAGACCTACAAAACTCGAATATCGCACCAGTGGATTTGGCACAATCAGCAATAGGTCCAGGAATAAGCGTTTTTTCGAGATACGAGAACATCATCCAATCAGATGGCAGCAAAATGACTGTGAAGACGGCATTGCAGACCATCAACAGAGAACTTGACGCATTCTTAAACGAAAATGAATCTTCAATGGATTCAGAGAGTAGATTCTGCTTGGATTTGTATTCTAACTACGCCTACAATGAATTGAACTACTCTGATGCAGAAGTCCTTTCCAAAGCCAAGAACGCATCCATCGATCACATGAAGTCTCTTGGTATCGTCAATTCAGAGAAAGGCAAGGTAAGTTTGGTGGAAAGAAAGGAATTGCTCGAAAAAGACGAAAAATCCGACAAGAGAATATCGACGGTATGGCACATGTGTCAGCATCTCACCGCCCTTCTGGAAACTGGCGGAATCGAGGAGTGCGCAAAGTTCCTGGTCCCATATGCCGGAACACTGCCCAGTGACGCAAAGTCACTGGCGTACCATCTGTTCACAATCGCTGAGAAGAAGAAATGGACTCAGGAAGCGATTGCGTACAACTCATTGGTCACGGCATGGCCGGACATACAGGTCAGGAAGGACGAATTGGTGGAGCAGCTGTCTCCCAAGGAAAAGGTCACTCTGGATAGGTGGAGCTCATGAAGAACAAGGAACAGATGGGGAAAGGCTTCGACCGGATGCTTCCTGACCTGACCGAATACGTAGTCAACGAACTGAAGAAGGTATGGGGAGAACAGTGGTGGTCTGAGCTTTACAACAGAATGTACGACGATCAAAAGAAGTACTATCCGGAAAACGGATCTGAAGAGGAGGTGCTCAAGTATTTCGACCCCGCCCTTTGTCTGAATACAATCAACCTGTGCTGGAATGAGATCTTCAAAAAGGTACTTTACAAGGAATGCCGCAACTGGGTGAACGAACTAAAAGGATTCAGGGACAAGATGTCCCACAAAAACCAGGATGATTTCGAAGACTCCGACCTGGAAAGATGTCTGGATACCATGACGAGGTTCTGTGAATCCCTGAACCTCGGATGCACTGACGACATACGTGCGATGTATCGCAAGATCAGATACGGTTCCGAGCAGGGCTCAGCGATGGCAGCGACTCAGACAATCAGACAGTACGCAGAAGACAACAGCCGCAATGCGGTTTCTGGACTGCCAAGCTGGAGGGATGTCATGGAACCTCACCCGGACGTGGCCCAGGGATTGTACAGGAATGCGGAATTCGCTGCTGATCTGGCACAGGTGGCAAGACACGAGGCGACCATCGAATACCAAGATCCTATCGAGTTCTTCAACAGGACATACGTCACGGAAGGGATGAGGAAACTCCTCGTCGAGGCACTCAAACGTGTCAACGGTATCGGCGGGGAGCCTGTTATCCAGCTGAAAACAGCTTTTGGAGGCGGAAAGACCCATACGATGCTGGCACTGTATCATCTGATGCATGGGGAGCAATCGCTGATTGATCTCCCTCAGGTGAAACAACTCCTCGAAGAGGCCGGGGTTGGATTGACGAAAGTTAACACCGCAGTCATAGTGGGGACGTCGATCGATCCTACGAAACCGAGGAAACCCCCGACCATGCCCGGGATCACGATCAACACTCTCTGGGGAGATATCGCCGCTCAACTCGCATATTCCATCGGCAAACCGGAATTGTACAACATAATCAAAACGTCCGATGCCAAACACGTATCCCCCGGTTCTAAAACACTGATTGATCTGTTCGACCAATGCGGCCCGTGTCTCATTCTGATCGATGAATTGGTTGCCTATGGGAAGAAACTGTATGGAGCAAATGATCTAGTCGCAGGCACTTTCGACAACATGATCACCTTCATACAGGAGCTGACCGAGGCAGCCCGCGCCAGCAAGAACTGTCTTGTTGTCGCTTCGATCCCAGAATCCGACATAGAACTCGGCGGTGATGCTGGAAAGACCACGTTGGAAGCTATCGAACACACATTCGGAAGGATGGAGACGGTCTGGAAACCGGTGGCAGCGAATGAAGGATACGAGGTCGTTAGAAGAAGACTGTTCCTCGATTGCAAAGACGATGGATTGCGCAATAAGGTATGTGATGCATTCTACGGGATGTATCAAAGAGATTCCAAACACTTCCCAGTGGACGTGAAGGATCCCGATTACAGAGGGAGACTCGTTTCATGCTATCCCATACATCCCGAGATCTTCGACAGACTGTATGAGGACTGGGCGACACTGGAGAGATTCCAGAAGACAAGAGGTGTGCTGCGCTTCATGGCATCGGTCATCCACGACCTTTGGATGAAAAATGACGCATCCCCCATGATAATGCCAGGATCCATATCGCTAGACAATCCAGACATCAAGAACGAACTGACCAGGTATCTCAACGAGAACTGGAATTCGATAGTGGACAACGAGGTTGACGGGATAAGATCCGAACCCTATCAGCTCGACAAAGCAGACCCAAGAATGGGAGCATGCTCCGCATGTCGTCGCGTGTCTCGTACGATATTCCTGGGAAGTGCGCCCAGCGAAGGCCGTTCCAACAAAGGAATCACCAGCAACCGCATCCGTTTGGGAGTGCTAGTTCCGAACGACAATGTAGCCACGTTCAACGATGCTTTGGTTAAATTGGGGTCCAATCTGACGTACCTTTACAACAACCCATCTGACGAAAGATATTGGTACGACACCAGTCCGACTCTCAAGAAGATCGTTCAGGAAATTGCCAACCATCTTCCTGTTACTGACGTCAATGAGGAGATCAAACGGAGATTGTTACAGCACAGAGGTGAAGGTAGGATAGACATCCATGTGTGTCCGAACAGCATGGACGTACCCGACGAACAGAGGGCAAGATTGGTACTGCTACCAATCGATTCCCACTACATCCAATCGTCACCGAATTGTGATGCTGTCAAGGTTGCGACGAATATCCTGGAGAACCATGGATCTAGCCCGCGTGTGTACAAGAATATGATTGTCTTCATGGCCTCGGATTCCGAGATGATGGAATCAGTGAAGAAGGAGGTTGCTCTGTATCTTGCATGGAAGCAGATATACGAGGAGGCTGACGCGAGAGACCTCACACCTAGCAAGAAGGAAGAGGCAAAGAAGAGCAAACAGTCCAAGGACAACAGTGTCAGCCTAAAATTGAATGAAGCCTATCCTTGGCTGCTGATCCCCACAACGGATCCGTCAAAGCCCCATGAGATCTATCTTGAGACCAGAAGGTTGAGCGGAGGAACCGAATCGTTCGTGACCCGTGCGTTGAATTCACTGGTATCTAACGAGAACCTCAGTGAGAGCTATGCTCCGTTCCCGTTGAAACTTGAACTGGATAGTAAACTATGGACCCAGAGCAACGACATCTCGGTCAAGGACATATGGAACGCGTACACCAGATACTGCTACCTTCCAAGACTCAAATCGTTCGATGTTCTCTGCAATGCCATTTCTGAAGGGATGCAGTCTGGAGACTATTTCGCGATTGCCGGAGGAAAGGAAGGTGACGATTACCTGGACCTCAGATTGAAATGCCCCATGGGAACATCGGTGGATCAGAGCAACTATCTTATCAAGAAGGATGTGGCGGAGGAGTACAAGAAACAACACACTCCGGAACCTGAGCCCACACCGCCCACCCCTGGACCCGGCGGTCCACCTCAGCCAGAACCTCGTCCCCCTGAACCGGAACCCAAGCCGGAACCCGTTCCGGAATTGAAGACGAAGTTCCATCTGTCGAAGGACCTCGATCCGTTGAGGGTCAATAGAGAGGTGGGAGACATCGTCGAAGAGATACTCAGCCACATCCTATCGATCGACGATGTGAATGTCAGAGTGTTCTTCAGCATAGATGCCGAAACGTCCAAAGGGATATCGAAGGACAAAGAGAGGACGATCAACGAGAACTGCTCCACGTTGAACATGGACGACTACGAATTCTACTAAACATTATGTTGCCGGCGGCGGCAACCGTCTGCTGCTGGCAACCCTTAGACAATGTTGGAGGGGAGGTGCGATCGATCGCATCGCATCACTCCCTCTCGTTACATTACCGACCAGGGAGTCCAACAATCTGACAGAAGATCATGGATAAGGTGCTCTACCGTTACCGTGTCGGACTAACCTCAGATAATCCTCAGACTGTTACGCGGACTTTGTGTCACGGCTTTATTCAAACCCTTGTTTTTTGTTCCGTTCGTTGAGCCCCTAAGGGCATCAATGCATCTTCATATACATTATTAAAACTGATACATTGCATAACGTTACGACTTGTTCAGATAGGATCTCACAATGTACAGGATCGACGAGACTGCCATACCGAGAACGTACTGAGCTTCCTCCTCTCCGATACAATCATCTGATCCGCTATGCGCAACATCCGGCATATTGTTCCTGGCTCTGATTGGAGAATATATGGACTGCAGGAATGTTCCAGCATCATCATCCTGAAATATTGCCACACCCTTCTCTTTGAGAAGTTTGAACCGTGTCGCGAAATCGTTCTTTTTCTCTGGTAGGGGAATATTCATCTCAACAAGAATCTGGTTGACAACCGATTCCAATGCCAGCGATGATTCCAACACTGCTTTGTTGAAATCACCCTCGTGAAACTTGTCAAAGGCCTCACAGAGATGATCATTTGCCTGATTGAAACCTCCATCGTGAAGAATAGTTAGACAGGGCTCTATGAATTCCTCATACTCCGTCTCCTCCCCGATGAACACAAACTCGCCGTCTTTCACACGTATACCGATATAATTCCTCTCAAAGATCGTGTTCAGATTATCAGACAAATCCCTACTGTGGTAGTTCTCGAGAATGGAATGATGGGCAGCTTCAAGCAGTTCATAGAACATACGATCCTTGTTGGAATAGAAGAGGTCCTCCAACTTCTTCTCGTCAATAGGACTCTTACTGTTGGGCTTGATTCCGGTAGACATTATACAGTCACTCAACACAACTGAGAATGGATCGCGAAACCTTATTGTTAATTCGTCAGACTTTATGTCTCTCAGAGCAGATAATATGCACTCGGTGCACATGGTCTTGATTTCATCTGTGGTCCTATCGATGGTCAACGGGATCGGTTCCCTTGGCCTTGCCCTATCGTAAACGGTAGATTTGAGCATAATATCACCTCAGCCGGATTCGAATCATCAGATTGGATCCTTAATTAAAGAGATCGGACGGGATTGCTCCCGCCCTTACTCGGAAACGCCGTAACATTTCCTGGCAATTGTTTCGAAGTCCCTCATCACTCTGGGGAGCCACTGGTCGAAGTCAGGTTGTCCATAGTCTGGATCTATATTCGCCGCCAGATAACAGTGAACGGCCGCCTCCATGGAAATCTGGATGGCTTCTCTGTCATCCCTGGAAACCGATGCGATGGTGTCGATCACCATCTCCCTCTTCTCACAGACAGTCTTGTTCGTCCTGGGGTCGTCCAATGACAGACAGCCAATCATCGTCCCCTCCTCCTCATCGTATCTTTCCATTTATTCCTCCGTCAGATCTTCATCAACCTGTGGGACTCGTCCCTGCACCAGTCGATGAATGTGTTGTCTATCCTCCAGTTGAGAGATTTCGCCGACAGTCTGAAATGCGAAAGCATATCCTGGGCATCATCCTGATCATCATATGGACCAAGGATATCCGTATCGATCGCTTCCACAATGCGGGGGTCATCCTTCTTCTGGACCTGCTCCCTGAGGATGTCGCCAACATACTGCGGACCGGGGGCCTTGACCAGATGGAATTCCGGATAACCGGTTGCTTCTGGATAGCCGTCCACGATCGGGAAATGGGCTTCCACGACGACATACCACATGTCCGGATACTTCTTGCCCGAGACCTTGACGTCCCACTCGTCGTTGATCAGCAGGAGGGTTTCCTCCTCATCGACATTCTCATCGTCGATGGCATCACGATAGTCCCTGGAATTGGCAACTGCGATGGCCAGATGATCGGCCATTGTCGACACACTCTTCAGCGGCGAACTGAAAAGACGTGTGTTCCTCACGATCTCATCCAGCATTTCGACGATGAACAACTGCTCGGACATCACCTGGTTCTTGGATTCCGTATAGTAGTGCTCATCGAATTCCGTGATGAACGAGTGCATGGAATCTGAATAGCGGCTGTATTTCGACGATGTGGTGATGCGGGTATAATCCCTTATAATGCGGGAGACTTCGGACCATACACGAAGACGGAGGGAAATATCAGCCGTCGAAACCTCATCCTTTTCGGCTTCTTCAGAATGATCCGGAATATCTGTTCCGTCCAGATACGAATCGATGGGGGTGAGCCAGCGTGTGTTCTCGTATGACCCGTTGGGGTTGGAGAGCATGCGAGCGAAATCATAGTCGTGACCGGCCGCATCGTCGGTTGTCCCGATGATCACCGATACCTCGTCCCCCTTGCCGAGATCGAACTCCTTCGCCTCTTTGGTTATGGGGATGATGAGGGAATCGCCTGCAGAACCGATACGTTTCGTGACCCTGACGGACTTCATGAAACTATATTTGATTGATTATATATAAATATTCTTTAGATTCGAATAATACTATCTGAATACTATTTACGAATTGTAACGTGTTTTACATCTTACAGCACCTGCAGTTTTGAGAACTGATGGTCCGTTCTATATAATATTCGAATATGGTCACTTCAACATCCCTTTGCCGACTTCGGTGATACGGTATCTTTGATTCTTGCTGCTTGCGGCATCGGGTATCGTGCGTTCCACGAGGCCCTTATCGATCAGAGGCTTCACCTTCCTCGTGATGACACTGGATTGGCTCAGACCTGTGAAGTCAGCAATCTCACGGGAGGTCCTTCCCATCGGACAGTCAAGGAAACCGAGGAGATCGTCCGTACCAATCTCCCTCTTGGGAATCACCACCGATGAATCATCATCCTGACGGTAGTTGACGTTCTTCAAAATCACCGTGAAAGAGTAATGGCTGGCCTTGAACTCGGGCTCCATCCCCGGGTAGGCGGCATATCCATCGATGATACGGCTGATCCCACGACCCCAGCCCTCGACGAAACCTGCGAGGAAGAACGCATACGCGAGATTGGGATTGGTAGGAACGGATCTGTGCTCCTCCATCAGATCCTTATAGGTCCAATCGTAAGGTATGCCCCCGCTGTCATCTATCCTGATCCTGTTCTCCCATACCCGTATCTGTATGGAGATGCTGGAGCCGTAGTCGTTGTGCATCACCGCGTTGAGGATGGCTTCCCTGAGGCTCTTGTCCGGGAACGGAGACGTCTCGACCATGTTCAGGCCCTTGTATGAGATTTTCTTCTTGGAGTACTTGGTATTGATCAGATCGCAGAGACGATCCGGCATGGTTATGAGGGGGCCTCCGACGAAGTCCTCGTAGAGGATCTCCGGACTATCGGTTCCCTCGAACATCCCGACCTTCACCGAGGAGCCGCGGATGATGTCCTCGGGATTGTTATGGAAAAGAAGCACCGCAGCACGGGTGGGTACGCCCTCTTTGGACATGAGGTTGAGTTTTATGAGGAGGTCCTTGTCAGGAACGCTCAGACTCTCTTCGCTGATGATCTTTTTCTCGAGTGCCTTCTTGCGAAAGAACTCGATGGCGTTCCCATCGAGGCAGGTGATGTCGAGGCCGTCGAGGGGCATGTCGGACCAGGAGACGTTGAGCCTCCTGGATGCCATCAGGTCGTGCACCCTGCCCGTGGCCGCCTGAGTCGTGTTGCCTGTGCGGATGTAGAATTTGCCGTCGAGGTCCACTGGGACCGGTGATCTCTGGACGGTGATGGTGATCACGTTTGTGGCCTCGTCGATGTCGACAGCCGGATAGATGGAGAGCTTGTTGGCGATAGTATCGGTGATCTTCTTCATGTCGGATTTGGGGTCCTTGACGCCTACTACGGTGCCATCGTCCTCGACGCCCACCTTCATGACCCCACCCTCACTGTTGGCGAAGCCGCAAATTTGCTTCAGGAACTTGTCCTCCCACTGCCTTTTCCATTCCTCGTTCTGCTTCTCCAACGGATCACCTACGATGCGAGACGTAACAGCAGGTCGGTTTTTTATCGTTGCTGAATGAAGATGCTGACTCCACTCCGACCCCTCGATCCTCTTCATGAAGAGGATGATGAAGAGGATGATGAAGAGGATGATGAAGAGGATGGGTCTGACGACCCAGTTTGGTTACAGGTATCTCCTCCTGAAGGACCTCATGAAGCCGAAATCCGCGTTCCCGTTCCTCTTGGACGCCCATTCGTTATGAATGCTATCATCAGTGTTCTCAGCCAGAGGGGTGAATTTGTCTGGGTGATTGAGGACATAGGCGATTACCGCCTCCTTATTCTCTCTGGGAGTCTTCGGATTGTTGAGCACCTTTGTGACGTAGTTCTGGTTCATGGCCACCGTGTTGCCGCGTGGCATCCTCTGATTGAGGTAGCCCTCTGTCATAGTCCTGCGCTTGGGATTCATACCGGGGGCGAGTTGGACCCATCCCTGAGGACGGGATGATCCGCGCTGCTTGGAGGTCGGGATGAGCTCGTACTCCTCAGTCATCCGAATCCCTCCTGACATTGATCCTGCGAATGAATCCGTCCTCGTAGACGTACCTGGGGATATCGTCACGGTACAGACAATGGTCGCAGTCGCCACCGCAGAGGTTGCGGTCGCAGCACTCGTCTGAATCATCGTCATCGAAGAACTCATCTTCGAGATTCTCGTCTCCACAGACTTCACAGAAGTCCGAGTAGAGCATCGGATCGTTGTCGATGATGTGGTTGGCGAGATACTCACCGATGATGTCCTTGGCAAGCTCGATGTCGTCGAAGGGTTCTCCGGTGTATGCCTCCTCGAAAAAGCACTTCGTGAAGGCATCCCCCATCACGAGGACCCTGAGCCTCTCGTCGGGAATTAGGATCCTGACGATGGCGTGGACCTTCTCAGAGAGGAAGTCCACGGAATAGTCATAATCCTCGATGTCGTTCGACTGGCAGTTCTTTGTGGCGTGTGTCGCCCTATCATTGTTGGTCATCTTTACCAAACTCCATGATTTGCCCTCTTACGAGGGGATGACCTGGCCCCAGACTGCCTTGCAGGATCCTTTGTCCGAGGTCCTTTCGTACCGATTCCGATGGTCTGGAATCTACGAACTCCTGTGTCGACTTCTATAATCAGTTGCAATCCGCGTTCGGACCTTTGCGGATGTGGCTGCCAGTGATCCGGTCCGAGGCCGTGCTTTCAGGCCTGTGTCGAGTGAGTATGATGTCCGATGACGATGCTCAGACCTCCGAGGCCATGCCGTCGACTGTGCTACCGAACGCTGCCCTCTGTCTCCTGAGGAAGTACTCGTCGGGCTCCTCGAAGGGTCCGGCCATGACTAGGTCCTCGTCCATGGGAAGACCAAGGTCGAGAGTGCACAGGGTGAAGGGGCACATCCTGGAGAAGTCCACGATCGTGAGATGCTGCTCGCGGAGCTTCGACTTGAATGATTGGAAGACGGCCTTCACGAGCTCGAAGTCCTCCGCGAAGACGACGACAGGATCGTCCCTGATGTAGCGGATGTACGTTCCGACGCAGTCGTGATGGCCGTCGTAGGTTCTCAGCAGTTTGTGGCATTCCTTGCAGACGCGGATCTTGTACTGTCTGTACACTCCCAGGATGCGGATGTTGCGCTTGGATGCTCCGCCCCAGTACCTGATCTTGAACTCGACTGCGAGGGCCTTCATGGTCCACTGCTCCCAGTCCACACCCGAAAGGTCTCCGAGCATCCTTCCCTTGCCTTCTCCCTTCTCGTTGTAGTCCCTCTCGGTGTAGTCGGCACCGGGCGACAGGAGGCCGGGGACCAGCATGTCGAGGACCTTGAGGTCCCAGTCGATGTCGTCGGGGTCCTTCTCGGCCATGCCGAGGCCCATATGCGTCGTGAGGTAGGCGGCGGTGTGCCTGATGCTTCTGATCTTCTCCCTGGAGTGGACCTTCTTGATCAGCCATCCCGGATTCTGCCTCCTGAACTCGGTGGTGTCGATGCGGCCGTAGCAGAGGACGTGGAAGTGCGGGGAGAATTCCCACTCGTCCTCCTTCTGGCGCCAGGGGTGGAATATCGTGACACCGGCTGTGGCACCGAACGCGACCATGGAGTCGTCCACATGCCTGCAGAGGTCGTCGAACTCGGGCTTGGTCTGGCAGAGCCTCTTGACGAGGTCCTGGGGTGGGGAGACGACCCAATGACCGATGTCACCGACGGAGATGCCCTTCTTCTCGCTGAGCACCTTGTAGGAGAGGAGCTGCTTCTCAATCTGGACCCCACGCTTCAGGGCGGTGTCGTTCATGCATTTCGGGCAACGAAGGGACCAGCAGTGCCTGCGCTTGCCCTTGCAGTGGTGCTCTGGATCCTCCGGACACGCCGAGTACACGATGCCTCCTGCGGAGGAGCGGATGAAGCCGCAGCCCTTCCTGTCGGGACGCGTCGTATCGTGGGCGGGCATGCACCAGGAGATGTACTGGCGGTAGGGCTCGGGACCTTCATGCACGGGGGTTCCGGAGAGGCCTTCCTGAACACCTTCCTGAGTCCCGTTGACGTCATCCTGCGGATGAAGTCTAAGGTACTCTATGGCAGGATACGATGCGCTCTCTACGGGCAGGTTCCTCACATAGGATGTGACGGAGTGCTCGGCGAGGGCGGCCTGGACGGCGAGTCCCTGCCTCTCCTTGATTTCGAGCTCGCGCTGGAGCGAACGGAGGCGCATCTCCTCGAGTCTGATGTCGTAGTCTTCGATCTGCATGTTATCTGTGATTATGGGCGGCGGTGCCGCCCCGGGAAGGCGGCCGGCGGGCGCTGGGCATGTGCCGGGCGCGCCCGCTCGGCCTGTTTGGCTTCGCCTCGGTCGCGGAGCTCCCTCGGCTCCGCGTGGGACAGGGGCGGTTGGGTGCGGTGCGGGATGACAGGAGGGTGCGCCGGGGACGGCGCGGGGGGATGCCCGGGACGGCACCGTCATTCACCCTCCGGGTCGTCCTGCGTGGGAGACACCAGGTCGACTATCCTCACCGATTCGTTCCCGAGCCACGCGCCGTAGTGGGCGACGCGGTCGAGATGCTCGGCTCTGCTGACGGCACTCGCCATCGCTGCGTCGAGCCTCCTCTTGCCGAGGAGCTGCACTAGCGGGTGTTCAGAGAGGCCGAAGGCCTCGTACACGGCTATCCAGGAGAAGTACTCCCTCGCGTCCCTGGGGTCGCAGAGGGCGATCTCCCTGGGGAGGGGGACCTTGGAGGATGCCCTGAGGGAGAGCATCCTGTCCGTTTCCGGATCTGTGGTGACGTTGAAGCTCACAGCCTCACATCCCTGAGCATGTGGCTGTTCCTGTAGGACCACCACCAGACCTTCGGTATCGCGACGGACTCATTGAAGCGGGGGAAGAAGCACCAGCTCCTCGGTTCGAGTTCCGGATGCTGTCTTATGGACTCCTCGATCCAGATGTTGGCCAGAACCTGGTTCATGCGGAACTCGGGACGCTCGAACGCCAGGTCCTCGTCGTGCATCCTCTTGCACATGACCACCGCATCCTGCGACCTGACAAACTCTATGTCCGTGCCGGCCATGGACTGGGTTGTGATGCAGACCACCGTGGACTTGTGGGATATGATGCCGAGCCAGCGCTGGAGCGTGGCGTCCTTCCCGGAGCCCCTGGAGTGGAACACCCTGTTCACGTCCTCGATGACCGCGACGGACCCCACGGGGATGTCGTTGGGGTCGGAGACCCTGCGGTAGCCTGGGAACATGGAGACGTCGTACTCCATGGGGTCCAGGAGGTACACCGGGCGGGTGTGCCAGCACAGGTCGATGAGCGAATGCAGGGAGCAGGACTTGCCCTGCTTCCCGCTCCCGACGGCGATGATGACTCCGTGCTCCATCCTGGAGATGTAGTCGACCGCCTTACTGGCCGTCACGGCTCTCACCTCCATGACGCTGGCTCATGTCCCGACGGGGACGGTTGCCGTTGGGATCCCTGGGGTTCACGGTGAAGTCCAGGTAGTCCTCCGGGACCGACTCGTCCGAGTCGTGCTGCTCGTAATCGGTCTCGATCAGCCCGAGGGCCGAGGAGATCCTGTCGAGGTGCTTCCTCAGGGACGACCTGGCGTAACCCAGACCGATGACCTTCGGGTGGACCATGAGCTCCAGATTCTCCTCGAGCACCTGGTTCAGCGTTCTGTACCACTTGCGGTAGGCGTCCTCCCTGGTCATCACCACGAGTGCGTTCTCGGTGTGTATCCAGCCGTAGTCGACCATCCCCCTTTCAAGATCCATGCCCTCCACCAGGTAGACGGGGATTCCGGACATGGTGTGGTACACCACGTTGTTCCCCGTCTGCTGGATGTAGCGGAACATGTCGTCCGGGACGAACACGGCGCGGAGCAGATGGTTCTCCACATCGAGATGCACCAGCACCCTGCCGGAGGGGTGGTACAGGGATCTGACCACGAACCTCGCCAGCAGGGCGCCTGCTATCGGGGACAGGAGAACGGGCCAGTACTCCTGCAGGGCGTCGACGATGGCGTCGGTGCCGAACATCCTCCACACCACGTACACACCGAAGAACCCGGCAGATACGGTGGCGGCGACGGCCGCCACCTTCCTCCACGGGGACTCCCTCGGCATCTCGGCATAGGCCTGTTCGGGGACGGAATCCCTCTGGGGTTCCTGCATGGTGTCCGCCGTCGGATCGAACTCCCTGGGCTGGTCGTCAGAGTACATCGCTCACCTGCGTCTGGGCCTTCATGAGGCACCTGGAGAAGCTCCATCTGAACCCGATGAACGCCCCTATCAGGCAGAGGATCAGTACCAGCGCTGACATTGTCTCACCCCGGAGTAGAGGATCATCCCTCCGGCGAACGCCATGACGCTTCCGATGGTGGAGAAGACGAGTGCTTCCCCCACATCCAGCATCGTGGAGATCAGCGGGACGATCCAAGCCGAACCGACGAAGAGCAGGAGCCCCACGATTATCCTCGGGACGTTCATCATCTGACCACCTTGCCCTGTCTGCACTGGCTGATGTCCGAGTAGAACGCGATGTAGATCAGCAGGCACTCGATGGCGCAGACGAACACCAGGATGAACCCGGACAGCAGCCAGAACACCACAGGGTCGGTGGGGATGTTCTCCGTTATGGCTGAAGCCACGGTGTTCCCGGATGCGTCCAGCAGGAGGTGGGCCAGGTCGTCGCCCGTGGTGAGGGTGACGATCAGGTCCAGGATGAACACCGCGTTGATGATCCCCGACATCAGAGGAATCCACATCATCTGTATCTCCTCCAGTCGGAGCCGTCGTAGAAGCGGCGGTCGTAGTACCCCTGCTGAGGGTCGATGTACTGCTGTCCCGTCCTCAGGCTATCGTGGTCCTGCCCGGAGCGCCTCGTGAAGATCGGGGTGTCGATGTACTCCTGCTTGAGGTTCATCTTATCGCGTGCGTAGTTCACCAGATAGCGGATGACCAATGCGAGCAGGAGGACGAACACCACGATGATGATCACCTGCGCCACCTCCTCGGGGATGCCCAGCGTGGTGGAGACCACGTTGGACAGCCCTCCGGTGAGGAAGAGGTAGGAGAAGCACCCGACGACCGCGACCTTGATGGTGTTGCCCCAGGTCAGGATCACCTTGGTGCCCGCTTGAGCGGCCTCGGCCGCACCGGATGCCGCGACCTTCCCTCCGCCTCCCCTGAAGAAGCTGGTCAGTGCTTTCGCAATAGAGCTCCAGGCGGACATCTCAGCGCCTCCCTCCGCTTCCGCGCACGTGGAAGGCGTACGCGGCCAGGACGATCACCACGACGACGATCCCCAGGAGGATCAGAATCTCGAAGAGACCGTCATCCTCGCTGTCGGCGGAATCATCGCCCGAGGGCTCGTCGCCTCCGGGGTTGTCTCCGGGCTCGTCATCGTCGTCCCCTCCGGGTGTGACGGACGCCTCCTTCCAGACGGCGGTGACATTCACATCGCCGGTGACGGTGACGGAATCACCGGGCTGGAGGATGTCGTCTCCGATTCTCCAACCAGCGAACTCGAAGCCCTCCTTCTGACCGTCGTAGGACGGCAGGACGAAGGACGCTCCGCTGTCGGCTGTTGCAGCGGGAACTGTGATCGAGCCTCCGTCGACCTCGAAGGTTATCTCGAAGGTCTCGGGGACCTCCTCGCTCACCTGGGTCCACTTGGCGTAGAGTGTCATGGACCTCTTCACATCGGATGACCAGTCGTACTCCTCCTTCAGATCGGAGGAGGTGAACCATCCCCCGAACTCGTACCCGGACCTGACGGGGTCCGCGGGCTTCTCCGCAGGAACACCGTAGGCGGTCTGCTGTATCTCCCTGACCTGGGGCCCGCCGAGGGAGTCGAAGG
>CAUFXM010000014.1 GCA_959597175.1 uncultured Methanomassiliicoccales archaeon
TGCCGTTGCTGAAGCTCATGATGGGGGTCTTCTGCGTGGACGTGTCGTTCTCGACATTGACCTGCCCGAAGGCGGCCCTGATCTCGTTCTGCATTCCGTTGCTCTGTGCTCCAATCTGTGCTTTTTCGTTTGCCATTTAGCAGTCCTCCCTAGAGGTGTTCTAAGAGGTTTGGGAAGGGGTTTCCATAGCCGGACTATGTAAGTAGTTTTGTACTATTTGCAGAAGATAATGAAGCTGAAATCATGCATCCAGCCCCATATCCAGAAGCACTCAGATTCGATGAAAAGCGGGTGTTTGCCAGATGTTACAAACCCCCTCAAAATTGCAGAAATTGACTATCTCAAAGAAATGCTGGCTAGGGGTATTGTGCAACCCGGCGGCTGCACTCATTTTTTCCTATCCAGACCCCCACTTCGTTGCAACCTCCGTGTTTCACCACACCCCCTTTGCCTTCCTTGCTATATCTGCATTGTTCTTTCTGCAATAGTAGGTCTCGGTTGTCTTCGAGGTGAAGTGGCCGAGCAGCCTTGCTACTTCTTCTATGGTAAGTCCCTTGTCGAGGTAGAACTGACCGCAGGCGCGCCTGCAGTCTCTGAGCTCGAACCTCTCGCCGATGGCGACCTCCACCTTCGCCTTGATGGTCCTGACGCTGTTCCCGGAGAGGAACGAGTACTCGCCATCCATCGCGAAGAAGAGGTACTCGCTGCTCGCCCTGTGGCAGAGCAGCCAAGCATCCCTGACGATCAGATACTGCTTGAGGACCGGCACGAGCTCGGTGGGGATCGGGACGTCGCGGGGCTCTCCGTAGGAGTCCTCCCCCTTGACGTGCTCGAAGTGGATCATCCACTGGTCCGTGTCGAGGTCCTCCATCTTCGCGAGACGGAGCTCCTTGTTCCTGGCGCCGGTCCCGATGTACATCAGGACCATGGCGACCGGGCGGACCTGGTAGATGTCGCTCTGGTCGATCTCATCCCACCTCTGCATGATGCGGCGGTAGGTCTTCTCGGACAGGGGCTTGAGCCTGCCCTGTCTGGTCACAGGCTTGAGCCCCGGGTTCAGCTGGAGGCAGTTCTGGACGGCGGTGTTGCCGCTGAACTGCAGGAGCTGGTCGAGCGCGGAGATGTCGTGGCTGAGATCGGAACCGCTGACCTCCTGTCCCTTGCGGTACAGGATGAAAGCCTTGACATCGGCGACGGTCATCTTCGTGGGGGACAGGGTCGAGACCTTGCCTTCCCTGTTGAGCATTATGAGCTCGCGCTCCATCCTCCTGTAACGACGGTCCTGGACTCTCCACGAGGACTCCGCTATGCAACCGCGCCTTGCGTCCATGTACTCGGTTGCCTTTTCATTGAACGGATACCTTGCCATTCTTCGTTTTTCCTCCCTTCCTATAAGTTCCGGAGCAGCCGCGTCCGAAACTAATTGCTATATTAGCAATGCAATATTTAAAGATTGATATTGTAGCAATGCGAAGTAATCAATCCGTCTAGAATGGAACCGTCTGGCAGTGGATTTCTGGGAGATTATTTTATAAGATGCATTGCAATAATGGCATGATGGCAGTAGACCTATCGGTCCTGGAGAGGAAGTCCGCCCTGTACATCCTGCTGACGGTGCGTGACAATCCGGGACTCACCAAGACACAGCTCATGCGTCTCGAAGAGGGGAACGAGAGGACCAAGTTCGTGAGGATCAACGAATTGATCGAATGCGGACTCATCGATTCCAAGCAGGGAGACGGCCAGTGGAACTCCACCAAGCTGTACCTCACCCCCCAAGGACAGGAGATCGCTGAGAGCATCTACAAGATCTCCAAGGTTCTGGAGACCATCGACGCCGGACACAGGGATGTCGGAACCGAAGATGGCAACAAAGCCTCGGATTGAAACCTGTTCGGATCAAACCCATAAAACTTCTCAAAATAGTTTGGACGAGCGGTATGTCCATGTTCCGAACGGATCATGACATACCGCCCCGGGTCATTCGAGCGTGATCTCGCCCCGGATGAAGGCTTCCTTCATATCATCCAGACCCCTGAACTTGGACTCCGTGCCACTGATCTCGTCAATCAGGATGCATCCCCCTTCGACGAGATCATGGACCAGTCTGGAGTACGGATGATAGACGGACTCGAGCACGAGCTCTGACTCGGTACGGTGCACGACATGGAAATCCCCATCACCGAAGATATCGACCCTCTCCGGATGCCAGTAAGGATTGCTGTCGGTCTCGTACTCCCTCATCGCGCGCATCTCGTCCTCATCTTTCAGATCACGACGTCCCCCTTTGTTCACATGAGGAGTCTCGCCACTCATACGAACACTTCTTCTGAATCAGTCGTTGCCATTTTGACTCCTCCTTTTCCCGCACCTTTCCCCGGCGTTCCCGACTTGCCGAAGCAGTTGCCATCGTGAGCTCCGGGAGCAACGCGCCTCACGGCGGCCCGGTTCCGACGGCTGCAGACGGACGTCCAGGTTCTGGAACGTTTATGCGACATGCATAGATTGCAACTCCGATTAATCAACGACATGCCGATGCAGAGACCTGCAAAGGCCTTAGTCATTGATTAATACGCATTGCAATTTTTATTTCAACCTCACGTGAGAAGGTCTTCGAACATTCACAGAGAATCCGAAGACCGCTCATCAGAGATCGATGTGCCGCATGGTTTCACCTTGTCAGGGTAAAATGAAAAAGCCTGGTTCTGATTTTTATAGCTTATGTTAACGCCTATTGATGATTACAGAGAATCATTGAGAATCTGTAGAACAATGGCAAGATCAGGGTGAAACATGCATCCAATGAACCTGGACGGCATCTGGAACCCCAATATAGAACTTGCTGTCGATTCACAGAAACGAGGGGAGACATGTTCCATTTCCGGTCATCGCCCCGTGCCTTAAGACTCGAACGGACGCATCGGGCTTGCGCCTTCCTTCTACTTCATCTTCGGCGCAAGCGTCGTGTCGCCGTTCTTCGGACAGCCGTCCCGGGGCTCTTCCCCAGGAAATGGAAGATGACTAGGAAGACGAGTCAGAGAAGAACAAACAGAAACTACAACAGAAACCCCAACACCAGAAGGGTCGCATGGGACGACCTCAGGGCGATGACGCCCATCGAACCTCACACCGATTTCTCGAAGCCGCCGATCGGCTACGTCCTGGACGACGACGGGAACTACCCGGAGTGCATCAGAGAGGTGTTCTGAATGGGCGACAGGATCGTCATCAGGATCACAGACGTGGACAGGAGGTCCCCGGACCTATACTGCCACTGGGCGGGACTGAGAGCGGTGAAGGCCGTGCACGACGCTCTGCCGGAGTCCAGGAGGGACATCCACAATCTGATCTGCAATGTCATCGTGAAGGTGATGTGCGGTGAGTGCAGCGACGCATCGTACTATCTCTACGATTCCGGAGAGGCCGATGGGATGGCCGACTGGGACAACTGGACCTGGACATTCGACCTGGCGACCAGGATGTGGAGATCCACGATGCCCCAGCTCGAGGGGAAGCTACTGACTATATCGGAAACAGATGACTTCGTCAGGAGCGTCAGGCCGTGCCTGTACTCGGAGTGTCCATGCGACTCCTTCGACATGCCGTCGGAGACAGGGAAGCCGAGGTATTCGGACACCGTCTACGCCACGAGGGAGGGATGCTGAATGGCCGACCGCATCCTGACCAGGCAGGAGATGATCCTCCTGCACATTCTGCAGTACATCGACGTGCCGGTGAGCGGGTACGTGATGCCGCACGCGATGACGCAGCAGGGCATCGGACTCGCCGCCGGGATGTCCAGGGCGCACGTCTCCAACTGCATGACGGATATGAGGAAGAAGGGGCTGGTGGACAGCGTGTACACCCATCCCAAGGGAGCTACGTCGAGGATGAGGGCATACTACCTCCTGCCGTCGGGGATCGAGAGGGCGAATGAGATCAGAGAGCATCTCAGGGAGGAACGCATCAGGGTCGACGATATCATCAGTCGTCCGGGCGACTCCAGGGGAATGTCTCCGAACGTGGCCAGGGCCCTGGAGGAGCTGGAGAGGGCCAGGAACGCAGCTGCGGCTCTCGGAGCCGAGGGGGACCCGTCGAAGGCCAGGACGGCGATAGAGCATGCGTCGATGGCGATCCTCAGCCTGTCAAGGGAGGTGGCCTGAATGCCGCTGTTCGAGACTGGGCAGGTCGTCACAACGTGCGGGATAGCCCAGGCCATGAGGGACGATTACTCCTTCCTGCTGAGCGTCAGGGAATGCCTCGACAGGCACTGCAGGGGCGACTGGGGAGACGTCGGCGACGAGAGCAGGAGGATGAACGACGAGGCCCTCGAAGCCGAGAGGAAGGGGGAGTTCTCCGACAGCCTGTTCAGCCTCTACAACATCGGAGACAGGGAGATCTACATCATCACGGAGTGCGACAGGTCGGTGACGACAGTCCTGTTCCCGGATGAATACTAACAGACTAGAAACATATAAGGAAACAAATTCAAAAATGGGGGTTAAAACCCCCGGTTTAATCAGTCAGCAGCCCATGTAATTGAGATTATACCGGTAGCATGTTGACTGTTGACTTCGTCAAGGTTATAAGTTGGGATGATAACGCATTGATATCCATCATCCGAATGAGAAATGCCGCATATCCAGACACTATAGTCTGGAGCATTCCACTCACTTGTGTAGAATATTGTCCCAGGAGGAGAATCATCAGGAGTTATGACGTATAATGATTGATTGAACTCAAACGGAATTTCCTCTCCGTCCAGAATCTCTTCCGACTTGTACTGCACAAGAACAACATCAGAATCGATGTTCACGGTTGCAGTGCTTGTAGTCTGAGTACCCAGATAATCGCCATAATACACGATGATTGACAAAATGTAGTTTCCTTCAACCCAGCAGAGCTGAGAATTGCCAGAAGGAATACTGAACGATAGATCATGAGTAGGAGTGAATGCAGTGTAGTCTGGACCGAACTGATACCAGCCACCACTTACTGTCCCCCTCAACTTGATATTATACTCGCCAATCTCCTTGTCAGAGTGAATGTCAATATCCAATTTAGAGAAGTCATCAAGAGTTATTAGTCCCGGATTGACGATAACTCTATTGATTCTGTACTCCACCACAGTAGAAGGGTGCAGAGGATCATAACATTCTGGAAGATAGATGGTGTATTCAGGAGTTGATTTACCCTCATCAGCATAAGCAATATGGATTGTTCCGAATTGATCGCTATCGCCAACAGCTGCAGGTATGGTTACATACATGCGGGTGACAAGCCCATCAGATGACTGCTGCTTGATCATTCCGTGGGAAACACTATCATCATCGGGACTAACAACGGTAACAGTATTGTTCCGAGATTCTTCGGATAGAACTTCTATGATTTCCGAGCCTGATGAATAGACTGCGGTAACGGGGTTTCCATCAACCCTTATTGTTATGCCATCGTCTGCGTCAATTCCCAAGAACCTGTTATTGTCAATATGACTAGGACGCTCAATGATAGGCGTTGCTGAGATTGTGACATCTCCGACTGGTTGTATGAGGATCGTTATTTCTGAAGTGTACCTGATAACGGAACTTGATGATGAATCATGTCCACCATAAGATATGATATCATAAGCACCTTCAACAGAGCAATTTATGTTCATACCTACGATAGGCTCATCGCTTATTCCAGTAACCAGGACTTTCATTGGTTCTGAAAACTCATATTCCCGATTGTCCTGAGCCTGGAGCTGTTTATCTATAAGCCTGTAGTATATCGTGGTTTTACATCCTCGTAGCGTATGAATGAAGCGTTGCTAGATGTCTTGTTGGTATCAGAAGATTGCTCTGAGCCATTATCAAGAGAATAAACCGCAGCAACAACTACCACTACAACCAGAATAGCTAACACAACTATGCTGACTGTCTTAGCATTCATAATTGTTGAAAGTAGATATGCCTAGATAAAACTGGGTGGCCAGACATTATTGTCGTGGACTGATTATAACCTGTGTTATGATTCTGTATTTGAAAATGTATTCAGCTGAACTGCTTTTGTTGCCCACCCATTACTGAATCTCATTTCTCCAATTGATACGAATGTCTTCTTGAATACCATATGTCAGACATCTGCCACTTAGGTAGTTCTGATGCATCAAATCAAATATCGTCAGCAATTTCTGATCTTCATCGAGTTCTGATAAAGTGGGGTGTGTGAGCATATGACCAGGATATGAGGTTATGAATAATTTTAGAGACTCGTAGCACAGGAGAAGCATCGGATTAAGAAGCCTTACATCTTCCCCATACTCATTGAAATCTGGATAGTATCTGCCATTTTTCTTAGTAAGGGAATATTCTGCTACATGTGGCCAACTTGTATGAACTATGTCACTGTCCATTGAATATGCAAAATAACCAGATTCGAAGCCAATATCTTTCATCCGCTGGTACATGCTTGGAAAAACAGGCAACGAGTCGTCAGGAGAGCATCCAGACTCGTCAAACCTATGTTTAACCGATTGAAGGATCTGTTCTTCCCATTGATACAGATCAGAATCTGAATCCTGCCTCCCTTCTCTATTCTTCTGAATCTCCTCATAGAACTTTTTAGTGCCTTTTAAACCACTTTTACGATAGGCGTCTATCTTGTCAGGATTTTTAATCAGAAATTGAACAGTGATATTGGATTCGAAGATCATTCTCTGGAGAACTGATGCAAGTTCACGAGTGTTTTCATGCTTGCAGGTAAGATGCCTATCTGTTCTAATCAATTTGCAGATGTGAACAAGCAAACCGTATATCACAGCTTGGTCAGACGTATATCCATCCGATGTGTGAGCTGAATGTTGTATAATCTGTTCGATTCTATAAAGTGGACACAATACAATTCTAGTCCACATTTCTAAGAAATCTGAATCAGTAAGAGTGCCCTCGGACTCCTTCCTAAGAAGATCATTCAGATCAATGTCTATGATTAATTCAGAATCATTGTTCATGAACAGATTGTGAATTATTCTCAACCATATATAATTAAACAACACGATTCGAAATTCACAGATTATTTACAATTCTCCCTGCGCCTCGTGCCCTTCAGGGGTACGCTCCGCGCGCATATCGGCCCGTCGGCGCCTTCTCTTTCAGTTTTTCTCCCGGCGCGCGACGGTCACGTAAGCGCGGCTACGCCAGGCCCCTCTCCGGGCACTAAGGCCCAGGAGAGAAAAGAAAATGGAAAACTGCAACAACGAGATGCTGAACAGGGCCATGCGCAACGCAGGCATCAGAAACGGATTCGACGAGATACAGGCGGAGTTCTCCGCCTTCAGGGACTTCAAGCTGAAGTGGACGAGATCCTACAAGTGGATCAGCTTCTAAGTCTCGGACTATCTGAGGGACGCACCGGAGAACGTGATCCAGAGCCTGGCGGAGACGGTCTTCGCCAGGATCAGGGGAGAGGACAGGACCGCCTACTCCGAGGAGGTCTGCGACTACCTCAACTCGCAGGAGTTCCTGGAGGAGAACCAGGGACTGTTCCTGAAGAGGTTCAGAGGCATCAGCGAATCGGCCCGCGGTGAGAGCATCGACCTGCTGGACTGCTACAGGAGACTGGCGGAGAGAGGACTCGTGGAATACGACCCGGACCTCATCATCAGATGGAGCAGCGTCGGGGACAGGAGCAGGAAGGTGGGGAGGTCCAGCGTCCTGATGAGAACCATAGTCATGAACCCGGCGCTGGACTCGGAGGACGTCTCCGAGGATACTCTGGACTACGCCCTGTACTCCCAGGTCTGCCACGTGAACCTGGGGTTCGGACCCACGAGAGAGAACGATGCCGAGAGATACGGGGCGATGCTCGACAGGTATCCAGGCAGGGCGCAGGCGGAGACGGAGCTCAGGAGGATCGGACTCATGATCTAAACAAATAGGAGGGTTTACCCTCCGCATATGAGGATAACAGGTACGTGGTCTCAGTGATAGCCGAAGGAGACACCAGTGAGATGACGGTGTCCAAGGAGGATTTCACATTGGAGTATCCTGAAGAGAGCATACACTACTTCGGTCAGGATACGATCACGACTGTATTCGGGGAGATCGAATGCGAGGTGTACTCCATAGACCATCGGGGAGACCAGATGAGAGTCTGGTACCATGACGGCATAGGCCTGAAGGTCGACACGACCATCGACGGGACAAGGACCGTCATGGACAGGGTCAGCATATCATTCGTGACAAGTGCCGCGTGACCGATCTCTGGAAAAACCCTGTCGGGCCAAACGGTTAACCCGACAGGAAACCCATTCCACATGCATGAAATCACAACGGTGCTGGTGACGAGACGTCTATATCGAAACCATTCAGCAGTTTCCTGGTCCCGCGGTCCACCGAGCTCATGATGCTCCCCGCCGGCGTCACGAGCAGCTTGAGGGACGACGCCGTGTACAGGGCCTCGCCGATGCCCATGTCGATTCCCTCGGATGCCAGAGTCCTGCGTATCTCCGAGTACATCAAGGCGACGAGGGACTCCACGAAGATCTGATTGTAACCCAACACGCCGTGGCCCCTGTACTCCATTAGCCACCTTGATCCGCGATAGTACTGGTACACGGATTCCAGAAGGTCTCTCCTTATGGCACGGGCCTTCGAGACCTCCTCCCATCCCGGACCCGTCGTCAGCACGAGGGCGCGCCCGATGTTGCGACGGAGGTCGGCCATGGCATCCCTGCGGACGCTCACCTTGATGATACCGTCCTTGTCCGTGGACACCCTGAACAGATCGGAGAGATCGCCGGCCACCGATCTCAGCGATGCATCGGGATCGTCCGAACGTGTGCCGTTCAGTCTCATCTTTATGCTGTTCACGATCTTTTTGACGGATTCGACGGCATCCGAGTTAATGTTCGGGTTGTAGCTCATGAACGCCCTCAGGCGGATGCGGCAGCCGTCGAATCCCGGATCTGATCTGGGGATGAGCCGGTATGTGTCGTGGTCCATCGTCATACCCACGCACTCCTCGACGATGCGCGACCCGTCCTCACGGATGTCGCCGGCGTCACCGAAGACATCCTTCGTGCCTTTGACCAGGGACCTGTACTGTATGGAGGACATGGGGTACGGGACGATGAAGTCGAGGCCGTCGGTGACGAAGTCCGTCAGACGGACGGTGAGGGCTGAGAGGGTGTCGGAGACGTACACCGGATGGCGACCGGCATCCCTCAGATGGGCCATCAGGCCGATCAGCTTCGCAGGGTCGGACGAAGGGTCGTCCATGACGTCGAAGGCCAGTAGGTTCCCCTCGGCATCGGCAATGACCGTCACGGCCACCTCATCCGATCTCATCTGCGGATGCATGGATCTGAGCGGGTCGTTCATGGCCCTGGTCAGCGAGGCGGTCAGCGGCATGAGATAGAGACGTCTGTCGGAACGTTCCCCTCTGATCCTGAAGAAACGGGCCGCGTCCGCGGAATCGAATGAGTTGATGGTGTCCACAACCCACTTCCGATCGATACCGGTCGCGTAGATGCCGAGGGATTCGAGGATGTAGGACTCCCTCAGGGTCCTATCAACGGAATCGGAAGAGGATGGACGGACGGCCTGGGCCATGGCGATCGCCAGGATCCCGCGTCCGCGGTCTCCGAACGCCCTCTCCAGATCCTGTAGGAGATTCAGCCTTCTGGCGATCGACAGCACAAGGGCCGCGTCACCGTAGCTCTTCACCCGGAACCCCCTGTCGATCACCAGGTCCGTCTCTTTTATCCCCTTCTTGGGGATGATCTCCCCCGTCTCGGGATCGACGATGCCGAGGTACACCCTCTTGGATACGGGGTTCTTCTTCCCAGGGACGCGCTCCGACGTGCACGTGTAGGCATACCTCCTGCCGTTAACTTCGGTATAGGTGATCTTCATGTAAACACCGACGTAATATTTTCAAAAGATTATTTATTTTATTGCTACAAAATTAAGAAATTTATACAAAACAATAAGAATAATTATAAACTGAAATAAAGGTGAATTATCACTCAAAGAAAACCGGACAATTGAGTACGGCGAGTATCTGGGCGGTGAGTACAATGCAGATAAAGACAGCAATTTCAGCGTCAGCGGTAGCTCTCATGCTGCTGGCGATCACTGGCCTGGGAACAGTGGAAGCCGAACCAGGTCAGATGGAGATGGTTGCGGTGGACTATGAGAAGAATCTGCCTGTCACCATCTATGCAGGAGAAGAAGGAACAGAACTAGAAATCGCCAACGGCGATGCGGCATCCATAGCTGATATGACGAATCGTGTGGAAATGTCCAACAGCCTCTCATCAATCAACGACTCGACTGAAATCATCATGATAAACGAAAAGGCAGTCTCTGATAAGAAGTCGGTTGCTGACGATATTACAAACCTAGCAAGTCAGGGTAATGCCATCATCGTAGTGGCAGATACGCCGGAACTGTTCACAATGAACGAAAACAAGTACAGATTCACTGCTTTTTCAGAAGATTGTCAGGTGAGCTGCATGGGAACAGCTCCCGACGGAGGCACAGTGTGTCATTCGATCAGTGGCTATCCCACGGAAGCCGAAGCAATTCAGCAGGCTTACATTTGGGCAGCCGAGATTGACAGCATGGAGACCTATGCGATGGACGGTGGCATCGGGTACAACGAATACTACACATACAATCAGATGTGCGACCCTTATGGCAAGATGAGCGGAATAACGATCATCAGTCAGATTGAAGACACTAATGATGATTCCAACTATTTCGTCGTTCATTACAACCACGAAGGAATAGTGACCAGCGGTGACACAAAGGACAACATGACTGTCAGGTCAGAACTTGGAAGTTATCTACAAGGAAATCAGGTCATTTATGACCACGCGCCAAGAAACGAACCCGGCATTCAGACCGTAACATTCAGCTATGGACTGAATTTCTCTGCTTCGGATGGGGTTTCAGCAAATTTCGGAGTTTCATGGGATCACACATACTCCGAATGCACGATCACCGACAGAAGTGACGTGGGCGCAGGAATATTCGAAGCATTCTACGACCTCGAACAGACTAGCGTGACTGCCGACAACAATCTGATTGTCGAGCCCGGATTGCTGTTGAGAACCGATGCCCCCGACGGTGCTTATCACGCTCACGATACATATTCAGTAACGTTCTGTAACGTCGTGATAGATAATGTCTGGTGCAACGACTTCAGGTCTTACAGCCACGTTGTTGACTTCACCGTATATCCGGACGATGGGGGAATTGAGGTGAACTAACCATGAGGAGGGAGTTCGCAATCCTGTTCTCTATGCTTATGCCAGGTACAGGGCATGTGTATATGGGAAAGACAGTCAAGGGACTAATCCTGATGATACTGGCAATGGTTGGGTTATTCGTGTTCCTGATGCCTCATGCATGTGACAGCATTTCGTGGTCGATGCAAGAGTACATCGTGGTCGCGATTGTATGGATTGTCGCCTGGATCGTTGGTGTCGTCGATTCCGCCAGATGCTCATCGCACGATACATCAAAGTCCGAATGAAAAAGCAGTCATCATGGTGCGCTTCCTTAAACTAACAAACTAATGGGTCGGATGGTCATTCTCATCTGACCTCCTTTTCATATCCTTGACATGACTTCGATGTCTCCTTAATCCCAAATTCTGTCCCTATCGCAGACAGGCCCTCATGACTGTTCGGGATTCGTTTGATGGGATTCTGACCTTCTGCAAAGAACATCCGGGACCTCGGCCCATCGGATTGCCTATTAAGTGCCGTTTATATCTGGTCCACGCGATCGGATAGAATCACCCACTTCCCATCCTTCCTGCTGCCTTCCCTGTGGATCATGCCCGAATCGACCATCTTGGAGAGGTTGTTCCCGACGGTCCGCGGTTCAATCGGGGCAACGAGGTTCCGATCGGGGATCGGCTTATAGTTACAGTTATCGGAAGTATCCAGAAGGGTAACTGGAAAGTGACCATAAGGTCCGTGATCAGTTACCGATGGTAACTGGAAACTCCCCTTTGTAACTATAAATCACACGTCATCCGGATCGTTGACGATCCAAACGCCCGTTTTCCTGGATCCGGACCGCGATATGGTACCGTTCTCCCTGAGTCTCGCCATGATCTTCTTCACCATCGGCAGAGATATGCCCGTGACCTGTGCGATCTGCGGCTGGGTGATTGAAGGGTCCTCGAGGATGCACCTGATGATGATCGCGGCATCATCCTTTTCCGTAGCATGATGGGTCTGCACGGGTCTGGAGAATACGACCTTGAAGAACTCCCCGTTCTCCCTGAACATCGGCGGCCTGCAACCCTGTTCCTTGCAGAGCTCGATCATCCTGTGAGTGCCCTTGCCGTACCTTTCGATGAAACCCATGGCTTTGAAAACCGAAGCGATGGCCTGGTTCCTGATCTCCGAACGTCCGGTGCCGATTTCCGAAAGATCGATGAGCAGCAGCCCGGGAGACTCGATCTCGACACGGTCTCCGAAGACGCGAACGAATATCGAGCAGGACTGCATCGAATAGTCGCGATGGACGACGGCGTTCACTATGGCCTCCCTGATGGCGGCCTCCGGTATCTCGTACGAGTCCTTCCTGACGAGTCCGGAGATCTCCGATGACATGGTCAGATGTCTGAGGACGAATCCGTGAGCACCTTCGACCTGGGAGACGATGTCGTCCCCGAAGTCCATGCTGTCCGCGAACACCAGCCCGTCGGCATCCCTGAAACATGCACATTGGATGCGGGCATGCAGGAAGGGGTTGATGGTGAGCAGGGCGTATGCGTTCGTCGCCATGTATCCGCGGAAGCTGGGGGATATGACCCGCATGTTCTCGAGCTTCACCGGGGATATCTCCATGGAGTATCCGGAGAGACGGCGGCAGAGCTTCGAAAGCGAATCGCGGTCCACTTCGACGGAGGGGCATTCCAATCTGTCGAAGGATTCCCTGGAGCCGCGGATCTCCAATGATTTCAGGATATCCTGGTCTGCGACCTTGGAGATGCCGGCCACACGGATATAAGTCCCGCGGGACCGGCCCTCGGACTCAATGAAGTACGGCGTGTCCCTGCCGGGTCTGATGTCGACGACTATGATGTTCTTGTCGTCGACGGTCACATTGAAGATGTCCGGTGAGATCATGGGCCTGCATGAAGACGAGATGGAATCCGCAATGGAATCCATGGTCTTGAATAGGACGTCGTCAGGGATGCCGATGATGGACCTGTCGTCCCCGACACCGAAGAATATGCGTCCCCCAGCACCGTTGCTGAAGGCCACTACCGTTTTGAGATACTTCCTGTCGTCGCCGGGGAAATTGGACTTGAACTCGACGTTATTGGACTCTCCGCGATCTATCTCGTCAAGGATCCGCTTTGAAAGGTCATCGATAAGCTGCACCCCTTCCATGGACACCGTAAGGAAGTCATGAGTATAAGAGGACCTTGAATACAGACGATTTCTCCCGTGCCTCGTGCCCTTCAGGGGTACGCTCCGCGCGCATATCGGCCCGTCGGCGCCTTTTTTCAGAACGAGTTCTCGGCGCACGCCGGTCACGTAAGCGCGTCTCCGCCAAGCCCCTCTCCGGGCACTAAGGCCCAGGAGAGAAAAAGAAATGGAGAACTGCAACAGCGAGATGCTGATCAGGGCCATGCGCAACGCTGGCATCAGAAACGGATTCGAGGACATACAGGCGGAGTTCGCCGCGTTCAGGGACTTCAAGCTGAAGTGGACCAGGTCCTACAAGTGGATCAGCTTCGAAGTCAGCGACTACCTGAGGAACGCGCCGGAGGGCGTGATGGAGAGCCTGGCGGAGACGATCTTCGCGAAAATGCGCGGAGAAAGCAGGACAGAGTACTCACAGGAAGTCTGTGACTACCTCAACTCCGACGTGTTCCTGGACGAGAACCAGGGGATGTACCTGAAGAGGTTCAGGGGCATCAGCAACTCCACACGCGGAGAGAACGTCGACCTGAAGGATAGTTACCGGAGACTGGTGGAATCTGGACTCGTCGAGGACGACCCGAGGATCGTCATCAGATGGAGCGACACCAAGGACAGGAACGGGAAGATCGGAAGGGCCAGTGTTCTGATGAGGACGGTCGTCATGAATCCGGCGCTGGACTCGGAAGACGTCCCGGAGGACGTAATCGACTACACTCTGTACTCTCAGATCTGCCACGTGAACCTAGGATTCGGACCCAGCAGGGACAGTGATGGCGAAAGATACGAGAATATGCTCTCAGTTCATCCGGGAAGGACCAAGGCAGAGACAGAACTCAGGAGAATGGGGCTGAACATCTGATAACATCGGGGGAGGAATCCCCCATAAACGATTTCATTGGATTCTCCGGACCATACCGTTCTTGAGAAGGCATTCCAGGACCTCCTCCGACTGATCTTCTCCAACCAGTTCTCTGAGGTCGATTCCTTCGGGATGGAGATACATGTGGATCAGGACGCTCTCGATTAGTGGGTCGTTCAGTTCCATGAGGAGAATATCTCAGTTTCAAGAATAAAACAAGAGCAGCAATGATTATACATGCTAAACATTAGAATATAATCTATTATAATCAACAAAAGTATTATTTCAAATAATCCTGTATAATTAAGGACAATCTTTCCAAACATCCTAAAAAGATAATTTTATAACAAATCAATTTCCAGATTGATGTTTTCTTCCTTGCAGAACTCGTTGAATTTACAGATAGTGTAGTTCATCATACCCTTGTGTTTCTCGCTTTCGTCAACATAATTCTCTTTCATAATAATGAGACTGGTGCCGTAATCAAACAGATAAGTTTGTGACTTGTACATCGGAGAGAGTCCATCTATGCAGTAAAGGCCATCATCATCTTTTAGTAGTCCTTGATACAGATCATCAAAAGCCATATCCCCATTTCTTTGAGCCTCCAGATATTCTAGAAGGTTATCTGATATCAGAATCCTGGGGTAGATGGACGCTTCGGTCTCCAGTTTGTATGCTTCGATCAATGCTGGCCCGTAAACGAACCGGTCGTTGGAATAGAACAATCCTATTGTTGCAGCGCCTCTGACCAGGATCTTGGAAGCCCCGGTCATCACCCACTGGATGCCGGATGCTACTAACATGAGTTTGATTATATTCTTCAAATCGGTATGATCTTGGTATAATTTACAGTACAGCAGAATATTATCGGAGAAGATCCTGATTTTAGGGTCTTCACCCATTGCATTTTTATAAAGATCGATGGCAAACTCATAGGCATCGGCAATCTTCTGAAGATATGAATTCACTCTTTTCAAAGACTCCGGATTATACGTCTCCCCGAACGGGCAGTCTGCATTGTTCTTGTAGCCGAGGATATCGATCCATATCAGAAAGTGATTGGAAACGAAGTCTCCTGAAATCCTGTTGTTCACCTTCAGCCAATTCCGAAGATATGGATATTCCACAGGTGGGGATCCCTCATCGTTGTATTCCGGGTATTTATCGTTCATGGTAACAGCTTATCGATTCGAGAGTGTGCTATGAACACAATGTATCAGAATTTATTCACATCAATTCCTCGATGACGATTTCCGCATCCGGTGCGTGGGTGCCTATGCTGGCTATGCCCTTCAGGCAGGAGGGCTTGTCGGCATATGCCTGGGAAACGGCTATGATTTCGCCGTTCGACGCCTTGAGCTTGAACCTCGGCTTGCCGCCTACATCGAGGTAGACCTCATACTTGGGATGCTTGAGGACTTCGAAACCTTCCACAGTCTGGTCCTCGACCGGTACGGCGCAGTTTATACGGACGCTCTCGATTCCAATCTTAGCATTGGCGACGGATGCATACGTCTGGGAACTGCTGATCACACGGTTGTTATTGGCAATGAGGTTGAACATGTATCTTCCGTCGGACGTCTGCTTGACTGAGAACCTGCCCATAATATTCACCGTGTTCCAATAACGTTTCCGATTTAAATATGAATTGAAGACGACTGCTGACATGCAGCATGATTGATGCACAAAGCGTCAGTCTCTTTTGAACCCTCCACGGACATTGAGAGCTTTTTGTAGCGCTAGATGAACAACGATCTCATCAGAACTATTGTATGAACTCCAACGGTTCCTATACTTGAACGTATAGCGATCTTTATCATCTACACGAGACACATTGCCTATGGCACCTACATTATACAATAGTGTTAGAATCCTTCCCATATCATCCTTCGAAACCTTGTGGCCGATCTCCTCAGCTTTCAGTTCCATCTCTCTCTGTGAAGTGCGGTACTTATGAATGCGTGAGAACAGATCCATTATGAAATCGAATTCGCCATCTTTCATTATTCCGACCATCTCATTCTCCACTTCACCGTAAAAATAATCTGCAGAATAGGCATCAATTGCCTTGTTGATGTTCGTTTTGTCAGCATCTACGTAGATCTTTTGAATCTCGTTTATCAGCCTGACCATATCGCGAGGAATATGACGCGTGTAATCCAGCATGAATTTGTACGTTTTTTTATTAGAGGTGTATTCTTTAAAGAATTCATCAAAAATGTTAACATCTTTGCCTAAAGAAAGACTTGCCCTCTTATTCAGCAAACGTATGAGATTTATGTCGTCCCTATTGACTCCTTCTTGAAACCAGTCTAATTCGATACCGTAGTCATCAATCATTTTCTGTTTGTTCGGATCCTTTAACATGTCAAGAAGGTCTCTTCTGCATAGCAGTACAATCTTCGCTGGAACTTTTTTCCTAGCTAATGTTATGTTGATTTCATTAGTAGCGTGCAGAAGACCAGACAACACACGAATCTGAACTTCTGTATTATCAACCACGCTGTCGAGACCATCCAATATCATGATGCATTGTTTTGATATGCGAACATTATTGACAGCTTCTCTCAGGGAATCATACATTGCTCTGTAGTTTTCAGTTTTTGACTCTGTGGTTTCATAATTCAATTTGAAGATGTGAAAATTTGCAATGAAACTCTTCTTAGACATTTTATTCACAATCAATGAAAGGTCGTTGTTAGAGAGAACACCATTTTTCTTTAGATTGTCAACAAAACTCTGGATTTCTTTCGAATTCTTATCAAATTCCGGATCTTCGGAAAACATACCGAGCAGCGCAACGTCAAGAATCATCTCCCATGTACGGTTGTTTTCAGTAACACTGTTTTTATTGGAATGATTACTGTTCGATTTTTCACTTTTGCTGTAACCCATTCCCTCAAATAAGGGATAGTTGAACCTCTCCAGAGTGAATTTCTCAACGGTCATATCTTTTTGACTATACAACAGCTCTATCCTTGAACCGATGGCTGTTTTACCTGAACCTTTTAAACCATAAACCAGATATTTGCGTCCCCTGACTAAATCATCGATGAATCCAAAATCATCGATGAATCCATCCTTCAATAGATCTGGTTCATATAACAATTCAGTTTCTGCATCAGCATCACCGAATTTGATTTTTTTAAAATCATTGGAATTCATCACTTTAAACAGCACCGCCAGATAATATGAATTACAGTATTATTATGTCTGGTATTATTCAATGAGCGTCTGGTTAGGAATATATCCCCATAAGGTATTGATACCTCGATGTACACCGGATTGCAACTTTCCGAACGCGTCCTGTCCGAGAAAGGCGTCCCGATGGGAGCCGAACAGATATGGGCCTATGCCGTCGAGAAGGGATACGATAAGGAATGCGGCCTGTCCGGCAAGACCCCGTGGCGCACCATCCAGGCACAGTTGTACGTTAACATCCGAGACAAGCCGGATTCCAGGTTCGCCCAGGTGTCCTCTAGACCGCCGATGTTCGGACTGAAAGGCATGACTTACGGGCAGGAGAGCACGATTCAAAAGAAGGAATCCGCTAAATTCAGGGAACGCGACCTGCATCCCCTGCTGGTGGCCTACGTCGATGGGGAGCAGCGCTTCAAGGGGCACACCAAGACGATATACCATGAGAACTCGACCAAAACCGGGAAGAACTCCGAGAAGTGGATGCATCCGGATTTAGTGTCGGTTCACTTCCCATTCGAGGACCTGGACAAGGAGACGGTGGAGCTTGCAAGGAACTACGGACAGTCCAACATCACCCTGTACTCGTTCGAGATAAAGGTATCGGTCACCGGTTCGAACGTCAGGGAGTACTTCTTCCAGGCCGTATCCAACTCCAGCTGGGCCAACGAGGGCTATCTGGTGGCGATAGACTACTCGGAGGAGGCCCTGGACCAGCTGTCACGTCTGTGCCCGTCGTTCGGAATCGGTGCGATACGGCTCGACGTGTCGGATGTACACCAATCGGAGATACTCATACCGGCCCGCGAAACCGAGTTCGTGGATTTCGGGATCGTCAACGACCTGTTGGAGATCAACCGCGATTTCAGGAACTTCATCAAATCGATAAACGATTCGATGAAGACGCAGCGCATCATCAAGTCAGACTATGACAAGGTAATGTCCGATGATGAGCTCGAAGAGTACAAGGAACAGAAAAAGATAACCCAGAAGAGTTGAATCTTCGCGGTTCGATTTTAATCGTGTTTCCAAGTTTCACGGAATATCGGAAAAGAGATGCCTACCGACATTGAATAATCCAATAGGTCATTAGGTTCTTTGTGAGATCAGCAGATGAGATAAAGTCGATTATGGATGAACACAAGATCACGATTCAGAATGGAACCGAAATAATCGAGATTGAACAGAAATATCTCGATTACAGCAGTCTAAGTCAATCGGAATATGAACTGGTGACTACAATACTGGAAAAAACGGAAGAAAAACCCGAGGGCTTGGACATCCATGACATAGAAAATGACTGGATCTCGAAGAACAAGAGAACCAGAACAGTTTCGGGTGGATACAAACACCATCCGGATCATGATAAAACAATCTACAGATGTATGAAAAAACTCAAAGAAGGAGGCTACATTAACAGCAAAGGAGGAAGACCTAAGAAATATTCCATGGACGAAAATCAAAAACTGATGTACGAGATAACAAAACCGGTTCAGGGACATCCAAAAAATGATTTTGACTGATATAATTTGAAGTAAATCTGACTTCACTCGAGTCTGTTACCGGTTAATATACTGTTACAAGCCCTACTACATTTGTTATAATATCGATTTTGAGTGCAACGATAACCTTATGTGGAATTCTATCTGAATCAAAATAACTCGTAACTACATTGAATTTAATAATATTCGGATTTTGGTCAGGGCAGTAACGAACATTATAGACATGATTATAATCCAATGATTTAACAAAAGTCTCGATAGTATTCAAATCATAATCTGGACCGAAAATTTCTGAAAGGTGTGGCTTTTCTTTTCTTAAATATTGTAGTTTACTGGTATCGAGATCTAACTTGAGATTCGATAGTTTTACATTAGTGGGATATGCTGCAACAAACAACAGCTCTGTTGTACGATTATCCCTGATAAGGGAATCCATTTTGAATGATAAAAACGAACCATACAGCAATTCTGGAATAAGAACAGTTTCAAAATGGTCTTTCAAACAATCATAACAAAAACTATTTGTTGATCCGGGTACGTCCTCAGCTTCTGGAAATATTGCATGGCCCCTACATAAAACAGTCATCGTCGGCAAAGAATTGGCAATTATTGATTTGAATACGGACAACTCACTTATTTTGGAATATCCGACATAATGGGATAATCTTTGAAATATCCGATCAATGTTGTTAATCATCTCATCAGAAAGGCTGTTAAAATAAATGGCATAATACCGTCTGTATTCGGGACAAATGATACGAGAAGAATCATGAAGGTGCTTTTTCAGCAGTTCAAAGATAAATTCTGAATAACGAGGCTCATAGATTATATCTCCAGATTTCAGACTCATACTGGAATCCCTATATCCCTTTAACAAAGAAACAATACACTCAAATGAATCCAAGATGTAATTTGTTTTTATATCTTGAAGTTCATTATCGAATACAAAGACCACCTCATTTTTGTCTTTACCTGGAGGAAGAAGAGCTGATTTCAAACTTTCATAACTTAAACCCTTGGATTTCAGACGAGAATCTAATACATCAAGACTTTCTTGAAACATCTCAAACTGTTCATAGGCACTCAGTTTTTCTTCATCGATTATTAAATCATACAATATATTCTCGCTACGGTTAATAGAATATATTGTACGACACTTGGGCATAATCCAACATAGATTATATCCAATTTAATCTATTGTTAAGCAATGCAATTAGAACAAGAGTCACTGGATCATTAATAAACGGTGATGAAATTGCTTTACAAAACGAGATAATTTGGGGCCTGACGGCCCAGTATGTTACAGATATCTCCTCCTGAATGACTTCATGAAGCTGAAATCGGCAGGTCCGTTCATCTTGGACGCCCACTCGTTCTGGATCGGGTCGTCGGTGTTCTCCGCGAGAGGGGTGAACTTCTCCGGATGGTTGAGGACGTATGCGATCACCGCATCCCTGTTCTCCCTAGGGGTCCTCGGATTTCCGAGGACCTTCTTCACATAGTTCTGGTTCATGGCGATGGTGTTGCCCCTGGGCATCCTCTGGTTGAGGTAGCCCTCGGTCATCGTCCTGCGCTTGGGGTTCATGCCGGGTGCGAGCTGCACCCAGCCCTGAGGCGGCTTGGAACCCCTCTGTCTGGCGGTCGGGACGAGCTCGTACCGGTCAGGCATCGCGAGCCCTCCTGACGGAGATCCTCCTGACCATGCCGTCGTCGAAGACGAACCTGGGCATGTCGTCGTTGTAGGGGCACCTGCCGCAGTCCCCGTCGCAGAAGGGGCCGTCGCAGACGTCCTCCGGGCAGCAGTCGTCATCGACGCCCGACCCGTCGTCATCCAGACAGGACCCGTAGTCGCTGCAGAGCATCGGGTCGTTGTCGATGATGTGCCCGGCCACGAGCTCGCCGACCATGTCCTTGGCGTCCTCGATGTCCTCGAAGACGTCTCCGGTGTAGAGATCGTCGACATAGCACTTGGCGAACGCGTCGGCGAGGACGACCGCCCTGATGCCCTCGTCGGGGATGAGGATCCTGACGATGCTCACGACCTTCTCCGACAGGAAGTCGGTCATGTCGTCGGTGTCCTCGATGTCGTTCGACTGGCAGTTCCCTACGGCGTATGCCGCCATTCCATTTCTGGTCATCTTGTTTTCACCTCTGTGATTGCCCTCTGTCGAGGGGATGACCCGGCCTCCGACCGCCACAGTGGGTCCCTGTGTCGGAGGCCATCTCGAACCGGTTCCAGGGTCTGGAACCACGATTTTCCCGAGTTGACTTCTATAATCACTTCAAATCCGGAGTTCTGGTTATCGGACCTTTGCGGATGCTCCTGCTTCGGAGGTGATCCGGTCCGAGGCCGTGCTTTCAGGCCTGTTGTCGTTGTTGAGTGTGAAGATGGGTGAGATGGGACTCCGAACCGGTCCCGACCCTTGTTTATATAGCGCAAACGCCATCACATAACCATGGACGAGGTGAAGGAGTACACGTTCGAGGAGCTCTGTCAGATAGTCGGAGCTGTAGCGGCCCGCCATGGGATGATCCGCGTGTACCTCTTCGGCTCCAGGGCCCGCGGCGACAACACCGAGGGCAGCGACTACGACTTCTGCATCCTGACACCGGACGACTACGGCCTCTTCGAGGTGGGCGGATTCTATGCAGATCTCAGGGATGCCCTCGGCACGGACATCGACGTCGTATGCGAGGAGTCCCTCCGTGACGACTTCAGCAGAGAGGTCCTCAGGGACAGGAGGCTGCTCTATGAAGCATGACCTCGAGAACATCGATGCCATCCTGGAGTACTGCGATGGGATCCTGGCCACCAGGGATCTGTACGGTGACGACATCGAGGACTTCATGGAGAGTCTGCAATACCAGTGGAGCACAGCGTTCGGCATCCTGCAGATCGGCGAGGCTGTGAAGAGACTGTCCTCTGAATTCCTGGAGAGGTACAAGGATGTGCCATGGTCCGAGATTGCCGGGATGCGCGACCGTGCTGCACACCAGTACCACAACAATGACCTCGTCAAACAGTGGAACACCATCCGGAAGGACATCCCCGCGCTCAGGGAGAGATGCCTGAGGATCAAACAGGATCTCGAATCCGAACAGGAAGACGACTGATTCACGCTATCGCCTCCGTTTCCCTTCCGAAGGCTTCGCGCTGCCTCCTGAGGAAATACTCGTCGGGCTCCTCGAACGGTCCTGCCATCACCAGGTCGTCGTCCATCGGGAGGCCGAGGTCGAGCGTGCACAGAGTGAAGGGGCACATCCTGGAGAAGTCAACGATCGTGAGATGCTGCTGGCGGAGCTTCGACTTGAATGATTGGAACACTGACTTTACGAGCTCGAAGTCCTCCGCGAAGACGACGACAGGGTCGTCCCTGATGTATCTGATGTAAGTCCCGACGCAGTCGTGATGGCCATCGTACGTCCTGAGGAGCTTGTGGCATTCTTTGCAGACGCGGATCTTGTATTGGCGGTATATTCCGAGGGTGCGGATGTTGCGTTTGGATGCTCCGCCCCAGTACCTGATCTTGAACTCCACGGCGAGAGCCTTCATGGTCCACTGCTCCCAGTCCACTCCCGAGAGGTCTCCGAGCATCCTTCCTTTGCCTTCTCCCTTCTCGTTGTAGTCCTTCTCTGTATAGTCGGCACCTGGGGACAGGAGGCCGGGGACCAACATGTCCAGCACCTTGAGGTCCCAGTCGATGTCGTCAGGGTCCTTCTCGGCCATGCCGAGGCCCATGTGCGTAGTGAGGTAGGCGGCGGTGTGCCTGATGCTCCTGATCTTCTCCCTGGAGTGGACCTTCTTGATCAGCCAACCGGGATTCCGTCTCCTGAACTCGGTCGTGTCGATTCTGCCGTAACATAGGATGTGGAAGTGCGGTGAGAATTCCCACTCGTCCTCCTTCTGGCGCCAGGGGTGGAATATCGTGACTCCGGCTGTGGCACCGAAGGCCACCATGGAGTCGTCGATATGCCTGCAGAGGTCGTCGAACTCCGGCTTGGTTTGGCAGAGCCTCTTGACTAGATCCTGCGGAGGGGAGACCACCCAGTGACCGATGTCGCCCACGTGGACGCCCTTCTTCTCGCTGAGCAACTTGTACGAGAGGAGCTGCTTCTCGATCTGGACACCGCGCTTGAGGGCTGTGTCGTTCATGCACTTGGGGCATCTGAGGGACCAGCAGTGCCTGCGCTTGCCCTTGCAGTGGTGCTCGGGATCCTCCGGACAAGCCGAGTAAACGATGCCCCCCGCGGAGGAGCGGATGAAGCCGCAGCCCTTCCTGTCGGGACGCGTGAGGTCGTGGGCGGGCATGCACCAGGAGATGTACTGGCGGTAGGGCTCGGGGCCTTCCTGCGCGGGGGTCCCGGAGACTTCCTGAACCCCTTCCTGTGTCTCGTCCTCTACGTCATCCTGCGGATGAAGTCTAAGGTACTCTATGGCAGGATACGTGGCATCCTCCACGGGCAGGTTCCTCACGTAGGATGTTACGGAATGCTCCGCGAGTGCTGCCTGTACTGCCAGTCCCTGGCGCTCCTTCATCTCGAGCTCCCTCTGAAGGAAGCGGAGGCGCATCTCCTCAAGTCTGATGTCGTAGTCTTCGATCTGCATGTTAACTTCGATGATGGGGCGGCGGTGCCACCCCGGGAAGGCGGCCGGCGGGCGCTGGGCATGCGCCGGGCGCGCCCGCTCGGCCTGTTTGGCTTCGCCTCGGTCGCGGAGCTCCCTCGGCTCCGCGTGGGACAGGGGCGGTTGGGTGCGGTGCGGGATGACAGGAGGGTGCGCCGGGGACGGCGCGGGGGGATGCCCGGGACGGCACCGTCATTCACCCTCCGGGTCGTCCTGCGTGGGAGACACCAGGTCGACTATCCTCACCGATTCGTTCCCGAGCCACGCGCCGTAGTGGGCGACGCGGTCGAGATGCTCGGCTCTGCTGACGGCACTCGCCATCGCTGCGTCGAGCCTCCTCTTGCCGAGGAGCTGCACTAGCGGGTGTTCAGAGAGGCCGAAGGCCTCGTACACGGCTATCCAGGAGAAGTACTCCCTCGCGTCCCTGGGGTCGCAGAGGGCGATCTCCCTGGGGAGGGGGACCTTGGAGGATGCCCTGAGGGAGAGCATCCTGTCCGTTTCCGGATCTGTGGTGACGTTGAAGCTCACAGCCTCACATCCCTGAGCATGTGGCTGTTCCTGTAGGACCACCACCAGACCTTCGGTATCGCGACGGACTCATTGAAGCGGGGGAAGAAGCACCAGCTCCTCGGTTCGAGTTCCGGATGCTGTCTTATGGACTCCTCGATCCAGATGTTGGCCAGAACCTGGTTCATGCGGAACTCGGGACGCTCGAACGCCAGGTCCTCGTCGTGCATCCTCTTGCACATGACCACCGCATCCTGCGACCTGACAAACTCTATGTCCGTGCCGGCCATGGACTGGGTTGTGATGCAGACCACCGTGGACTTGTGGGATATGATGCCGAGCCAGCGCTGGAGCGTGGCGTCCTTCCCGGAGCCCCTGGAGTGGAACACCCTGTTCACGTCCTCGATGACCGCGACGGACCCCACGGGGATGTCGTTGGGGTCGGAGACCCTGCGGTAGCCTGGGAACATGGAGACGTCGTACTCCATGGGGTCCAGGAGGTACACCGGGCGGGTGTGCCAGCACAGGTCGATGAGCGAATGCAGGGAGCAGGACTTGCCCTGCTTCCCGCTACCGACCGCGATGATCACGCCGTGCTCCATTTTGGAGATGTAGTCGACCGCCTTACTGGCCGTCACGACCCTCACCTCCATGACGTTGACTCATGCCCTGACGGGGACGGTTTCCCTGGCTGTCCCTAGGGTTCACGGTGAAGTCCAGGTAGTCCTCCGGGACCGACTCGTCGGAATCGTGGGATTCGTAGTCGGCCTCGATCAGCCCGAGGGCCGAGGAGATCCTGTCGAGGTGCTTCCTCAGCGAAGACCTGGCGTATCCCAGGCCGATAACCTTCGGATGGACCATGAGCTCCAGGTTCTCCTCCATGACCTGGTTCAGGACGGAGTACCACTTGCGGTATGCATCCTCACGGGTCATGACGACGAGCCCGTTCTCGGTGTGAACCCAGCCGTAGTCGACCATCCCCCTTTCAAGATCCATGCCCTCCACCAGGTAGACGGGGATTCCGGACATGGTGTGGTACACCACGTTGTTCCCCGTCTGCTGGATGTAGCGGAACATGTCGTCCGGGACGAACACGGCGCGGAGCAGATGGTTCTCCACATCGAGATGCACCAGCACCCTGCCGGAGGGGTGGTACAGGGATCTGACCACGAACCTCGCCAGCAGGGCGCCTGCTATCGGGGACAGGAGAACGGGCCAGTACTCCTGCAGGGCGTCGACGATGGCGTCGGTGCCGAACATCCTCCACACCACGTACACACCGAAGAACCCGGCAGATACGGTGGCGGCGACGGCCGCCACCTTCCTCCACGGGGACTCCCTCGGCATCTCGGCATAGGCCTGTTCGGGGACGGAATCCCTCTGGGGTTCCTGCATGGTGTCCGCCGTCGGATCGAACTCCCTGGGCTGGTCGTCAGAGTACATCGCTCACCTGCGTCTGGGCCTTCATGAGGCACCTGGAGAAGCTCCAGCGGAACCCCAGGAACGCTCCGATCAGGCACAGGATCAGTACCAGCGCTGACACGGCCTCACCCCCGAATAGAGGATCATCCCTCCGGCGAACGCCATGACGCTGCCTATGGTGGAGAACACCAGGGCCTCGCCCACATCCAGCATCGTGGAGATCAGCGGGACGATCCAAGCCGAGCCGACGAAGAGCAGGAGCCCGACGATTATCCTCGGGACGTTCATCATCTTGTCACCCTCTGCTTGCACTGGCTGATGTCCGAGTAGAACGCGATGTAGATCAGCAGGCACTCGATGGCGCAGACGAACACCAGGATGAACCCGGACAGCAGCCAGAACACCACCGGGTCGGTGGGGATGTTCGCGGTGATGGCGGAGGCCACGGTGTTCCCCGAGGCGTCCAGCAGGATGTGGGCCAGGTCGTCGCCCGTGGCGAGGGTGACGATAAGGTCCAGGATGAACACCGCGTTGATGATCCCCGACATCAGAGGGATCCACATCATCTGTATCTCCTCCAGTCGGAGCCGTCGTAGAAACGGCGATCATAGTAGCCCTGCTGAGGGTCTATGTACTGCTGTCCCGTCCTCAGGTTATCGTGGTCCTGCCCGGAGCGCCTCGTGAAGATCGGGGTGTCGATGTACTCCTGCTTGAGGTTCATCTTATCGCGTGCGTAGTTCACCAGATAGCGGATGACCAATGCGAGCAGGAGGACGAACACCACGATGATGATCACCTGCGCCACCTCCTCGGGGATGCCCAGCGTGGTGGAGACCACGTTGGACAGCCCTCCGGTGAGGAAGAGGTAGGAGAAGCATCCGACGACCGCGACCTTGATGGTGTTGCCCCAGGTCAGGATCACCTTGGTTCCGGCTTCAGCCGCCTCGGCCGCACCGGATGCTGCGACCTTCCCTCCGCCTCCCCTGAAGAAGCTGGTCAGGGCCTTGGCGATGGAGCTCCAGGCGGACATCTCAGCGCCTCCCTCCGTTACCGCGGACGTGGAACGCGTACGCGGCCAGGACGATCACCACGATGACGATACCAAGCAGGACGAGGATCTCGAAGAGTCCGTCGTCCTTCTTTTCGGAATCATCGCCCGAGGACTCGTCGCCTCCGGGGTCGTCTCCGGGCTGGTCATCATCGTCTCCACCAGGGGTGACGGAGGCCTCCTTCCAGACGGCGGTGGCCTTCACATCGCCGGTGACGGTGACGGAGTCGCCGGGCTGGAGGATGTCGTCTCCGATCCTCCAACCGGCGAACTCGAACCCCTCCTTCTCGCCGTCGTAGGACGGCAGGACGAAGGTTGCTCCGCTGTCAGCCGTCGCTGTAGGGACGGTGATTGATCCGCCGTCGACCTCGAAGGTGATCTCGAAGGTCTCGGGGACTTCGGTTCCGGTAGGAGTCCACTTGGCGTAGAGGGTCATCGACCTCTTCACATCGGATGACCAGTCGTACTCCTCTGTGAGTTCCGAGGAGGTGAACCATCCCCCGAACTCGTACCCGGACCTGACGGGATCCGCGGGCTTCTCCGCAGGGACGCCGTAGGCGGTCTGCTGTATCTCCCTGACCTGGGGCCCGCCGAGGGAGTCGAAGG
>CAUFXM010000015.1 GCA_959597175.1 uncultured Methanomassiliicoccales archaeon
TCCCTGACGCTCTGTATGGTGTCCAGCCCGGCGGCGTTCCCTATTCTGCCGGACTCCGGGCGGGACTGGTACATGAGGACCGCGACCCTCCTCTCGGAACGTGGCTTGCGGCTCAGCCTGGCCCACATGGACACAAGGCCTGCCAGATGGTCGATCCTGTCATGGATCGGCGTGTATCTCTTCGAGCCGCCTCTCCCCCCTTCGTTGCTTCCGATGGGGACGGTGATGATCTGCCCGTCCACCTCCGGCCATATGACGCTCATGTTGAAGTCACCGCCGGAGAGTCCGGTCGCGGCCTCCTCGTAGTCGGCGAAGTGAGTGGCGACCGACATCGCCTGGAAAACCGGGACGTCGGTGAGCATGTGGTAGAAGTTCTGCTCGTCAGGGGTGTAGATCCCGCTGCAGTCACGCGAGTTGTTCAGCTGCGAGAACGGGGTGGCCATCACCAGTGCGTCTATGATCGGCCGCCCTTCCCTCATGAAGTATCTGTTCACGACGGAGACCGTCCCTCTGGCATCCGGGTTCGAGCTGATGGTTGCGCTGAAGAAAACGGGGATGACGTTAACGTCATTGGACTCCAACCTCTCGATCAGCGAGTCGATGTGTTCCTGGTTGCCGTATATCCAAAGGTTGGAGGTGTACATCAGACCCACCGTCGGCTTCCCCGCGTCCAGGGTGGCCAGGTACTCCACGACATCCATGCCCTCCGCCATCCCTGGGTGGTGGATCCCGTCCGAGGGGTGCCCGACGGGTTCGGGCAGATCTCCCTCCCCGGTGAGCTTCATGTTCAGCCACCTGACTATGGCGCGGTCGTTGTCGGCCCCGCGTCCCCTCACATAGGCCATGAGCCTGGCGTAGTCCCCGTCATCACCTTTGAAGAGGTCCCTGTACATTAGGCCGACCTCCACGTTACCGGAGTACACCATCACGTATCCGGGGCACTCCCTTAGCACAGATTCCAGCTGGTGGAAGCGCTTCATGCGCGTCGGATCGGACATGCTCCTCACGAGCACGAGGTCGGCCACACGGCATCTCCCGACGACATCGTGGTAGAGCAGCGGGTCGGAGTCGATGTCCGCGTCATTGGCGCAGAGGATGTCCAGGTCCCAGCCGTTCTCCCTGCACTCATCCTCGGCAGGGGCCCTCATGCTCCCGGCGTCTGTGCTCTGTATGGATATGTAGACTATTTTCAGGTTCACACCATTGGATGAATCATCCAAATATTATTTTAAATCCTTCTGAGTAAAATCACATGATAGGTGCCAGTACACTAAGAACCACTGCCGTAACTAGTACAGCGGCGGATGCCAGTATAGGAAATGCAATCCTCCTTTGGATTCTTGTCATTAATTTAGGAATACCTAATAATTATATAATCCAGTTCCAGGAGCAAGTTCAGATTAAATAAGTGATTGGATATATAATCCAATTAATTGGATGTATCTGCCATGGAAAGACTTCTGTTCCCGTTCGTCTCGATCGTCGGCCAGGACGACATGAAGAGGGCACTGTCGTTGAACGTCGTGGACCCCGGCATCGGGGGCGCTCTGCTGAAAGGGGAGAAGGGCACAGCGAAGTCCACCACGGTGAGGTCCCTGGTGCAGGTGCTCCCGCCCAGGACCTCCGTAAGGGGGTGCCAGTTCAACTGCGACCCTTCCAGGCCGGAGGCCCTCTGCCCGTTCTGTTCGGAGAGGCTCGCCTCGGGAGAGGCCCTGGATCCTGTCACCTCTCCCATGGAGGTGGTGGAGCTCCCTCTGAGCGCCACCGAGGACCGGGTGGCAGGGACGTTGGACATCGAGCACGTGCTGAAGACCGGGGAGAAGAGGTTCGAGCCCGGCGTTCTGGCCCATGCCAACGGGAACCTGCTGTACGTGGACGAGGTGAACCTTCTGGACGACCACATCGTGGATCTGCTGCTGGACTCGGCGGCTATGGGCGTGAACTACGTGGAGAGGGAGGGGGTGTCCTTCGCCCACCCGTCCAGGTTCGTGCTGGTGGGGACCATGAACCCCGAGGAGGGGGACCTGAGGCCCCAGCTTCTGGACCGCTTCGGACTGTCCGTCGACGTCCGCGGCGACAGGGACACCGCGACCAGGATGGAGGTGGTCAGGCGCAGGCTGGCCTTCGACTCGGACCCGGTAGGCTACACAGAATCTGTGAGGGGCGAGACGGATGCGATGCGGGGGTCCCTGGTGGAGGCCAGACGGACCCTCCCCGACGTCACCGTCGGGGACGACATCCTCGAGGCCGTGGTGGGGATCACCACCCACTTCGGCATCGACGGGCACCGCGCGGACATCACCATGATGAAGGCATCGAAGGCCAACGCCGCCCTGGAGGGCAGGTCCGCAGTCACGAAGGACGACATCAGGAAGGTGGCCCCGTTGGTGCTCTCGCACCGCATGAGGAGGCGCCCGTTCGAGGAGCAGGCCTTCGACATGGGGGAGCTGGAAGGATGCCTCTCGGCGATCTGACGTTCCCCTTCTCCGCCGTCCTGGGGATGGAGGATGCCAAGAGGGCCATGCTGTGCGGGGCCGTGAGTCCGGGCATACGCACCGTCCTCATCCGGGGAGGGAAGGGCTCCGCGAAGACGGTGCTGGCGCGTTCCGCGGGATGTCTCCTGGGCATCGGGGTGGTGAACGTCCCCGTCAACGTCTCGGAGGAGCAGCTGTTCGGCGGGATGGACGTGGAGGCCACCATCCGCGAAGGGCATCCGGTGATGCAAAGGGGCCTGCTCTCCAGAGCCGACGGTCGCATCCTCTACGTCGATGACGTGAACCTGATGGACCAGAGGGTCCTGTCGTCGCTGCTGGACTGCGTCTCCACCGGCAGGGTGGTGCTGGAGCGGGAGGGGGTATCCGGAGAGTACGGATGCGATACCCTGCTCGTGGCAACGATGAACCCCGAGGACTCCGACATAAGCCCTCATCTCCTGGACCGCTTCGACCTCTGCGCCTACGCCGACTTCCCCAACGATGACGGTCGTCTCAGGGAGGAGGTGCTCAGGAGGAACTCTGGCTTCGCAGGGGACCCGCAGGGTTTCGTCGAGAGGTGGGTGCCGGAGCAGGACTCGCTGAAGGCGAAGGTCGAACTCGCTCGGAGACTGCTGCCGCTGGTGACGATCTCAGACGACCTGCTGGGCGTGGCGGTGGAGCTCGCGTCCCGCGTGTCCGCGGACGGCTTCCGCGGAGATCTGGCAATGGCGAACGCCTCGAAGGCGATAGCCGCCTTTAACGGGAGGGACGAGGTCATGAGGAAGGATGTGGAGGAGGCGGCGATGATATGCCTGGCACATCGCAGGAACTACCTCCCGGAGCCTCCGGCGGAGCCATCCGACAACGATGCCGAGGACGATCAGGTAAAGGATGAGGGCGATGGCAGGGACGACAGCCATCCCGACGACCCGGAGACCCAACCGGAGCCCTCCGAAGATCGGGGCGATCATCCGGAACACGACGGGGACGACCAACAACAGGGGATGGAGGACGTCCAGAGGATTCTGGACGAGATAATGTTCGAGATCGGGGAGCAGTTCAGGGTCATCGACTACCTGGACGACGGGAGGAGGGTGATCCGCACCACCTCCAGCCGCAAGGGCAGACGCGCCATGGCCGAGAGCACCGATTCGTCCGGAAGGTACGCCAGGTCCAGGATACCCGAAGGCAGGGTGGCCGACGTGGCGTTCGACGCCACCGTGAGGGCGGCCGCACCCTATCAGAAGACGAGGGAGCACGGGGATCTGGCGATATCCATCGAGAAGGGGGACCTGCGCCGGAAGGTGAGGGAGCGCCGCTCGGGATGCACGATACTGTTCCTGGTGGACGCCAGCGGATCTCTCGGAGTCCGCAGGAGGATGGTCGCCGTGAAGGGCGCGGTCCTATCGATGCTCCGCGACAGCTACGTCCGCAGGGACAGGATCGGCCTGATGGCCTTCCGCAGGGATTCGGCGGAGCTCATCCTCCCTCCGACCAGGTCGGTGGAGTACAGCTACAGGAAGCTGGAGGAGCTGCCGACGGGCGGCAAGACCCCGCTGGGCGAGGCACTGGTGACGGTGTCGGAGTTCATGACGTCGTACTCCCGCTCCCATCAGGGGGAGTCGTGCTACGTGGTCCTGATCACGGACGGGAGGGCCAACGTCCCCGTGAGGGAGGGCGCGGACCCGAACCAGGAGGCGAGGGAGCTGGCGTCGGAGCTGTCCATCCCCCAGGTGAGGTGGATCGTGGTGGACGCCAGCACGGGGTACATAAGGTTCGATAACGCGGAGCGCCTGGCCATGGAGCTCGGGGGCATCTACTTCAGGCTGGAGGATCTTAATGCGGACAGGTTGGCGGAGAGTGTAAGGGCCGCGATCGGATGAGACGCGCAATCGCCATCCGTTCGCTCTTGCAGGGGGTAATAACACGAAGTTCATTCTGGAATACAGGGACAAGCGTTTCGCGCTGGTGCTGGTGGACATCCAACGGAAGTTCACAGCGGAGACGGACGGCTTGAGGGAGTCGATGTCCCGGAGGATAGGAACGGTCAACCGGGCCATCTCGCTGTTCAGGTCAACCGGGAACCCTATCGTCTACGTGTTCTTCGACGGGAGGGGATCCTGCCTTTCGGAATGGGATGACGCCGGCGACCTTCTCTTGGAGGATCTCCTTCCAATGGCAGACGGGGATGTGGAAATCCACAAGTCCTGCATGAACGCCTTCAACGGCACGGGTCTGGGGGAGACGCTCAGGTCGATGGGCGTGGACTGCGTTCTGATAGCCGGTCTGGTCGCCCACTACTGCGTGCTGGCCACATATTTCGGTGCGTTCGATCAGGAACTGTCGCCGTACATTCTGGAGGGGGGAATCGCCGCCACCGACGAGGAGAACGTGGAGATGGTCGAGAGGATGTTCAAGACCCTGTCCGTGGATGAGATGGGGGAGAACCAGCACTTTGCGATTCAAGACCTTAGGATGCCTTGTGGATTCTCACCGCAGCAGTGATGGATTCTGAGATGACAACATTATTATCATGATAATTATTATCGTGATAATATAGAGGGGGTCGTCATGGAGTTCATCGGCAGGAAGGAGGAGCTGCGCAGGCTGGAGAAGGAGTACTCCCGCAGGACGTCGTTCGTCCTGGTCACCGGGCGCCGTCGCGTGGGCAAGACCCGTCTGATCAACGAGTTCATCGCCGGGAAGGATGCGATGTATTTCCTCGTGACCGAACAGGCGGATGCGGACGTCCTGGCAGATTTCTCCGCGGCACTCTCAAGATACTCCGGCAAGCCTCAGGGGAGGTTCGACGACTGGCGCGACGCCATGAAGGCCTTCGTGATGTCCAAGCCGGGGAAGAAGATCCTGGTGATCGACGAGTTCCAGAACCTGTTCAGGAAGAACGAGTCGTTCCTGTCGCTGATGCAGGATGTCTGGGACGGCACCATGTCCCAGGAGGAGCTGATGCTCATCGTGTGCGGGTCGCATGTATCGTCGATGGAGTCTCTGGACAAGAACAGGAGGAGTCCTCTGTACGGGAGGATCACCCGCCATCTGGTGATAAGGCCGCTACCGTTCGAGGACGTCCGTGACGGACTCCCCTACACGGACGAGGTGGAGCGTTACGCTGTGCTCGGAGGCATACCCAGGTACATGGAGCTGTTCGACGACGTCCCCCTCAGGGACAACGTAGAGGACAACGTGATGAACCCCTCGTCGATGCTCTTCGACGATCCCAGGGTTCTCCTGGGCGACGAGGTCCGGGAGGTCGCCAGCTACATGTCCATAATGAGGGCGATAGCTGATGGCAACCGGAAGCTCTCGGACATCTCGTCGGCCGTGCAGGTCCCTTCGACCACATTGAACGCCTATCTCCGCAGGTTGATCGAGATGGGTATGGTGGTGCGCAGGGTGCCGGTGACCGATTGCAACCCGTCGAAGAGCAGGAACGGGCTGTACACGATCTCGGACTACTACACCGCTTTCTGGTTCAGGTTCGTTTTCCCATATTCGTCCGAGATACAGTCCGGGGATCCATCATGGGCGCTGTCGGAGTACGACCAGCATTTCATAGATAAGCATGTCTCGTTCGTCTTCGAGGACCTCTGCAGGGCTATGGTCCCGTCGATGTCGGATGCAATCGGGTTCAAACCCGCCAGGGTGGGGAGCTACTGGGACGGGAAGACCGAGATCGACGTCATGGCCATCAATCCTGTCTTGAAGGCGGTGTTCGTAGCCGAGTGCAAATACCATCCGAACAACCCAGTGGACAACCACGTCCTGAACTCGCTCAAGAGGAAGGTCGGAGGGATCAGGGAGCTGGATGGTTACAAGATTGTGTACGGTCTGTTCTCGTTGTCTGGATTCGACCACCTGGATGACGAGGATGTGGTGCTGGTGGACAGGGGAGAGGTCGTTCGCATCTGTTCTAACTGATGAATCTCATCCATACCTGGTGCCTATATTTGCCAGGCAGTTCATCAATTGGATTAATATGTCAACAATTTAACTGTATACATATTATCATAAATTATTGAGCTAGTCATTCTATTCATTATTTTATGCAATTGAATGATATATGGATTATTATTCCAATATGATGATTTTATTTATTTTTAAATAACTTAAATATAAATGTAATATAAATGATAACTACGGCTATTATTTGATTTCATAATTGCAATCTTCTTTACATAAGGATTAATATGAATACTGCTATTGGCATATTCATCCAACGTGATCGCATGGAGATTGTAATCAACGGAGTGGGATTCAGTTACGACGGTGAGAGCGCCGTACTAGACGACGTGACACTGGACATCGGCGGTGCCCAGGTGGTTTCCATACTGGGGCCCAATGGAGTCGGGAAGTCCACGCTGATCCATTGCATCAACAAGATCCTCAGCCCTACGGTTGGTACGGTGATGTACGATGGACGTGACGTCTTGGACTACTCCCTGAAGGAGATGGCCCAGCACGTCGGATACGTTCCATACTCATCATCGGACACCTTCCCGCTGACCGTGGTGGACACCGTTCTTCTGGGGAGGCACCCCCATGCAGGATGGAGGACCACGGACGAGGATCTGGAAATCGTCTACGAGACGTTGGAGAAGTTGGGCATCCAGGACCTTGCCATGCGCTATTTCAACGAACTCTCCGCAGGGCAACATCAGAAGGTAATGCTGGCGAGAGGGCTGGTGCAGAGGCCAGAGGTGTTGCTTCTGGACGAACCTACCTCCAATCTCGATATAAAGCATCAGCTGGGGATATCCCGCACCCTTCGTCAGCTGTCCCACGAAGAAGGTCTTCTGGTGATTATGATCAGTCACGATCTGAATATAGCTGCCAGATACTCCGACAACATCATACTGATGCACGGAGGAAGGATCTTCGCGGTGGGAGCGCCGGACGACGTTCTGACAGTGGACAACATCCGTTATGTGTACGGGGTGGAGAGCAGGATTCTGGATGACAACGGGCATCCGTACATAATGCTCCTGGATGAGGCCAGCAGGGATTGCGGGCCGACACCGTCGGGGGCCTTCTGCACCACCAAGCTCAATGACCAACCGATATCCGTCGTGGCGGCGCAGGAAAAGGCCGCCGCGGGACACGTTTTCTGAAGGTGAACAGATGGACAAGAAAATGATCTACGCCGTGGTCGTTGTCGTCATTCTCGTGGTGGCGGCAGTGGGCGTGTACGCAGTCGTCAACGATGACAATGGGAGCGATCACGGCACACCAGCGGAGATGGACAATGCCGCTCTGAAGGTGTACGGAAACATCAACGGGGACAGATATCTGAACTCCGACGACGCCACGCTAATCCAGCAACTGATCGATGAGGGCCACACGGCCGAGGAATACCCCCTTGCCGACGCTAACCGCGACGGGATCCTGAACTCCGATGATGTAGCGGTGGTCAACGCTGTGGTCAACGGGGCTAGTACGACGCTCTGGCACATCAACTACCACGACATCAACGGGGATGGAATCATGGACGAGGAGGTGGTGTCCACCAAGTACCCGATTTCGTCGGTCATCATGACCGCTTCTACAAACATGTCCATTACCATGTTCTCGCTGGGTATCGTGGACGAGGTGAAGGGGGCGACATATTCCTCGTCTCTGGACGATGCACTCTTCGGCGACAACTACCTCGACACCGACAAGGTCGTCAGATTGGGGACCAGCTCCACGTCGATAACGTTCGAGGACGGTAGGGCCGGTTCCTCCGACGTCATAGCCCAGCAGGGAGTCACTGCAGTCCTGACCGATTGGAATCGGACCTATATCACCAATGAGGCGGACTTCGAGAACGCCAACATCGATGTCGTCCGCATATCGGCTGCGGCTGTCGATGAGGAGACCCTCACACACTCGGTGATGCTCATAGGTCTCCTGTTCCAGAAAGTGGACCGTGCGGAATCTTATCTCGACCTGTGCATGGAGGTGCTCAACTACGTTGACTCGTCAATCACTCAGGATTCCTTGCCGAAGGTCGTCGTCTCGAGCATGACCGGATATCTCTCATCCACAGGTTCCGACTACACCCAGGCTGTCCTCCGTGCGGGGGCTGAATATGGGATCCCGGACGTCAGCTTCGGAGGATCCACTTCGCTCCAGATTGAGGACCACCCGGAGGTGTACCAGTATAATTTCAGCTACATCATCCACCTGAGGTCCGGACTAGACTACGGTCAGACCGCCGAGAGCAACGCAGAGCTCGTCACGACCTGCACCACGCCGTTCTCGGACTGGAGATATGCCGACTCGGGTCAATACATCGTATCGGGGATGATACCTCCGGTCCTGAGGGTCGCCTACGCTGCCTATGCCATGCACAGTGACAGCATCAGTCTGGATGCCGTGAATGAACTCCATCAGAGATTCGTAGACCAGTTCTACAATGGTCTCGACATCGATGTGTCTTCGATGAAGTTCGTGATCATGCCCGGGGACATGGCGTAAACCTTTACATGGGGCCCAAGGGCCCCGCCCTCCGGAGGGCATGCATGGACAATCAGACCAGCGGTGACATCAGGGACACATATTCCAGGTACACAGCGAGAAGGGTGCTGTTCATCGCCGTATTCGTCGTGATCCTGGTCGCTTTGGCCCTCGTGTCCCTCGCAGTCGGTACCCGCAGCCTCTCGGTTTCGGAGGTCTACGGCATTCTGGTGGACCACATCTCCGGCGTGACCTACGATCGGTCGACCCAGTATGCTCTCTGGTACGACGACAACATCGTTTGGAACTACAGGCTGCCACGTGTGATATTCGCGATTATCGCCGGGGCAGGCCTGTCCGTGGCAGGGGCTGCTATGCAGAGTGTCATGAAGAACCCGCTAGCTGATCCGTATACGACGGGAATCTCATCCGGTGCCCTGTTGGGCGTGGCAATCGGGATGGTCCTGGGGTTCACAGCCGGTGCCGGGGGAATCGATGGGTACGGCCTGGTAATCAACGCGATGCTGTTCGCGATGATCCCGGTGTTCGTGATCTACGTGATGTCCCCGTTCCTGAACAAATCCCCCGCAACGCTGATACTCGCCGGTACCGCTGTGTCGTACCTGTTCAGTTCGCTGACCAACATCCTTTTGGTGTCGACCGACGAACAGACGCTCTCAGAGGTGTACCGCTGGCAGGTCGGTTCCCTCTCGGATTTGTCCTGGGATTCGATACCGCTGGTTCTCGTTGTGTGCTCGATAGGGACGGTAGTTCTACTGGCGCTTTCTAACAAGCTCAACCTCATGTCGTTGGAGGACAAGGACGCGCGCGCCCTGGGCTTGGACAGCGAGAAGGTCAGGCTGGTGTGTCTGGTCGTGCTGTCTTTCATGGCCGCATCGATCATCAGTTCGGTCGGGATAATAGGATTCGTCGGGCTGATAGTCCCGCACATGGTCAGATTGATCATCGGGTCCGACAACCGCTTTGTCATCCCTGGGTCGGTGGTGGTCGGGGCGGCGTTCCTACTCGGCTGCGACATCGTCTCCAGGGCGATAGACGTCTCGGCCACCATTCCCGTCGGGGTAATAACCGCGCTGATCGGGGCCCCGATTTTCCTCTATCTGATCATCCGCCAGAGGAGGGCTGTCTGGTGACGACCTCTGACCGGGTGAGGGAATCAGTACGCGGCTATCGCCGCTCCAACCGCCGCAGGGCCATTTATCTCCTGATTCTCGTGGCAGCGATTGCGGTGATAAGCGTGTTCTCGCTCTCGATAAGTCGCATCGACATCTCGTTCACGCAGGCGTTGGAGATAGTGTGGAACCATATTACGGGTGACCTCCCGTCACGTGCCGAGGATTATGATGCCTGGTGGACGGATCAGGTCGTGGTCAACGACAACGCTCCCAGGACTATCGCAGGAATATGTGTCGGAGGAATACTGGCCATCTGTGGGGCGGTGATGCAGAGCGTCACGCGCAATCCTCTGACGGACCCGTACACTCTGGGGATATCGTCCGCAGCCCTGTTCGGAGTAACTGTCTCGATTGTCTTCGGCATTAGCGTGATCCCGGGTGCGGACGGACCCGTCGCCCAGATTGCCAACGCGTTCCTGTTCGCACTGATGCCCGCGTTCGCTGTCGTCGTCATTTCTAGCTTCCGCAAGTCCAGTGCGACCATGATGGTCCTGATCGGGATCGCCATAATGTACATGTTCAACGCCTTCACGACGTTCGTCAAGTTCAATGCCGAGGCGGAACAGATCCACGAGATCTACGAGTGGAGCCTGGGGACTTTGGTGAACGTCGACTGGTTCTCCCTGATGACGCTGGTCGTCACAATGGCTGTCCTGCTGATTGCGATGCTCCTGCTGTCGAACAGGATCAACGTTCTGGGGTCGGGTGACAGGGTGGCAACAAGTCTCGGTGAGAACTCGGTTCGTGTGAGGCTCCTATGCTTTACCGTAATCTCCATGGCCACGGCTGTCGCGGTATGCTATACGGGAACCATAGGGTTCGTTGGTCTCGTGGCCCCTCATGTGGCGAGGCTCTTCGTCGGGAGCAACAACAAGGTCCTGATTCCGACATCTATGGTAATCGGAGCCCTGATGGTGGTGGGCGCAGATTGCATCGTTCGCTTGCTTCCTCAGGTCCTCCCTGTAGGTGTCATCACTGCCCTCATTGGCAGTCCTCTCTTCCTCTACTTCCTTTACATGCAGAGGCGCAAATCCACGTGGTGATCTGACTAGCGCCTTCCATTTTGATGTCAGTCTGGTGGAAACTATGAGAATGGTCAACATATCAATCGGCACCAAGGACAGCTTCCTTCTGAACAAAGTGGTGGTGGAAGTCATGGAGGACCATCCGGGTCTGGAGTACCGCAACTACGACTCCGCGGACCTGGATTCCGACCCCTTCATGCTGGCGGAGGCGCTCAAGGCCGTCTCCGAGGCGGACCTCGTCACTATGAAGGTCCATGGGGACACGTCGTTCATGAAGAGGTTCGACAGGCTTCTGACAGCGATCACCGGGAACGGGGTGTGCGCCCTCCTCTCCTGCACCGACGAATGCGTCACTGACGCGTACAGGCATCTGTTCGAAGGGGACGACACTGAATACGAGGCGGTGCTGACGTACTTCGCCCTCGGAGGCGACGGCAACATCCGCTCCATGCTGCTCTGGGCGTTGGGGAGGTTCGACGGAGTCGAGGCGGAGGTCCCGCCTCCGGTCCGGCCTCCCGCCCAGGGGCTGTACATGCCCGGGAGGGACGACATCTCCATCGACACGTACGTCGACTCTCTGGACCAGTCGAGGCCGAACATAGGGGTGTTGTTCTACCAGAAGCAGTGGCTGACGGGGAACCTGGACAACATCGACGGTCTGATCCGTGCGGTAGAACGCAGGGGAGGGAACCCCGTGCCGGTGTTCCTGCAGACCTACGAGGATCCGATCACCGGCTCCATCGGGGTCAAGAGGATACTATCGGAGCATCTCGCTCGTGGCGGGAGGCCGGTGCTCGACTGCATCATCGAGACCATGAGCTTCTCGCAGACCCTGGTGGCTACGCCAGGATGCGGGGAGCAGGTGTGCGACGAGAACTTCTTCGCATCCTATGGGGTGCCGGTCATCCAGGCGATGACCCTCTCGTCCGACCGTATCGCATGGGAGGAGGACGTCTCTGGGCTCAGTCCGTCGGAGGTCGCATACGACGTCGCCCATCCGGAGTTCGACGGGCAGATAATCTCGGTCCCATCAGCATCCACCGAGAGGACGCCGGAAGGGGGCAGGGCGTACAGGTCCATACCCGACCGTGCCGACCGCATAGCGGACACCGCTGTGATGTGGGGCCGCCTGAGGCGGATCCCGGATTCCGAGAGGAAGGTGGCGATACTGCTCTACATGTATCCGCCCAAGACCGCCAATGCCGGCGGCGCCGCGGGACTGGACACCTTCGCCAGCGTCGTGGACATGCTGCACAGGATGAGGGATGACGGGTACGATACCGGGGACGGAATCCCGGAGACCCCGAGGGAGCTGACGGAGCTCCTGCTGGCGGGACTGACCAACGACGTGGACTGGGTCTCGGACGAGGAGGTCTCCCGGAGGGCGCTGGACGTCCTCTCCGAGGAGGACTACCTCAGGTATTACACAGAGATCTCCGAAGCTGCCAGGGCCCGCATAGAGGACGGATGGGGGAATCCGCCGGGGGAGTTATACAGGGCCGACGGAGGGCTGTTGATCCCGGGGGTCGTGTTCGGGAACGTGCTGGTGGGTTTCCAACCCGACAGGGGTAGGGACATCCAGAAGAGCTACCACGACCCCCACATCGTGATGCCACACCAGTACCTTGGGTTCTACAGATGGCTGAGGTACGTCTTCGGGGCCGACGCGGTGGTGCACGTGGGCACCCACGGCACCCTGGAATGGCTCCCTGGGAAGTCGGTAGCGTTGTCCGGCGACTGCTGTCCTGACTACGTGCTGGACTCCATCCCCGACGTGTACCCCTACATCATAGGAAACCCCGGGGAGGGGATCCAGGCCAAGCGCAGGGCCTCGGCGGTGATCGTGGACCACATGATACCCACGATGACCAGGGCCAGCGGGTACGATGAGATACAGGAACTGGAGGGGACGATCCAGAACTATATGGACGCCTGCTCCAGGGGAGGGGCGGAGCCGGTGGCGATGATTCTCTTGAAGCTGAGGGAGACGGTCGGGAGGATGGAGCTGTATAGCGACCTGAGACTCGACCCGGGATGCTCCGACGCCGAGTTCGCGGAGAGGGTGGACGACCTCTACGACTACGTCACCGAGGTCAAGGGGAATCTGATAAAGGATGGCCTCCACATCCTCGGCAGGGCTCCGGAGGGGGAGCTCATGACCGAGGCGATATACTCGCTGACCAGGCTGGACAACGGGGACGTGCCGTCCCTGAGGGAGGGCGTGGCGGCATGCCTGGGTCTGGACCTGGACGTCCTAATCGGCGACCCGTCGGGGAGGGATCCGGATACGGGGGAGCTCAACGGGGCGCTGCTGGAGCGTGTCGAGGCGGGGACATTCTCGCTCATCGGGGAGATGGCCGACGCGGGATTCGACGAGGGGGCCTGCATCCGCATCGCGGCTTCGCGGTTCGGGGACGTCCCGGACGGTATGAGGAGGACGATAGGGTTCGTCTGTCGCGAGCTACACCCGAACCTCATGTCTATGGGAGCTGAGATCGACTCGGTCATGGACGCACTCCGCGGATCCTTCATCCCGCCCGGCCCATCGGGATGTCCCACCCGCGGCAGGGCCCAAATTCTCCCGACGGGGCGGAACTTCTACTCCATCGACCCAGAGTCGGTGCCGTGGCACACCAGCTGGGACATTGGCCGCAGGATGGCCGACCAGATGCTGGAGCGCTACGTCTCGGAGCACGGGGCGTACCCACGCACAGTCGGCATCGTGGTGTGGGCCACGGACACCATGAAGACGGGAGGGGACGACATAGCGTACATCCTCTGGCTGATGGGTCTCAGGCCTGTTTGGACCGGTTACGCGGGCAGGGTGAGGGACATCGAAGTGATCCCATTGGAGGAGCTCGGGAGGCCGAGGATCGATGTCACCCTGAGAATCAGCGGGCTCTTCAGGGACACTTTCCCCAACCTGGTCCGCCTGATCGATCAGGGGGTCAGGAGGATCGCAGATCTGGACGAGTCCGACGAGGAGAACTACCTGGCGGCCAACCTCAGGGCGGACGTCGTCCGCGCGATATCCGAGGGCATCCCTGAGGACAGGGCCAGGGACGAGGCGGCCGTTCGCATCTTCGGCGACGCTCCCGGCACCTACGGCTCCGGGACGAACATACTGATACGCACCTCGGACTGGAGAGACGTCTCCGACATAGGGGACATATACAGGAGCTACGGGCAGTACGCATACGGCGTCGGAAGGAAGGGGGAGGCGATGCCGGACGCGTTCCGCAGGAGGCTGGAGCTGATGGAGGTGACGGTCAAGAACAGCGTGAGTCGCGAGTACGACATGCTGGACAACGACGATGTCTACAACGATTTGGGCGGATTCAACGCAGCGGTGCGTTCGGTCAGAGGTCAGGCACCCATGTCGGTGATCGGATGCTCGGCGGATACATCCAGGCTTAGGACCAGGACGGTTGACGAGGAGGCGAGGTTCGTCTTCCGCAGCAAGATTGAGAATCCGAAGTGGCTGGAGGGTCTGAAGCGCCATGGGTTCAAGGGCGCCCAGGAAATCTCCAACATGGCCGAGTACCTGTTTGCGTGGGACGCGACGTCGGACATCGTCGACCCGTGGATGTACCAGTCCGTGGCCGAGAGGTTCCTCTTCGACGAGGAGACGGCGGAATGGTTCGAGGACGTCAACCCCCATGCCATGCATGACACTGCGGCCTGGCTGCTGCAGGCCATCGGCAGGGGGATGTGGGATCCGGACACGGATACACGCTCCCAGCTGGAGGAGATCTACCTCGATCTGGAGTCTCGGTTCGAGGGGATGCAGTGAGGGGAAGGGCGGTCACGATGTGTCCTTTGGTGAAGAAATGCATGGCAACTGACTCTGACCATTAAGCGGTTTTTCGTGACCGGATATATGTAAGTATTAGGGATATTTATAGTTGTCATATACATCCAATCATTGTTTGTATCCTTGAACTGAACTACGGCGCTAGGGTTAACTACTGTAATTGGATGTATCATCCATGAAGCAGAAAACGCTGACCGCATTGGGCGTCGCTGTCACAGCACTTCTCATGGTGTCGCTGGCAGCTTGCGTGCTCTTTTACACCCGGAATCCGGACAACGGAGCCTACATGATCGGCATGGGAGCACTGTCCTCGGGGATGATGCTGTTCCTTGTTATCTTCGCGCTGATCTACGGAAGGGCGGGTTCCAAACCCTCCGACGTGTACATGGAGACCTATCAGGGAATCTGTTCCAGATGCGGTCAGCGCTTCGGTTCCGACGGCAAATGTCCCGGGTGCGGCCGTAGGCGTCCCGGGAATCCAGAACACTGATTGGAGGTATATGCCAACAGTTATATCAGGAACATGCGAATGACCATCCGATAAAGACATGACCCAGGATATGGAACCAACCGCCTTCCCCCGCCCAGTCGGCACCCAGACTCGGTGGTAAGATGGACGAGAACATCGTGGAGGTGTCGGACCTGGTCGTCCGCTTCGGCGGGTTCGCGGCCGTTGACGGTATCTCCTTCTCGGTCAGGAAGGGTGAGATATTCGGCTTCCTCGGTCCGAACGGCGCCGGGAAGACCACTACGATTCGCACCATAACGACCATACAGAGGCCCAGCGAAGGCAGGGTCCGGATCGCCGGCTTCGACACCTCCACGGATTATCTGGAGGCAAGGAAGCGCATCGGCATCGCCCAGCAGCACATCAGCCTGGACAAGGATCTCACGGTCAGGCAGAACCTGAAGCAGCACGCGCTGCTCCACAAGATCCCCAAGGACGAGATGGACCGGAGAATCAACGAGGCCGCGGCGGTGCTGGAGCTTAGCGACTTCATGGACCACAAGGTGCAGAACCTGTCCGGGGGATGGAAGAGGAAGGCCTCCATAGTGTGCTCCATAATCCACGGGCCGGAGGTTCTGCTGCTTGACGAACCCACCGCCGGACTGGACACCCGTTCGCGCCACATGCTCTGGGATCTGGTGAGGATGCTGAACTCCAACGGGACCACCATATTCCTCACCACCCATTACATAGAGGAGGCCGAGGCCCTCTGCGACAGGGTCGCCATCATGAACCATGGCAGGATCATCGCTTCCGGCACACCCGACGAGCTGAGGAACCTCATCGGAAGGGTGGCGGTGGAGACCGTCGACGGATCCGGCAGGTCCGAGATGAGCTATTACCCCGACAGGGAGCACGCCAGGGCCTTCGCCGAAGGTCTCGGGGACGAGTACTACAACATCCGCCGCACCACGCTGGAGGATGTGTTCCTCAAGCTGACTGGTGAGTCCCGGGGGAAGCTGTCATGAGCGTCACGGAGGTGCTCGACGAGAGCTACAGGGTCGCCTGGGGCGACCTGGTGTACATAAAGGAGAACCTGCCTGAGGTGCTTGTCTCCAGTCTGGTGGGACCCCTTCTGTACCTTCTGGCTTTCGGATTCGGACTGGGCGACAGCATGTCTCAGGGCAGTGAGGGGTACATCGCGTATATCATACCCGGGATAATAGCGCTGACCACACTCTCCGCGACGTTCAGCACGGTGTCCATGAAGATACTCATCCAGAGGCTGTTCTACATGAGCTTCGACGAGCTACTGCTCTGTCCAGTCAGGATATCCTCGATAGTAATCGGGAAATCACTGGCGGGGATGGTCAAGGCGGTGATGAGCTGCGCGGTGATCCTGATGGTGGGATGCGTCATATCCCCTCAGGTGGCGTCTGACCCTCTCACCTTGGTGTATGTGATGGTCGCTGTGGCCGTGGCGGGGTTCGCCTTCTCCATGTTCGGTATGCTGGCCGGCATGCTCACCAACAAGACGCAGAGGCTGACGCTATTCTCCAGCATAGTCATAGTCCCGATGACGTTCCTCTGCGGTACGCTGTTCGACGTCTCGACGCTGCCTTCGGTGGCGTCATGGATTGTCTACGCCCTTCCGCTCACCCACGTGAGCGCGATAATGAGGGGCCTGATGCTGGAAACCGGGGTGCCGCTGGACTCGGTGGCGATTCTGATGATCTATCTGGTGGCGTTCTTCGTCGCCTGCTGGTGGTTGATCAAGACTAACAGATGCTGAGGGCGGCCGACACAGAAACGGCCGCCCCTCGGGCATCACTCGAGTTTGGAGTACTGCCCGTCGTCGACGGGCTCCAGCCATGTGGTCCCGCCGTTCTCGGAGGGCACCGACACCGCAAGATGGGTGAACCAGCTGTCCTTCGCCGCCCCGTGCCAGTGCTTGACGCCGGCGGGGATGTTCACCACGTCCCCGGGGTGGAGCTCCTGAGCGGGTTCGCCCCATGCCTGGTACCATCCGCGTCCCGCGGTGACCAGCAGGATCTGGCCCCCGCCGTTGTGGATGTGCCAGTTGTTGCGGCAGCCGGGTTCGAAGGTCACGTTGCCGATCCCCACTCCCTCGGTGGTCAGCATCTTCAGGTAGCTCTGCCCGATGAAGTACTGGGCGAAAGCGTCGTTCTTCTCCCCGAGGGGGAACACTCCGTGGTCTATCTCCATCTCACTCACCTTCGTTCACGATGTCAGCGACTATCTCGCAGTGGCAGTCCATGACCTGATCGCCCAGGACGATCCCTCCGATGCTCCCAGCATGGATCCTTCCGGAGCGGGGGTTCTTCACCGAGTCGATGTGCCCCCTGACCTCCGCGTCCACGTCCGAGTACTCGAAGGCCAGGTCGGTGCCCTCCATGGTGCAGTCGATCAGTCTGAGGCCTTTGCAGTAGCACAGGGGCTGTGTGCCCTTTATATGGCATCTGACCAGGGTGAGGTTCTCCGAGTACCAGCCCAGGTACTCGCCGGTGACCTCGCAGTCCTCCACGGTCACGTCCCGGCTGTGCCAGAAGGCGTCCTTGGTGTTGATGGTGGAGTCCCTGATGGTCACCCTGGAGCATTACTGGAACCCGTACTTCCCTCTGAGCATGGAGCTGGCGATGTCTATGCCGCTGGAATCGAGGAACATGTACTCGGACACCAGGCCGCAGCCCTCCATACGGATGTCCCTGCACTTCCAACCGAACTCCGGGGACTCCATCCTGCATCCGTCGAGGGATACGTGGTCGCACTCCCTGAGGCACTTGACCCCGTTCACCTCGGTGAACGAGATCCTCCCGTTGCGGCAGTACCATAGCGGCGCCCTGCAGGTGTCGGTCATGACGCACCCGTCCAGGGAGAATCCGTCGGCATGCCACACGGGATAGCGGAGGGCGAAGGTGCACCCCTTCACGGTGATGTCCCTGCACTCCTTCAGCGCGGACTCCCCGTCTGCTGGGCCCTCGAACACGCAGTCCTCCACGACGGCATGTTCCAGGTTGTACATCGCACGTTCCTCGTCGTGGGTCTCTCCACTGATGGTCCTGGCGGTCTCTGACATGCATGGGGAATCATGCCCAACCTGTATTTAAGTTAACTCTAACTACAGGTTTTCGATCCGTCACAGATGTCTTCTCCAGAATGCCTCGGCTCTGCGTACCCATCCATCGGCCGGGGTGCCGGTGCCCAGACCGAACCCGTGGCCGATGCCGTCCACGACCATGACCTCGGCATCGATGCCCATGGACCTGAGCCTCTCCGTCCTGTGGACCATCACCGATTGGTTGGCAATGCCGTCCCTGGTGCCGACCACTGAGAAGGTCGGAGGGTCACGTGGGGAGCATTCGGTGTGTCCCGTGTACGCCATGATCACGGAGTCCGGCCGGGGGAGGTCGCCTCCGACGAACTCCGAAGGTCCCTGGAACCAACGTACGCAGCGATCCTGGCGCCGGCCGAACTGCCCCAGGTGGAGTATCTCGAAGGGTCGACGCCGAAGCGCTCCGGGTCGCCTAGGGCCAGGGAGACGGCTGCGGACATGTCCGTGCATGCCGCGCCCATGTCGGTTGTCCGGTACTGGACGACGAATGCGTTGTATCCCATGTCGCTCAGACGGATGGCATGGGGGAACCCCTCGTGGATCGAAGCGACGTAGATCATCCCGCCTCCAGCCGCGATGAACGCCGATGGAGCCCCCTCCCTGCCGCGGAAGTGGAAAACACAGACATCCTCCCTGCCCCTGCGGAGACAATGCATCTCGAGACTGCCGGTCGAGACCCTCCGCCTCATCTCCTCGATGGTTTCCACGCATTCCTGGGGACGGACGTTGCTGTGGTAGGGCATCAGTCTCGTCACGTCGGACATCCTCATACCGGACGGACTCCCCCAGCCGGATTCGGGTAGCAGGAACCTGCCGAACCGGCCGAACTCTTCCAGATTCAGGACGTCGTCCGTGTTGCTGTCCACTGTGATCCTGGTCATGATGGTTCTGTGATATAGATATAAATCAATATAAATAGTATCGAAGAATGTCGATATCATGGGTGGACGGACGGGTGCCGGGGACTACTTCCGAAACCATGTGATCGTCCCACTGCCCGGATCCCGCGAAGGCACCAGGAGTAAGAGCGGGATCGGTCCCTGGTTGCGTCCTCCATCCGTTTCAATTCATGGAGTCTGTTGAATGTCGAAGAAGGTTCTCATTATATCCGGGTCCCCCCGCAAGGGAGGAAACTCCGACCTGCTGTGCGATGAGTTCGCCCGTGGAGCCAGGGAGTCCGGGAACGAGGTCGAGAAGATCTGTCTGCGCGGGATGAAGGTCGGGTTCTGCAATGCCTGCTACCATTGCAGGGACACGGGTGAGCCGTGCTGCATAAAGGATGACGTCCCTAGAATCATAGAGAGGATGGAGTGGGCCGACGTCATAGTCATGGCCAACCCCGTGTATTTCTACTCGGTCGACGCCCAGCTCAAGGCGCTGATCGACAGGACGGTGTCCCGCTGGAAGGTCATCCGCGACAAGACTTTCTACTACATCGTGACCTGCGCCGAGGACAGCGACACCGTGACAGCCTGCACCCTGGAGTGCATGCGCGGCCTTGCCGCCTGTCTGGACGGCTCCGTGGAGGGCGGGGTCATCGAGGGCAAGGGAGTCTACGAGGCAGGCGAGATAGCGGACAGCCCGGTCATGAAGCAGTCATACGAGATGGGGAGGTCGGTGTGACCCCCGGATGAACAGAGGCGATTGCATGGATGGCTTCAGATTCCATTACCCGACGAAGGTGTACTTCGGAGAGGGCGTCCTCGACGGCGCCCTGGACGCCGAGATACCCCGCATGGGCGACACGGTCATGCTGGCCTACGGTGGGGGATCGATCAAGAGGAACGGCATCCACGGGAGCATAGTATCCAAACTGGAGGCCGCAGGGAAGGATGTCGTGGAGTTCGAGGGCATCATGCCCAACCCCACATATGCCAAGGTGCAGGAGGGAGCGAGGCTCGCCCGCGACCGTGGCGTGGACTTCGTCCTCGCCGTCGGAGGGGGCAGCGTCATAGATTGCTGCAAGGCCGTTTCCGCCCAGGCCAGGACCGACGGTGACATCTGGTCGCTCCTGTACGAGTCGGGGAAGGTCCCGCAGGACGGCATCCCTATGGGCGCGGTGGTAACCGTGTCTGGGACGGGGTCGGAGATGAACAACGGAGCGGTCATCACCTACGAGGAGAAGGGATGGAAGGGGCCGCTGTTCGGGACCCAGGCCTCCTTCGCCGTCCTGGACCCGCTGTGCACCTCCACGGTCCCCCGCATGCAGGTGCTTTCCGGGGCGTTCGACACCCTCAGCCATGCGATGGAGACCTATCTGGGAACATCGGACAGGGACAACGTCTCCGACGACGTGGCGTTGGCGATAATGCGCAACACCGTGGTGAACATCCGTCGTGTGCTGAAGGACCAGGACGATATGCAGGCCCGCGGCAATCTGATGTGGGACTCCGCCATGGCCGAGAACGGGATCCTCAAGGTGGGACGCGTCACCGACTTCCAGGCGCACCAGATGGAGCATCAGCTGGGGGCGTTTACCGACTGCAACCACGGTCAGGGTCTGGCGGTGATCCATCCGCCGTACTACCGCAGGATCGTGAAGGACGCCGAGGGGAAGTTCAGGCGCATGGGCGAGCAGGTGTTCGGTGTGGATGGCGCCGAGGCGGCCGTGGAGGCCCTGGCATCATTCATAAAGGAGTGTGGGCTGCCCACTCGCATGTGCGAGCTGGATTCCAGGGTGGAGATCACCCCGGAACTGCTCCGTAGGGTCGCCGATACGTGCAACCTGATAAGGGCCGGCCCGCGCCAGCTGAGCCGGGACGAGATCTACGAGCTCCTGATGGAGTGCATGTGACGTCAGAGATGCTCGCCGATGTAGGACTCGAGGAACTTCAGGGCGTCCTCGTCCACCTCGTAGTCGTACCATCTCCCGGTGGGGATGGTCCTCACGAGGCCGACGTCCAGCAGGACTGACATGTGATGGGAGAGCGTCGGCTGGGATATCTCCACGAACCTCAGTATCTGGCATGAGCACATCCTCTTCCCCCTGAGCGTCTTGAGTATCATCAGACGGTTGGGGTCGGACAACGCGCGCATGATGTCCAGGAACCGCTCGTCATCGTTCATGCCCTCTCGATGTCAGTACTGGTACATAATTGGCACTTACGCTGGATGCGGTATCCGACCCATCGTACGGGAGCGCACCTGGGTCCCCGGGGCTTTTGTGGGGTCAAACGGCGGGTGGGGGGCTCAGACCTCCCTGGTCCACTTCTCCACGTCATTCCGGGCGCTTTTGACCGAGCTGCCGTTCACGGCCAGTCCCTTCCCGATATTCGCGCCAGGGCAGATCCGCCTGATGTCCGATACGCTGCTCCCGAGTCCGCTGCCCTCGTGGGTGCAGAACGGCCTGATGGTCTTGCCGGAGAAGTCGTACCTCTCAAGGAAGGTGAACACGGGCATGGGCATTGTGCCCCAGTAGTTGGGGTACCCCAGATAGACCGTGCCGTATCCGTCGATGCTCTCCAGATACGATCTCAGCTCGGGACGGGCCCCGCACCCCTGGTCCTCCTTCGCCTGTTTGATGCAGGTGTCGTAGTCCTTCGCGTACGGTTTCAATGGTTCGATTTTGAACATGTCCGCTCCCGTGACATCCCTGATCATGCTCGCAACGACCTCGGTGTTCCCGACGTCGATGTATCTGTAGGAGCCTCCGAAGTAGTTCTCGTCGGCCCTGGAGAAGAATGCGATGAGTTCCTTAGCCATTCGATCATCTCGACAGCGTCCCGGAGGGGGATGGGATGCCCTCGGGGACCGTACCATGATGGAAATGGCAGTAGTTATACTTGGTGTTGACTCAAAGTCCAATTAATTGGGATTCAATCGCCGCAGGTCTTCCGGACCTATGCGGTCGATGACCATCCCGCCCAGATCCACAGGTTCGAGTTCGTATGCCATTTCCACCGCGTGACCCAGCTTGTCCTCCCTATCGGCGTGGATCGTCATCAGGACGTCACCCTCGGACACCTTCGAGCCCATCTTTCTCCATACGATCACGCCCGCCCCCTTGTCGTTCGGAGCCCCGGCGGCCTTCGCCACCGATACGATCTCCCTGTTGTAGATCCTCTTGACGAACCCGTCCCTTTCGGCCAGGATCTCCATGGAGAACTCCCCTGGGACCATATCCTCCGATGACACCTCCGGGTCCCCGCCCTGGGCGGCGACGATCTCCCTGAACTTACCCATCGCCTGACCCGATTCCAGGATCCGTTTCGCCATGTTCTGGCCGTCGGGGATCCCTGCCATCTCCAGGAGGGTCCCCGCGCAGATGCAGGCCTTATCCGCCACATCCCCTTGGCAGCGCCCCTCCAGCACCTCCATGCATTCCTTGGCCTCCAGGACGGGGCCGACAGCGTATCCCAGCGGCTGCTCCGCATACGTTATCGCGCACTCCACCCTGATCCCCAGTCTGTCGCCCAGGTCCATCAGGTCGCGGGAGTATGCCTTGGCCTCCTCGAACGATGACACCTTCGCTTCGGTCCCGAGGGGGATGTCCATCAGCAGGTCGGTTGCGCCGGCAGCGACCTTCTTGCTCATGATGGAGGCCAGGAGCTGGGGCCTGGGATCTATCCCAAGTGGGCGCTGGACGGTTATGAAGTCGTCCCCGGCCGGGCCCAGGTCGGTTGCGCCGGTCCAGGAGAACACGCCACCCACCTCCTCGGCGATGCGCCTCACCTCGTCTGTCCCCAGGTCTACCCGGCAGAAGGTCTCCACGAAGTCCGCCGTCCCGCAGGCGCTGCTGATGGCGCGGGAGGAGAGCTTGGGTATGGTGAGACCGGCAGCGGCAACTATGGACACGACTATCGGCGTGATCTTGTTGCCTGGGAGGCCACCGAAGCTGTGGAAGTCGAACACGCGGCGGCCTTCGAAGGATATCCTGCTGCCGGAGTCGGCCATGGCCTGCGTGTACGCCGCTATCTCGTCCACGTCCATGCCGCGGATGTGGAGGGCGGTGAGCCATGCGGCTATCTCGATGCGGGACAGCCGCCCGGAGACGGTGTCGTCCACGATCGCGGCTATCTGCTCGGGGGTCAGGTGCCTCCCGTCCATCTTGTCCCTGATGTGCCTGATCGACTCCGGAGGATGGGACGCCATCACCTCCACGTCCGTTCCGGGTGACGCTCCGCATTCGTCGGCGACGCTGGTCGGAGCCATCAGGACACCAATATCCACCAGGGTGTCGGATACGGAGACTATGGCCACTGTCGAGCTTGATGCCGCGATCCTGACGCGGTCGCCCTCCGACACCCCCAGGGTGCGGCAGTCGTCCTCGTGCATGAGCACCGTGGGTTCGGAGGCGTCCAGGTCGTAGTACTCCAAGCGCAGCTTCAATGGGGTCACCTTTCAGGGAGATTGATCGGATGATGATATATCAGGTCGGTTGGCAGCGACCTCGGATGGTGATAGTCCCAATCAAACGGGTGTCTGGATAGAAGGGATGAGTGCAGCCGCCGGGATTCACAACCCGCTATCCAGCATTCCTAATTTCGTTCAATTTTCTGTGGTCTGAGACCGTTTGAAAACACAGTTGTTCCAACCATCATGGGTTGAATTTCGGTGTTAACCTAAACGGTAAACCAGCCCGATTGCAGCTTTGCATTGCTACTTCTATGAAACCATTTCCAGGGTATATCCCTGTTAAACCCTTTCCCAAACCCCTTAGAATACCTCGAAAGGAGGAGCAAATATGGCAGCAGAGAAAGCAGCAAACAACGGACAGAACGGAATGCAGAACGAGATCAGGGCCGCCTTCGGGCAGGTCAACGTCGAGAACGACACGTCCACGCAGAAGACCCCCATCATGAGCTTCAGCAACGGCA
>CAUFXM010000016.1 GCA_959597175.1 uncultured Methanomassiliicoccales archaeon
CGCGGATGCCAGACCGGGATCATCGATCTGGCGGCCTTATGAATTCAACGGAGCTCCGGACGCACAACCATTTAAGGCATAGGCCAGCAATCCGGATGCCCAAGGATAAAATGACAGCAGGACCGCTTCTCACAGAGGAATCGATACAGGAGGAGACCAAACTCCAGGACGCTCTCGGCCAGATCAAGCACATCATCATCGTGATGAGCGGGAAGGGCGGCGTCGGGAAGAGCACCGTGTCCTCCAACCTGGCGGCGACGCTCGCCATGCAGGGCAACCAGGTGGGCATCATGGACGTGGACATCACCGGACCCAACATCCCCAAGATGTTCGGTGTCGAGAGCGAGCAGCTCCATGTGGTCGACGAGAGGCTCATCCCCGTGACCGTGCCCCCGTCCCTGAAGATCATGTCCATGGCGTTCCTGCTCCCAGACAGGGACTCGCCGGTGATGTGGCGCGGACCCGTGAAGATGGGGGCGATCAAGCAGTTCATCGAGGATGTGAACTGGGGGTACCTCGACTACCTCGTCGTGGACATGCCCCCGGGCACCGGTGACGAGGCGCTGTCCATCGTACAGCTGATGCCCAAGGCGGACGGGATGGTCATCGTGACCACCCCTCAGGATGTCGCACTGCTCGACAGCAGGAAGTCCCTCAGGTTCGGGGCCGAGACCCACATCCCGATCATCGGGATCGTCGAGAACATGAGCGGGTTCGTCTGCCCGCACTGCGGCGAGGTCACCGACATCTTCAAGTCCGGAGGCGGGGAGAGGGCAGCGAAAGAGCTGAACGTCCAGTTCCTGGGCAGGGTGCCTATCGAGCCCGGGGTCGCAGAGAGCGGCGACAGCGGCATGCCTGTGGTCCTGAAGTACCCTGACTCCGCATCCGCCAAGGCCTTCGAGTCCATAATCGAGAAGATCGTCAAGACAGTGAACTGAGATGAAGGTCATCGTCATCTCCGAGGGGGAGTCTCTGGACTCCTACGTGGCCGACGACTTCGGCCACGCACCCTACTTCCTCCTGGTGGACACCGACACCCTGGACTACCACGTCATCGTCAACGAGTACAAAGATTCGTTGGAGGGCGCCGGATTCGCTGTCGCCAAGGCCATAGTCGGCCTGGGCGACGTGGACGCCGTCATCACCGGCGGGATTGGCATGCACGGCATCCAGATCCTGAAGGAGGGCGGCATCGACGTGTCCTACGACGAGGAGGGCACTGTCGAGCAGTGCGTCACGGACTACGTCCGGCGCATCGAGAGAAGGAAGTCCTTCGAGGAAAAGAAGGAATGAAACGGAAGGGCGGAGGGGTCAGACCCCCCTCCTGTCCCCCCATATTATCTTGTGCAGCTGCGGAAGGACCCTGACGTCCAGACGCTCCATCAGGACCCGGTCCACCAGCCATCCCAGCCTCTCTGTACCCCCGACCGGCCCGAATATCACGTTCGTGTCGGGCGTGTGCTCCCTAAGGAACCCGACTGCGAAGTCCAGGTCGGCCTCGTCCTTGATCACGAACTTCAGCTGGTCCTTCCTCGAGAGGAGGGCCAGGTTGGAGATCATCATCCTGTCTGTCATACCGGACGAGGGGCACTTGATGTCCATGCTGATCATTATCAGGGGATCGCCCGGGACCTCGGACAGGTCCACCGACCCGTTGGTCTCCAGTACCACCTGGACGCCCCGGGAGACGAGCCTGCGCATGAGCTCCACCGCGTCCGGCTGGAGCATCGGCTCCCCTCCTGTGAGGCACACGCGGAAGCAGTCCCCGACCTTGTCCAGGACATCGTCCACGGACATGTCCCTGCCGCCGTCGAACGAGTAGTCCGTGTCGCACCAGGAGCACCTGAGGTTGCATCCGACCGTCCTCACGAACACTGTGGGGGCGCCCATCGTGAGGCCCTCCCCCTGTATGGAGCCGAATATCTCGCAGATCCTCATAGGAGATTCTCGCCGTGTTCGTACTCGATCTCGTCCCTGTACCCCGCCTCCTTGAAGCCCTGGAGCCTGAGGCGGCAGGAGTCGCAGTGCCCGCAGGCCTTCTCCCCGCCGTTGTAGCAGGACCAGGTCATATGCAGCGGGGCGCCCAGCCTCTTGCCGCGCCTGACGATGTCCGCCTTGCTGTCATGGAGGATCGGGGTCATTATCCTGATCGGGCTGCCCTCGACACCGGCCTTGGTCCCCTTGGCCAGCATGGCCTGGTAGGCCTCGAAGAACGCGGGGGTGCAATCCGGATAGCCGGAGAAGTCCACCGAATTGGCGCCGATGTAGATCCTGTCGGCGTCGATCGACTCGCAGAGCCCGGCGGCTATGCTCAGGAACACGATGTTCCTTGCCGGGACGTACGTCACTGGTATCTTGGCGTCGAGCTCCCCCTCCCTGTCCATCGGGACGTCGATGTCCCTCCTGGTCAGTGCCGAGCGGAACGAGCTCAGGTCCAGATCGATGACCACGTGGTCCACGTCGTAGAAGTCGCAGACGTTCTGGGCGGACTCCAGCTCCTTCGTGTGCCTCTGGCCGTACCTGAAGCTGATCGCCGTGACCTCGCACCCGTCGGCGAGCGCCTGGGCCAGCGTCGTGGTGGAGTCCAGTCCGCCGGACAGCAGGACCACCGCCTTCGGCATCGGAGCACCTCCGTGTACCAGGCGGTCTGCCCGCGCTCCTCGTCCAGTCCCACGGAGACGGACCTGACGTTGGATGGGAAACTGACCTCTGCCACCAGCCTCAGCGTCATCATCTTCGCCATCTCCTCCGCGGTCGTGTTGGGGACGTCCAGGAGTGTGACGTCCATCCTGGGGAACACGTACCTCTTGCCGCATGAGACGGCCTCCACGGACTCGTCGTCCACGCTGAGCCTGACGTCCTCCGAGAGTGTCGGCAGCAGGGTCTTGTGATCGAGCTCGTCGATCATCTGCTTGAGTGCCTTCTTCAGGACCACGAAGTCCATGATCATCCCCTCCTCGCCGATGTCCCCCTCCAGCCTGAGCCTGACTATGTACGAGTGGCCGTGGAGCCTGGAGCACTTCTCGTGCCTGGGTATGAAATGGCATGCAGAGAACCTGATGCCCGAATATCCTCCGTCGATCTCTAGAAACATCCTCATTCCTCCGTTAGCCTCATCGCAAGGGCGATTGAGTCCCTGTAATCGGTTTTGGCGCGGGAGGTGTCTATGAACACCTTCTCCGTGTTGACGACCGGTGCGCCCAGGGCCTTGGCCCCGCCCACCATGTGCATCGTCCTGAATATTATGTTGCCTGTGATGCCCTCGGGCGCGATGACGATGTCGGCCTCCCTTACGGCGTCCTCTATCAGTATCTGGCTGTGGTACGCGTCATAGCCCTCTGAGACCAGGCGCCTGACTATGGACCTGGCGCTCTCGATGGACCTGTCCACGGCCTTGCACCTGCCGACGTCCTCGCATCTCCCTCCGGACATGACCGCTATGCGGGCCCCCATCCCGACCCTCCTGGCAAGATCGGCGGACCTGACGGCCAGATCGAACCGCTGGTCCTCGGTCCACCCCTCGTCTATGCCCACTGGGGACAGGATTATCAGCCTGCCTCCCCTGGGCTCCATGAAGGCCACCCTCTCCAGACCCTTGAGTCCAAGCCCCTTCTTGAGGATGGGCAGGAGCATGGACGACGACATGTCCCCGCGGATCGCGGCATCTATTCTGCCGGACACCAGGTCGGAGACCAGTTCGTTCGGGTCGTCGTATATGCGGACGTCGCAGCCTTCCATGGCCAGAACGCTCCGCTCCACGTTGCCGGCGTCCGAACCGCGGCCTATGCCGACCCTCGCATCAGGAAGGTCTCCGCTCAACAGGGTCTTCGAAGTGAACATCTGAAGCGACCCCATCTGTTAGTCGGATTTACATTTTCGCGTGGGCCACGGACACGATGCGATCGCCGGACAGCTTGTCCTTAGGTCCTGCCGGCTCGACGATCCTGCCGAACACCATCTGCGCCACCAGCCTCTGACCGTCCGGGATGCCGAACACCTCTGCCACCCTGGCGTCTATCAGGGGGTTGTAGTGTTGTATGTTCGCACCCAGGCCCATGTCGCGGATCGCCACCCAGGCCGCGAACTGCAGCATGGCGTTCCCATGCTCCGCCCACTGCGGGAAGAGGTCCCGGTAGGATGGGTACTTCTCGATGAGCCCCTCCGTCACCTGGTCCATCTCGTAGAACAGGATGGTCCCCGCTGCCGCCGAGAATCCCGCCAGCTTGGCCTCCGTCCTCTTGAACGCCTCCGGATCGCCCACCTTCTCCCTGAGTGCGTCCCCCACGATCCCCCAGAACCTCCTGTGGTCGTCCCCCAACAGGAAATACGCCCTGGCGGACTGGGAGTTGAAGGATGACGGGACCGCCCCTGCGATGGACCTGACCCTAGCTACGACCTCGTCCGCCGGTACCCCGCGGTCATCGAGGGCGTATTCGGAGCGTCTTGCTGCGACTGCGTCGACGAACTGCATGGATGTTCCACATGCTCGCGCGTATATACAAATTGGGAAAACAGGAACATTGGAGCAGGGGACGTCACGGCCTGATCTGGTCGAACAGGTAGTCCTCCCATCCCCTCTCGCCCAGGACGATCTCCAGCTCGGGAGGTGTGAGCATGGGCTTGCGGTAGCGGGCCGAATCGTCCATTGCTATGCGGGGGCAGGCGGTGTTGACGAACGCGTCCACCCCGTAGGCCATCAGCGACGTGGGGTCCACCTCCTCGATGACCAGCCTGCTGACCTCCTTCCCGTGGGACCTCAGCATGGCCTCCACACGGTCGGCCTCGGCCGTGCGGTTCTGCCCGACCTTGCTGCAGACCAGGACCATGAACCTCTGCGCGTCCCTGGCCGACTGTATGACGGCGAAACGCCTGCGGAGTATCCTGTCCCTCCGCTCCGCCATGTCCGTGACCTCCCCGGTGACCGGGTTCAGGACGAGAACCGGCTTGTCCATCCCGAACGCCGCGGCGAGGGGGTGGAAGTCGCCCTCGCCGATGTACAGGTACCCGTCCACCTCCCCGTCCACTGCCTCCGCCGCGCTGCAGTTGCATCCGAGCACCTGTCCTGGGTGGGCTATCCTCCTGTCCCCCTGCCCGACCATGACCGTCCTCCCTGATGACTCCAGCATCCCGGCGACCTTCGGGATCAGACCGAGGTGCTGGACCGTGGCCAGGAGGCCGACCCTGGCAGGGAGCCCGGAGAGGGACCCGATGACGGATGGGTCCACGTCCGCATCCGAGCGGGACTCCACGTAGAGGACGTTCGGATCGTCCCCCTGGGACGGTATGGGCGAGTGCCCGAAGTGAACGAGGGCATCGGCCCATCCGTGATAGTCGAACAGGTCGCATGCGCCGTAGCAGGGACGGCCGACGATGACGACGGAGGCGCCGGTGCGCTCCTCGAGAATCCTAGAAATATCGGGGGCCCAGATCTTCAGGCCCTCCGGCATCTGGATCGCGACGGAGGAGAACCCCCCGTCGCCTATCCAGCGTGATACGGTTTCCAGTTCGAAATCGAACATTTACAGGATGAGTTCCTGTCCCTTCTCGACATCGATGTAGCAGGGGGAGGGGAACTTCATGGATGCCCTCCAGAGGGCGTCCTTGGCGAAGACCGCCTTCTCAGCAGGGACACGGACGGTCAGGATGGCCTGGTCGCGCTCGAGCCTGGCAGCAGTACCGACGGTCTTCCCGAATCCCTGGCGCATTCCACTGGACACACGGTCCGCTCCTGCGCCGGTGGCGAGCTTGTTCTCCCTCAGGACGACGTGGGGGTACGCCCTGACGGTCATGTGATAGTTGGCGACGCCGACCTGACCGTTGAGGACCTTGTTGGCGGCGATACGGCCGGCCTCGATGGAGGTGTGCCTGATCTGGACACGGTTCTTCACCCTGAGGGTGAGGACCACGGGGAAGTCCTCCTTGAGGTTCCCCATCTCGTACTGGGAGACCCTGCTTGCAGGAACACCTCCCATGTACTCACGGCGTGTGTACGCCTGACCTTTGATCTGCCTGTACATCGATGCGGGCTTTCTTACCATTTGAACCACCTTGGATAGTGAATGCAATCGGAGCGCCTTGGCTCCGTGTCAACTGACCTGCCGATACCAGTCCCTAATATAAGCGTTTCGTCAGTAGCTTAACGCGCGACAGTTAAGCGCACGTGTATAGAAGCCGCGGGTTGCTGGAATGCCCGAACCAATAAGTAGCCTTCGCATCAATATGGTGCGCACATGCAGCCGTTCAATTTCAAGGTGGTCCGCAGAGATGACGACAAGGCCCAGGTCCCGGTTTCGGTGGCAGGCCAGACTATGGTGGACGTACAACGGCTGCTGACGGACATAGGCGCGCAGATGATCCGTAAGGAGCTGAGGCTCCAGGGCCCCGTGCCAGGCGAGCTCATGCACAGGTTCGACCTGTCCATGGACCTGTCCCGCGGCAGGGACGTAGGAGCTGTCACCGAGGGGGAGGACACCCTCATGCTTGACGCACTGAACCAGCTCCTGAGGGAGATGGACATGGCGGCCATGCCGGAGGCCCGCGACCCCCCGTCGAACCATCTGGACGCGTTGGGGCGGAGGGCGATCTCCCGCGACCTGCTGGCACTCTACGACCACTTGGAGGGGTACGACCTGTACTACTCGGCTGGAGGGGACCCCCGCAGACTCAGGTTGAACCGCAGACAGATCCTCGAGAGCGAGGCGGACGACCAGTCGAGGTCGTTCCCAGGAGCCCTCATCGGCGTCATCCGCCAGGACCCTATCAGGAAGCACCGCTGGGTCGTATCGAACGGCGTGGATCGGATACCAATCACATTCGCCAGCAACATTGCCCAGTCGGACATACCGATATTCTCGAGATCGGGACCCCTCATCGCATCCGGGACCGTGGTCACGTCGGAGGACGGGACGGTGACAGAGCTCAGAGGGATCGTAGGATGCTATTCGTTCCCGTCGGTGAAGTTCCACAGGGTCATAACCCCCGGAGGCGACATCCCGCTCCTGAACCCTGTCGAAGGGACGCCTGGGTATGACGACAGGAAGGAGCTCTGGACACTGGACTGCGAGGACCTCGGCATCTCGGTGGCCAAGCCCGGCTGGGACCAGTGCGTCATGGCGTTCCATGAGTACTTCGCGTTCCTGTGGGACACGTACGCGGGCGACGACGGGGACTTCGAAGGGGAGGAGAAGGAGATCAGGGACCTCCTCCTGTCGATGGCCCCGGTGGTTGTGGAGTGACAGGCATCACCTTATCACGCTACGATGCGTTGACTGGTTATGGACCGCTACATCCTGAGGGTCGTCGACGGTGACGCTGACGCGGATCGCTCGAAGACCGAGACGGTTATGGCAGATGTCGACCGTCTCTTCGGCGAGATATGCAGGAACATAGTGCGGGCAGAGCTGCGTCTGCAGGGCGAGGTGCCGGACAGCCTCCTCCCCCGCTCAGGACCGTTCGGCGAAGGCGCCCTTTGTTCCGACGCCCGCAGATTCATGGACGAAACCCTAGACTATCTGGGCGGGCCGTCATCCGGCACGTGGATGGACGACACGTTCCCCGATGTCCCCGGCAGGAGGCGCATCGCACGCATCGTCCTGGACATATCCAACGGTCTCGGCGGATCGGAACTGGTTCACGGATACGAGGGATCGGAGAGACGCTTCTCCGGATCCGACACCGTCCGCGTCTCGGGTATCGCGAACGCCGCCATGCGCGCACACAAAGGGGGGTTCGTGGGGGTGGTCGTGAAAGATCGCGGGAGATTCGACAGCTGGCACATCACCAACGGCAGGGAATCCGTCCCCATCCGCTTCACCCCCACTGTCCCTCAGTACACCCGTGACGACTTCTGCTCGGCCGGCCTGGTCATCGCAATGGGGACAGTCATCAGAAGCGATGACGGGTCGGTACAGGAACTCAGAGCCGTGGAGAACTGCTACACGTTCCCCGGAGCGCTCTTCCTCAGGGCCATTTCCGAAGGATTCGACCTCGGACTCGTCAGTCCGCTCGAGGGGATCCCTGGATACTATGCCCGCACCGGCACCTGGCACATGAGGTCCCCCGACCTCGGGCTGGAATCCACGGCGGGTTGCTGGGACGATTGCGTGATCGAATTCCACAGGCGGTTCGTTGAACTCTGGAAGGCCCATCGCGACGGAACCGCGGAGGAGAACCCGCGCGTGCACAGGCTGCTGGACGGCATGTGCCATTTCCCCACGGACTGATCCGGGGCCCAGGTGCCGGCGTCAGGGCGGTGAGAGCCGCTCGAAGCGGGATGAACCCCCTTCTCGCAACATTTTTCTATTAAACTGACTGTCGCAGGGCAGGTAGCACATTATGTCGAGGAGGCGTATTCCGCAGAAGGTACTCGCCGATATCGGGGAGGAACGGATCGACAGGCTCCTCACCATGGCCAGACAGGCCGTCAGGGACGGGAGACCCGACCGTGCGAGAAGATACGCCGAGCTGGCATCCCGCGTCTCCGCGAAGACGCAGGTCCCCATGCCGGACGACGCGGACATATGCAAGGGTTGCGGGATCCCCCTCATGCCCGGGCTTGACTGCTCCGTGCGTCTGAGCAATCACATGGTGTGCGTAACCTGCGGACTGTGCGGGCGGACCCGTCGCAGGCCGTACCTGAGGGAGCAATCACATGACTGAGAAGGACGCTAGGAAGGAACTGATGCGGAGGGCCAACGACATCAACCCTACCGTGCATGTCGGGAAGGACGGCCTGGATCAGGGCGTCTTCGACGAGATCGCCAACCAGCTGAAGAAGAACCGCCTGATCAAGGTGAAGGTGCTCTCCAACTCCGACGACGATGCCAAGGGCGCCGCGGCGGCCATCGAGGAGGCCACTGGATCGGTTGCGGTGGACGTCCGCGGGAGCGTAATCGTGCTCACGGACAAGCGGACGTGGACTTCCCTCAGTCAGAAGAAGTTCCGAGGTGCCAACGATGCTCGACGTCAATGTCATCAGATCTAACCCTGAGATGATCAGGACCATGCTTAAGAACAGGAACAAGGACGACGCGATCCTCGATAGGTTCCTGGCGGCGGACTCCGAATGGAGGGCGCTCACGGATGAGAACAACCGCCTCAGACAGGTGAGGAACGAGGTCTCGCTGCAGATCTCCAAGATGCCGAAGGGCGAGGAGAAGGACGCCCGCATCAGCGAGATGAGGGAGGTCTCCGACAAGATCAAGGCCAACGACGAGAGGATGGCCGAGCTCGAGGATGTCCGCCAGGACTGCGTGCTGAACATCCCCAACATCCCCCACGAGTCCGTCCCGATCGGGAAGGACGAGCACGACAACGTGGTCGTGTACGAGAGGGGCGAGAAGAGGAAGTTCGACTTCAAACCCAAGGAGCACTGGGAGATCGCCGAGGATCTCGACATAATCGATTTCGACCGCGGCGTGAAGGTGGCGGGCAGCGGATTCTACTGCCTGAAGGGAGACGGTGCCAGACTCGAGAGGGCACTGATCAACTACTTCCTCGACACCCATCAGGATCAGGGCTACACCGAGCTGTTCCCCCCTGTTGTGGTCAACAAGAACGCGGTCATAGGGACGGGACAGTACCCCAACCTGAAGGACGACATGTACTATCTGGAGAGGGACGACCTGTTCCTGAACCCCACCGCCGAGGTCCCCGTCACGAACCTCCTGCAGGACGAGATCCTGGACAAGAGCCAGCTCCCAATCTACTGGACGGCGTACCTCCCCTCGTTCAGGAGGGAGGTCGGGAAGCATGCGGACACCAAGGGGATCATCAGGGTCCACGAATTCAACAAGGTGGAGATGGTCAACTTCGTCCTCCCCGAGAACTCCTACGCCAGGTTGGAGGAGCTGAGGCAGAACGCCGAGGACCTCATCAACGGCCTCGGACTCCCCTACAGGGTCCTGCTCCTGTGCACCGGCGATATGAGCTTCTCCTGCTCCAAGTGCTACGATTTGGAGCTCTACGCCCCAGGCAAGGACGCTTGGCTCGAGGCATCCTCGTGCAGCAACTTCACCGACTTCCAGGCCAGGAGGGCCAGGATCAAATACAGGCCCGAACCCCATCTTAAGAGCGAGTTCGTTCACACCCTGAACGGCTCCGGCCTCGCCCTCCCCAGGACCATGGTCGCCATCCTTGAGAACTACCAGAACAAGGACGGCACGGTCACCATCCCCGAGGTCCTCAGGCCCTACATGCGCGGCCAGGAGATCATCGGGAGGCGCTGAGAGTCATTGGCCCGCCGGATTCCGGCGGGCCTTAAAACGTTTTCAGAGTTTCTTGGCGAGGTCGGATGCCTCTGCCATGACGTCGGCGTTGTCCTTCGCGGGACCGTTGCCGGCCTTCTCGGAGTAGTTGATCTCCCCGGCGCACTCCATCTTGAAGTACACCTGCATCACGCGCTTGATGTTGCCGATGGTCTCATCGGCTCCGGCGCCGGATCCGCTGGTCACGACGGGGACGAACTTCATGCCGGGTTTGAGACAGCACCCGTCGGGTCCGACGAACCCGTACATCCTGTCCTCGAACGTCCTGTACTGACCGGTCGCCTGACCGAAGTAGTCGGGTGTGGCGAGGATGACCGAATCGCTACCCTTGATGGCCTCGAGGACGGGTGTTAGACCGTCCTTCCTCACACATCCCTGCCCGGCCTTCTTGCATGCCATGCAGGCCTGACAGCCCTTGTAGTCGAGGGTGTTCAGGTTGAACACCTCGACCTCGTTGCCCTCCGCCTTGGCGGATTCGGCCATCTTCTCGATTATGGAAGCGCAGTTGCCTCCTTTCCTGGGACTGGCGTTTATCGCCACTATCTTCGACATAGCGAATGATAAACTGTCTGAACTTCTATAATAAGGTTGGTGATTATGGACCCATCAGTTCCGAACCATCAGATTCTCATCCTGTCGAGCTCCTCCATCAGACGCTGGGCGTCGATCCCCCTGCCCTTCTCGATGAGCTTGTCGCGGATGCCCCTCTCGCCCTCCAGGAGGGTGTTCGAGGTGATCCCGTAGCGACGGGATATCGTCGCCTCCATGTACGCGGCCATCAGGTCGCATGCCTTCAGGTCTGTGCCGTTGCGCCCGCCGAATGTGGGATTGTCGAGGTCCGAGAACGGATCGTACACCATCATCCTGAATCCGTCCCTCCACTCCTGGCGGAGCAACGGCATTATCCTGGACTCCACCTGCTCGTGCTCATACTCCTCGAGGATCGCGGCCAGCCCGCTGACGTTCTCCTTTATGGGGGAGATCACGTCCTTGGTCAGAACCTCCGGAAGATCGTGGAAGAGGCCGGTGTAGAAATCGTTGTAAGCCTGCCTGTCCGGGACCCCGTGGTCCAGGTCGTTGAGGTACATCATGTCCGCCACCATCAGCGAATGGCCGAGCACGGTGGTCCTGGGGATGCGCGGGGTCCTGGCCCACCTCTGCTGGAACCTGAGCTGGCCGATGAGGTCGATGAAGTCGAAGGTATTCTCCGAGGACATCGCTGCCCTGACCCCGGCCAGGTCGGTGTGCTGGTTAATCTGCTCGTCGATCTCGGCCCTGGTGCCCTCGATCCCGTACAGGGAGCGGTTGGAGTCGTAGATTAGGTTGAACTCCCACCTGGTGGCCAGGTAGTGCGCCGCGCGGATGACCGCATCCTCATGGGTGGACTTCGGATCCTCCAGATACTCGCGGAAGCGTCTCCTGAACCCCGGATCCGTATCCGGGACCAGACGGTCGAACTCCGACATCACGTAGTCGTTCACGGGCCCCCGACGCTCGGAGGCGATACGATGGAACACCTGCGGCTTCAGGTCCGTCAGGACCGACCGCTGTATGAACGAGAACATCGTGTGCTCGATGACCGTCCTCCAGTCCACACGGTTGCCCGAGGACTCCTCGAACTTCCCCAGCACCCATGCGATCGCCGCCTTGTGCGCCTGCTTGTCCAGCTCCGTCAGGTCGACCGGGCGCATATGGTCGTTCCAGCGGTTCATGTTGGCCGAGTTGAAGAACAGGTAGAGTATGTTGGCGTTCAGTGCCGGCATGTGATCACCTGCGGGTGAGGTCCTCGATGGTCGCATCCCCGCAGGGTGCGGAGTAATCCTCGTCGAGGATGTAGAAGAACCCGTTGACCTCCTCGTCCTCGTCGGCCTTCTTGGCCTCGACCGTGGTCGACCTGTTGCCGAGATATAGCATCAGGTATCCGATGACCAGCAGGACCACGCCCACCACGAACAGGACCTCCCAGGCGGTACCGGGGCTGATGACGTACCCCAGAGTGCCCGCAAGCATGAGCACGAACCCCACGATGGACACCAGCAACCAGGACCTCGGGTCCAGCATATCGACGAGACGGTCAATCCGCATCCGAATCAGGGCCGTGACGCCCGTCAATGATAAAGATGGTTTCGGTCTGCCCACCGTATGCGAAGCCGTGATGGTAACCTTAGTCAACTTTTTATACGGACCTCAGATACCATCAACTATGGCAAAGAAGAACGACAGCGGATTCCAGTCCTCTGCAGGCCTCATGAGGTACTTCGACGTGGAGAACGAGAAGGGGATCAGGATCAGCCCCCGTGCTGTGATCGGACTCGCCGTCGGCCTCATCGTGGTCGTCATGCTTCTCAACGTGTTCCTGCCCCTGAACTGAGCAGGATGCTTCTCGACCGGGGGTCATACACCCCATCATTTCCTGTGGAACCAGCTTCTGCTGTATGGTTGAAAATAAAAATGCGGGGAGGGACCCCGCCGGACTCAGACACGGTCGTCCGGCAGGATCCTGTACTCCTCGCTGTACTTCTTCCTGAACATCCTCGCCAGGATCGGCGGAGCCACTATCGTCGTCACTACGGACATAAGCACCACCACGGCGTAGAGGTCCTGCGACATCGCACCGGAGGCCAGCCCTATCGAGGCGACGATGATACCGACCTCGCCCCTGGGCGCCATCCCGACACCGATGATGTTGAACGACTGCCTGTCCAGGGTCCTGTCGCCAAGCTTGGCCCCGAACCCGCAACCGAGGTACTTGGTGAGGATTGCCACCAGGATGATGATTACCGCCAGGATGATTACGGACGTGCTGGTCAGTGTTGCCAGATCCACCTGCAGCCCCACGTTGAGGAAGAAGAAGGACAGCATGAACGTCACGATGGAGTCTATCTTGTGCTCCAGGTCCCACTCCCACGCGTAATCCGCGAACAGCATTCCTGCGAGGAAGGCGCCTATGATCGCCGCCAGGCCGATGACCTCCGCGAAAGCGGACATGAACAGGCACACCACGATTGCCAGGACGAGCTTGTTCATCGACCTGTAGACCCTGCCCTCGGCCTCGGCCTTCCTCTTGCGGGCATCGAAGTAATCGTGGATGCGCGGGACGACGAACTTGCAGACAGCCAGGATGACGAGGACGAACACCACCGCCTGGAGGGTGATGGATACCACGTTGCCTATGGACAGCTCCCCGGACTCGGCCATTCCCTGGACGATGGCCAGGACGATCATCCCCAGAACATCGTCGATGACCGCCGCCGCGATGATGATGCGAGCCTCCCTGGTGTCCATCAGGTGCATGTCCTTGATGATCCTGGCCGTGATGCCCACCGAGGTCGCCACCATGGCGGCACCCATGAACATCGCGTGATTCATGTTGCTGGGGTCCTCGTACATCAGGATGATTGCGAACCCTGCGATGAAGGGCAGCACGACACCGATCACGGCACACAGCAGGGCCGACCTGCCTGAACTGGTGAGGTCCTTGACCTTGGTCTCCAGACCCACCGTGAACAATAGGAAGATGACACCGAGCTCCGCCAGCGCGTACACGACCTTGTAGACGTCGCTGCCTGTCTCCACGCCGGTACCTGGCTCGGGCATGTTCAGACCCAAGAAATCCATGATGACCTGGTCACCGCCGAAGGTTATGTTCGCGATGACTATCCCTATTACAATCTCGCCGATGAGCCCGGGGAGGCCGAACCTCTCCACTACAGCCGAGCCCAGACGCGCCAGGAGGAAGAGCACCCCCAAGGTGATGAGCAGTTGAAGAAGGAACTCCATCTCCATACGCCCTCATGTCAGTAAGACTATTTTAAGATGGGAGAACGATGCGCCCGCCGAAGACCCGACGGGCGCTAATGGGCCAGGACCCGGTTTTCTAGGATGTGCTTTCTTTTTCGTTCAGAACGAGAAGCAGACCCGCCAGCCGCTCCTGCGGATCTCCTGGGATCCGAAGGAGAATGTGACTGCGGGACAGTCCTCGGTGATCTCCGCCGGCTCGTCTTCGACGACTACGACATCGTCGCAGACGACCTGCGATATCACTGTCATTGCCTCCATCACCGCGGCATCTATCGCGATGGCCTCGGCGATGCACACCGTCTCGGCCTCCGAGACCAGATCGTCGACTATAGCGCCGATGTCCACCGCGGGGACGTCCACCTCCTGCACCTCGGGTTGGGCGATCAGGACGGGGGCCTCCGACGCGGCCCCTATCAGGGACACCGCCACGGGCATGGCGAGCATGGCCTGCGCCACCGGGGCACGGATCATCCCGACTCCCGACGGCACCTGCTCTGCCACAGACGGCTGCTCGTCCTGGACGGGCTCGGCCCAGCAGGCCTCCATCCCGTCATCGGGCATATATTCGTCTTCGAAGTCCGTATCCTCGTACACGGAGAGTTCCGGAACTGCCAGTGTCATGAGGTCGCGCACCTCGTGCCTAAGGTCCATCCAGGGGATCTCGTCCTGGATGTAGGCACGCGCGAAGCGCCCTTCGCATCCGTCATCCACCATGGGGACGTCCGGATCGACGAAGGCGTCATCCCCCTCGTCCCTGAGCCCGGGCACTGAGAACAGCATGACGTCGCGGACTTTGTCCGAGACGGCCGTGGGCTCTGCGTCGAGAAGGGTGCGCTGACCCCTCAGGCTAAAGGGTCGCGGAGCTCCTCCCTGGGCTCGACCTTCTCGGAATCGACGTTCTGGAGCACGCCGTTGTTGAAGCGGAAACGTACCGACCTGGGGCGCCTTATGACAGGGTCGCTGAGGGGCGGAAGGGCCTCTCCGTCCTCCGTGAGTCCGGTGCATCTGACCGCCGTCCTCTCGGGAACGACCGCCTCCGCTCCGGTGACCGCGGACTCCAGCTCCTCGGTGGCTACGACCGCGGCGTTTACCTCCGATCCCGATGAGGGCTCGGAACCCTCGACCTTCAGCCCTGTTACGCCCTCGGGCTCGGTGATCTCGATCTTCGGAAGAGCCATGACGGCTACGGGCTCGACGGGAGCCTCTTCGACAGCCTCGATGACCTCAGGGACCGTCTCGGCCTCTACGGGGATCTCGACCTGAATCTCCTCGGGGACATCCACGTCGATCTTGCTAGCCTCGACGGGAGCCTCTTCGACAGCCTCGGGGATGAATACCTCGGCGACGTCCTCGACGGGGATGTCCACGTCGATCTCGCTAGCCTCGACGGGAGCCTCTTCGACGGCCTCGATGACCTCGGGGACCGTCTCGGCCTCTACGGGGATCTCGACCTGAATCTCCTCGGGGACATCCACGTCGATCTTGCTAGCCTCGACGGGAGCCTCTTCGACAGCCTCGGGGATGAATACCTCGGCGACGTCCTCGACGGGGATGTCCACGTCGATCTCGCTAGCCTCGACGGGAATCTCGGCGGTGACGTCCTCGGGCATGCCATCGGACTCGCCGACCTCTATCCAACTGTAATCGTCATCGTCCGATTCGTCGGTGACTTCCTCTGGGACCTCGATCGCCGCATCCTCCTCCGTATCGACGAAGAACTCGACACGGGGCCTGTCGACCTCTACGTTCGAGGCGCGGGTCATCCTGTCCAGGAACGAGCCGCTAACCTCTGCCGGGGACTCCTCCACAGTCTCGGGGACGGCCTCGTGGAAGACCTCCAGCTCGTCAGCGACGACCTCGGGGACCTCCGCGGACCCGTCGTCCTCCATCTGCACGAACATCTTCGTGTCTTCCGCCACGGGCGCCTCTGGGACCTCGTCCTCGAACTCTATGCGGTGCACCGCCCTGTCGTTGACCGGGACGGACTTCATCTTGCTGAGGAAGGCGTTGTTGATCGGTGTGGGTTCTATGGTCCCCTCATCCGTGACCTTTCCAACTGTCGCGTGGAACTCCGTCTCGGCGAGCGTCCCGCGCTGGACGTTCCCGAAGAGCTTGCTGATGTCCTCCTCCTGAGGGACCGCGTGATCGTCGACCTCGATCCTGGCGGATGTTGAGTCGGACGACCCTACGAAGTTCCCTCCGGTGGCACGGACGAGCATCGGCTCTCCGTCGTTGAACATCGCCTTCTCGGGAACCCTCGATATGAAAATCTCGCCACCATCATCGTCTATGTTGTACTTCTCGTATCCGAAATCGTCCAGTTCGCGCACCCCCTTGGAGTACACGCTGGAGTCGGACTTCTGGGCGAACATGTTCTGGAGCGTGGCCCCCATGTTCTTCGTCATGTCCGAGAGGTGGCTGAAACCCTTCTTTATACCGTCCGCCTGGAAACTCTGCTTGGTCTGCAGGCGGCCCTTGAGGCTCTTTAGAGAGCCTCCGCTACCGTAATCGCGTGAGCTATCACTCATGCACATCCCATCCGATGGAAACGTATGAGTTTTGATTATAAATAATAAGCAGAGAGTTGGATGTGGCGTTCACCCGCATCCAGGGTCATCCGCGCACGAATTTGACGTAATCCGCCTTCCCCTCGCCATGTATCTCGCGGAGCATGCTGGTGAGAACCTCTGCATCGCACGACATGACCATGACCTCCAGGCACTTGTGGCATTGCAGGTGCGAGTGCATCTGAGTCTTGATGTGCCTCTCGTACCTCGCCTGGATCAGGCTCATCCAAGGGTCCGCGTGATTCCCACGGACGATTATGAGGACCCCCTCCACAGTGCCCTCCATACGCTCGATCTCCCTAATCTCGGCCAGAGCCGCGTTTATGGATGTGCGGACCGCCTCCGACCGACCCGAAAGGCCGTACGTCTTCTGTATGAGATCCAGCGCGGCAAGGTTGTCGTCGTTCAAGGATACGCTCACGATTCCCATGGGTCTACCGTCCTGTTATTAATCATACGCTGAAAGTTCATCATAAGTTATTAACATTCTGTGAATTCTTTAATATAATAAAGTCGAGACGGGATCATGGACCCATTGGTCACCTTCCTGCTCTACTCGCTGGCCCTCCTGGCGGTCTCCATGGTCGGAGCCTGTCTCCCCAGGGTCAGGGCACTCACGGACAAGCAGGCCCATCTGCTGATGTCCCTCAGCTCGGGGATATTCCTCGGACTGCTCCTGTTCCTCCTGCTTCCCGAGGCGATAGAGGAGTGCGAACACGGCGGATTCGACATACATACCGTCATGTACTCCATAGCGGCGGGATTCGTCGCGATCATGCTCGTGGAGGTGCTGATGAAGCACCGCCACATGGGCACGTGCTCCTGCGAATGCTGTCAGGACGCCCACAGCCACAGGCTGACATCGACATCCTCGTTCATCGGTCTCGCGGTCCATGCCGCCTGCGACGGCCTCGCCCTGGCAGCGACCTTCCTCGCCGGGGAGGACGTCGGCCTCATCGCCACCATCGGCATGTGCATCCACAAGTTCGTGGTCCTGTTCTCCCTGTCGGCCACCACCGTCCTCGCCGGAGACGACTTCCGGAAGGCGTACACCCGCCTGCTCGGATTCTCCCTGATAACCCCCGTCGCGGGAATCGTGTTCTTCCTGGCGCTGAGCGGATTCGACATCGACGGGCTCACCGGTGTCCCCCTGGCGTTCGCCGCGGGCACTTTCATGTACGTGACCATGTGCGACATGCTCCCAGAGGCATTCCACCGCAAGAAGCAGGACCTGCCCTCGTTCGCCCTGGTCTTGATCGGGGTTCTACTCATACTCGTCTACACCCTGCTGTTCCCGCACGTGCATTGAAACGATGGGCGGACCTCCTTCGGTCCGCCCGCATTTTGTTTCGACAATCTTAATATAGGGACCCCTGATGGGCGACCATGGAAGAGTCATCCCTATGGTATGTTTTCATCGCCATAGTCGTAGTGCTCTTGGCCGTTGATCTCTGGTGCAACCGCAAACCGCACCACATCCCCCTGAAAACAGCGCTCGGCCAGACCGCGGTCTGGATATCCGTCGCGCTGCTGTTCGGCGTCCTCCTGTTCTGGGTCACCCAGGATTCGGAGCTCACGATGGAGTACTACACCGCCTACGCCATCGAGGAGGCGATGAGCATGGACAACCTGTTCGTGTTCATCATAATATTCGCCTATTTCGGCATCAGGGACGAGGATCAGCACAAGGCACTGTTCTACGGCGTGATCGGGGCCATCGTGTTCCGTGCCATATTCATATTCGCCGGAGTGGAGCTCCTCAACAGGTTCGAACCGCTCCTCTACGTATTCGGAGTCATACTCCTGATCATCGCCCTTAAGACGCTGTTCAGCAAGGACGATGACAACAAGGAGAACAAGATAGCCAAGTACATGAAGAACAGGTTCAACTACGTCGATGACGAGAACTCGAAAGGGAAGCTGTTCGTCAAAGTAAATGGCAAGCGCGTTATCACCATCCTGTTCCTTTGCATCATCGTCATCGAGCTGACCGATGTCGTCTTCGCGCTGGACTCCATCCCCGCGGTCCTCGCCATCTCGACGGACACCCTGGTCATCTACACCTCGAACATCTTCGCGGTCATGGGGCTCAGGTCGCTGTTCTTCGTGATTCACGGAGGCATGAACCACATCAGGTACCTCAAGTACGGTCTGGGCGTCATCCTGCTCTTCGTGTCCATGAAGCTTCTGTTCATGCACGACTTCCCGGTCGAATGGTCCCTCGTGATCATAGTGGGTGTCCTGCTGGTCACCATCGTCGCATCTCTCGTCAAGAACAGGATGGAGGCGAAGGCCCAGCCCCCGCAAACCCAATGACCTTCCAAAGGCGGACGGCAGATCCGTCCGCCTACCCTTCCAATTCGGTATTCGTTTTTATCGTCCCTTTGCATTCGGAGACTTATGAAGCAATGCATGGACTCCGAGAACCTCCACAAGAGGCTGAAGAAGATCTCGGGTCAGATAGCCGCCATCGACCGCATGATCGACGAGGACGTACCCTGCGAGGACATCATCGTGCAGGTCAACGCGGTCAAGAGCGCCGTGCACAAGGTCGGCCAGATCATCATGGAGGGTCACATCCAGCACTGCGTCCGCGACGGCATCGAACATGGCGACGCCGAGAAGACGATAGCCGAGTTCACCAAGGTCATAGAGCAGTTCTCCAAGATCTGAGGGATACCTCCTATACCCCCGTAGGGTATTAATACCGATACCCTGTAGGGGTATCTAGAAGGTGATCCCGTGTCCTTGGTGAAGGATGCGATCCTCGAACAGAAACTACCGTTCGCTTGCATAGTAATCGGGCTCGTCGCTCTTGCCGCATCATTCGCATCAGATGCGACCTGGCCCCTGGTTTTCATACCGATACTGATCTGCGGCGTCCCAATCGTCTGGGGCGCCATCATCGGGGTGGTGAAGGAACACGACATAACCGCCGACGTTCTCGTCTCTGTTGCCATAGTCGCCTCCGTCCTGATACAGGAGTATGACGCCGCCGCCGAGATTGCCATCATCATGCAGATAGGGGCCTTCCTGGAGGAGGCCACGGTCAACCACGCCAACGCCAGCATCATGAGGCTCGTCGGTATGATGCCTGTCACCGCCAGGGTGGTCCGTGATGGTGAAGAGGTCGTCGTGCCAGTTGAGGATGTCCGCCTGGGTGACGTGGTCCGCATCGTACCCGGAGAAGTTGTGCCGGTGGACGGCGTGGTCCGCAGCGGGTCCACATCCATGAACAACTCTATACTCACCGGTGAGTCCGTCCCCAGGGACGTGGGTCCTGGCGACCGCGTATCATCCGGAACAGTCAACATGTACGGCTCGGTGGACATCGATGTGGACCGGGTGGGTGACGACACCACCATAGCCAGGATGGCACGCATCATCGAAAACGCTGACGCCGGGAAGTCCAAGGTCGTCCGCACAGCAGACAGATGGGCAGTCTACATCGTCGTGATCGCATTTACAGTCGCGATACTCGCCTACCTCGCGTTCCAGGACATCTACAGGTCCGTCACCGTTCTGGTGGTATTCTGTCCCTGCGCGCTCATACTCGCAACGCCCACCGCGATAATGGCCGCGGCGGGGAACATGTCGAAGAGAGGGATCCTTGTCAAAGACGGCGGTGCCGTGGAGAGAATGGCCTCTGTAGACACCCTCCTGATGGACAAGACGGGGACTCTCACCACGGGGGAGGTGGTCTGCCATGGATTCACCAGCACGTCCGACGATGTCGACGCGGAAACCCTGGAGGGGTTGGTCGCCGCCGTGGAATCGCGCTCCGAGCACCCCCTCGGCAGAGCAATAGCCTCGTCACACGAGGGACGTACAGCCGATGTGGACGAATTCGAGTACATCCCCGGCCGCGGGGTCTCCGGGACGGTGGACAGGAGGAGGATCACGGCGGGAAACGAGGCACTGATGTCCGAGACTTGCCCCGACAACCTGACCGAGACCCTTGAGGCCGCCGCACGTGCCAGGGAGGACGGCTACACCGTGGTCCTCGCTGGCGTCGACGGCAGGACCGTCGGGTTCGCGGTGCTCTCCGACACGCTCAAACCCAGCTCCGCCGGCACCGTTACAGAGCTCCGCTCACTCGGTCTCAGGACCATAATGCTAACGGGGGACACCCAGCAGGTCGCCAGGAAGATGGCGGACACGCTGGGCATGGACGACGTGGTCTGGGAGTGCCTGCCTGAGGACAAGCTGAGGACAGTAGTCGCACTGGAAGACGGCAGCAGGACCTGCATGGTCGGCGATGGCATCAACGACGCCCCCTCTCTCAAGAGGGCCGACGTGGGCATAGCCATGGGCGGCATCGGGAACGAGATGGCGACGGAATCCTCCGACATCGTGTTCGTCGACGACGATGTGTCCAAGCTGGGAGGGGTCATCAGGCTCAGCAGGAGGACGCTTCTCACGATCAAATCGGGGATTGCGTTCTCCCTCATCCTGAACTCCGTCGCGATGGTTATGGCCGTCTTCGGGCTCATGGGGCCGATCGCCGGGGCGCTGGTCCACAACATAGGGTCGGTGATCGTCATTATAATGGCCGCCCTGTTACTCAGATACGACTGCTGGGGTGGGACCAAGGCGGTCAAGGGAACCGAGACGCCTCCGACGGCCGCCGTCTGAGATTGAATCCAATTCGACGAACGCCGAATATGGTGTTCGTCGATTGGTACACTTTTTATACCATGTCCACTTCGTGGTGGCCATGGCCGACGAGATACAGCCGACCAAGAAGGCCAACCCCGCCCCGCTGGGACTCCTGGGGTTCGGCATGACGACAGTTCTCCTGTCGCTGCACAACGCAGACGTACTCCCGCTGGACGGAGTGATCCTCGCAATGGGGATCTTCGTCGGAGGCCTGGCACAGGTGCTGGCGGGAATCATGGAATACAAGAACGGCAACACGTTCGGAACCGTGGCTTTCACGCTGTACGGAATGTTCTGGCTCACGTTCGTCGCGACTCACGCAGGCATCGAGGGTATGTCCGGCGAGAGCTCGACACTCGGCACATGGCTACTCCTGTGGGGCATCCTGACGCTGTTCCTCTTCATGGGGACCATGAAGGGCAGGAAGTCGCTCATGTTCGTGTTCGCCACACTGACGATCACGTTCTTCCTGCTGTCCGCAGGCAACCTGGGATCGATCGATGGTCTCGTCGTCGCCGGAGGCGTCGTCGGACTGGTGTGCGGGCTCTCCGCGATGTACACGGCGTTCGCCGAGGTCCTGGCGGAGCAGCACGGGAAGGAACTTCTCCCGTTCTGAGCGGAAACGCCCCTAATGGGGCCCATTAACAAACCGATTCCCTCTTTCTTGTTCCGGAGACGTCCGGACATCTTGCCGGATTGGATCGCCGGCAGCCGACATCGCTGTAAGAAACGCTTGACGCACCGGACCGGCACGTCCGACGGACGACACAGACGGATAACTGAAGAAGGACGGTAACAAGATGGATGGAAAAAGGGGGAAAATTCTGACCGCATTTAAGCGGTGGCCCGTGTATATGAGTTTGCTACAACCAA
>CAUFXM010000017.1 GCA_959597175.1 uncultured Methanomassiliicoccales archaeon
CCGAGAACGCCATGGACTGCGCCGCCAAGATGAAGGCCGCCATCGGCCAGTAAACACCATTCACCCAAACCCCTTAACCCCGCCCACTAAGCATTCCTAGATTATTTCCTCCTAAAACCAGGGGCGGGGGTTTAGCCTATCACCGCATATTCCCTTGCGTCTATTCTGCGTAATCATATACTAGATAAAATTTACACAAATCTATTTATATTGAAAAACACCAGATATATAACGGTGATTGCATGGTATGTCCAAACTGCGGCATGGAGATCGGCAACTCCACGTACTGCGAGTACTGCGGTGTGACACCGGGCAAGGTCATCGACACGCGGTCCGGACGCGTCAGCAAGGGCAATGCGTTACTGTTTTCGGCCATCCTCCCCGGATCCGGTCTCGTGTACCTTGGGGACACACGTCGCGGACTGACGCTGTTCCTGGTCAGTCTCATCTGCATGATGGCCATGCTGTGGACGACGTGGTATGTCACCGCAACGTCCGTGGGACTGATCTTCAACGACATCCTCGATTTCGCTCTCCTGCTGGGTCTCGTCGCTCTATGGGTCTACTCCCTCAAGTGCACGGCGGAGTTCTATGCCAGACATCACACGGACGGAACCGGGTCGGTAGCGGCATCCTGAGTCCTTCCGACCCACAGCCGACGGGATGTCCGTCGGCCCCAACTTCTTCCGGATCCGCCGTGGGTCCGGTTTCTCATCCGTGGCGTGACCCGTTTACGAGTGCGTTCCCCGGCTTACGAGGAACGAGCGATTGCAGGCATCCGATTGAGATCTCAGAAAGGTAAGTGCGGCCCTGCGATGTCCTCCAGGGACACCGCGGGACCGTTCATTCACAGAATCGGGAGTACGCTCGCCTGGGCCTCCAGCTCCACATTGTATCCGATGCGATACGGGGACAGGAACTGGAATCCCACCGTGTGCTTCTCGGTCGCGGAGTACTCAAGGGAGTCGGACCCGTAGGAGTCCACGATGCTGTAGTGCTGGATGTCCGCCGACGCCTCCAGGGGCGACAACGTGAGGAGCTCGGGGAATCTGCAAGTCAGATCCACCCTGCCGTCGAAGAAGTCGGATTCGTTCTGGTATCCTATCCTGAGGTCAACCTCGGCGCCGATCGTGTGACCGATGTCTCCGTATTGGCAGTGCATGTCATCTGCCTTCAACAGTATGTGGTTCGGGTTCAGGAAATCGTACTCCGAGTGGATGTAGTCGATGTTGTTGCATCTGTTCCAGAAGGCATCGGCCCTGACCTCCATCTGGGTCTGTGCATGGTAGTAGACGTACCTGGGGTCGCCTTGGTTGTAGTTGTAGTACGTCGTGACAGCCCTGACGGAACCTGGATTTGTTCCGGATTCCCCTGCGATCGTCTCGTTCACGCACACTGCAAGGTTGTACTCCCCGTCGAATCCAGCCCTCGGCTGGTTCAACCAGTCGGCTAAGCACTCGGCGATGAACCTCTCGTCGTCGGAGATGACGCTGAGGCAGAGGCTCTTGCTGGAATCCCTCAATCCGTACATGGCGTAGACGTCTGCGTTGGCGTCGAAGCTCATGGACCTGATCCCCCTCATTGGATCGAAGACCCGGGAATCGTCCGTGATGACGTTCATCCCGTCGTCCAGACACCGGTCCAGGTATTCCGCGAACGACGGATCGTCGATATCCACCTTGGACGAGTCGACGAAGACCACATCGTCCCTGGAGGAGAGATCCTGGTGATCGCTCAGGGCGACCTGCAGGAATCCGCTGTCAGATGCTTCGTCTCCAGACCCGTCCACGGCGAACACAGACACTGCGACGGTGGAGGCCAGGAGTATTGCGATGGCCGTGTAGCACAGTATTCTGTTTTGCATCTTACACATCTCTGCTTTAAAAATGGTTTTTGTTCCATATATATTGATTTCTCAAAATTGAAATATCATATGTGTAAAAATCTGATTCTCATTTCGCGACGGCAAGGTCGCAGTAAGTCGGTGCCTGCGTCCGCCGCCCGACCCTTATCCTCCCTGATGGCCCACGACAGGACCATGGATATCAGCGCCAGTGCGAGCGCCACCCCCAGTACAACCACATACCCCTCCATGAACACGCCCGGGTCAAGCGATGTCATCGATTGTCCCGCGGACCCCGAGCCGAGCCCGAAGGGCCCGGGGGAGGACGCCATGCCGAGGGCGCTCCCGAAGTATGCGTGGAATGAGTACTGTCATGCTTGGAGGGATGTTCGGGGAGCCCCACACGGGAATCCTCCTGATCATCCAGCTGTCGCACAGTTGACCGAACACTAGGGCCATATCTGCCAATATGAGTAAGTGGATCGTGACTGTCCACGTGAGAGGTCTGCGTCTCAGACATCGTCGCCGATCATCGTCGGGTCTCATCGAACACTTTCCTAGATGGACATCATGCGTAGGCCCCCTGGACTGATGATGCCGTTTGGTTATATTTACGGAACCAGACGGAGTCCGGCACCCCGGACATGTACACCGGGTGTCGGTGGGTGTTCGATCCCGCCGGCAAGCGACCACCCAGACGGAGTGTGTTGCCATTGGCCACAGCTCGGTTCGGTGAACGCCATACCGTCTTCAAGTGAACGTGCTTACATGATGGTGTCTGAAATGGAACAATACCTTTTTCAACACTTCAACGGTGGGACTTCCGACAGCACCAGGTGTAAAAATGACCAAGGTCGGAATCATAGGAGGCACTGGCTACACGGGAGGGGAGCTGGCCCGCTTGCTCTGCACCCACCCCGACGTGGAGGTGGCAGCGATGACTTCTCGTCAGAACGCTGGGAAGATGGTTAGCGATGTGCACACCTTCCTGAAGGGGTACACGGACATCGAGTTCTCCGAGAGGCTCTCCGACAGGGACGACCTGGACCTGGTGTTCGTAGCGACACCGCACGGGGTCGCCATGGACGAGGTCCCCGGTCTCCTCGAGAGGGGGATCAAGGCCGTCGACCTCTCCGGCGACTACAGGCTGCATGACGTGTCCGTCTACGAGAAGTGGTACGGGCACGTGCACAAGGATGTCGACAATCTCCAGAAGGCGGTGTACGGCCTTCCCGAGTTCTTCCGCGACGACATCCGCGGGGCAGACCTGGTTGCGAACCCGGGATGCTACGCCACGTCCATCATCCTGGCCTGCGCCCCGCTGCTCAAGTCCGGCCTCGTCGAGGAGGACGTCATCGTGGACGCCAAGTCCGGCACGTCCGGCGCCGGGATGGTCCCCAGCGCACGCACGCACCACTCCACCTGCGGGGAGTCGGTCATCCCCTACAGCGTCGGGAGCCACAGGCACACTCCCGAGGTGGAGATGGCCGTGGACCGCTTCGCCGGCAGCCACATGAGGGTGACGTTCGTCCCGCAGCTGGTCCCCATCGTGAGGGGGATCATCTCGTCGTGCTACTTCAGGCTGAAGGGGGACGTCACGCAGGACGACATCGACGCCGTATACGAGGGGCAGTACGGCGGGGAGAGGTTCATCCATTACGTGACGGACCCGTCGATACGCGCGGTGGTCGGTTCGAACCACGCCCAGGTGGCGTCACGTCTGATCGGCGACAAGGTGGTAGCGTTCGGCGTGGTGGACAACCTGGTCAAGGGGGCCGCGGGACAGGCGGTCCAGTGCATGAATCTAATGTTGAATCTCAAGGAGAGCTCCGGGCTGGACATGCCCGGTCTGGGGGTATGAAGATGGTAGAGATTATCGACGGGGGTGTGACAACCCCCCAGGGTTTCAAGGCTGCAGGCGTCCACAGCGGAGTGAAGTACCGCTCCCTGGACATGGGGCTCCTGTACTCGGAGGTGCCAGCGACGGCCTACTGCGCGTTCACGAGCAACAACGTAAAGGCGGCGCCCGTGCAGGTGATGATGGAGGAGAACTCGCCCACCCTCTCCGCGGTCGTGGTGAACAGCGGCAACGCCAACGCGCTGACCGGGCACCGCGGGATAGAGGACGTCTATGCGATGAAGCAGGCCGTGGCCATGGAGCTCAACATAGACCCGAAGGAGGTGGGAGTGATGTCCACGGGTCTCATCGGACGCTTCCTGGACATGCACAAGATCCGCTACGGGATATCACGCGCTGTGAAGACGCTCGACGTGGGCCGCGAGGCGGACGGGCTCATCTCCCAGGCCATAATGACGACGGACACGATCAAGAAGGAGTGCGCTGTCCGCGCCCGTCTCGGCGACGGGACCCTCGTGTACGTGGCAGGCATCTCCAAGGGCAGCGGCATGATCGAGCCCCACGTGAAGGTGCTCCACGGGACGACGCTCACGCTGATAACCACCGACGCCACCCTGGGGCCGGAGTTCGCCGAGACATGGCAGTCCATCCTGGACGACACGATCAACATGGTCACCGTGGACAGCGACCAGTCCACGAACGACACGTGCATACTCCTGGCCAACGGGCTGTCCAACTCGGCGCCCGCCGACCACGACCCCGAGTTCGAGGCTGCCCTCCGCATCATCATGACCAACATCGCCCGCGACCTCGCCAGGGACGGCGAGGGTGCCACCAAGATGATAGAGGTGGACGTCACCGGCGCGGCCACCAAGGACGACGCCAAGCTCGCGGTGAAGGGCATCCTGAACTCCCCGCTGGTGAAGACCGCCATATTCGGGGCCGACCCCAACTACGGGCGTCTCATGATGGCGATCGGCAAGTGCGGCTGCAAGTTCGACCTCAACGAGGTCCGCCTGGTCATCAAGGGCGGCGACATGGAGGTGCCCATCCTGGACTCCGGAGCCCCCGTGTTCCAGGACGAGCGCGCCGTGGAGGTGGTCCGCATGGCCATGGACAACAAGGAGGTCACGATCATGGTCGACCTCGGGGTCGGCAACGAGTCCGCCACCGGATGGGGCTGCGACCTCACCTACGACTACGTCCGCATCAACGCGGAGTACGCGAGCTGATCCCGATGAAGGACCTCTACGTCCTGAAGTTCGGCGGCAACGCCATCCGCGGCCGCGACGACATGATGCGCCTCTCACGGGAGATAGCGGAGCTCATCCACCAGGGGGACAGGATCATCCTGGTCCACGGAGGCGGCCCGGAGATCTCCGAGGAGATGGAGAGGCGCGGCATGACCCCCAGGAAGGTCTGCGGCGTCAGGGTCACGGACGAGGAGTCGCTCGATGTGGCGGAGACCGTCCTCAGGAGGCTGAACTCGGAGGTGGTGGGATGCCTTCAGGAGTCCGGCGTCCAGGCGCTGGGGATCCCCGGGTACTTCTGCACCGTGTGCGAGAGGAAGCCGCCGATGACCATCGTCGAGGACGGCAAGGAGGTCCAGGTCGACCTCGGTCTGGTCGGCGAGGTCTCCGGCACAGACCCCAACTGCCTGTTCGACCTGCTGGACCAGGGCATCACCCCCGTGATATACCCGATCGGCAAGGATTCCGAGGGCAGGATGCTGAACGTCAACGCCGACACCATGGTCGCCGGGATAGCGGCGGGCGTGGAGTGCAGGGAGATGATCACGATCACCGATGTACCAGGAATAATGCTGGACATCAACAACTCGGGTTCCAAGGTGGACTCGCTCACCCTCTCGGAGGTGGATGCGCTGATAGCGGACGGGACGATCTCCGGAGGTATGATCCCCAAGGTGGAGGCCTGCAGGAAGACCCTGCTCGCCGGGGTCTCGACGGTCAGGATGGTCAACGGGAAGGACCCGAGGAGCATAATAACCGACATCAAGAAGGGTGTCCCCCACGGGACGGTAATCACCAGGTGATAAGATGGGATTCGACGAAGTCAAGACGAAGGCTGACAGGTACCTGTTCCACAACTACGGACGCATACCTATGTCATTCACCCACGGGATCGGATGCTACCTCTACGGAAGCGACGGCAGGGAGTATCTGGACCTGGTGGCGGGCATAGCGGTCAACTCCCTGGGCTACGCGCATCCGGACGTCACGCGCGCTATCCAGGAGCAGGCCGGGAGGATGGCCCACGTCTCCAACCTGTACTACATAGAGGAGCAGGCCGAGCTGGCTGAGAGGATCGCGTCCATCACGCCCGGCGACCTGGACAGGAGCCTCTTCTGCAACAGCGGCGCGGAGGCGAACGAGGGCGCTCTGAAGACGGCCATCCGCTACACCGGGCGCAGCAGGGTGATGGCGGCCCTGGACGGTTTCCACGGGAGGACGTCCGCGGCAATGGGGGCCACGGGCCAGGAGAGCATCCAGAAGTCCTTCGAGCCCCTGATCTCACATGCCTACGAGTACTTCCCCTTCGGGGACCTGGAGGCCGTCAAGGGGATGATGACGAAGGACGTGGCGGCGCTGATAGTGGAGCCCATCCAGGGCGAGAGCGGCGTGCACACGGCCTCCGCGGAGTTCTTCAAGGGCGTCCGCGACCTGTGCACCGACAACGGCACGATGATGATCGTGGACGAGGTCCAGACCGGGATAGGGCGCACCGGGGAGTGGTACGGGATCCAGAACTACGGGGTCGTCCCGGACATAATCACCATGGCGAAGGCCCTCGGGGGAGGCACCCCCATCGGGGCGGTGACCACCACCGACGACATATGCTCCGTCATGACTCCCGGGACCCACGGGACCACCTTCGGGGGGAACCCCCTGGTGTGCCACGCGGGATGCGCGGTCATCGACACGATGAAGAGGGACGGCATCGTCGCCCACGCCAAGGAGGTCGGATCCAGATGGATGGCGGACCTGAGGGCGATAGAATCCCCCAGGATAAGGGAGGTCCGCGGATGCGGGCTCATAATCGGCGTGCAGATGGACTCCAACGACACCGCGTCTGAATTCCAGAGGTACTGCCGCGACAACGGCGTCCTCATCAACGTGGCCCACGGCGGGACCATCCGTCTCATACCCCCGCTCATAATCACGGACGAGCAGAAGGACGTGTTCACGGGACTCCTGAGGGAGTTCCTCTCATGAGGTGCATGGCATGGTGAAATGCAGCAAGTGCGGAAAGATAACATTCAGCAAGACCGCGGCCGTCTGTTCCAACTGCGGCACGCCCTTCGAGGGACGTATCGACAAGGGTTGCACCATAGACGGCGGCGTGGACGACATGAGGGCCAACAAGTTCACCCAGGCGACCGGGAAGTGGAGGACCTGCATCAGGTCGTACGGGCCGCCCTCCGATGCGGAGTACGTCAAGATGCTCCAGGCGACCCGCGACTGCATCGTGAGGCACCTGTCGGACTCGTCGTACTACAGCAGGGGCGGGATATCCGAGCTGGACTGCGACCTCCCGGACAGGGAGTTCATCCAGGACCTCCTGAACGCGCTGGAGTCGTCCCTTCCGCAGGTCACAACGAAGACCCAGCTCAACAGGCTGGCCTCCGAGTACATGTTCATCGTCTTCGATGCGTACTTCGCCTATCCGGACCTGTCGGACATGGTCTCCCTGATGCGCAAGGCCCACAAGACCCTGGAGGGGTTCCAGGACGCCCTGCCGACGATGACCGGCGAATGCAAGAACATCGAGCTGGAGCTGAAGTTCTTCGTCGACTACACCGACTACATCGCGGACAAGATGAACACCAGGATCAAGATGGAGGGCAGGGAGCGCATGGCGAGGATCGTGCAGTTCTGGGATTCCCAGAAGTCCCTCAGCTATGCGGAGATGGCGATCAACGCCGCCCAGGAGTACTCCAAGGCCACCACCGCCAAGAGGCCCTCGGAGAAGCGCATCGAGTCTGCCAAGAAGGAGATCGACAGGTTCCTGGACCACTACTTCCTCACACCGTTCGGCGAGAAGCCCAAGAAGAAATGACGTTATCAAACAGGGGGCATCAGGTGCCGATGCTCCCGTCCTTCCTTATGTAACCCTTCACAACCTTCGTGAATATCTTGACGAAAACACCGAGCGCGACTCCGGAGAAGATCGTCCCGAGGCCGACCCCCAGGAAGTCCTGGAACACCGCGTACGAGAGGATGAACGCCAAGGCCACGAAGCACACGTCGAATATCATCATGACCTTGTCCAGCCTCACCTTCGTGACCCGGTGGATCGCCAGCACCAGCCCGTCGTCGGCGAGCATGGAGATGTTCGCGTCGATCTCCAGGACGATGCCGAAACCGATCACGGCGCAGCTGACGATGACGAGCACCCACTGCTCCAGGAGCCCGGCGACGTGCCACGGCTCCACGGCGACCTCGATCATGTCGACGAAAACGCTGAACACGATCGTGAACGGGATCTGCGTGAGCGTGAGGAGTATCTTCTTGCGGTCGCGTATGAGGACCCACTGGAGGACCACGCACACGGTGTAGGTTATCAGAACCGTCGTGCCGAGGGACATCCCGGATGCCAGGCTGATGACGTTGGGGAGGGATGCGATGGGGGAGGCGCCCAGGTCAGCCTTCACAGACAGAACGACCCCGAAGGACATGATGAAGAGGGAGACTATCATCTCCACCATGTCCTTCTTGAAGGTCGGACGCTGCGTGACCGCGATCTTCCTGTAGACGCTCTCTCTTCCCATTCCCATCATCCCGGGGGATGTGGCCGTCCTTCGGGCGGTCACGGACGGCTCGTCAGCGGTGCGTGTAGACCATCACCAGGCCGTCTTCCCCTCTCGATTCGATCCTGGCGAACCCGATGCGCTCGAGCTGCACGGAGTCCCCCTTCTCGTTCTCGATGGCCTTCTCGGCGACACCGGTCCTCACGGTGCCGTCGGGCATGAGCAGCCTTGCGGGCACGCCGTCCGGTCCGACCCACTGGACGGCCTTGACGCCCTCCTTCAGCACGGACAGATCGTTGCCGTCGAACACCGCCGGATCGCCGGCGCGGATGTTGCAGAGGTCCTTCAGGCGTATGCGTCCGGTGGACCCGAGGTCGGCATAGTCGGATGGGGAGAGGCGGACGGAAGCGGGCAGGGCGAGGTCGTAGTGCCTTGCCCCCCTCTCAGGATGATCCGGATGAAGCGGTGCGTCACCGACGATGCTCCCGTTCCCATCTATCCTCACGGTCACCGGGTCGTCCACGAAGAAGTACCTGTTGGATATCGGGTCGATGATCTCCCTGTTCTTCACGTAAAGGCCGTCGAGGGAGAACTGGACGTCGACAGGTTTGATGCCCGCATCTATCCAGTAGTTCCTGAAGGCCTCGGCACGGATCCCGCGTCTCTTGAGCGCGCGGACGGTGCCTATGCGGACGTCGTCCCATCCGCTGTACTCGCCGGCCTTGATCCCCTTGCCGATGGTGGACGTCTTGAGGATCGCGTCCTCCACATGGACGAGCCCGTAGTGGATGAAGCGGGGCTTGTTCCAGCCCAGGTAGTCGTAGATGTACTCCTGGCGGAACGTGTTGTTGAGGTGGTCCTTCCCACGGATGACATGGGTCATCCCCATCTCGTGGTCGTCGATCGGGACGGCCAGGTTCATCATCGGGTAGGCCTGGTACTTGTCCCCGGTCCTCGGATGGGGGGAGTCCACAAGACGGAGTGCCACGAAGTCCCTGATGGCGGGGTTGGGGTGGTTCAGGTCGGTCTTCACAACCACCACGGCCTGTCCCTCGGAGTACCCGTTGGACAGGAAGCGGTCGTACCTCTCGAGCTGCTCCTCCACGGGGAGCTCGCGACAGGGGCATGCCACCCCCTGCTCCTTCAGCTCCCTCCAGTGGTCGCCGTCGCAGGTGCAGACGTAGGCCTTCCCCATCTCCAGGAGCCTGCGGGTGTAGTCATAGTACTTCTCGAACCTGTCGGACTGGTAGAACGTACGTCCGATCTTGACCCCGAGCCAGTCCAGGTCCTCGATGATCATGTCGTAGGCGTCCGGCTCTATGCGCTCTGGGTTGGTGTCCTCGAACCTGAGGACAAGCTCCCCGCCGTAGCGCTTCACGTACTCGTCGTTGATGACCGATGCCCTCGTGTGGCCGATGTGCAGGGGCCCTGAGGGTCCGGGGGCGATGCGCATCACGACCTCCCCGTCGACGCCCTCGAGGTCAGGCAGTCCGTGGTTGCGGGGCTTCTTGTCCTTGTGGGCCAGAGAGGGGTCTATCGACTCCAGTGCGTTCTCCTGCTGCTCTGGGGTCATCGAGTTGACCTCTTCGACGACAGCATCGATGACGGCGCTGACGGACGCGACGTCTCCGCGAAGCTCGGGGCATTCCCCCAGTACCTTTCCAAGGACCGCCTTGGGGTTGGCGCTTCCCTTGTGGAAGACGGCGTTCTGCAGTGCGTATTTCCTGATCGAATCCTCGATGCTGTCAGGCATGACCCAGCCATGCATCAGTATTTATTTAAACAATGACTTGAAATCGAGAATTACACAAATTTCGATCCCAAGAACGAGGGTATGTCTGGCACATGGAGTCCCGAGCGGCAGAAGGGTGTGATGGAAGGTAAAGGGTTTGATGCGGCGACAGGAACCCGCCGCCGCATCGTCTGGATCATCTCTTGTTGATGAGTCCTCTGAAGAACTCGCAGCTGTTGATCTTGATGTCCAGGAGGTCCTCGATGTTCATCTTCGCGGAGATGCCACGGGGCGCCTTGGGGACACCGGTGACGACACCGATCCTCAGCTCCTCCCTGAGCTCCCTCATGACCTGCTCGTCGGACATCTCGAAGGTGGTGACTCCCAGCTTCTTTGCCACATACTCCTTGGCGTCCTTGAGCCTCATGTTCTTGGTGAACTGCATCCTGGCGATCAGGTCACCAGAGGTCCTGATTCCGCCCATTCCGGAGGCCATGTAGTGGGCGATGAACATACCGGCGGGGTCTCCCGCACCGGCCTATATACCGTCGACGCAGGCGACCTCGGCCATGATCTTGCTGGCCCTCGTCACGCAGTCGATGGGAGGGGTCTCGAGCATCGGGACACCGCAGACACCCATTCCCATGTTGGCGTGGACGGGGATGTTGGAGGTCCTGACGCAGTCCTTCACGATGACGGCAGCGCGGGCGACGTTCCAGGCGAAGCTCCTGGAGGTGTTGGTGTTGACCACGGCGCCGAAGATGTTGGCTCCGGCCTTCTGGCACAGCTTGACCTGCTCGTTGGGGTAGAGTCCGGCGACGACCTTGCCGTCGTACTCGATCTCACCGTGGATTCCGAGGACGTTCTCGGCGGCCATTCCCATGGTGATATACGCTCCGGGGTTGTCCTTCCTCAGCTGCTCGACTCCCCTCAGGGTGGCGACGAACTCGGCGTCACCGGCGGAGGCGGTGGTGTCGAAGTTGAAACCGTCGGCTCCGGCGGAGATCATGTTCTCGGAGACGTAGACGATGTCCCTGGTGAGCTGCTCGGCGGCGGCCTCGGCGTTTTTCTGGGCCTCCTCGATCCTGAACTCCCTCATGAGGTCGGCGGGGTTGAGGTGGGCTCCGTCGGGGGCGTAGTACAGTCCCATGTTGGGCATGGCGCCGTACAGGGTGGGGACGGTCATGCGCATGGCGGCCTGCTGCATCGCGGTCATCTCGGGACCGACGATGGGCTTCACGGGCTTGATGGAGTAGTCGGTGGTGGTGAGCTCGAACGTATCGAAACCGATGGCGCGCTCGATGACCTCCATGGTGTCGATACGGCCCATCTCCACACCGTTGCAGCAGCTTCCGCTGTCGAGGATGAACTTGTGGGGTCCGCCGTCCTCGGTGAGGATGACCTCGTGTCCGCGCTCGACACCGACGATCCTGTTCTTGTTGCAGATGATCTCGCAGATCTGGTCCACGTCGTTCTGGGTGAGCTCGGGGACCTGTGCCGCGTCGGCTCCGTCGGCCATACCGGCCATGACGTCGTCGTAGATCTGCTCCTTTGTCATCGTGACGGTCCTTCCGTCACCCATCCTTGTGATGAACTCGCTCATGCGGATCCCGCCTTTGCCTTGGCCTTCTCGGTCGTCTCGGAAGCGGACTCGCCGTAGATGTCCGCTCCGATCTTCTCGCAGTACGCCTGGGTGACAGGGGCTCCTCCGACCATGACGGTCACGTTGTCCCTGAGTCCGGCGTCCTTCAGCATCTCGATGACGTCCTTCATGACGGTCATGGTGGTGGTCATGAGGGCGGACATGCCGCAGTAGTTGCATCCGGCCTTGACCTCGTTGATGAAGTCGGCCTTGGGGACGTCCCTTCCGAGGTCGTGGACGTCGAATCCGGCGCACTGGAGCATGGTGGAACAGATGGACTTGCCGATGTCGTGGACATCTCCCTCGACGGTTCCCATGACGACAACTCCGGTGCTCTTCTGGGCGCTGGCGTTGTTGGCGAGCTCGGGGCCGAGGACCTCCATCGCGTTCTTCATTCCGGCGGCAGCGGACAGGACGTGGGGGAGGAACAGCCTTCCCCTCTCGAACAGGACTCCGACCTCGGACATCCCAGCGCTCATGGCGTCGATGATGGCGGTGGCGGGCATTCCGGCCTCACGGGCCTTGCTGACGGCGGCCTGGATCTCGGGAACTTTGCATCCGACCATCGCATCGGACAGTGCTTTGCTCTCTGCCTCAAAACTCATCTTATCTCTCCAATTCCGAGTCTTCTCGGATAGTTAAAAAATATAGTAGTATTATTTAAAATAATTCCCCAAATGGAAATTGATTAGATAACTTTAGTTTAATATTATATAAAAGATGATACTATGAATAACGCATTTCTTTCATTTGATTTAATTATATATTTTTAAAGAACTCCCAAAATCACCTGGAATCGAGTGATTTTGCTCATATTATCGCTTTAAAACGACCTATCCGAGGTTATGATTGAAATTACACAAATAATTGTATTTGGACGATATCTATAAATAATACTTGTCGTAACAGCGAATCGATTCAAAATTGTTCATCAATTCAGTTCATCGAGCAATCTGAAGCCGCAAGGGAAGGTCCACGTATTGCTAGGCATACTCATCATGCGATCACCCCAACGAAGATTTGGGAATCATGTCGATCGTCGGATGAACAGCATCGATCCTTCGTGATCCGACAGCAACGCTCTGAACGGTCCAGAGTTGTTGTCAGTTGATGATGAATCCACGAATGGGTCAGACATTGATAAGTACTTAGTCTCGAAATGCAGGTTTGACAAGAGATGTTTACGGAAGTATGGCCTCGAATCGGACATCTTTCCGATGCAGGGGCGAGTACATGCAGCCCTTCTATCCGTGTATCGTTGGTCTAGATTTCTTTAAAAAAATCAGACAAATGGCTGTACATCTGTGGATTATCAATAATATTGATGGTTTCAATCAATCGTATCGGATATTTATCAGACGAAGTTAAATTGCAAAGTTTTATATAAATTGAACATTTAATTAAATTTGATAAACAATTATGTGATGTGCATGGTGGACCTGAGACGCAGTTTCTTTGACATGTATCATGCGATTTCCTGGATGGAGTTCCAGACTAATGTCCGTCACAGCGGGGACATGAGTTACAGGGATATCATGTACATCAACCTCATCATGTTCATGGACAACTGCACCGTGTCCAAGCTCGCGGAGATGCTCAACATCTCGAAACCCGCGGTCACGGTAAGGGTCAACCAGCTCATCGAGAAGGGGATCGTCATCAAGCAGAAGAGCAAGGTCGACGAAAGGGTGAACATTCTCATGATCTCCCCCAAGATGTACACGCTGTATGGAGACGAGGACAGGCGTATCAACCACTCTCTCACGAAGTTGTGCGAGGAGTACTCCCCCGAGGACGTCGCCAAGTTCTCGGAGATGCTCGCCAGCCTCTCTAAGAACCTGGTCGATCCGGACCTCTGATGCCGGGGCGAATCACAGCTCAGCACCTGATTGGATCATCGCTCGTCTCAGGGAATCTGGTGTGACGCACGCCGAGATGTACGTCCAATTACAAAGATGAGAAAGAAGATGGGTGGTCTCATCCACCCATCATGGGTTTGCTCAGGTGAAGCTGAGCTTGTAGCTCTTCACGCGCTTCTTCCTCTCGTCGAACATGCGCCTGCACTCGGCGTTGGTGGCCGGGCGCCTGCCCATGTCCTCCAGGAGCTCTATGACGTGCGTGACGTTCCTGGATCCATCATCGATGTCCATGCAGCTCTGTGCGACGCCAGCCAGCTCCTCGTTCGGCGGGATGATCGACGTGATCAGGCTCGCACCCGCGTCAAGTCTGGACTTCATGCCGGCGACCCCCTCGACATCGAGTGTTGCCGGTATCATGATGTCATGGCGCATCAGTCTCAGAACCGCCATGAACAGCAGCTCGTTGACCGTGTCGACGGTGCCGGAGTGTTCCATGGGGGTCCCTACCTGGGGGACGAAGGTCATCGCCCTGGCCTGGTCACAGCCCAGTCCTATCATGTTCCTGAGTGCGTCCACCCTGTCCTGCATGGTCTCCCCGATCCCCACCATGATCCCGTCCTCGGCGAGCATGCCCGCGTCCATAGCCCAGATCTTCTGGTTGCGGCGGATGTCGAAGTCCTGACCGATCCTGCGTTCGGAGAACAGTTTGCGGTTGTATGTCTCCTGGTACACGGCCACGATGTCCGCGCCGGCGTCGGCGAACTTGCCGAAGACGCTCTGGGGGACGACACCCGGCGACACCATGATCGGCACATTGTTGTTCTCACGGATCGCGTCCACGATGTCCACGAGACCCTGGTAGTCATTCTTGATTATCTGCGGGTCCTCACCCATCGTGAGGTCAACGATGTTGATTCCCGCATCGCGGATCTTGAAGGAGAGGTCCACGACCTCATCGGTGCTCTTGCGGTACCTGTCTATCTGATTGGACTTTCTGAAGTAGCAGAACGTGCAGTCGTTGCGGCAATAGGTGGAGAAGTACATGAATCCGGAAAGGTACGTCTTCTTCCCGAACACTCTGTCCCTGACCTCCCTGGCCGCTGCGAAGATGGTTTCGCGGTCTTCGCCCACCGCTCCGAGCAGGGCGGCGAGCTCGGCGTCCGATGCGCTCTCTCCTCTGACCATCTTCTCCGTTATCTCGGAAACTTCCATTGAATCACTTACCTTGGCAGGGTGATGCCACGATATAAGTCTGAGTGGTCGTGCCCTCGGACTGGCATCGCCCCTCTATCTCAGATCTTCTTCACGAACGTCCTCGCCAGCACGATGGCCAGTCCGGCCAGCACGAAGGTCACGGCGAGGAACACCAGATCCCCATGGGGGAATGCGAAATACTGGTCCCACAGCATGCTATCACTTCAGATACTTGTCAATACGCTCCTGGCCCAGGTGGGTCAGCCTGTACTTGAATACGATCTTCTCCGACCCGTAGAAGCTGTCGTCCATCCGCTGGTCCACGACCTTCAGCACCCCGCTTCCGGCCATCTCGATCATCCAGAACCTGGCGTTGAACTTCCAGTACTCGGACTGGGTGCCCTCGTCCTCCAGGAGCCTGGATATCGCCTCGGTCTCCCAAAGCTCCCCGTCCTGGAACTCCAGCACGAGGCGGGACTTCAAAGGTAGCTTGATCCTGCTCATCGTTACTCCTCCAGCTTACGGGCCGAGTCGGTCACGGTGGTGCGTTCCCAGTACATGACCAGCTTACCGACAATCGCGATAATACCTCCGACGACGATCCACCACCCGGTTACGTGTCCGATGAAGATGTATTCGGCTATGAACGTGAAGACGACGTTGAACGAGAGGAACGACATCGTCCTCCCCACTCCGATCAACGGATACGCCTTGTACATGAACGCGTAGCAGAATCCCATCCAGAAGCAGGCGATCGCCTCCCAAGCCAGGAAGTCGACGCTTGTGAACACCTGGGATGCGACGTTGACGAAAAGGTCCGGCCCCAGCCAGATGCAGGTGATTGGCAGGATGATTATCACCCAGATCAGGGCCTCGAGGGTGTATCTGACGGGGATGACGGAATCCGCGTCGGCGATGTCCAGGACCTTGGCGAGGAACACGCCCTCGACACCCCATCCGACCGCCGCCAGGATTCCTCCAATGTATCCGAGTATTATCCCGTCCGGGGATTCGGGGTGGGTGATGTTCTCTATCATCTGGGACGGATTGAGCACGAAGAGTCCTCCGATGAGGATCAGCGCAAGTCCCACGGCCATCTTGATCGTGGCCTTCTCCTTATAGTAGACGACTCCGGTGAACGCTCCCACAAGCGAGGACATCATCGCCATGGCGGATGCGAAGGATCCGCCGATGTAACCGACCGCCAGGCATGTTCCGAATACTGCGCAGGGTCCGCCGAAAACGGCTCCCATGATGATCGATTTGTCGAACTTCGCATGCGCTATCGTCCTGACGGTCTCCTTGAACTTACCTGTGAGGCCGGCCCATATCAGGAACATGATGACCGTGTAGATCATCGCCTGGGTGGCCGCCATGAATATAGAACATATGAGATACGCGTTGTCGGTGAGACCCGCGTTGTTGTTGAAGGGAGGGACCATCCATTGGATGTCTAGGGGGACGTAACCGATTCCCCAGAACGCAGCGCAGAGGATTGCCCAAACCAACCCCCACATCACGCGTCTCTTCCTAACCTTGAGAGATTGTTCCTCCAATTCCATAAAATCACCCGTTTCAACGGTTCCTGCCACGTCTTCTTCGATGCAAGTCGAAAGCCTCCCTTAAGCGAGGGTACAATGACAGTTGGACCCCCGCCTTGGCGGCGGGGGCTTGTTAGAATTAGGTTTTGTCCGTTTACTGGCCGATGGCGGCCTTCATCTTGGCGGCGCAGTCCATGGCGTTCTCGG
>CAUFXM010000018.1 GCA_959597175.1 uncultured Methanomassiliicoccales archaeon
ACTGAATAAGGGAGTCCTAAAAACATGCTGGCTGAGGGGATGAGTGGGCCCGCCCGGATTTGAACCGGAGTCAATGGCTCCCGAAGCCACAAGGATACCAAGCTACCCCACGGGCCCACAGAGAACCCCCAACGGATTCCTAAATAAATACTTTGACAGATAGGTGTGCACGATCCGCGCATCGCCGACCAAGTCTATACAGGTTATTCTGTGGAGTAACTGAAAATTATGGAAAGTTATATCCGAAAAATAGGGAAAAAATTTTCAGAAATACAAGGAATATTATTTCCGAAAAATAGGGAATTTCTAAATAGCCAGATGGCCTATCCATCAATATGACTCTGATGCCTGAAGGATACAGGCCCAGGTTGGTGGACGAGCAGATCGAGCACCACCTCAGGTTGTTCGGTGCGGTGTGTGTCGAGGGACCGAAGTTCTGTGGCAAGACCTGGGCTTCCAGAAGTCACAGCAACAGTGCGTACATGTTGGGCGATCCCTCGAACAACTTCCAGAACCGCAGATTGGCGGAGATGGAGGTCACCATGACGCTTTCCGGTGAGGCGCCGCATCTCATCGACGAATGGCAGGATGTTCCGGCGATATGGGATGCAGTCCGTAACGAGGTCGATCAGACTCCGGACTGCGGGAGGTTCATCCTGACGGGGTCATCCACGCCTCGCAGGAAAGGGATAATGCACAGTGGCGCCGGACGTATCGGAGACATTAGGATGAGAACGATGTCCTTGTTCGAATCCGGGGAATCCGATGGGAGAGTGTCCCTTCGTTCTCTGTTCGATGGCGGTTTCCAGAACAGCTTCTCGAACGAGGGGGTGGAGCTCATGAGGCTGGCAGACCTAATCGTGAGGGGAGGGTGGCCTCAGCACATCGGATTTGCTTCCGATGATGCTCAGATTGTCATAAAGAGCTACATGGAACGCATAGTAAAGGATGCCACCTCGTTGGACGGTCGCAATCTGTCGGAGGATCGTATGAGGATCCTTATCCGCTCCCTGTCACGCAACGAGTCGACCGTCGCATCAGCGAGGACGCTCATTGATGATATGAGGAAGTACGATGACGAGGAACCGGACCCGAAGACGGTCTCCACATACTGGGATGCCCTTGACAGGGTGTTCATGATCGAGGACCAGCCTGCGTTCAACCCGAATCTCAGGTCATCCGTGAGGGTGGGGAAGAAACCGAAAAGACATCTGACGGATCCTGCGATCGCCGTCGCCGCTATGGGTCTGGACTCCGGTATGCTGATGGAGGACCTGAACACGTTCGGGTTCCTCTTCGAGGCCCTGTGCGAGAGGGACCTTCAGATATATGCGCAGGCTGACGGGGGGAGTCTGTCCCATTACCGTGACGGCGATGGCAGGGAGATCGACGCGGTGGTCGAGATGCCGTCCGGCAGATGGGGCGCATTCGAGGTGAAGCTCGGAGCGAACCAGATCGATGCAGCCGCCGACAATCTGCTGTCGGTATGCGACTACCTTGAGGAGAAGGGGATTAAGCGGGCGCCGTCGGTCCTCGGTGTGATATGCGGAAAGGAGACGAGCGCATACAGGCGTTCGGACGGGGTGTATGTGATTCCGATCACCTCTCTGAGGAACCGATGGACCAAAACCCGCATGCGCAGCATCTCGTGTTGCCAAGGGTCATTCTTCCTGCATAACACTGCTTCGCTTCCGGAGGACATCGGGTTTATCGATCACACATGTCCCATTCCCGTTCCGACGTTCTCCGGGGTCTCGACCACCTCTTTTCTGAGATCCCTGAATGGATCCAGAAACACATAGCGCATGCCGCGGGTCCTCCCTTCCTTACCGAGGATGCCCAGGTCGACCAGTGTGTCCAGTCTGCTTCTGATGGAGGCCTCTCCCAGGGGAATCCATCCGCAGGCCTCCTGGAAGCCGAAGCTGCCCTTCTCCTTCGCCATCATCGCGAGTTTGCGTGTGTTCTCCTCCATGTCATGGAGACGGTCCTTCTCGGAGAACGTATGCACCGCTTCTTTGTATGCCTCATGTAGCGACTCTACGACATAGTGTATAAGAGGCGTGTAGTTTGCGACCGCGTCGGTGTAGGCTAGCAGGTCGTAGTACGTACCCGTATCGGACAGGAGTCTCTCTTCGAACTTGCACAGGCCGCAGTTCCTCAGGCCTAGTTCCCTAAGGATGGCCTGGAACAGCACGCGTCCGGTGCGTCCGTTCCCGTCCTCGAAGGGATGGATACTCTCGAACTCGTGGAAGAACGCTGTAGCTGTGGCGAACTCGTCCAGAGGGGAGTTGTTCATCCAATCCACCAGTCTTTCGAGTTCCGTCTCCACGTTTCCATGCGGACAAGCGATGAAGTATTCGAATCCGCTGGGATCGGTGACCGAAACATCCACGTCCCTGATCCTTCCAGGTTCCGTCTGTCCGACTCCATTCATCAGGAGGTGGTGCACCCGTTTCACCGTCTCCACACTCCACGGCATCCTGAACAGACTGTCGGAGAACATCGAACCTAGATGGTTGAGGATCTCTTGGACCGGCCCAGCAGGAGATTCGCTGGTCTCTCCCGAGGTGTACTTACGGGTCAGCTCCCTGACCTCTTCCATCGTCATGCGGTTCCCTTCGATCTTCGTGGACCAGTGGATGTTGGATGCGTAGGCCTCGTTGGCCAAGGTCAGATAGTCCTTCTCGGAGAGCATGAACTCCCCCAGCTTGGAGTCCATCTTCCTTATCTCCATCATCATCCTGCGCACATTCATGTCCAATGTGAACTGCGGAGAGAACGGGTTCTTTTCCCTGTGCCTCACAGGGTATCCATTCACTTTGTAACGGGAATAGTCCCTGTTATTGTCACAATCGGATTGCATAATGATGGATTCTTGTAATACTAGTATTTAATTATTGTCTTATTATCACATTCAATTGCAACAATTAACAGTGATAATAGTCTGAAAGGGAAATATAAATCCCGAAAAGGAAAGAGGTTGATGGGAGGGGCGGGGCCCCTCCCGGAAGCGTTCACTGGGCCATCCTGCGCAGGACGTACTGCAGGATCCCGCCGTTGGCGATGTAGTCGACCTCGGCCGGCACGTCGACCCTGCAGAGGGTGTCGAACTCCAGCTTCTGGCCGTCCCTGTAGGCGGTCACCCTGACGGTGCACTTGGGCTCCAGGTCCTCGAGGTCGATGTCGAAGGTCTCGGTGCCGTTCAGCCCCAGGGTCTCGGCGGTCTGTCCGGGCAGGAACTGCAACGGGACGATGCCCATGCCCACGAGGTTGGACCTGTGGATCCTCTCGAAGGACTCGGCGATGACCGCCTTCACCCCGAGGAGGAGCGGGCCCTTGGCGGCCCAGTCCCTGCTGGACCCTGTTCCGTACTCCTTGCCGGCGAGGACGATCAGGGGGGTCATGTCCTCCTCGTACCTCCTGGAGGTCTCGAAGATGGTGTCGACGGTGCCGTCCGGGTGGTAGATGGAGCAGCTGCCCTCGCTGCCGGGGACCAGGAGGTTCCTGAGCCTGACGTTGGCGAACGTACCCCTGACCATGACCTCGTGGTTGGCCCTGCGGGACCCGTAGGAGTTGAAGTCCTTCGGCTCCACGCCCTTGGACATCAGGTACCTGCCGGCGTCGGTGTCCTTGGAGAACGCCCCGGCGGGGGAGATGTGGTCGGTGGTGATGGAGTCGCCCAGCTTGGCGAGGCACCTGGCGCGGTTGATGCTCCTGATCTCGGGCTCCTCGAAGATGTCGTCGAAGAACGGGGGGTTGCGGATGTAGGTGGAGTCCTCGTCCCAGGCGAACAGCGGGGAGTCCTCGCAGGGGACGGCGTCCCACCTGGCGGATCCCTTGAAGATGTCCCTGTACTTGGACTGGAACGTGGCGCGGGTGACGTACTCGTCGACGAGCTTGGAGATCTCTGCATCGGAGGGCCATATGTCCCTCAGGTATACCTCCTTCCCGTCGGCGGTGACGGCCAGGGGCTCCTTATCCAGATCGATGTCCACGCGTCCGGCGATGGCGTAGGCGACCACAAGCGGCGGGGAGGCCAGGTAGTTGGCCTTCACCAGCGGGTGGATCCTGCCCTCGAAGTTCCTGTTGGAGGAGGCGATGGCGGCAACCACCAGGTCGTTGGCCTTGATGGAGTTCGAGACCTCGTCGGACAGCGGCCCAGAGTTCCCGATGCATGTCATGCAGCCGTACCCGCACACCTGGAACCCGAGCTTCTCCAGGTACACCAGCAGGCCGGAGTTCTGCAGGTACTGGGTGACGACCCTTGACCCTGGGGCCAGGGAGGTCTTGACGTAGTCCTTCGGCCTCAGCCCGAGGTCAGCGGCCTTCTTGGCGACGAGTCCCGCCGCAATCATGACCGAGGGGTTGGCGGTGTTGGTGCAGGATGTGATCGAGGCGATGACCAGGGACCCGTCCCCGAGCTGTCCTGCGACCGCGGGCCTCTGCTTCTCCACGCCCAGGGCCTTCAGGGTGTCCGCAAAGGACTCCTTCATCCCGATCATGGGGATGAGGTCCTGGGGCCTCTTGTGGCCTGCGAGACACGGGACCACGGTGGACAGGTCGAGCTCGAGGGTGTCGGTGTACTCCGGGTCCTCGGTGTACCAGAGGCCCTGCTCCTTGCAGTACTTCTCGACGGTGTCGATGTGCTCCTCGGACCTGCCGGTGAGGCGGAGGTAGTCCATCGTCTTACCGTCCACGGGGCAGAACCCGGTGGTGGCCCCGTACTCTGGACCCATGTTGGCGAGTGTGGCGCGGTCCGCGAGGTCCAGGTCCCTGTATCCCTCGCCGTAGTACTCCACGAACTTGCCGACGACGCCCTTCTTCCTGAGCATGTTGACAACGGTCAGCACGAGGTCGGTGGCGTTGACGCCCTCCCTGAGCTTCCCGGTGAGCTTGAAGCCGACCACGTCGGGCAGCTTCATGTAGCTGGGCTGGCCGACCATGGCCGCCTCCGCCTCGATCCCGCCGACGCCCCATCCGAGCACGCCGAGGCCGTCGATCTGGGTGGTGTGGGAGTCTGTCCCGAAGCAGGAGTCCGGATAGGCGATCCTATTCCCGTCCACGTCCTTGACATGCACGAGGGGGGACAGGTACTCCAGGTTGACCTGATGGCAGATGCCGTTGCCCGGGGGCACGGCGCGGAAGTTCTTCAGGCTCTTCTGCGCCCACTTGAAGAGGGCGTACCTCTCCTTGTTGCGCTGGAAGTCCAGCTCCTCGTTCAGCTCCTGGGCGTCGTCCCTTCCGGCGTAGTCGGTGTTGACCGAGTGGTCTATGACGAGATCGACGGGCATCAGGGGGTTGATGAGCTCGGGGTCCTTCCCCATGGCGGCCACGGCGGCCCTCATGCTCGCCAGGTCGGTGATCACGGCGCCGCCGGTGAGGTCCTGGAGCAGGACCCTGGCGGGGATCCAGGGGATGTCGCGGTCGGTATTCTCCTTCGGGTTCCAGGACGCGGCGGTGACCACGTCCTCGTCGGTGATGTGGGAGCCGTCGCGCTGTCTTAGCATGCCCTCGATGAGGATCTTGACGGAGTAGGGGATCTTGGAAAGGTCCTTGATGATTCCTTTCGCCTCCAGCTCGCGGAGGCTGTATATCGTGATGTCGCCCTCCTGGGTTGTGAGGGTCTTCGTGCACGGTCCGACTTCTGTCATGAGCGTGTTCTCCTGCGTGCGGTTAGACGCGCATGTTATAAGAAGTGCGCGCGCGGAGGGAATGGGGACCGCCGTCGGATGCACGGAGGTGTGCATCGGCCTCAGTTCGGCGGCAGGTCAGTGCGCCTGGGACCGGGTCCCCGGGGATGCCTGCCATCGACCCCGGGGGTTTGCGTGTGAGTCCGTTGTCTCCAAGCAGGTTCCGTACAATCGCTCCATGTAGGGGGGGGCGGATTCGTCGCGTCCCGGCCTTCGCTGTCGTGCTATAGCGCTTCCGATGTTTCCTTTCGCTTCCAACCATGGCGTTCGGGCAGGGAAGTGGTGTGCGTGCACGGTGCCCTCCTCAAATATCGGTTCAGTGTGGTAACAACACGGCAGGACCAGTGGGCCTGTCTACGGAGTATGACAATCAAGGTGCCTAATCTGGAGCATGACTGAAATGGACACAAGTTCAACCAATCCCTTGTTTTGTAATAACAGTTATGACAAACATTACAAAAGTTACAGATATTACATCAAAACAATTATCATCTTAGACAGCTCATGTATGCGTGAGGCATGAAATTGAACTACGGGCACATTCGTGAGGATGGAACTATTCAGACTCTCGAGGACCATCTTAGAGGAACGGCGAAACTCGCGGAGCAATTCACATCTTCGATAGGGATGGATGGTGTCGGTACGGTCGTAGGTCTATTGCACGATCTAGGTAAAGCCTCCAGTGAATTCACTGATTACATCAAGGGAGTATCTGACTACAGGAGAGGAGAGGTCGATCATTCGACAGCCGGTGCTCAATTCATACACTCAAGGGATGTTCCATTGTCAAATGAGAATCTGACTTTGTGTGTAGCGCGTCAGATCATGCAGCTGGCGATAGTTTCCCATCATTCGGGGATGATAGATTGCCTTTCATCTGATGGCATAGATGTGTTCGGGAACCGCATCGGTAAGAGTAGGGGAAAGACACACATCGATGAAGCTGTGGAAAGTATAGACCAATCAATCTTGACCGAAGTCGACAGCAGTATTTCACTGGCAGAATCTTCTTTGTCCCAGACAGTCTCCTTCATACTGACTAAAGCTAGGGAAGAGCGTGTCAAAGACGGAGGCGTCTTGCGTCTGGGTCTCCTCTCCAGATTTGTTCTAAGTTGTCTGATCGATGCGGACCGTTTGGATACTTCACGTTTCATGGATCGGATCGCATCATCCGGGCATGGGCCTGATTGGGAGACTCTGTCGTCAAGGCTCGACAGGCATCTGGCATCGATAAGAGGCACAGGTTCCGTTGCCGACATCCGCAGTCGTGTATCGGATCTATGCATGGAAGCCTCTGGATGCGAGAAGGGTATTTTTTCGCTATCCGTACCGACCGGAGGTGGGAAGACCCTTGCGAGTCTGAGATTTGCACTCAACCACGCACTCACTCATGACATGACCCGCATCCTGTATGTTGCACCCTATACGACCATCCTGGAACAGAATGCTGCCGTGGTTCGCAGTATCCTTGAAGCGGATGGGGACGAGGGGATGGTGCTAGAATGTCATTCCAACATAGATGTCCAGGGATGCGGTGAGGAAAACTATCGCTGGTCCGGTCTATCGGATAACTGGGACTCGCCCATAATCTTCACCACGATGGTTCAATTCCTCGAGTCCCTGTATGCTTCCGGGACAAAGCGTATCAGAAGGATGCACAACATTGCCAATTCCATCATCATTTTCGATGAAATCCAGGCATTGCCGATAAAAACAGTGCACCTTTTCAACGAGTCTGTCAACTTTCTGACCGAGACATGCGGTTGCTCTGCAGTCTTGTGTACCGCTACACAGCCACTCCTGGGCAAGGATCTCGAATATGTCATCAACAAAAGCAGGGAGATTGTAAGCGAGGTCCAATCCCTCTCCCAGAGTCTTCGGAGAACAGAGTTCTCGGTCGTGGGAAACAACCATGTAGCCAGTTCTGAGGATGTTTGCAATCAGGCAGTCGAGATTATCAGAGAATGTGACAGTCTACTCGTGGTTGCAAACACCAAGCGCATGGCAAGGGAGGTGTATTCTAAGCTAAAGGAATCATTGAATGGAGTAAATATCTACTACCTTAGTACAGACTTGTGCCCAATGCACAGGAAGAAGATTCTCGGAGAGATGCTGGAGATCCTCGGTTCACCCAAGGTCATCTGTGTCAGTACGCAACTCATAGAGGCAGGTGTCGATGTAGACTTCGACTCAGTGATCCGTTGCATGGCAGGTCTGGATTCGATAGTGCAGGCAGCGGGAAGATGCAATCGTAACGGGAGGCTGCATCATAAAGGCAAAGTCTTGGTCATGAAGACCGATGAGGATCTTGGGATGCTTCCCGAGATCCAGGAGGGTCGTAGATGCACAGAACAGGTGATCGCTGAAGGTTACACCGACCTGCTCTCCATAGATGCTATGAACAGGTATTTCGAGTTGTATTTCTACCGTCGTCGTGACCATATGTCCTATGATATAGGGTGTTGCGACAGGACCCTACTCGACATGCTGTCTAGAAACATAAGCGCGGCGAAGCTGTATTTGTCTCAAAACGGAACACAGCCGAACAGTGTGTTGCGGCAATCCTTTGCCGAGGCAAACTCCATGTTCCATGTCATAGATGTCGACAGTTTGATCGTTCCGTACGACGAAACAGCTCGTGAGGCAATCAACAAGCTGTCATCAGGATCTTCTGGCCATGAGATGCTGATGGAGATCCGGAAGCTGCAGGCCTATTCTGTGAACACTTTCTCCTTGTCGCACATGGTGGAATCCGGTATGGCATACGAGGTTACACCGGGCAGTGGCATGTTCTGCCTGGCAGACGGGTATTACGATGAAGAATACGGGGTCGTGAGGGATCCAACCTGGAAGGCCCAGATTTTCTGAATGGAGTGGATATAACGAAGAACGAGATATGCTACAGGCTATGGGGGCGTCGTGCATTATTCTCGGATCCTGTTACAAGGGTCGGAGGAGAGAAGTCAAGCTACGCGATCCCCACGTATGAGGCACTCAAAGGGGTCACCGAGTCGATCTACTGGAAACCGACCATAACGTGGATCGTTGACGACGTCCGGGTGCTGAATCCGATTCGTAACGAATCGGTGAGTGTTAAGCCCAGGAATTACGGGGATAGCTCCAATACGCTTTCGATATACACATACCTGTACGACGTACAGTACCAGGTACGTGTCCATTTCGAATGGAATATGGCCCGTCCGGATTTGGAAGGGGACCGTAATGAGAACAAGCACTATTTCCAGGCGACAAGGGCTCTTGAGAAGGGCGGGAGGCGCGACATATTCCTCGGTACGAGAGAATGTCAGGGCTATGTGGAACCCTGTCCTTTTGGCGATGGTCCGGGAGCCTACGATGGCACAGGCAGGGTCCCTCTGGGGCTCATGGTCCATGGCATGGATTACGCTGATGAGACAGGCAGGGATGAGATGGCTGTCCGTCTCTGGACTCCGGTGATGGAGGACGGCATCATCCATTTCCCAAGACCGGAGCAATGTACAATCCGTAAACACGTCCGTGACTACAAACCAAGGATGATCAGGGTGTCGGAGGGGATCGAATGAATTGGATGAACGCCCTATACAACACCTATGAGACATGTTCCAGGGACGAGAGAACGTTGCATGAGCGCGTGCCCCTGGTCCCTATATGCCATACGACCGTTCAAGCGCAGATAGAGGTCAGGGTGGACGGGACAGGTTCTTTCGTGGGTGCAGAGGTCGTGCCCAAGAACGAGCAGACGACGATCATCCCATGCACGGAATCATCTGGTGGAAGGACCGCGGGCGTCGCCGCCAACCCTCTGTGCGACAAGATGATGTATGTCGCAGGGGATCTTTCCCAGTATGTCGACGACACCAAGGGAAGGTTCGGAGAGGCGTTCGACAGTTACATCAAACTTCTCGGAAGCTGGTGTGACGACGAGAGTTCTTCGAATGGAGACGTAAGCGCTGTCCTCCGCTATGTCAAAAAAAGACAACTGATGTCGGACCTGATCTCTTCGGGAGTAATGATATTGAACGAAGAGGGGCATCCAGCATCCAAGGGGGAATGTCCCGAAGCCCCATTATTCTCAATTGCCAAGATCACAGATGATCAGACCTCTGCCTTCGTCAGATGGATTGTGGTTTCAGACAGCAAAGAGCCGCGTCTCTGGGAGAACAAAGTGATAAGGCAATCTTGGATTTCATTCTACACCAATGGGATGGGGAATGAGGGTCTGTGTTTCCTAACAGGAAAGACGGTCCCGTTGGCAAAAAACAATCCGTCTAAAATTCGCAATCCTGGGGATAAAGCGAAGCTACTGTCATCGAACGACATCTCTGGATATACATTCAGGGGTCGCTTCGAGAACTCTGAACAGGCATACGGTATAGGATATGAGGCAACCCAGAAGATACACAGTGCACTCCGCTGGCTGATCGGTCGCCAGGGATACATAGAAGGGGACCTGTGCATAGTGTCATGGACAGATGACGGCGAGTCCATCCGCAGTCCAGTGCAAGATTTCAGCGACATCCTGGCCTTGGATGACGATCGTGCACGCACCGGTCAGGATGCGGCACTTGCTTTGAACAAGAAGATCGCGGGCTACAACAGTAGGATCATCGATAAGGACGTGAACCTGATGGCTATGGATGCGGCCACGCCTGGCAGGCTGTCGATTCTCATGTACAGAAGGCAGCTGGGTGCCGATTTTGTTCAGAGACTGGAATCCTGGCATGTCAAATGCTCGTGGACGCACGACTATGCGAGCAAGGAGGTGGATGGGAAGCGTGTGAAGTTCAGATTCATAGGCGCTCCTTCTCCGAGGGATATTGCCAAAGCCGCTTACGGGGAACGTTCTGATGCGAAGATCATCGCACATGCTGTTGAGCGCATGCTTCCATGCATCATCGATGGAATCGCAATCCCAAGGGACATCGTCGACAGCTGTGTCCGCAGAGCATCGAACCCGGTTTCCATGGATCAGTGGGAATGGAAGAAAACAATGAGCATTGCATGCTCCGTCTTCAAAGGATACAAAGGAGGAATCTACGAGATGACACTTGAGAAGGAAAGAAAGTCCAGGGATTACCTGTACGGCAGGCTGCTGGCAATGGCGGACCTGCTCGAGGGGGCTGCTCTTCGCGAAGCCGAAGAGAGCAGGCAAACGACGGCCATCAGGCTGATGCAGAGGTTCTCGGAGTTCCCGTACTCGACCTGGAAGGATATCGAGCTGTCGCTGGTACCATACATGGCACGTCTGGGGGCCAAGTCCAACTATTACAAATCAAAGATCTCAGAGATCATGAGCATATTCGATGGCGATGATTTCAGGGACAACACGAAACTCAGTGGCGAATTCCTCCTGGCTTACCACTGCCAGATTGAGGACCATTTCAGAAAGAGGGAAGAATCTAAGGAAACGGAGGAATGAGAATGGAGTGTATAAATAATAAGATTGACTTCGCAGCAATCGTGGTTGTAGATGGGGCGAATCCCAACGGCGACCCTCTAAACGGAAACCGTCCGAGAACGACAGTAGACGGTCTCGGTGAAATCTCGGATGTGTGCATCAAACGTAAGATCCGTAACAGATTCCAGGACATGGGATGCAAGGTCTTCGTCCAGTCTTCAGATAGGGCAGACGATGGGATGTCCAGTCTCAGAGAGCGTGCGGATTCCATCCTGAAGCAGTATTCGAAGGATAGCGAAGCACTGGTAAATGCGGCATGCACTGAATGGATCGACGTGAGGTCGTTCGGACAACTCTTCGCTTTCAAAGGAAAGAGTGCGGACGGGGTGTCCGTAGGCATACGTGGACCGGTCACCATCAGACCGGCCTTCAGTGCCAGTCCTGTCAACGTATCTTCGATTCAGATCACCAAATCAGTCAACTCCGAATCGGGGGACAAGAAGGGATCCGACACGATGGGTATGAAGTACCGCGTGGACCACGGCGTTTACACGGTGTACGGCAGTATCAATCCGCAGCTTGCCCAGAGAACAGGGTTCTCCCAGGATGATGCTGAGACGTTGAAGGAGGCGATCCGTACGCTGTTCGAGAACGACGGATCATCCGCGCGTCCCGACGGAAGCATGGACGTGTATCGCGTGTACTGGTGGCAGCACAACTGTCCATCTGGACAGTACTCATCCGCCAAAGTCCATGGCAGTCTGAAGGTCATACCCAAGGTGGACGTCCCCCGCGTCATGGACGACTACGACATCGTCCTCGAGGAGCTGACCGGTCTGGATCTAGAAGTCATCTGAGGAAGACGGATGTTCCCGGAGGACGAGTATCTCCAGCTGTCTGGGATACAGCATTATTGCTACTGTCCCCGCCAGTGGGGGTTGATCCACATCGCCCAGATATGGTCGGATGATGCACGCACGTCCTCTGGGAACATCATGCACAGGAATGCGGACGATCCGTTCTCTGACGAGGTCAGGGGAGGTGTCATAACATCCCGTGCCATACCCGTTTCCTCTCCGAGGCTGGGGTTGTCGGGCAGATGCGATGTCGTGGAATTTCATCCATCGGATGAAGGATATGAGGTCCGCGGTCATGATGGCCGGTACCTGATTGTCCCGGTCGAGTACAAGGTTGGACATCGTAAGAGGGGAGACTGGGATGCCATCCAGCTCTGTGCCCAGGCGATGGCACTCGAAGAGACCATGGATGTCGAGATTTGTTATGGATTTCTCTACTACGGATCCGAGAGAAGACGTCAGAGGGTGGAGTTCACAAGGGAGTTGCGTGACAGGGTCTGCGAAGTGTCCGGACAGATGCACAGTCTGTTCGCTGAAGGATAGGTCCCCGATGCAGATTTCGTAGATTCCAGATGCAGGTCTTGCTCGTTACTCGATGAATGCATGCCCCGCAGAGAATCATGGGCGCATGTCGACGAATACATGAATAAAATGTCGGAGTTTCCATGAAGAAGCTATTGAACACGGTGTATGTGACTAGCCCGGATTCATATGTTTCCAGGGATGGGCTGGATTTGGTTGTTTCTATAAAAGGAAGGGAGGTGGGACACATCCCTATAGGCAATGTAGAACAGGTCACCACCTTCGGCTATTCAGGGGCAAGTCCATCAGCAATGCGTCTGTGCGCGGAGAATGGTGTATCTATGTCATTCCACTCAGCATCGGGCAGATTCCTGGCATCTGTAGAAGGGGAGATCAGAGGAAATGTGCTTCTGAGACGTGCCCAATATCGTTTGGCAGACAATCCCTCTGAGTCCCTGCAGATTACCAGAAACATGATTGTTGCCAAATGCACTAACGGAATTCATGTGGTTCAGAAGGGATTAAGTAACCATCCGGATCTCTGCACATCCTCAGCGCGGTCCGCCATGGACGAACTGACCAAGCTGCGTATCGAGATGAGAGAAGCTGGAACGGTAGAGAGACTCCGTGGACTGGAAGGTGAGGCAGCTCGCTATTATTTCGCATTGTTGGACAAGATCATTCTGAACGACAAGGGGACGTTCTACATGAGATCGAGGAACCGCAGACCGCCGACAGATGCGTTCAACGCCATGCTCTCATTCCTTTATGCAATGCTCATGAATGACGTCAAATCCTCACTAAACTCTGTTGGTCTTGACCCTTATGTCGGTTTTATGCATACGGATCGTCCCGGAAGGGCGTCTCTCGCCCTTGACATGATGGAGGAGCTCAGACCACTGGCAGATCGTATCGCCATCCGTCTTGTGAATCTACGTATGGTGGATAGTAGCGGATTCATCGAGAAGGAAGATGGTGCTGTACTGATGAACGATGAAACCAGGCGTGTTGTGATCGAGGAATGGCAAAAACGCAAAACAGATGCCATAAGACATCCATACATCGGCGAATCCATACCTCGTGGACTCATACCATATGTTCAATCAAAGCTATTGGCCAAGGTCGTGAGAGGAGAACTGGAGGCATATCCACCTTATTTCATGGTGAACTGAGATGATGGTTCTGATCACATACGATGTGTGTACCGATACACAGGAGGGACGCCGTCGCCTTCGTCGCGTGGCTAAGATATGCATGAACTACGGAATCAGAGTGCAAAAATCCGTATTCGAATGCCGTGTCAGTCCAGCGGATCGCATCGTTTTGGAAGACGAGTTGAGAAGAACCATAGATTATGGATTGGACAGTATCAGAATCTACGATCTCGGGAGCACGTTTCCCAGCAAAATCACGCACATGGGGGCAAAGGGGTTTCTGGATTTGGACGGCCCTTTGATATTCTAACCCGAAGCATCGGAATAAATCGGAGAGGTTAGAGGGAAATAAATTCGACTTTTCAGAGCGATGGTACTGATTTCGAAATATTTTTACGAAATTCGAATAAAATAACTTTATTTTACATCTATTGTATATCAAGGATGCAGTCACACCCTCACGGGTGTGTGGATTGAAACAGGTTCAGGTGTCCGAGACTTACGACCTGTCTACCAGTCACACCCTCACGGGTGTGTGGATTGAAACTTGTTGAGCTGGTTGAGACCGTACTGGTTGACCACGTCACACCCTCACGGGTGTGTGGATTGAAACATCCTAACGTGCACATCGGGATCCATAGAGAAATAGTCACACCCTCACGGGTGTGTGGATTGAAACGCAGTACTTGAAGTCCCTCACATGCGTAGGCGAGGTCACACCCTCACGGGTGTGTGGATTGAAACGATGAGCTTCCCGATGCTGATGTGGTGCCGAACAGTCACACCCTCACGGGTGTGTGGATTGAAACTGACAGAATATTATCCTTTAGGATAACCCCCGAAGGTCACACCCTCACGGGTGTGTGGATTGAAACCTCGATACGGCGCTCCATCTCCTCGATCTTGGGACAGTCACACCCTCACGGGTGTGTGGATTGAAACGTTGCGTGCAACGTTGACAACCCTGAGGAGGTCGTGTCACACCCTCACGGGTGTGTGGATTGAAACTTGATGTTCGAGGAAACGAAGGACGTAAGTCCGGAGTCACACCCTCACGGGTGTGTGGATTGAAACTCATCCATGTCCCGTGCAAAGCCGTACAAACCACTGTCACACCCTCACGGGTGTGTGGATTGAAACCAGGATGCCGGACAAGTTCGCGCTGCTGGAGAAGGGTCACACCCTCACGGGTGTGTGGATTGAAACCAAACACGAGGAGTCAGGAACGGTAGAATAGCAGGGTCACACCCTCACGGGTGTGTGGATTGAAACATCGTATCGTACGACTGCATCTGACCAGACTTACCGTCACACCCTCACGGGTGTGTGGATTGAAACGACATGCCGAGGACGGAGAGCATCAAGGCGAAGAGTCACACCCTCACGGGTGTGTGGATTGAAACGTCTCGACGCGGCCGATGATGAGACTGGAATCGAAGGTCACACCCTCACGGGTGTGTGGATTGAAACCATTTCATCCTCGGGGCAATGGCATATAGGGCACAGTCACACCCTCACGGGTGTGTGGATTGAAACGATCATGCAGGAAGAGGACGCGATAAGCTGGCTTGTCACACCCTCACGGGTGTGTGGATTGAAACGTCTCCAATACGTTGCCGGACTTCGGGGATACATCGTCACACCCTCACGGGTGTGTGGATTGAAACAGTCCTACATTTAGGGCATTCGAACTCAAACATAGGTCACACCCTCACGGGTGTGTGGATTGAAACAGTGCGGATAGAGTATTACCTTTTAGGATAACCCGTCACACCCTCACGGGTGTGTGGATTGAAACTCTTTTCCCAAGAACACAGGCAACGAGGTCCAACCGTCACACCCTCACGGGTGTGTGGATTGAAACCCTGATACGCTCCTCGGTTTCCTCGATGCGGCGCGTCACACCCTCACGGGTGTGTGGATTGAAACTGCTTGTAGGATTCGGGGATGAACTCATCTTTGACCGTCACACCCTCACGGGTGTGTGGATTGAAACAACATGAGCGCCTCTCCGGTAGGGGATTCCTTAGAGTCACACCCTCACGGGTGTGTGGATTGAAACTTCTGATACTCTTGCTGCTCTCTCCGTATTGGGTTGTCACACCCTCACGGGTGTGTGGATTGAAACATGAGTAACGGTCTTGCTCGTCTCGGATGGCTTCCTGTCACACCCTCACGGGTGTGTGGATTGAAACGGATAAATCGTCCCTTTCGCACCACATGTTGCAGGTCACACCCTCACGGGTGTGTGGATTGAAACCGTCTCAGCTTGCTACTATCCGGTCTTCCCAAGCAGTCACACCCTCACGGGTGTGTGGATTGAAACCAGATAATCCCCGCATCAGGGGATTCCACCATAACGTCACACCCTCACGGGTGTGTGGATTGAAACCTCCTTAACTGATGTTGCTCCCGCTCCACATGATCGTCACACCCTCACGGGTGTGTGGATTGAAACTTGGCGAGCCACTGGAGCTGCTTGGGGAGCCTGTCCGTCACACCCTCACGGGTGTGTGGATTGAAACCTTTGTATTGGTCTAAGGGTCCCGAATCTGACCATGTCATACCCTCACGGGTGTGTGGATTGAAACGACGACCGTTCCGATTACTGTTACCACATCTTGAGGTCACACCCTCACGGGTGTGTGGATTGAAACCGAAGAAAGAAGGGGAAATGTTTGGAACACGGGCGTCACACCCTCACGGGTGTGTGGATTGAAACGTCTCGATGCAGCGGACGATGAGA
>CAUFXM010000019.1 GCA_959597175.1 uncultured Methanomassiliicoccales archaeon
TTGTACTTCAGCACTGCCTGTTTGGCTTTGTTGTTGACTTCTTCCTGACTCATTTCAATCTCTCCTTATGCCTTGTGGTGGAACCTGTCGTCGGCCTTCTTGATCACGGCGTCGACCAGGTCGCGGTGCTCGATAGGCGTGCACTGGTGGTTTGCGAGGATGTCCACGACGCGCTCGTGGGCGATGTCCACGTCGTTCTTGGATCCCAGTCCGACCCACTCGTCGTACATGTGACGGTCGAAGGTCAGGGGGCGGGAGGGCAGGTCGACGTTGGCGATGGTCTCGGGGATTCCGATGAAGTTGTTCCCGATTCCGACCTCCTTGATGGACTCGTAGGAGAGGGTGACCTCGGAGACGTCGATTCCGCGCTTGGCGTACCTCATCATTCCGATGATGTCGTTGTCGATGACGAGCTGCTCCTTGCTGAAGGACATTCCGAGCTCGAGCATTCCGCATCCGTAGATGTTGGACGCGCCGACCAGCTGGGGCAGGAGGCCCGTGATGGTCTTCTCGTGGCCCGACTGAGCCGTCGGGACCTTCGCGTCAGTCTAGGCACCGGCTGTTGTTGAGGGGATCTTGTAGTATTGAGCCAGCTGTGCTACACCAGCACTGATGAGTCCGAGTTCGGGGGATCCGACGGGGGCGGAGTTGCAGAAGAAGTCGAAGGAAGTAGTGGAGCTTCCGTAGACGACGGGGCATCCGGGGTTGGCGAGCTGCGCCAGGACGATTCCCGCGATGACTTCCGCGTTGTGCGTCACGAGGGTTCCGGCCAGGTAGATGGGGGACGAAGCGGCTCCCATGGCCATGGACAGAATCATGACGGGCATTCCGTAGACGGCGGACTTGGTGTAGATCTCACAAGCGGCGTGGTCGAGCTGGAGAGGACTGGAGGGGCATCCGCAGGGCATCATGAAGGGCTTCTTCATGGCCTCTTCCTTGTCCCCACCGTAGACGGCTACCTCGTAGTCGTAGTAGATGTCCATGTACTCCCACTCGGTGTCCTGCCAGAAGGGCTTGGACGTGTTGCTCATGACGGCGTCGACCTCGCGGATGGTACGGCAGCAGTCGGCGGTGGCGTAGTCCAGGGCGGTGACGGGGGCGCAGATCTCGTCCACGTTCTCGCATGCGTCGACGACCCTGGCCATCTCTCCGAGGTCCTTCAGGGTGCTGGCCCTGTTCTCGTAGACTCCAGGGGAGACATAGTCGGTGGTCTTGACACCGATTCCGAATGTGGTGTAGTTGGTGACGGATCCGTCGCTCACCATCTTGACGTCGTGCTTTCCGTCACGGCTGTAGAGGGTAAAGGAGGGCGGGCACCTCTTCAGGCACTCCTCGACGAGCGCAGGGGGGAATTTGACGACTTTGGTGGTCTCGTCCACATCGCACCCGGCCTCTTTGCAGAGCCTGCGGGACTCGTCGTGGTTCACGAGGATACCGGGGTTCTGGAGAACCTTCAGTGTCGCTGCATGGATCTGGTCCATCTCATCCTTTGTCAGTACGTTAAGCTGCGGCGTTTTCATGTTAACTCCTGCCTCCTCTCAGGCATTGTCGGAGGTTAAATATAATTTACTAATATATATAATTAATTATGTTCTTTAAATACTCACATCCAATATGATTCCAAATTTATCATTAAATTTGGTTAACATTCCCCACGAAAACCCTTGATTCAGATGATTTTCCGACCGGTTTCACGGTTTTGTTATTTAAAGAAATTGAATAATATGGCGATTGGTGAACCGATTAACCCGGACGGCGTCGGATGGATCCGTCGGACGCCGTCCCGGAAGCCATCGGACGGCCCGATGAGGCAATCCGACCGGCCTCATCGGGAACGTTTGACGGAATGATTGTTCATCAATCTTAATCTTATGAGAGGAGCCGGAGAAGCACCCTCTGCCGCCCCCGCGAGATACATGATATAATTAAGAAGGTGATTGGGGCGCGATAACAATGGCAGCATGCAAATCCAAAGCCAAGAGCGCCGACAAGAAGGCCGGGAGGGACAAGGTCGTCCTGGCCTACTCCGGAGGACTGGACACCTCCGTCGCCATCCACTGGCTCCAGGAGAACTACGACCTGGACGTCATCGCGATCGCCATCAACGTGGGCCAGCCCCCCAGCAAGGACGACATCGTCGCCCGCGCACTCAGGAACGGAGCGATCAAGGCGGACTACATCGACGTCACCGACGAGTTCGTCACCGACTACGTCTGGCCCTCCCTGAAGGCCAACGCCCTGTACCAGAACGTGTACCCCCTGAGCACGGCCATCGCCAGGCCCCTCATCGCGAAGAAGCTGGTCGAGGTCGCCAAGGCCGAGGGCGCCAAGTACATCGCCCACGGCTGCACCGCCAAGGGCAACGACCAGGTCAGGTTCGACGTGGGCATCGTGTCCCAGGACCCCGACCTCAAGATCATCGCTCCCATGCGCGAGTGGGTCACCACCAGAGAGGCCGAGATCGAGTACGCCAAGGAGAACGGGATCGAGATCATCGTGAAGAAGGAGAGCCCCTACTCCAGGGACGAGAACCTCTGGGGGAGCTCGTGCGAGTGCGGGATCCTCGAGGACCCCTGGGCCGAGCCCCCCAAGGACGTCTGGGAGAACACCGTCGACCCCGAGGACGCCCCCGACGAGCCCGAGTACATCGAGATCAAGTTCGAGCAGGGGATCCCCGTGGCCCTCAACGGCAGGAAGATGGGCGGCGTGAAGCTCATCGAGAAGCTGGACAAGGTGGCCGGAGCCCACGGCGTCGGCAGGATCGACCACGTGGAGGACCGCCTCATGGGCATCAAGAGCCGCGAGACCTACGAGTGCCCCGCAGCCGTGACGCTGATAAAGGCCCACCAGGCCCTGGAGGCCATGACCCTCCCCAGGGACACCATCGAGTTCAAGCGCGGCATCGAGCAGAAGTTCTGCCAGCTGGCCTACGACGGACTGTGGTTCGGCGGCCTCATGGAGCCCATCCAGGCCTTCGTGGACAAGACCCAGGAGTTCGTCACCGGGACAGTCCGCGTCAAGCTGTACAAGGGCAGCGCGACGGTCGTCGGCAGAAAGTCCCCGTACTCCATGTACGACGAGGGCCTGAGCACCTACGCCGAGGGCGACGTGTTCGACCACAACTCCGCCACCGGGTTCATCTACGTCTGGGGACTCCCCGGCAGGACCGCGGCCAAGAGCCACGCCCCCAAGAAGAAGTGATCCGCTTGCAGCAGGCACTTTGGTCGGGGAGGTTCTCGGCCGGGATGGACGACTCCACCCTGGCCTTCACCTCCTCCCTGGATGTGGACTCCCGTCTGGCGTTCTACGACGTCATGGGGTCCCTCGCCCACGTGAGGATGCTGAAGGCGTGCGGCGTGATCCCCGCGGAGGATGCCGACGCCATAGCCGACGGCCTGAAGGGGATCCTGAAGGAGGTGGAGGACGGCACGTTCGAGTTCGACCACTCGCTGGAGGACGTCCACACCTGCGTGGAGTTCACGCTGACGGAGAGGATCGGACCGGCGGGCGGGAAGCTGCACACCGGGAGGAGCAGGAACGACCAGGTCGCCACCGACTTCAGGATGTACCTGCGCGACGCGGCACTCCATGCCGCGGAGGCCATCGACGCCCTCATGATGTCCCTGGTCAAGGTGGCGGAGGACAACGGCGACACCGTGATGCCCGGGTTCACCCACATGCAGCACGCCCAGCCGGTCACGCTGGCGCAGCACATGCTCGCCCACGCGTTCAGGTTCTCCCGCGATGCGGACAGGTTCCTGGACGCCTTCAGGAGGATGGACAAGTGCCCCCTCGGCGCCGCGGCGCTCGCGGGGACCACGTACCCCATCGACAGGAGGATGACCGCCGAGGCCCTCGGGTTCAGGGAGCCGACCGAGAACTCGATGGACTCGGTCAGCGACAGGGACTTCGTGACGGAGCTGGCGTACTGCGCCGCGCAGACCGCCATCCACCTGTCGAGCCTGTGCGAGGAGCTCGTCCTCTGGTCCTCCCAGGAGTTCGACTTCATCGAGATGGACGACAGGTACACCACCGGCTCGTCGATCATGCCCCAGAAGAAGAACCCGGACATCGCCGAGCTCGTACGCGGGAAGACGGGATCCGTCGTCGGGGCCCTGATGACCATGATCACCATGACCAAGGGCCTCCCGCTGACCTACAACCGCGACCTGCAGGAGGACAAGGCGCCGGTCATGGGCTCCATGGAGACCGTCGTCTCCAGCGCGCTCATCATGTCCAAGGTCGTCTCGACCACCGCGTTCCACAGGGACAGGATGATGGAGGTCACCAGCAGGGGGCAGATCAACGCCACCGACCTCGCGGACTACCTGGTGACGAAGGGCGTACCGTTCAGGGAGGCCCACGGCATCGTCGGCGCCGCGGTGAGGCACAGCATCGACTCCGGGAGGAACCTGGAGGACATGTCCCTGGAGGAGCTGAGAGAATTCTCGGACAGGATCGAGGAGGACGTCTACGACGTCCTTCCCGTCATGAGATGCGTGGAGCGCAGGGACTCCTACGGAGGGACCTCGCCATCGTCCACCGATGTGCAGATCTCCAAGGCGGTGGAGCAGATCATGCTCCGCGACGAGGTCGTCCGCCAGGAGAAGCAGCTCATAGAGAACTGCTGGAAGGCACTGATCGAGTGATGAAACAGACCGGGTGACCCGAACCACAGGGTCCCCGGTCCGTCAAACCGTTTAACGAACGATGTTCTAATGTCGGACGGTCGTCCCGACTGCGGATGTCATCGGTCCTCGAAGTCCGCCGGATGACCGCTCTCCCCGTAGGCCTTCCTCTCGTTGACGACCCATGAGAGCACCAGCGCTATGGCCGACACGGCCAGCCCGACCAGCATCGTCACCGTGTACCCGTCCATGAAGACGTCCGGTGCCAGGTCGGCGAAGGACTGCCCGGCCGCCCCGGAACCGAGGCTGAACACCCCCGCGAACAGGGCGGACCCCAGGGCGCTCCCGAGGTACACGTAGAACGACAGCAGGGCCGACCCGTCGCCGCGATGGTTCTCCGGCACGTTGTCCACGATCCTGCTGCCGGCGGAGCCGCCGCCGACCCCCCACACCAGGCCGAGACCCGCGTATCCGGCCACGATCATCCATATCGACGCCTCCGAATCGTATAGGCAGTAGAGCAGCATCGTCACCGTGTTGATGATCACGCTCGCGACGACCATCGGCCGGTTGCCCTTCCTGTCCGCAAGCTTGCCCGCCCATATGCAGGTCGCCAGGGTGAACAGGGCGGTGACCATCAGGAACATGCCGCTTGTGACGGAATCGAACCCCAGCTCGACCCTCATGAAGAACGGGAGGATGTACAGGGCCCCGGTGTAGCACACGTTCATGATGATGTACACTAGGGTGACAGCCGAGAACCTCCAGTTGTGGAACAGACGGAAGTTGATCACTGGCGACCTGGTCCTGCGCTCCTGGAACATGAACGCCACGAGGAACGCGACGAACACGACCACGGCCGAGGCGCTGACGGCAGTGAGTCCGTCGGAGGGCAGCGCCTCGAGCACGTACAGACCCGCCACCAGCGCGATGAACAGCAGGGCGGAACCGAGGTAGTCGAACGAGCTCCTGTCGAACCCCTCGTCGCTCGGCAGGACCCTGTGGGCGATGAACGCCGCGATGATGCCTATCGGCAGATTGATGAAGAAGACCCAGTGCCATGACAGCATCTGCGTCAGGAACCCTCCGAACACCGGACCCAGCGCCGCCCCGACGAAGTAGCCCACCAGACCCACGGAGAGCCCGTAGGCGGTCTTGTTCGGAGGCAGGAACTTCACCACGAGGAGGATGCAGGAGGCGGCGAGCATGGAGGCGCCCACGCCCTGGACCGCCCTGAACGCCAGTAGCATCCACATGCTCTGGGAAAGCCCGCATGCGAGCGAGGCGATGCTGAATACCAGGAACCCTCCGATGAGGACCCTCTTGATCGCCCCGCAGTCGGACAGCTTCCCGAACATGAGGATCAGGCCGGACATCGTCAGGAAGTAGATCGTGATGACCCATGACGAGAGACCGGGGTCCACACCGAACTCCGCCGAGATGTCCGGCAGGGCGATGTTGACGATGGTGCCGTCCATCCCGTCTAGGAACATCCCGAGGACCATCGTGATGAGGATGAAAGTCCCCGACCTGGCCATCTCCTCCGAGCCCATAATCCGATTATTGTTAAATTAGTTTAATTAAATATCGACCGGAGAGCTTCCGGTACTGTATCTGACTGGTGTTCTTTCCCCGCCTGACCCACGACCCTGAGAGAACGTCGTCAACGATGAGCGTACACCACTGTGATGCCGTCCCCACCCTTTCTTGATGCGGGTGAAGACGACTCTCTCAAACTGGACCATGTCGCCGGTCGCATCGGGAATGGTACATTCCATGGACCCGCCTGACTAGCGAGGGTGATCGGGATTCTTCTGACAGATCGTGTGGAACGACTCACCCAGATCCAAATGATTCCAGTGGAAATCCACATCTTTTGTTCAATCCAGCGCTAGATTCCTGGACTTCCGGAAACCGTGGTCGAAGCTGTTGAAAATGGACATTTAGGCCAGTCGACCTCTGTTGCACATCATGATCGGAGCATGTCGCGTCGATAGGATTCGGGCAGGAATGTATATATAGTGAAAACCACGAGTTGATAACGGAGGCAAAGCGGCATGAGCAGCACATACATCTCAGATGAAGAGTTCCTGGAGAAACTGCCCCAGATAGGCGAGGGCTCCGAGTTCAGATACGAGACCGTGATACTGCCCATGGGTCCGAATGACCTCGCGATTATGATGTCGGAAGCTCAGAGTTCCTACGATGCCGTGAGATCCAGGATCTCGAAGCTGACCGGAGAGGACGCCGGGATGGGCATCATGGAGAGAATCAGGTGCAGGTTCAGGACGATGGGCTATTCCGGCAGGCTCCATGAAATCATGACGCTGGAATCGGAACTCCTCGACACCCTGCGCACGAAGATCGACGACGGCGTCGAAATGCCTTACAACTACGTCGTCGCATCTGCGCTGAAGGCCACGGTCAGGATCAACAGGGACCTATCTTCCATCCTGGACGACATCTCGGACGGCCATGTAAAGGATGAATCCGACTCCACGGCCATGGTCGACTGCGACAGGAAGCTGAGGGTCCAGAAGAGCAAGGTGGACGGTATCCTCGCATCCAGCTGAGGACACATGGCGGACGACACCGACAGGCCGGTACTGTACGTGCTGGTGGGCCCCAACGGTTCCGGAAAATCGACAGTCACCGAACTGATGGGCATCTCAGAGAAGGTAGGGGATCAGGTTGTCAACCCCGACCTGTATGCCGAGGGGCTCACCTGGATCGACGATCCCGTGGAGAGGTCCAGGGTCGCGGCAGTCGACACCGAGGTCATCCGCAACAGTCTTCTGAACAATAGGATGACGTTCGCCTTCGAGACCGTGGGCACCCGTCCGGAGAAACTGGAGTTCCTGCGGAGAGCGAAGGATGCGGGTTACTTCGTGGAGGTCGTGTTCGTCACAACCAGCGACCCGGAGATCAACAAGGCGAGGGTCCGCCAGCGTGTGAGCATGGGCGGCCACGATGTGGATGACGAGGCAATCGTCCGCAGGTACGAGAAGTCGATGGCCCTCATGACGTCGTACATCGACATAGCCGACAGGGCAAGGGTCATAGACAACAGCACGAAGGCCACACTGGTGTTCAGCAAGAACGGCGACCGTATGAAGATACTGGAGAACCCGGATGCGATCCCGTGGGTCAGGTTCATACTGGCCGATCACTACGAAGGATGTTCGAGGACCCTGCCTAACCCCTGACGGCATCGAGTTTGGGTTCGGACGTCACTTCCCGGCGATGCGGATGACGGAGAGTCAGAGGTTCTTATCCGACCATCAAGATACGAACAAGTAGGGCAGGGGCCTGTTCCTCCGGAATCAGGAAGTTTGGAAGGGGCTCCCCCGGCCCTTTTTCAGGGGGAGTCGTTTTCTGTTCAGGTTTCCTGTGGGTTCACGTTCGCTCACGTGAGGAGCAGATGTCACTCGTTTTCCACGTTTCTCACGTTCTACCCTTGTTATGTTCTCGGTTTCAGGACCTCATCAGCCTGAGGGCCACGATGATCGCCATCACGAGGATGAGGATCACCAGGACGATCAGGAGGATGTCGGTGAGGGACATTCCGTCGTCCTGCGAGGGGACGTTGACGGTGATGTCGCCGGATCCGGGTGTGGAGGCCACTGCTCCAGAGGCGGCCAGCGTGAAGCTGTTGGCTCCGGCCTCAACGGTGATTGTCCCTCCGTTCTGGACGGTCTGGCCGTTGAAGGTGATGGTGGCGTTGTCGATGTTGTAGTTGGCGTTGGCCGCGATGGTCACGGTGTGCTCGCCGACGGGCAGGTAGTACCTGCTGACGTCGTAGTCGTACCAGTTCTCGATGGTCAGGCCGTCGATGTACATCGTGATGCCCGTTCCGACGGAGACGGTTCCGTAGACGTTGGCGATGTTGGCGGCTCCGTAGACCTGGGCATCGGTTCCGATGGTCCTGTCGATCGCGGTGACGGAATCGTCTCCGTTGATCTTCTTGTCAGCATCCTCCTGGGTGGCGTACCATCCGTAGACGGTGCTGTATCCGGACATCTGGATTCCAGATGCGACTACCTCGTCGTAGGTGATGGCCGTGGAGGCTCCGGCGTACATGGTGACGTAGAGCTCTCCGTTGACGTAGTACTCTGTGGAGTTGGCGTCGGATGTGCTGGAGGCGGAGTTCCACTCCATGACGGCACCGGTGAGATCGGCGCCGGGATAGGCGACGATGAAACCGTACTGTCCGAACTCGATGCTGCCCGTGATGACGGATGCGGCGCCGGCTTCGATGCTGGTTCCATCGATGTCCATGTCACCGACGGTCAGGGCCTTGTCGGCGGCAACGGTGATCGTTCCGTTGAGCGCGATTTCGACACCGTCGACGGTCATGTCCTCGGACACGAGCATGGTCCCATTGACCTCCATGAGGCCGTCGAGGGTCCCATCGTCGAACTCGATCGTTCCGTCGACGACGAAGGTGTATGCCTCGGTGTTGGGGCTGTATCCGCCGCTGACGGATGCCTGGGCGGGGACCACGAGGGTGGCTCCGTTGGCAACGGTCAGGGATGCGGTGCTTCCGACGGAGAGGCTGCCTGTGACATCCACGGTGCCGGAGGCGACGGTGACGGATCCGGTGACGGATCCGGTGACGGTCATGACATCGCTGTCGTCCGTGGCGTCGGTGGTCGAGACGATCTCGATTCCGGAGGCCCTTGTCAGGTCGATCTGTCCGGCGGCGGTGATGACCGCTCCGGTCATGACACCGGTGTTGGCGTTGTCGAGGTCCATCTTGGCTCCGTCGAGGGTGACGGAGGTGGCGACGAACGTGGAGTTCTTCACGACGGTGCTGCCGTCCATGATGTTGATGACCTCGACGGTCAGACCGGTGCCGTTCTCGTCGGCGGTGAATGTGACCTCTCCCGCGGTGACGTTTCCGGTGATGGTGATCGTTCCCTCGTCGCAGTTGGCTGCGGCGTAGGCGACGTTGCTGATGTTGTAGACCCTCTCGATTCCGTTGTAGTTGTAGAAGTGGGCCCCCTCGACATCGTACATGTCGTCGACGCTCTGGGTGGCTCCCTGGTCGTCGGTGTACTGGGCAGAGACCATGAGGTTGCCGCTCACGACGATCTCGGCGTCGTACTGGTCGGCGGCGTCGTTCTGCCTGACGATGTTGGACCCGTCCACGAGGGTCAGGGTTCCGTTGACGGTCAGGGTGACGTCGTTCTCCTCTGCGTCGATGGTGAAGGTCTTGTCCTCTCCGGTGACGGTGACGCCCTCGGGGATGGTGAGGTCCTCCGTGATGACGACGTCCTGGTTCAGGGTGATGTCGGTCATTCCGGAGTCGATGGCGACTCCGAGGGACATGTACGTCCTGGCGGGGTCCTCGATGACGACGACCTCGGCGGAGATGCCCTCGTCGGATCTGCCGTAGGTGGTGGTGAAGCTGTCGAACACCAGCATTCCGGTGGCAACGGCGGTTCCGCTGTTGTCCATGGTGGAGCCGGTCTGGAAGGTCAGGACGTAGTCCTTTCCTACGGTCAGGGTGGCGCCAGAGCTGATGGCGACGGTCTGTCCGCTGGCGATGGTGGCGTCGGCACCGACGGTCTGAGCACCGTAGACGGTGATCGTGTCGTTGTCGGCGTCGGCGATGTCCTGGACGATCGCGTCGAAGGTGCCGTAGTAGCCGGTGATGACCCTGGCGGTGCTGGGTCCGGTTGTGACGGTGTAGTAGGTGGCGTTCAGGGTGCCGTTCAGGGTGCCGTTGTTAAGGATCGCGTGGTTGGTGTTGTCCTCTCCACCGATGACGATCTGACCGGTGACGGTGAGCTGTCCGCCCTGGGCCACGGTGATGGTGGCTCCCTCGGCGACGGCGTTGACTGTGCCGGATACCAGGACGTTCTGTCCGAAGGTAAGGGCATCCTCGTTGTCGATGGTGCCGGAGACGGTCACACCATATCCGTAGCTGGAGGAGTAGGCGTATCCGCTAGCAATCGTGGTGCTTCCCGAGAAGGTACCGGAGACGTCCATGGAGGAGACGTAGGTCCTGTTGTCGCCGGTTCCGACCAGCTGGACGGAGACGGTGACGACGACGTTCTCGGCCTCGGTCATGGTGACGGAGCTGCCCTGGGCGACGCTGTATCTGTCGTTAGGTCCGTTGACGGTGCTGGCGGCGGATGCGTCGTTGATGGTCAGGTTTCCGACGACGGAGGTGATGTTCAGGGTGACACCGTCGAACACAGAGATGGTGGCGGTACCGACCTTTCCATCGAGCACGATTGTTCCCTTGTCAAGTACTGCTCCGGAGAGCGTTCCGTACATGTTGAGGGTTCCCTCGACGGTGAACTCACCTGCGCTGATCCCCAGGTAGTTGTCCTGTCCGTACCTCTCGTCGGAGGCCCTGACGGTCAGTGTTCCGTCGGCGGCGATGGTGAAGTCTCCGCTGGAGGTGATTCCGGCTCCGCCCATGGTCCTGTCGACGGTGATGGTTCCGGAGATATTGACTGTGGATCCTGTCTGGAAGACCATCTTGCCAGCGACGTTCATGGTGCCGGTGACGTTCATTGTGGCTCCAGGGTACACGGTGAGGGTGATGCCGGAGCTGATCGTGACGGTTCCGGAGATGTCCAGGGTTCCGTACACCTCGACGTCGTCGGTGGGGGTTCCACTCAGATAGAGGGTGGTTCCGTAGCCGACCTTGACGTCGGAGGTGGTGTTGTCGTAGGTGACATCGGCGTTATCCACGTTGACGATGGCATTTTCAACGGCCTGGACTACCATGAAGATCTTGGAGTCGGTGATGTTGAGCCTGGCCCCGGCATTGACGACGATGTCGGCATTGTTGTTGTCCACATCGGTCTTGTCGAGGACGGAGTCGGTGATGTTGGTGATGGACCTGTTGTTGAGGATGAGTCCTCCGTTGGGTCCGAACTCGATGTTGGCGTTGGTCAGGTCGAGGGTGTCGCCGGTCGGAACGGTGATCTCCACATTGATCCGGATCTTGAGGCCGCTGTCCTTGTACTGAAGGAGCATGTTGTAAGCGGTTGCGGCATTACTGATCTCGATGGTGGCCTCGATAGGTGTGGCGGTGAGGCCCGTTCCAAGGAAGGGCGAGACCGCATCCGTATCGACAGCGTTGACTGTGCCTGTTCCAGTGATGCAGTCTGTGGCGGTGACGTTCTGCCCCATCGTGAGGGTGCCGTAGATCCAGACAAATCCACTGTTGAGAGCGATGCTTCCCTGGATGTAATCGCCGTCACTGTTGGGATCGGCGGTGAACATGACCTCTGTATTGTTGGGGATGACGAGGTTGGCACTAGACCCTACGGTGATCGTCTTGGATATATCGACGTCTCCAAGAACAACGACTCCGATTATGGACACATCATCCTTGACGGCGTTGATCGTCACGGAGGAGTCGGCGTAGACATTGTTGACAAGTGTGGAACTTCCGGTCACCTGGATCGGGTCTGCGTCGTAAACGCGGTCTCCCTGAGCCGTGAGGACGAACTGTGACCCGTTTTCAGACTCAACAACGACCTCTACGTTACCAGAAGCGGCCTGGGCTCCGAGGACAACGATGTCACCGGAGACGAGGTCGATGGTTCCGTTGAAGGATGTTCCGTATGCATAGTAGCTGACGCTACTCCTGTAGACTTTGACAGCGAAGTTTCCTGCAGCAGTGTCGTCGGAGAGCGCGTACATTCCGGTTCCTGTCAGGGTTCCGACTGAAATCACAGAAATCATGTCGACGTAGTACCTGTTGGCAAAATCGGTGTTGTTCTCAATGGTTCCGCTGTTGGAGTACGTTCCAGTGAACTGGTAGTCGATGTTTCCTCCGAGGGTGACTTTCACTCCCTCGTTGATGGCGATATTGTTGAAAGTGACGTTCCCCGTACCTGAGATGGTCAGGTCGTCGGTGATGGTTCCAGTGATTTTCACATTTATGGCGTCCTCGTCTGTGGAGACATCGATACCGGAGATGTCGATAGAACCTGCGATTTCCCCATTGATGTTTACGGATCCACCTGTAATGGTAAAGGAACCGGTGACACCGGTGAACGTAGCAACGGTGTTGCCATTTCCGACTATGGAGAACGAAGAATCATCCACGTTCTGGACGACTACGTTCCCTCCCTCTGCAACCTCGAAAGATGCACCGTCTTCGATGACGACGTCGGGGGATATTGTGAGTGTTCCATCGGTAGGTACCTCAAGGGTGCTACCGGATGTAATGGTGCCTTCACTAATCGCAACCTCTGTTACATCTTCCGAGAAGGCAGAGTTGATGGAATCAGAGTTGACAGTTCCATCGGCGTTGTTGGTAACCATCGTTCCGATGGTTATCTGATTGCTGACGGTTCCGGAAATAGCATAGTCATTAGATCCATGGCCCTCCCACGCGACATAGACGGGAATACCATCGACGTTGGTCGTGATGATGATCGGTTTGGAATTATCTGCGGAGTTGGTGATCTCGGTGTTGTAGAAGAACACGTTGATCTCACCCATGTGTGTCGATGAATCATACTGGTTGTTGATGGTAACAGCAGAAACGCTACCTCCCGATCCGCCAGTACCCACGTCATTACTTACGTTGTAAGTGTCAGCCGTGATGACGCTGTTGCTGACAGTCACGTTCCCAGCTTTGATCTCCAACGCACTTCCATTTCCGGTGACGTGGATCTCACAGTTGGTAATCTTGGTGTTCTGCACCGTTCCGAGGTAGAACCCTACGCTGTCTTCAGACTTGCCCGGAAGGGTTGTGGTCATGACGCTGTTAGTAAAAACAGCGTTGGCGATGGCTCTGTTACTAAGCCAGAATGTGGCCTGTCCAGACTCAACGGTGGCGTCCGTAACGGAGACGAGATTGTTTCTCAGGTCATTGTCCACATCAAGATCATACCAGATGAACCCATAGCTGTCGGACTTGTATGTTCCTCCGTTGATAATGAGACTGCAGTTGTCAGCATAGAAGAAGGCTATGCGTCCATCAGATACAATCTCACTTCCTTCTACAGTACCATCAATCTTCAGTGTGATATTGGAGGCTCCAGCTTCCACAGGTTTGTTAGAACCATTCACAAAGAGATTGCTGGGATCGGTTTCCTTATACGAGAGTGTGTATCCATTCAGAACAATTGTGAGATTCTCGCTAACGGTCACACTCTCCACGACAGTGGTGTCGCTCTCGAGCGTGATCACGTTGTTGTCGTCTGCCAACGCAAGGAACTCATCAGCAGTCAGTCCTTCTGTGGTTGTGGTGTCGCCGTCAACGGCCTGGACACCACAAGAGGACAGCATGACGGCACCAGTCATGATCACGATCATGGCAAGTACCGCCACGAGGAGTTTCCCCGTGTTGTTCGTATTTTCGATTGCTATCATAGCAACA
>CAUFXM010000020.1 GCA_959597175.1 uncultured Methanomassiliicoccales archaeon
ATTGACATAATAACAGTGTTAATCACTGATTGAGCAATTGTTGCTATGATAGCAAACATGAACGAAAAAGGAAGGCAGACCAAGCTGCTTGCCGCAGTCGCCGTCTTCGCGATGGTCGTGTGCGCGCTGGCCATAGTCATGCCTTCTGATGACGTCCAGGCCGCAGATGCGACCGCTCTGCCAGATGCAGATGAAAACGGAGTCATCACATTGACTGAGAACGTCACTCTCGCTGACGTATGGAAAGTCACAAGTGATACCAGCCTCGATCTTGCTGGCTACACTCTGACAGTTCCCATGATAGAGGTGGGAAACTCGAGTGATGAAAACGGAGTCACACTTACTATCACCGACTCTGGAACTACTGGCAAGATTGTCAAATCCTCCGGTGGAGATGCCACTTGTGCGATTCGTGTAGGAATCGCAGGAGCAGGAACCATTGAAATGACTGGTGGAACAATTGATGCGACCGCCGGTAACTGGTACGGAATTGGAATCTTCAGTGACTCCACAGCTACCATTGAAGATACGACCATTAATGCTAAACTTTCCGCAATCAGTGGAAACGGGACACAGACCGGATCTGTCATGAGTCTGACCGACGTCAACTTCACTTCCGAGATGGTTGCCGCTGTGTTCTTCCCCTCCACTACCACTCTCGAGGTCACTGGTGGAACATTCACTGGTGCGACTGGTTTCGACATCCGTGCTGGGAATGTTACAATAACCAATGTCACAATCAACATCGACCTTGAGAACCCCGACTGGACCGGATCTTCGGGACCGTCTTCTTACGGAATGGGAATCGCCATCTTCGACCACTCCAGCTATGGAAACTCCATAACAGTGGATGTCGAGGGTTGCACCATCAACAATGCTGTATACGACTACTATGTTGGAGCACTGAACCAGTCTCCCGAGAACACCGATGGGGACGATGTATATCTCTGGGGTGCTGAAGCGTTTGACAGCTCGAAACTCACCAGCAAATACACTTTCAACGACACGATTTCCCTGAGTTTCCCCGGTTTCACCTTCGAGAGCACTGCAAGCACTGCTGGATATCAGTTTGCCGCAGTTAACACCACGAGCACCTCATTCACAGTTCCCTCTGGCCTCATCATCAGCGGAACCGTCTCGTTTGACGCTGATGATTCAGCTACTCTTGAAGAGATCAAAGCGGGAAGTGGTGGAATCACATTCAGGCAGGGTTCCGTCACGATCTCTGGCAATATCGTGTCCGGATCCGGAGATGCCTCGGACATCGCCTCCGCAATCACCGGAGTCTCGGGGGATGTGGTCCTTTCTAACCTTACCATCACGTCCGGAACGCTAGACATCTCTGGTGATGTCTCTGTCAGTGGAAACGTCATCGTCGCTGAAGAGGCTGCTATCGACATTCAGTCGGATGCTACGCTAACTGTCCAGCCCAACTCCACCCTCAGTGTCAGTGGTTCCGTTGACGGAGAGGGTACGCTGGAGAACAACGGTACAATTGCCCTTACGAGCACGAACGCTTCCATCCCCGACAGTATCGGAGGAACCGGAAACGTCGACAACTCGGCGGTTGCGTCCGAAGGTACACTCAGTGGAACCTACGACACGACCACCACTTTCACTCAGAATCAGATCATCACTGCAACCGGCGACATCACACTGGTTTCCGGAACTGTGTTCACATTCGAAGGAACGCTCATCATCCCCGAGGGAGTGACCGTGACTGTCCAGGCAGGTGCCAAGCTCATCGTCAACTCCTCAACAGGATCCATCGTCAACAACGGTACCATCATCGTCGAGTCAGATGCTGGTCAGGCAACCGTCAACGGAAGCAGTGTCCCTGCAGGCGGACTGCTCATCACAGGTACTGCGTCCTTGACCAACAACGGTGTCATCGAACTCGCGTTCATGCCTGAGGGTGACGAGACCGCCACCAACTTCCAGCTCGATGTTATCTCTGGAACACTCACCAACAACGGTCAGATCAACGTAGGCGAGGACTCCAGGATGTGCGTCGATGCTAGCGGTGTCGTGAACAATACATCCGACGCTACTGTCAACATGAACGGCTACTTCGTCGGAGAGATCAGCAATGCTGGAACCGTTGCATTCAACGGGTCCACCAGTTCCGACAGTTCCAACATCATTTACATGGTTGCGCCTGGTGCCACTGTGGAAATTCAGTACCTCAGCGGAAACCTCGCCATCAGGGACATCGGACTCACGAACTCCAACATTACCGTCGGAGATGAGACAACCGGTACTGACGCTACCAACATCACCCGCGAACCCAACCTCCTCAGGCTGAACACGACCACTGCCAACTACTATGTCTCCGGACTCACTGTTGTCAGCGAGGTTGTCAGCGAGAAGGTTCAGAACACCACCAACTACTACAACAACATGATGATTTCTGGTTCCATCTCCACAGGAATCATCGACAGCACCCTCGAGGGGTTCACGCCTGCCAGCGATGGCGTAAATGTGGTGACGTTTACCATCGATGGGCCCCGCATGATCGTTTCCGGAGAGTTTGCTGTTGCCAACACCGTCGGGTTCAACAACTATGATGCCCTGACCGTTTCTGGAACACTCAGTATCGGTGACGGTGCCGACATGGTCGGTCATGGTAATGCCGTCGTCAATGTCACCGAAGGAACCATTACTGCCTCGTCTGCCCCGATTACCACTGGCCAGACTGTTAATGCAGCTTCCTACACCGTCAGGACGACAAGTCCCGCAACCACTACATACTACTACACGACCCTTGCCAACGCTCTGGCCTCCGGTGCAACATCAGTTACGATTACCGGACCCATGACCATTGACGAGGCTCTCACCATCCCCAGCGGGGTCACCGTTACCAAGACCGATGGAGCCACCACTGTGGATTCTACTGCAACCAACCAGAACATTCTGATCATCTCCGAGGATGGTAGTATCACAGTCGCTGATGGTGGAAGGCTTAACAGCTCTGCCGCTATCGATGTCCAGGGATCTCTGTACGCTGAGAACAAGAGGACTGGCCTCAGAGGCAGCAACTACATATTCTCCGAGGTCAAGTCCGAGGGAGATGCCGACATCCTGTACACCAACCTTGTGAACGCTCTCACCAACGCCGAGTCCGGCGACGTCATCACCCTGTCCAACGATGCGACCATCAGGTCCAACGTTTCCATCTACGAGGGAGTCACCCTTAGGACGGAGGGACACAACGTTACCATCGCCAATGATGTGACCTTCACCATCGACGGGACCCTGTACTTCAACAGCAACACCGGTTCCCTCATCCTGGCCTCGGTCACCAACCCCGACCTCAGCCAGCCCGGAGAGGTCGTTCTCAATGGAATCATCCAGAGCGACGTGCCTCTTACCTACACAGAGAACGGAGCCTATCCCGCCGGAGCGTACTACTCCATCACCTCCAACGGAAGGATGGTCTACTACATCCAGCCTCTCGACGACGCTGTCGCCAACATCGCTACTTTCGACGACTCCACCATCCAGGTCTACGGAGACGTCACCGTCGGGGATATCTCCGTCACCGGTACCGCCGATGAGTCTGCGATCATCGTCGTCAACGACAAGCTGACCGCTGGAACCATCACCCTGGACAACGCCCAGGTCCAGATCGTCACGGGCGCCATCATGGATGCCACCGTCGCTAACAGCGTCGGATCCATCGACATGGTCGCTGCCGGAGGCGCTCAGACCAACAACGCCAACCTTACCATCGAATCCGCGGCCAACACCGCCGGTGAGACCGAGCTGACCGTCACCGGAATCGTCTCCGATACCGTCGGCAACGACCTCAGGTACGCCTTCACCGTAGCAGACATTGTCGACTTCGGCGCATCCACCGTTCCTGGCATGACCGTCGACGGTACCGCCAACATCGATGCCCGCCTGACCGTCACCGGAACACTGACCATCAACGGAACCGTCAACGTCGAGACCAACGGAACACTCAGTGCCACCGGCAGGACCGTTCTGCTCGGTGATCTGAACATCGCCCCTGTCTCCACCGAGGGAAGGGGAACCGCCCAGGTCGCCGACATCTACATCGGCCTCTCGTACAGCTCCACCGATGGAATCTCCACCGGTGCTGACGCGACCGTCACGGGAGCCCTGTCCGTGTCCGGAACAGCCTATGTCTCAGCCGGATCCACGGTCCCCGCGAACTTCTGCGAGAACAGCGACTCCACTGAGTTCTACGTAGAGGACGCCCTCTGGCTCACTGCCTATGGAACATCTGCTACTGTGGACAACGCACCTGTTACCGATGCGAAATTCAATGGTTGGGACAACCCCGCCACCACCGCCGAGGAGACCATCTCCGGAGTCGACATCGACCTTGCTGACTATGCGAGGCTCGATGCCAACATAGACTACAACGTCTACGGTGTCGCTGTTGTGACTGACGGCGGCATAGGTTCCGTCGCTATAGACGGAATTCTGATGACCCAGCAGAACGATAACACATTCGTCCTCACCGGGCTCAGAGCTGGTACACACACCCTCAGCTATACCCTGAAGTCCGGGTACGAGGGCACCGCCACCATGAACATCGACGGTCAGGCGATCTCTGGATATGAGTTCACCCTCTCCGGTGATTACAGTGAGGTGTACGACCTCACCATCAATCTGGCTGGAACCACACCCTCCTCGGGAAGCGGCGAGGTCATCGTCAACGTCCCCGGAAGCGGCGACGACGGAATGTCCCTCACCGACATCCTCCTGATCGTCCTGGTGATCCTCATCCTCGTGATGGCGATCATCGTGGCCCTCAGGCTGATGAGGTCCTGAAACCGAGAACTCAAAAAGGGTAGAACGTGAGAAACGTGTAAACGAGTGACATCTGCTCCTCACGTGAGCGAACGTGAACCCACAGAAACCTGAAGAGAAAACGCGGTCCCGCCATAAGGGGGCGGGACCGCACCTTCTATAATTATGAGGAAGAGACACGGAAGCACTGACCGAGCTCGGCAGGATCCTCGGTCCGTGCCACAGCACAGACATCCCCTTGTACATCGGAACAACCCAGGATGCATGAGGCCCGACCTCTGCAGGAACGTCTCCACCGACACCAGCACCCCGTCGAGGATCGAGTCGATGGAGACCGCGGGCCTTTTGAAGGCCGAGGATCGTGGCAGGTCCGTTCTGCCGACTCTGACATACAGAGTACGCCGTCGCAGGACCCTTTCTATCATTAATGTCCTCATCTTATCATGTGATATTATCAATGATATTATCCGTGATATCATTAGTGATGTCATCTGATCATAGTCAATATCACGACGCAGAACATCCGGCCGATTGTACCGACGATCGACTGGATCGTTCTTTCGGATTGTACGTCATCGCCCAGTACGACCTGCTGACGATCCTCTCACTATCTGGATCTTCAGAAAGGAGTCATGTCTAAATCGGTTCTGAATCAGAATCAAACTAGAATCCGATTTAGAAACCCAGATACATGCTCGGATTCGGTTTCAGGTTCTGTGTGAAATCAATCGATTCTCAACGAAAACGAACAATTTCGGAATAATATCCACGCTATATCGTACAATGCATGGATACAAATCAAGATTGCCGCCTTCTAAACCGTCTAAATCGGTTCTAAATCGATTTTGAACTAGAAATCATCCGATTCGATTTAGAAACCAATCTAGAAATACCGACACGCCCATCCTCCGGACATGACCGAGCTGATCATCCGCGGGGACCGCGTCCTAAACCGGGAGGACGGGGGGTTCGAGGCCAAACCATACACCTCCGGCGTCCCCGAATCCTTGTGGGAGACGTACTCCGCGTTCGCCAACACCTCCGGTGGGACCATCGTCCTCGGTCTGAGCGAATCCCGGGACGGCGACGGCTACGTCATCGGCGGCGTCCCCAACGCCGAGGGGATAAGGGACGACCTGTGGAGCACCCTGAACAACCCGCAGAAGGTCAGCGTCAACGTGATGATGGACGCCGACCTGAGGATCGTGGAGGCCGGAGGGAGGAGGATCATAGTCATGGATGTGCCGGAGGCGGACCGCTCCCTCCGCCCGGTGTTCATCAGGAGCGTCAACAGCGGCACCTACAAGAGGAACGGCTCCGGGGACTACCACTGCAACGCCAACGAGATAGCGGCGATGTACAGGGACGCCTCCCCCGACTCCAGGGACCGTCTCGCGACATCCGAGGCGCTGATGTCCGACCTGCGCTCGGACTCGGTCGAGGGGTTCAGGAGCCTGATGGCGGCCCGTCGGCCCACCAACGAATGGCTGAAGGAGCCCCTCGACGAGTTCCTCAGGCTCATCGGCGCGGCCACCAGATCGAAGGGCGAGTTTAGGCCGACGTACGCAGGCATTATGATGTTCGGGGACGAGGCCTCCATATCGGCGGAGGTCCCCGGCTTCTCCCTGGACTACAGGGAGTACGACGCCGGCGGGGAGGAATGGACGCTGAGGCGCCAGTCCGGGACCCCCGGGTGGTCCGGCAACCTGTTCGACTTCTACACCTACGTGGTCGGCAGGATACCGGTGCAGGTGGGGACGGGGTTCAGCGTCCCCGACGGCATCAACCGGCAGGAGGACACCCTCCTGGTCAGGACCCTGAGGGAGGCCGTGACCAACGCGGTGACCAACGCCGACTACTGGGGCAGGGGAGGGATCGTCATCGAGTCCCGTCCGGACGGGTACAGGGTGAGGAACGCCGGCACCTTCAGGATAAGCATAGAGAGGGCGGAGGCGGGAGGGGAGACCGACCCGAGGAACGAGGTGCTCATGAAGATGATCGGCCTCATCACCAACGCGGAGAAGGCCGGCACCGGGGTGAGGATGATGTTCTCTTCCTGCAGGCGGCTGGGCCTGGACCCCCCTTCGATTGAGGAGATCCAGCGCCCGGACATGGTGTCGGTGTCGGTCAGATACGGTACCGCGGACCCGTCGGAGAAGCTGGCCGCCATGGTGCTGGAGCTCGTCCGCAGGGATCCGAAGGTCACCACGGACGCAATGGCGGAGGAGCTCGGGGTGAGGAAGAGCGCGGTCGTCCGCGCGCTGGACGGACTTAAGCGGAGGGGCACGCTCACCAGGGTCGGCGGCCCGAGGGGGAGATGGGAGGTCGCTGAGGGCGAGAAGTGAGGTCCGACCATACGGGTCGGTCCGGAGTGCCTGGGATCGAAGGTGGGGATCAGATGACCTCGTCACTCCGATCTCCTCATGGCCCGTATGATTTCCGGGGACGTCGGTGCCTGCTCCATCCACCGGTTCCTCAACCTGTTCAACGAACATCTCGAGCAGATGATCGATTATAATCGAAGCATCCGATCCAGTCACCGAAAGCGATGCTTAGGGGCATACGCGACCAGCTTCCGTTCCGTTCGCCACGAGGAGTGAATTCCATGGAGCCCTATCCGTCGGATCCCGATGATAGCCGGCAGGTCCCCGCTGACAGGTGCCATGGTGCCCCGGCATTGCACAGTTACGACGATCCAGGGAAGCGACGTTCATCGATTCCCTCCGGCCTCTGAGCAGGCTCGCCGTGAATTTGGCGAGATTCCAGAGCGGAACGGAGACGGGGCTGGAGCCGTGCCTTCCTCATCCGGATCCAGTGACGTTGTCGTTAACGTCCCTGGAAGCGATGATGACTGCATGTCCCTCACCGACATCCTCCCGATCGTCCTGGTGATCCTCATCCTCGTGATGGCGATCATCGTGGCCCTCAGGCTGATGAGGTCCTGAAACCGAGAACACAAAAAGGGTAGAACGTGAGACGAACGTGGAAACGAGTCGACATCTGCTCCTCACGTGAGCGAACGTGAACCCGCTAGAAACCTGAACAGCAAACGACTCCCCCTGGAAAAGGGCCGGGGGGAGCACCTTCCCATTCCTTCCCTCAGACGTCCCTTCTATCAGTGATAATATCATGATAATATCATTGACATTGATTTTGATATTATGTGATGTCATCAAATGAAGTTTGATATTATCGATGATGATGTCGGCGATACAGTAATGAACATATCGGGATCTTTATGAACACTGAACATCTGGAACATCCTCAGGCCGTCTCCGACAGCCATCATGTGATATCATCACACATCACGGATGATAATGATTAATATCACAAATGATAATATCACTGACATCATGACGCTTGATCTCGACGACCTGAGGGAGAACGAGCGCTTCGAGGCGAAGAAGTCCGAAGGCAAGCTCACATCAGAGTTCTGGCCCACATACTCCGCGTTCGCCAACACGTTCGGAGGGGACATAGCCCTCGGGCTGAGGGAGGATCCGGATGACAGGCGCAGGCTCATCGCGGTCGGCGTCGGGGACCCCGACAAGATCATCAACGAGCTGTGGACCCAGATCAACAATCCACAGAAGGTCAGCGTGAACCTGCTGTCCGAGGGCGACGTCAGTATCGAGGACGTCGACGGGAAGAAGGTCGTCATCGTCCGCGTCCCACGCGCGGAGCGCCAGAAGCGCCCTGTGTTCATCAACGGCAACATGAACAGCGGCACCTATAGGCGCAACGGCGAGGGGGACTACCACTGCTCCGTCACCGAGATCGCGGAGATGCTCCGTGACTCCCGGGACGAACCGATGGACTCCTCCCTGTGCTCAAAGGTCCTCCTCCGCGATTTGGAGAAGGAGACGATAGAGGCCTACAGGAAAATGATGTCCAATCGGGTCCCCAATCACCCGTGGAACAAGGAGCCCGACGACGAGTTCCTGAGGCTCATAGGAGCCGCCGGCTACGACGACGGAGGCGAGCTCAGACCCACGGTGGCGGGAGTGCTGATGTTCGGCAGGGACTACTCCATCGTGAGGGAGCTCCCCAGGTACATGCTGGACTACCTGGAGTACACCGACGACTCCGGGGACTGGTCGGCACGCAGGACCACGGACACCGGCGACTGGTCCGGCAACCTGTTCGACTTCTTCACGTTCGTGTCCAACCGCATCAACAGGAGCACCCCCGCAGGATTCGCTCTTGAGGGAATGGTCCGTGTGGATGATTCGGATTTGCAGAAGGCCGAGAGGGAGATGGTGCTCAACGGCATCGCACACGCGGACTACAACGGCAGCGGTGGCGTCAGGGTGGAGCTGCATCCCGACCGTCTGATGGTGAGGAACCCCGGCACGTTCCGTATACCCGTTTCACTTGCAGAGTCCGGCGGGCACTCCGACCCCAGGAACCCGAATGTCATGAAGATGTTCATGCTGGTCGGCCTGGTGGAGGGGGCAGGCAGCGGCGTGTACAGGATGGTCAGGACCTGCCGCGAGCTCGGTCTCGGCACCCCTGTGATAACGGAGTCCTCCGACCCGTCCACGGTGACTGTGACAATGACGATCGACGGGGCCCGCCAAAGGTCGACCAGTGATTCCGGCCTCTCGGTGCTCGACGCGATCGTCGAGAAGGATGATGCCACCATAGCGGAGCTGGCGGAGATGACCGGCCTGTCCACCAGCACGGTGTCCAGGAACATCAGGAAGCTGAAGGAATCCGGGAAGCTAGTCAGGGAGGGCACCCGCGCCAGGGGGCGCTGGGTCGTCACCGACGGGAAGATATGATGGGAGGGCCCCATCCTTTCAGTCCTTTATCCCCAGACGCTTGTGCAGCTTCTCGTTAGTGGCGCCTTCGATCGCCCTTCTGTTGATGCCCCATAGCTCATCCACCGTGGAGAACAGCCTGTCCGTCGATACGGGATGTTCAGTATATGCGTCCACATCCACCACGGTTCCAACCTCGGTATCCGGCAGTGTCGGTGTTTCGACGATGACCCTGACCAGGGCCCATGCCTCCATGCTGAACTCGCGGACGACGCGTCCAAGGTGGGTCGTAGACGGAGGAACGCGGAACAGCTCCGCATACGGTGGCGAGAGCATGTTCAGCGGGCCGGAGTTCAACAACGCTGACGGTTTCAGCCGACATCCCGTCCTGAGCCCGACACGTATGGCATGGGTGATACCGAACTCCCTGATGAATTGTCCGAGTACTGCTACCGCTTCTGCCTTGAACCCCTCCCACCCGGAGAATCCATCCGTTGCGATGGTGATGTGCCTGGCACTGACGAAGACATGTTTGACGCCGTCCTCGGAATGGAATTCATGTACGATCGCCGGACTGCCATCGGGCTCCACCATCTGCCTCTCGCCATGGACAGGGAACATCTCCATGATGTGACCCATCCTGCTGGCGATATCCGATTCGATGCGGTCGAACCTGACCTCGAGGAGGATGGCACGACTCAGCGCTGGCACGATCACGCTTTCCCTGAGGTTGGTCATATTACCATCGGGTACGGGAACTGCGGGAGCCCCTGTCATGAGGCGATGTCTGATAGTCTCCACGTACTCCTTCATCGGAGCGTTGGCATACACGCACTCGACGGATGATGCGACGATCATGGTGTTTATCGCCAATATCGGATTCGGATACAGGATTCTTCTCAGCCTATTTTCGACGTCCTCGACGGACCTGTGATACAGGATGGTGCAGACGTTTGGGGATATGGGACACAGTATGACCGTGTTCTTGAATATCTCCTTCAGCCTTTCGATCGTGTTTAGAGCCTTCCTGTTGGCCTCATGATCTTCAGGACTTGGAGGGATGGGTGGCAGAGGCTCGATGTCTTTCATCAGTTCACGGTCCTTGTCTGGGTCGAGACTCATGAAAGCTACCGGCACATCCCCGGTCAGGAACGACTCGCCGCCCTCCTTCCGAATATGCACGCAATGCATATCCTCCATGTCGTTGAGCAACGGCCGCTCCATCGACTCGAATATTGATTCCTGTCTGATGTAGCGTTGGTCCTCATCGACCAGATTGAAAGGAGGCGGATTGACGCCGGGCATCTTGCTGACAGCAAAGGGTATGCACCTGCCCAAGAGCATCGCGACATACTTGATCACACGCCTGTTCTCCTGGATGTTTGACCGGGATTCCAGTATGCGATCGACGGATGGTTGCCCTATATTCTCTTGGTGCTTAAGGAACGTCTCTATCGATCTTTCCGCGTACGGATCATCGTCATCGTAGTAGTTGTCCTCTGCAGACACATGCTTCGGATGAGTGGGATACACCTTGACCCTCTCGTTGTCTATGAATCTGTGGACATGAAGCATCGTCTTCGAATCTGTGAATCTGTCTAGATGTGCCTGCGGCACGATGTGCTGGTTCAGTTTCCCGTCTTCTTTGGACATGATACGCCTGGAACCGATGGAATCGACTGATTTACCACTTCCCAAGCTGACTCCTGTACACCGACAGGTCAGCCCCAGACCACCGTGCATCCGTAGCAATATCATTCAATCCGATCGACGTCACCGTAAAAAAATTACGGAAAGTGGCCTCCATACTGAGGAAATTCGCGGTAACGGGGTACAGGGGATTCAGGACAGGATCGAGCTGGTTCTGACCACGGTCAGAAACTACGGGTTCAACACCGACTGTATAAAGGACGGTATCATAAACACCGCCGTCATCGTCGGAACGAACGCCTGCGGCAAGACCAATCTCGGTCTGGCCATCTTCGACATCGTCTCCGTTCTCACCGACCGGAACGTCGTGAACGAGATGAGGGACCGTAACGCGTTCCTCAACGGCGATTCCGACCTGGGCTATGCGTCGTTCGAGTACGAGTTCCAGTTCGCATCCGGAACAGTCCGCTACGAGTACAGGAAGGCCGCCCCGGACAGCATCGTCTACGAGAGACTGACCCTGAACGGCAAGGACGTATTCATCCGCGACGGGAACGCATCCGACTACTCGTGTCTGAGGAATTTGGATGCGGGGGACCTCCGCATGGACGTACCCGACGGCAGCCTCGCCGTGCTCAGGTACGTGGCCAACAACACTGTCCAGCATCCGGATTCCCCCATGTCCCTGGTCATGGGCTTCGCGGAGCGCATGCACTTCTTCGGTTCCCTCCTAGACGACCCCGGCGTGATGCAGGATGATGGGTCCGAATCCCCAGAGGACTACATCGTGCGCAACGGCCTCGTCAACGACTTCCAGTCCTTCCTGAATGACATGGCCGGTATGGATGTGGAGCTGGCGACGGAAGACGATACGCTCGTCCAGATGACCGCGAAAGGACCGATTCCATTCCGCTCGGTGTCCTCAGGCGGCACGAGGTCCCTGATGTTACTGTATTGCCGTATGAGGCAGTCCGCCGATGCAGTACTCATCTACATGGACGGCTTCGACGCGTCCTACCACTACGGGCTCTCGGAGAACGTCCTGAGACGGATGGTCTCCGAGACATCCATCCAGACTATCCTGACCACGCACAACACATCCCTGCTGAGGAACAGGATACTACGGCCGGACTGCTGCCTGAAGATGGATAATGGAAGGATAAGGTCGTTCGCCGACCTGACGGGCCGCGAGCTGAGACAGGGTCACAACCTGGAGAAGCTGTACCGTGGCGGGGAGTTCGGCGGATGAGAACCTCGGACTTACGATCGGCGGCGGCCATCCGGTCTCTGACAACGTATTTATCTACGATAGCTATACAGCAAGAATAGGAGGCGCAGACATGGCGACGCAGTCTTTCTACCAGGACATCGTGCTGAGGACGCAGGAGGAGGTGGATCGGCTGGTGGCAGCTTTCGAAGAGGCCGAGAGGCGCGGACCCATCGACACCTCCAGGGCCCATGAGCCGATCGAGGATCCAGACGAGATCCGCGAGATATTCCTCAGGATGAAGTCATGAGTCTCGGTGTCGTGGTCTCCATCAAACGCCGTCATCCGACGGAACCGTCGTTCCATCTCGATTCACCGTTTCGTCCAGCTCCCTCAGGATGCGTGCGCACTGGTCCCTCAGGTTCGGGATGCTTCCTGACACGGTGTTCCACATGATCTCCAGATCGAAGGACGGGGTGTCGTAGCTGTGGTCCACCTTGCACCTGAAGTCGTAGGCGCCCTTCCAGTTCACCTCAGGATTGCGGGCCTTCAGCTCGTCCGAGACCTCCTTGCAGAAGTTCCCGACGACCGAGCTCTTGGTGGCGCAGGCGTCGACGGTCTTCTCGTCCTCCAGAAAATCCTCGTAGCTCATCCCGGCTATGTACTCCTCGATCTTGTCGCAGGCGCGGATGATGCCCCTCAGGCGTTCCCTGTCATCCCTCATAGATTAGCACCATGTCCTTCCTTATCGAGTCTATGAACTGCTTCGAGGCGCCGGTTGTGGTGACGTCCACATCCTTGCCTAGAACATCCCTGAGGTCGCTCTCGAAGCTGCCGAGCTGGAAGTAGTCGTTGATGCGTCCGCGCTCTATGCAGAGGTCGATGTCGCTGTCACTGTCCGCCTCCCCGCGTGCGTACGAGCCGTACAGGTACACCTTCGGGACGCCGTAGCGGGAAGCCACCGGTCCGACCTTAGAAGCGATGTCGTTCAGGGACATCACCTCGCGATTCCCGTTCTGAAGCGATGGTTCTGACACGTTTCAACCTCCAGATATGAATCGTTCAGTCCGTATTTATAAATGATTTCGGAGTCCGGATGCGGTCGAATGTTCTCACACCTGCGATTCCGATGAACATGCGGAACAGTGATATTATGCGGGTCATGAGTATCACATGGAGGCGGAGGATAATCGTTGGAGGGTTGCGATCATAGAATCAACGCCGTTTAGGAAATCCGGACGGAATGTTGCTATGATAGCAAT
>CAUFXM010000021.1 GCA_959597175.1 uncultured Methanomassiliicoccales archaeon
CGAGGATGGTGGCGACGAGCGTGTCATCGGCCTCGTCGACGTAGATTGTCATGTATGTCTCGCCGTTGATGACGAAGGCCATGGACTCGGCCTGGGACTCCTCGTTGACATCGTCGTAGTCGATCTGGGCTCCGCTCAGGTCGGCTCCGGGGTAGGCCTTGATGATACCGTAGACCGGTGTTCCAGAGTAATCGTAGTACAGGCTGACGGTACCGTTGACGGTTCCGGCTCCGGCGCTGACCCCGAGCTCAGTGGGCTTGGAGCCGACTACCATGGTTCCGAGCACATACAGAGTACTGTCATCGTTCTCGTCGGCGGCGACGATATCGATCGTGCCGTTGACCTCTGCGTAGACCACATAGACGTTTCCGTCCTCTGTGGCGGTCAGGACACCGTCGATGGCCGCTCCGGCGAGATTGACTTCTCCGCCCTCCACTGTGAGGGTTCCCTCCACTGACATGGCGGCGGTGCCAGAGCAGACGTCGATCAAATCCTCGGGGCTTCTGAAGCTCGAAGAATCAACGGTTCCAGCGGACATAGCTGTAAGCATGGATCCGCTGGGGACGACGAGCTCGGCACCGTTGGCGATGACGAGACTGCCTGTGTATCTCTCGGTATCGGTACCATTAACCAGAGTCATGTTGGCCACTATGAGGTAATCCCCAGCGGTGACGGTTCCGACGGAAACCGTGACGGTTCCCTCAGCAATGATGCCGCTGAGCTCCATGCAGGCGGTGTCGACGCCCTCGACGGTCTCGGTGTGGACGTAGACATCGGCTCCGACGGCCCTGTTCATGACAATTTCAGACACGGAGTTGCCGTCTGCGTCCTGCATGACGACGGTACCGGTGAGCTCGGCATCATACGACTCGAGCTTGACCTCGTCGTTGAGGATGACCTGGTTGAACCTGAAGGTGGTCTGTGCCTCGGTCTGGTCCTTGACACCGATGACGAACGGGTTCTGTGCGTCGGCTGTCTCGGGAGCGGTGAACTCCACGGAGTCGACGGTGATCTGTCCCTTGATGGTGATGTCGTAGTAGGAGCTGGCGGTCATGTCGACGTTCTCGCTGTCGGCTGCCGCGTGCATCACGGTGGACACCACGTAGACGGGGTAGTTCTGCCTGTCGAAGGTCCTGTAGTAGTGGGCTCCGGCGATGTCGGAGACCGCACCGTAATTGCTCCTGGGGACGTAGATGTACCCGTCCTCGCCTGCGACGGCTACGGAGGCCTCGTAGTCCCCATCGGCATCCTGCGTGATGGTGAGTCCGGAGGACTGGCTGTAGAGAACGAGAGCTCCCTCAACGGTGAGGGTGACATCAGCGTCGGCATCGGCGTCGTTAGCGGTGACCTCCACTCTGTAGGTGTCGCTGGTCACGGTGGTCCCGGCAGGGATGGTCAGGCTCTCCTTGATGGTGACATCGTCGTTCAGGACGATCTCGGTCTCGCCCATCGCGATGGCGTTGGCGAGGGTGGTGTAGGTCCTGGCGGGGTCGGCGTCAATCCTGACGTCGGCCGTGATTCCGTTGCCGCTGCTGGGCACGTAGCTGTCCCTGAAGTTCTCGAAGGTCAGGGTCCCGTTGACCACGATGGTACCGTCGGATGCGGAGGAGTTTCCGTTCCTGACGACGATGCCGTCGTTCACGGTCACGGTGGCTCCCTCGGCGACCTCGACCTCTCCGCTGATGCGGACAGTGGAGTCGTCCGCTGTGGTGGCGGCATCGATGGCGGCGGCGAGCGTGGTGAACGTCTTTGTGACGTAGGCGGCGCTGTCGCCGGATGCGGCGGTGCTGATGTAGTAGTAGGCGGCGTTGATTGTACCGTTTCCGGAGATGGCGGCGTCGGCGTTCCTGACGTTGCTCCTGACGACGTTGATCTCGCCGGTGACGGTTACCTCCCCCTCGTTGGAGATGCTGGCTCCGTCGGCCACGTTGATGGTTCCGGAGACGGTGTACACATCGTCCGCCTGGTTGTCTCCGAGGCTGAGGGTCACACCGTTGGCGAGGTCCAGGGTCTGGGAGACGGTGAAGACCCCGCCCTGAGCGGTGTCGACTCCGATGGAGCCCGCGGTGATGCTGGTGTCGCCGGTGACGACGGATGCGCTTCCGGAGACGTCAAGGGCCATGGTCACTGTGATGGTGCGGGCGGTGTTGTCGGACTCGGAGGTCTCCGAGGCGGCGACGGTGACACCTGCGACGTTGGTCAGGGTGACTATGGCGGTCTCCTTGATGAGGGTCCAGTTCTGGGGCTCCTCGGTGGCGGTGACCGTGGTCAGGCTGAGAACTCCCTTCACGGAGGTGGCGGTGACCGAGGATCCGGCGTACATGCCGACGGTGGCTCCAGTCGCCGTTCCCGCGAACACGACGGATCCGAAGTTGGCAACAGCTCCGGACAGTGTTCCGTTGACGGTCATGGTGCCGTTGACAGTCATGTTGTCAGTGTCGTCGACAGATGCGTCCACGTTCAGGGTGCCGTTGACGACGAGAGATCCATCCACAGTCATCTCGCCGGCGGACTTCACGTTGATGGTGGAGCCGTTGGCGACGGTAAGGGTGTAGCCCTCGTTCACGTTGATGGTTCCGTAGACGTTCAGAGTGGTCTGGCTGGCCATGTTGTAGTTGTTGCTGAAGTTGATGACCTTTCCGAATCCCACGTTGCTGAGCTCGGTGGAGGCACCGGTGATGTCGGTGACGTTGTTGGCCAGGTTGAGGATGGCATCATCATCGACGGTCACGTTCATGTAGATGTCGGAATCGTCGATTCCGAGGATTCCGTCGGGGGCAACGCTCATGGTGGCCTTGTTGAACGAGTTATACACGGTGGATCCGATGAACTCCAGCGTCACGTCGGCTCCAACGGACACGGCGATTTTGTTTCCGGCAGTGACACCATCGGCGGTGCCGAGGTAGATGGTCTTGTCCTGTACGGTGATGGTCTCGCCGGCGTAGTCGGTCTCGGTGAAGTCCAGGTCGCCGTTGACGTAGATGGTGGAGTAGTACTCCAGGGCGCTGATGAACTCGGACGGGTTGGTGACGGTGGTCTCGGACACGGTGATGAGGTTCACGGTGTCCTCGATCGTTCCCCTCACGTCGATGATCCCGTTCTTCTGGATGTTGACGGTTCCGGTTCCTCCGAGGGTGGCGTCCTCCTCGACTATGAAGCGGGCATCGGCGATGACATCGATGATTACCCCGGTGGCGATGGTCGTGTCTCCGCTGATGGTCACAGAGTCTACACGGATTGTACCGTTCCCAGTGATCTCCGCGTTCTCGAGAACGAGCTCCGAGAGGTCATCTGTGGTGTTGCCTCCAGAATCGGTGACGACGTTGTCCGCAATCTTCAGGGAGGATGTGGAGGTACCGTTGAAGACGATTGTACCGCTGATGACTACGGAACCCGCCTTGAAGGTCATTCCATCGGATCCACCGCTGACGTTGCTGATGACGATCGTGGAGCTGTCCTCTCCAGCGACGACGGTTCCGGATGTTATGGTCCCGTTGATGGTGACTACGTACTCGCCATCGTCGTCGATACTTCCGACAGCGGTCATGCCTGTTCCGGTGGCGTTGACGGTGACTCCGTTGATCTGGGCATCCTGGAACTCGCCCACGACGAGGTTGCCCTCATAGCTCACGAGTCCGTTGCCGGTGGTGGTCGCCGTTCCGACGTAAACGGTGACATCGGCGTCGGACTCGAGGTTGGTGATGTCCACGGGGTCGACGCTGACGATGGTGACCTCGGTGACTCCGGGGGTACCGATCTTCTCGTTTGCAGCCTCGACGGTGTTCACGATCTCTCCGGACACGGGGTCTTCCACGCTGACCTTGAACAGGTTGCCGGTGGTGGTCACGTTGCCGTAGAGGTAGATCTGGTTGTTGGCGACCTGCTGGGGCACACCGCTGTAGACCATGATTTGGGTGGTACCAGCGTAGGTGAAGCTGTTCTGGACGATGAGGACACCGTTGTTGGTCATCTCGCCCTCGGCGATTGTGATATCCTGCACGAGAACGGTGGCATTCTGTTTAATGGTGAAGCTTCCCTCGATGGAAGGAATCTCGACGTTACCGCTGAAGACAAGCTTATCGGCAGTGACATTTCCCTCGACGACAGACCCGTTGAAGTTGATGTTGCTGGAAGAGAGATCTGACGCGATGTTCTGCGCACCCACAGTAAGTGTGCTGCCTGCATAGATCCCTACGATTGTCTTCCCGGTGAGTCCAGTGGGAGTATCCACGGTGATCTCAAGGGTTCCGTCCCCGGTGACCTTCATGTCGCCAGTGTTGTTCTTGATAGCGGCGAACACGCTGCCGGTGTTGTTATTGAAATAGTATGTGATTGCATCGGCCGGGATGGTGATGGTGTTCTCTCCGATCAGTTCAACCTCGGTGATGTTGGCCTTGTAGTAGAAGTACATCGATCCCTTGTAGTTGTTCAGCGTGAGTTTGCCGTTGACGAACGTCCATTCACCAGTTGTTCCCTTTCCACTAGTGACGGTTCCACTCTGGAGCGCATCGTAGCTGTCGGCATCGACGGTTTCTGTGGCGCCTGTGGTGTCGATGGCGGTGTCGACGACAGCATTGGCAGCGGTCTCATAGGCACCCACGATGGCCGCATTGTCCTGTCCGTTGACCTGTCCTGCGATGTACAGGGACCCTGCATCGTTGGATCCTGCAGAGGTTTCGCCCTCGACGGTAATCGTTCCGGCAAGGTTGACAGTGGTTCCATTGGGGATGGTGAGGCTTCCGCCATTGGAGATCGTCAGATCCTCGATTGTGATGCTGTTGTTCCCATCAGCGACCTCCACGATGGTGAGGGTTCCAGTGTTGTCGGTGGATCCGATGACATCCCCGCCGATGGTGACCTCGCCAGATGCGGTGAAGGACACATTCTGGGAGGCGTCAATGGTTCCGCTGATGATGATGGACCCGCCCTGGATGGTGGTTCCCTCCGTTCCTCCTGTGAGGTTCTCGAATTCCACAGAGGATCCGTTGGCCGTCACCTTCCCGTTGAGGGTCATGCCTATCGGGATGAAGATAGAGGAATCGGTAGAGAGTGTGATCCCTCCGGTCAGGTTGTAGACCTTGGAGTAGCTCTCGGTAGCACTGCTGTTGAGGTCCTGGAAGATCAGGGTCTCGGCGGGGGCGTTAAATGTTATCGCCGCCTCCATGGTGGGCGATGTGGTTCCAGTGTCCCACGGGTTAGTGTTCTTGTTCTGAGTAATTCCGAGGAGGAACACCGCATCGACGTCGGAGGTTACGTTGAGGGTAACCTGGCGGAGGACGACGTTCGTTCCGCCGTCAGTGCCGGTAGCGTCGGAGAGAGCTCCAGGGGTCACGAGAGCCTTGGATCCCTCGGCGAGGCTGTTGATAGTGATACTGACAACCTTGTTCTCTCCCCTGTTTCCAGCTGAGATGAGTCCATATCCAGTCTCTCCTTCATAGGAGTAGCCGCCGTTGGCGATAACGGCGTTGTCCACAGTGATGGTGGAGTTCTCGGTGATTCCGTTGATCCCACCGGCGATGAGTTCGCCTATGGAGCCGCCGTTAACATCGACGACGGTTGTCCCGACGTAGGTGTATCCGAAGATTCCTCCAGCTACCGCGACACTGATCGATCCGCCGTTGATGGTAACTGTAGCATTTGCTGTGTAGTTCCAGGTTTTGACTCCGTCCTCTGTACTAGAATCGCCTTTATATACTGCGGAATCGGAACCAGCGTAGCCGCCTCCTGATACACGGTTGATGGAACCTCCGTTGACGGTAACACTCGCGTTTGTAACGTCAGCGTCGTAGAGTCCTCCTCCAATGAGGTTCTTCACGACACCACTGTTTATGGTAATAGAAGACGAGGTCACATCGACACTAAGAGATCCTCCCACGACGACAGTGTTCGAATCGGAATCGGTGATATAAGTACCAGTAGCGGTGGATATCTCAGTCACACCGCTCTCGTTCTCTTCAATAACGACAGGAACGCCGTTGGCAAAGACATACTTCCAACCGTCATTTCCTGTCGCGACATCGACGCCGGTGTCATTGACATTCTTTCCACTATCGTCTGTTCCATAATCGAACGATGTGGAATTGTCGGCATCCGACTCGGAAGGCAGGACAACTGCCAGCGCGCACACGACCATCGCGAAGACGGCTATGGCGGCAAGCAGTTTGGTCTGCCTCCCTTCTGTTTTCACGTTCTGTAGCATAGTAGCA
>CAUFXM010000022.1 GCA_959597175.1 uncultured Methanomassiliicoccales archaeon
CGAGGATGGTGGCGACGAGCGTGTCATCGGCCTCGTCGACGTAGATTGTCATGTAGGTCTCGCCGTTGATAACGAAGGACATGGACTCCATCTCCGAGACATCGGCGACGACGTTGATCTGGGCCCCGCTCAGGTCGGCTCCGGGGTAGGCCCTGATGTAGCCGTTGTCCTGAATGGTGACGGCTCCGTTGACAGTTCCGGCTCCGGCGGTGACGCCGAGCTCGGTGGGCTTGGCACCGACGGTGAGCACTCCCTTGACGATGAGCTCGCTGTCTTCGTACTGGTCTGTGGTGATGACGTCGATGGTTCCGTTCACGGCGACGTTGTCCTCGATCCTGAGCTTCCCATCGTTTTGGACCGTGACGGTTCCGTCGATGGTGGCTCCGTCGACATCAGCGGTTCCCTCGATGACGAGTGTTCCGTCGACGGTCATGGCGACGTTGTTCCCAGTGCCATTCGTGCCGGTTCCGTCGATGTTCAGAGCGACATCGGCATCCGTTCCTCCGGAGACGACAAGGGTCGCACCGTTGGCGATGGCAAGAACTCCGTTGTACCTGACAGCGTCGGTGCCTACGGTGTATGTTCCGTTCTGCACCTTGAACGACGAAGTGTAGACGGTTCCGACGGAGACGGTGACGGTACCTCCTGTGAGGAATCCATCGGTGACTATGCCCATGCGGTCAGACTCCTCTCCGGTGTCGTCGTCGACATAGGCGTATACTCCGACCATGGCTCCGAGCACCCTGCTGAGGTCGACCTCAGACACGGAGTTGCCGTCGGCATCCAGCATGACGACAGTACCGGTGAGCTCGGCATTCTGGGAACCGAGCACGACTGCGGATCCGATGATGATCTGGCTGAACCTGAGGGAGCTCTGGGAATCGGTGCTGATGTCCACAACACCGACAATCAACGGGTTATCATCGGAGGCACCCTCGGGAGCGGTGAACTCCACGGAGTCGACGGTGATCTCTCCCTTGATGGTGATCACGTAGTCGCCTGCATTGTCGGCAGCGACGTTCTCGCTGTCAGCAGCCGCGTGCATCACGGTGGACACGACGTAGACGCTGTAGGTGGCCCTGTTGTACTCGTAGGACCTGAGGTAGTGGGCACCGGCGACATTCTGGATGTCGGTGTTGTCGGAGGACTGAGGTACGTAGATGTATCCGTCCTCTCCGGCGACGACGACGGAGGCATCGTACCTCTCGTCGTTGGAGTACGTCTCGATGAACTTTCCAGTGCTGTTGCTGGAGTACAGGATGAGGGCTCCCTCGACAGTCAGAGTGACGTCTCCGGTGGCCCCATCGTATGCGGCCTCAACATAGACGCCGGTGCCATCTCCTCCACGCACGGTGGTTCCGGCGGGGATGGTCAGGTCCTCGGTGATGTGGGCGACCCTGTTCAGGGTTATGTCCGTCATGCCCATCTCGATGGCGTTGGCCAGCGAGGTGTAGGTCCTGGCGGGGTCGGCGTCGATTCTCACGTCGGCAGCGATGTTGGGGTTGCTGTAGGGGGCGTAGCTCTCCCTGAAGTTCTCGAAGGTCAGAGTTCCCATGACGTCGATGTTGCCGTTGTTTCCGTTGACGTCGATATCGGCGGGCACTGTGACGGTCACACCCTCGTCGACCTCAACGTCTCCGACGACGTAGACTGTCTTGTTGTCAGCACCGTCAGCGGCGTCGATGGCGGTTGCCAGAGATGTGTATGTCCTGGTGATGGACGCGGGCGTGCTGCCGGAAGCGGCGGTGGTGACGTCGTAGTACACGGCGTTGACCTTCCATCCGCTCGAAGAGCCGGCGAATGCGATGTGGGCGTTGGAGATGTCCCTCGCGGTCCCGACCGTGATGGTGACGGTTCCGGCGACGGTGACCTCGCCGTTGTTGGTGATGGTGGCTCCGTCGGCGGCGTTGATGATTCCAGAGACGAGGTATTCGTTATCGGCACTGAAGACGATGATGGTGTCCTCGGCGAGGCTGACGGTCTCGGTGAAGGTCACAGGAGCGTACTCGGGAGTGTCCACATCGGTGTCGTTGGCATCGTATGTGAACTCGCGGTCGACTGTGATCACACCGGCGGTGACGGCCCCGGAGACATCCAGGGCAACAGAGATCTGGGCTCCTCTTAGGTCGGTACCGGTGACGACTGCGGCAGTGAGGGTCTGGGAGGCGGTGATCGTGACTCCCTCGACATCGGTCAGAGTGACGATTCCCCTGTCGAGCTCGGGGGCGAGCTCCCTGTCGTTGTTGGACTTGACGTAATCGGTCTCTCCCTCGACGGTCATGGTTCCGGAGACGGACTCCACGTTGAGGGTGGCACCGTCGTACATGTCGATTGAAGCGGCGGAGATGCCGTTGGCACTGTCACCCGATTTGCCGTCGAAGTCGATGGTTCCGTAGTTGGAAACAGTTCCTCCTATGGTGCCAGTGATAGTCATGGTTCCGTTGACGACCATGTTGGCACTCTCAGACTGAGCAACCTGCAGGGTACCTCCGACGACGAGCGTGCCGTCGACGGTCATGCTTCCGGAACTCATGATCTGGATTCCGGCGTTGGAGTCAACAGTCAGGGTGTACCCCTCATTAACGTTGATGGTACCGTAGACCTTCAGCTGTGTGCCGCTGGCCATGTTGTAGTTGTTGCTGAAGTTGATGACCTTGCCGAATCCGACGCTGCGGAGCTCGGTGGAGGCACCGGTGATGTCGGTGACATTGTTGGCCAGCTCGAGAGTAGCATCGTCGTAGACTATGACATTGGCGTAGATATCCGCACCGTCGATGCCCAGAACAGATCCATCACGGACCTCGAAGGTTCCGCTCTCATCGTTGACGGTGGTGTTCACGAACTCCAGGGTCATGGCGCTGGTGACGTTGTCATCGGCATCGACGCTTCCGACATAGATACCATAGGTTCCCATGTTGATGGTCTTGCCCTGGACTGTGACAGTCTGGCCGTCCCAGTCATCACCGAAGAACTCCATATTGGCTCCGAGTTCGATGGTGGTATAGTACGGGAGGGCGCTGACGAACTCCTCGGCGGAGTAAACGATGGTGCTGTTGGTGGTCTCGACGTTCACGGTGGACTCGATAGTTCCGTTGACCGTGATCGATCCTCCAGAGAGGACTTCCACGGTACCGGTCCCACCGAGCACGGCGTCCCTCTCGACGATGATCTCGCTTCCGCTGGCGACAAGGAGAGTCACGTTGGTTCCGATGGTGACATCTCCCCTTATGGTGAGCCTGTCGACCATGACGGTACCCCTTCCGGTGACCTCGAGGTCCTCGAACACAAGGCCGTCGTCGGTCGCATCGGAGGACACGTCCGCTCCGCTGAAGACGATGGTGGAGGGATTGTCCCGTTCGGTGACGGTCTGACCGTCGAACTGGATGGTTCCGGAGACGATGACGGAGCCGGCCATGAAGGTGATTCCGTCGTCGCCGGAGCTGATGTTGCTCATCTCGACGGCGATTCCGCCTCCGACGACGGGTCCGGTGATCTCGGATCCCTCGACGGTGATGGCCACCTGGTATCCGTCATCGGTCTGGACGGTGGTTCCTGTTACGGACATGCCGGTTCCAGAGACGTCGTTGAAGGCGACGCCGTTGATGGTGGCGGAGACCACGTTGCCCTCGTCGTCGACATATCCGAGGTTATCGGAGACGATGGTCCCGACGAGATTGTTGTTCGTTCCGTAGACGGTTCCGACGGTGACGGTGACTCCGTCCGCTCCGACCAGTCCGCTGATGTCGACGGGGTCGATGCTGACGATGGTCACATCGTTGCCGTTCTCCCTGATCTCGTAGTTGGCGTCGTCGATGTTGTTGACGATGGTTCCGGTCACTGCGTTCTCCACGGGGACGGGTGTGACGTTCCCAGTGAACGTGGCTCCGGATGCGAGGTAGATGTTGTTGGGGAGAACCTGCTGGGCGACACCGTTGTAGACCATGATGTTCCCACTGGTAGAGGTGTAGCTCAGGCTGTTCATGATGATGAGGGCACCGCCGTTGTTGGTGATGATCTCTCCGGAGTTGATGACAACATCATCGACGATAACGGTGGCGTCCGCTTTGATAGTGAAGCTACCCTCGATGGAGTCGATGTTGACATTCCCGTAGAAATCGAAGGTGCTGGCATCGGTGTTACCGTTGATGGTAGCATCGGTCATGGTGAGGGTGCTAGCACTGACGTCTCCATTGATGGTCACGTCTGAACCGACAGTCACGTTTCCAGTTCCATTGACTCCGCCTTTGATTCCATATTTGGTGATGGTGTATGAGCTGGCGTCTCCGGTGGCTTTAGTCATGTTGTTGATGACAGTCACATCGGCATTGATCGTCACAGAATTGGCCGTGATTCCAGCGATGTACATGTTTTTGGTGAGGGCGAGGGCCCCGGAAATCTCGATAGTGAGAGATCCTCCGTCAGCGCCCTCGTTCACGGTGATGCTGTTGGATCTGATCGCACCGAAATACTGGCCAGTGCTGACGAAGGAGTCCACGGCTGCGGCATTGATGGTAATCTTGTTGACGCCGTTGAGGGTCACGGTGTCGAACTCGTAGCCGTCCGCCCCATAGAAGTAGAGGCTTCCAGTGTAGTTGGTGAGTATCAGGTTCGTTCCATCTAACTCCCAGGTCCCGGTCTCTCCGACACCACTCTTGACTTCTCCGCCCTGGAAAGCGTCGTAGCTGCTGGCATCGACGGTTTCTGTGGCGCCTGTGGTGTCGATGGCGGTGTCGACGACAGCATTGGCAGCGGTCTCGTAGGCTCCAACGATGGCGGAACCCGTATCTCCCTCGACCTGACCGGCGATATACAGAGTCGAAGACTCATCCTCTACGGTGATAGTCCCCGTCAGACTGACAGTGATACCGTTCGGGATTGTGAGGCTTCCGCCGTTGATGGTCAGGTTTCCGATGGTGACCTTAGTATTCTCTTCGCCATCGTCGGTAATGGTAAGCCCTCCAGTCGTTCCGGTACCGACGACGGTTCCGTTGATCTCGACTTCGCCGGAGGCGTTGATGGACACCTCCTGAGTAGCGTCGATGGTTCCGTTGATGATGATGGAGCCCTTGGAGAGTTTGATTCCACCCTCGCCGGCTGTGATAGCCGCGCTCAATGTGATGGAAGAGGTCCCGAAAGTCACAGTTCCGGCAATCTGGTAACCTTTATCGGCGACCACGTCCACGGAGACGTCTTCGGACACTGTGAGGTCGAAACCATATCCGTCAGAGAGCTCGTATTTGATGACCGTGTTCTCGGTGACCCCCATGTTTATAATGTTGAGCGAGGACTTGCCGCATTCTGCACTAGCGTTGTAATCGGCAATCGCGATGACTCCGTCGATGGTTCCTGTCGTGTCAATACTAACCTGACTCCCATTAGTATACGAGCTCCAGTTCGCGAAGAAAGCAATGGTGTAGTCCTCGGGCCTGTCGATGATGCTGGTGCTTCCAGTAATCTTGACAACCCCATTGGCAAGCTGAAGGCCGTTGAATCCCACATCCGTTCCGTTGGACTGGGAGAAGTCGAGCGTAACGTCCCTGAACTCGGTGTCACAGTAGACGTTGATTCCGTTCTTGACGGCACCGTCTTCACCGGTGACGGTCTTGAAAGTACCGTTCATTATGAGGAATGTGTTCCCTCTGAGGAGCTGCATCCCCTGGTTCTTGGTTCCAGTAGATCCAGCCGGGTCGGACGTGGCGGTATATGTGTGACCGTTAAGGTCGAGGGTGACGTTGGCACCCTTGTCAGAGATACTCTGCAGGCCGCCGCCTATCTCGTCCTTGAGAAGGACGATCGTGGCTGATTCGGTCTGGTTCACGGCGACATCCCAAGCTGCCACCAGTGTCTCGTAATAGGTCGTTGTCCCGTTAATGGTCAGCGACGCCGAATGGACCTCGGGATCCAATTCGGCACTGCCGGTGCCTGCGGTGACGTCGGTCGACTCCTGGACATCACCGTCAGTGGCGAATACGCCTCCGGAGGGCAGGACGACCGCCAGCGCGCACACGACCATCGCGAAGACGGCAATGGCGGCGAGCAGTTTGGTCTGCCTCCCTTCTGTTTTCACGTTCTGTAGCATAGTAGCA
>CAUFXM010000023.1 GCA_959597175.1 uncultured Methanomassiliicoccales archaeon
TGACGGTGAGCTCCTGTCCCATCCCTGCGGTAGCGGGGCTGGAGACGGAGACGATTCCGTTCTCGACCGTCGCTCCATCGTATCCGGAGACCTGCCAGGAGATCTGGGAGGCCTGGGTGGCTGCGACGGTTGCCGTGACGGCATCGGCGTTGTTCAGGTAGGTGAGGATGCCTCTCTCGGAAGAGAGGACGAGATCGGGCTCGGAGCGGATGGTGATCTGCTTGGTGACGGTCTGCTCGGGACCGTGGGTGCTGGTTCCGGTGATGGTGACGAGGGTCTCCTTCACCTCGGTGGAGGATCCGCTGACAACACCGGTCTCGGGGTCCAGGGAGAATCCCTCGGGAAGGGTCCCCTCGGACACGGTCCAGGCGACGCCGATGTCCTCGGCGTTAGTGATGGTCCTGGAGGAGACTGTGTTCCCATACGAGGCGATGATCTCCTCGGAGTCTCCGACGATCTTAGAGTAGACGGTGAACGTGACAACGAGGTCAGCTGTCTCGCCCCTGCAGTTGGCTGTCAGGGAGACGGTCTGCAGTCCGATCCCCGTGGGGGTTCCGGACACTTTGCCGTCGGCAAGCTCGAGACCGGCGGGGAGCTGTGTGCCGGACTTGACGGTCCAGGTAATCTCGCCGGACATGTCGGACTCGCCGATGGGGGAGAAGTCTATGCGGGTTCCGGCGATGATGTCGTTGATGGTCCCGCTGACGCTCAGTCCGTCCACGACGACGAACCTCACGTACTGGTAGGCGGTCTGCTCCACGGGCTCGGTCATGGAGGCTTTGATGACTACATTGTAGGATGTGCCGGAGGCGGCCTCCTCGGGTATGGTCACGATGACCATGCTCCCGTCGACGTATCCGACGCTTCCGTCGTTGACCTCGAGGGACACGGTCACGAATTCGGTCAGATCCTCGGGGAACTCGGGGGTGTAGCGCCACTCGAACCCCGGGGCTATCTCGATCACGGTCGCTTCGCCGTAGGTCCCGGAGAGGTCCTCGCCCGCCGCGTCGCTCATGGGTACGAGCGAGACAGCTGCGATCACGGACATCAGGACGGCTGCGAGAACCGCGATGTAACTCGTTTTGCTCATGGTATCAAGCTGTTTGATGCGGCCTTCGGTAGCGGGGGCCGCGCCCGCCTGCGTTCTTCGGCAGTGCTATCCAGAGCCCGACCAACATGACCGCCGCGTAGAGCAGCAGGGAAAGCCAGTAGAGCTCGATGAAGGATGGGAAATCCAGACCTCTGACGTACTCCACACTGGTGGAGTCGGAGGTCAGCCAGGAGATGCCCAGGTCGATCCCGATCCAGCCGAGGACGGACGCTATCGTTCCGATTATCGCGGGGATCGGCATCGGCGGTGCCTCCTCTCGTGAAGGTATCTGAAGACCAGGGCGAAGGCCATGGTAACAGCGATGGAGACGCCCCAGAACCAGGGATCGTCCAGCGCGTCGGCGACGACATCCCACACGGTGGTCACGGGGATCTGCACGTCGGTCATCTCCAGCGGCCTCCGTTGTTCCTGTTGTTCTGGTTGTTACGGTAGCCGTACTGGTTGGCGTTGGAGCCGTTCCTCTGAACTCTGGACCTGGTTCTCGCCTTGAACGAACGGTACTTCTCGGAGACCTTCCCGGTGCGGGTGTCGTAGATCAGGAAACCGGCGATCAGACCGACGGACACGACGAAGATGGCGATCATCGCCGCGGTGTAGTCGCCGCGAGGCTCGGGAACGGGGTCTAGGCCCTCCTGCTTCACGGTGACCTCCACGCTCTTGGAGTCGGTCTTGCCGTCCTGATGGGTTATCGTGACGACGAGCTCGTACACGCCCGCCTCGGTCGGTGCCACGATGAGGGTGGTCCCGTCCACGGTCACGAAGGACGACGCCGATCCTGAGACGGACAGAGCGTCCTCCGAACCCATGGAGATCGAGATGTGCATCCTCTCGTCCACGCCGATGTGGAAGTCCGTCAGCTCGTCGAGCGTCGCATCCTCCTGGGGGACGATGTCCACCTCGACGTATGCTGTGGACGTCACCTCGGATACGTTGTTCACTGCCTTGCACACAACCGTGTACCTTCCGGGGCGGTCATACTGGAACTCCTCTCCGCTTTCGAACGTCCCGTCCCCGTCGAAGTCGAACATGTGGAACGAGGCGCGGAGCCCGGTGAACACCGCCTTGGCGGTGTATCCGTCCACGGTCACCGAGAACGATGCCGTGGGAGCGGATGTCTCGGCCCTGTACACGCTGACGGTCCATGACTCCTCCCCGACGGTCACGTCGTAGGATTTGCCTATGTCGCCATCGGATGGTGTTCCCGAGAGAACGGTGAACACCTTGCCGTCGATGGTCTCGGTGCTCTTCCTCAGAGGGCATTGGTCAGGTGCCTCGACGCCCACATCGCCTTCAACGATGTATGCGTACTCGACCCCGGACCATGCCGCCTCCCTGTGGTAGTTGTCCGTGCAGACGACGGTGATCTCCATCGTCACCTCGCTGCCGTCGAATCCCTTGGCGGTGCATGCGACGGTGTAGATCCCCGATGACGGGAACTCGTACAGGGCCGTCTCCGACGACGAGGCGAAGACCTCGCCGTCCACGGTCCACACGTAGTTGGACACGTTCTGCCCGCCGATGGCCACGAAGTCGAAGACCCTCGGTTCCGATGCCCTGGCCGAAGCGGTGACCGAAGCCAGTGAGACGGAGCCGACGTCCGGAATCTCCGAGGAGTCGGAGACGTAGACAAAGACGGTGTTGTCCACATCCACGTAGCCGTCCAGGAAGGCGCGGTAGGAGATCTCGTAGGTACCCGGGTTCTCCAGGGTGCCCGTGATGGTCCTTCCGCTCACCGACAGCCCTCCGTTTCCTTCGACGGATGAGCCGTCCAGGAGGACGGACTTCAGCTCGATGGAGGCGTTGGAGGGGTTGGTGACCGGAGTGTACGAGAAGACGTCGCCCTGCGAGAGGGTGTATTCGATCGGCTTCACGATGGTGATGGGCACCATGATGGTGACCTTCGCCGAACCGGTGTAGTATCCCGTCGAACTTGCGGAAATGGTGACGTAGTACGTTCCCGGCTCGACGTTCGTCATGTCCAGGAAGATGTACCTCCCGGAGACGGTGGCGTTGTACGAGGACAGGCCTCCGAGGTCTGATATGGAGAGCCTGGCGTCCTCCGGATCGGTTGTGACCGGCATGGTCGACGACTGCCCGCTGGTGATCGTCGCCGTTATTGGACTGACCTTGACGGTCTGCCTCTCCCACACGGCGTACAGGGTGATGTCCCCGTTGACCTTGAGGGAATCCACGGTTGTGGTGGATGTCTCCGACGTGGACCATCCCCTGAAAACGTACGCACCTGAGGAGTACTTCGCATCCGGGAGGGAGGCGAAGGTGTCCTCGGTGATGCTCTCGGTCCAGGTCCTCTGGCCGTTGACAGTACCGATGCCGGCGTCGTAGGTGACGGTGAACCTCTCGGGGATCTCCGTGACGGTGATGTCGAAGTTCAGGATGGCGTCCGCCACAAGTGATACGGAGGCGTTGTTGAACCTGAACTGCAGGTGGTAGTTGCCCAGCTCCGTCGGTGTGCCGGACAGGATACTGCCGTCCTTGGTTATCCCGGGAGGCAGCTCGCTGGTGCCGCTGTACTTGGTGTAGGTGCAGTAATTGTACCTGTTGCCCTCCAGGTAGTCCTGGAGGTCGATGGTGACGGGCTCGCCGAGATCGATTGTGATATCGGCGGAGTACTCCGGAACCGCGGCATCCGACCCGTCGGAGCAGATGGGGACAGCCACGAGCGCCAGCAGGACCGCCAGCGCCGCCGCTGCCTTGAGAACGAATCCGATGCCCATTTCCATCAGTCCCTGCCCTGTCCACCGTTCTGGGATGCGTTCTTGAAGAACAGTCCCGGGTTCTCGTTGACCACCTCGGCCATGGCCTGCTTGTCCTCGACGGAGGTCTGCGGGTTAGTCATGACCCTGAGGCCGTAGGCTGTGTTCCTGGCGCGGTTCCTGCCCTGGAAGGCCCTGACGAAGAACTTCTGCTTCTTGGGGGACATGGAGGAGAACTCCTCCTGAGGCTTCCAGAACGCCGACCAGAACCCCTGCCTGGGCTGCATGGTGGGGCCGTGAGCTTTCGCATCATCGTCCGAGGCGA
>CAUFXM010000024.1 GCA_959597175.1 uncultured Methanomassiliicoccales archaeon
TGACGGTGAGCTCCTGTCCCATCCCTGCGGTAGCGGGGCTGGAGACGGAGACGATCCCGTCGGAAACTGTCGCCCCTTCATAGCCGGAGACCTGCCAGGAGATCTGTGAGGTCTGGGTGGCTGCGACGGTAGCAGTGACCGCCTTCCCGTTGTTCAGGTAGGTGAGGATACCGTCCTCGGAAGAGAGGACGAGGTCGGGCTCGGAGCGGATGGTGATCTGCTTGGTCACACTCTGGGAGGGACCGTGGGTGCTGGTCCCGGTGATGGTGACGACGGTCTCCTTCACCTCGGCGGAGGATCCGCTGACAACTCCGGTCGCGGGGTCGAGGGAGAATCCCTCGGGAAGGGTCCCCTCGGAGACGGCCCAGGTGACGCCGATGTCCTCGGCGTTGGTGATGGTCCTGGATGAGACAAGTGTTCCGTAGGACGCGATGGTCTCCTCGGAGTCGCCGACGATCTTGCTGTAGACGGTGAAGGTCACCACCAAATCGGCGGTCTCTCCCCTGCAGTTTGCTGTAAGGGAGACGGTCTGCAGTCCGATTCCGGTGGGGGTTCCGGAGACCTTGCCATCTGCGAGCTCCAGACCTGCGGGGAGCTCGGTTCCGGACTTGACGGTCCAGGTGATCTCGCCGGACATGTCGGACTCGCCGATGGGGGAGAAGTCTATCCTGGTACCAGCGATGATGTCGTTGATGGTTCCGCTGACGCTGAGACCGTCGACGACGACGAACTTCACGTACTGGTAGGCGGTCTGCTCGACGGGCTCTGTCATCGAAGCTTCGATGACGACGTTGTAGGTCGTGCCGGAGGCAGCCTCCTCGGGTATGGTCACTATGACCATGCTCCCGTCGACGTATCCGACGTTTCCGTCGTTGACCTCGAGGGACACGGTCACGTATTCTGTCAGGTCATCGGGGAACTCGGGGGTGTAGCGCCACTCGAACCCCGGGGCTATCTCGATCACGGTCGCTTCGCCGTAGGTCCCGGAGAGGTCCTCGCCCGCCGCGTCGCTCATGGGTACGAGCGAGACAGCTGCGATCACGGACATCAGGACGGCTGCGAGAACCGCGATGTAACTCGTTTTGCTCATGGTATCAAGCTGTTTGATGCGGCCTCAATAGCGGGGGCCGCGCCCGCCTGCGTTCTTCGGCAGTGCTATCCAGAGCCCGAACAGCATCACAGCTGCGTAGAGCAGCAGCGACAGCCAGTAGAGCTCTACGAAGGAGGGGAAGTCCAGACCTCTGACGTACTCCACGCTGGTGGAGTCGGAGGTCAGCCAGGAGATACCCAGGTCGATGCCTATCCATCCGAGCACCGAAGCTATGGTTCCGATGATGGCGGGGATCGGCATCGGCGGTGCCTCCTCTCGTGAAGGTACCTGAACACCAGGGCGAATGCCATGGTGACACAGATGGAGACGCCCCAGAACCAGGGGTCGTCCAATGCGTCCGCCACGACATCCCACACGGTGGTCACGGGGATCTGCACATCGGTCATCTCCAGCGGCCTCCGTTCTGTCTGTTGCTCTGGTTGTGCTGGTAGCCGTACCGGTTGGTGCTGGAACCGTTCCTCCGGACCCTGGTTCTGGCCTTGCTCTTGAGGGAACGGTACCTCTCGGAGACCTTCCCGGTGCGGGTGTCGTAGATCAGGAACCCGGCGATCAGTCCCACGGACACGACGAAGATCAGGATCATCGCCACTGTGTAGTCGCCGTGAGGCTCGGGAACGGGCTCGAGGCCCTCCTGCTTCACGGTGACCTCCACGCTCTTGGAATCGGTCGTGCCGTCCTGATGCGTGATTGTGACGATGAGCTCGTACACGCCCGCCTCGGTGGGTGCTACGATAAGGGTGGTCCCGTCCACGGTCACGAAGGACGCCGCCGATCCGGAAACGGACAGAGCATCCTCCGAACCCATGGAGATGGAGATGTGCATCCTCTCGTTCACGCCGATATGGAAGTCGGTGAGCTCTTCGAGGGTAGCATCCTCCTGGGGGACGATGTCCACCTCGACATAAGCGGTTGAAGTGACCTCAGAGACGTTGTTCACGGCCTTGCACACAACTGTGTACCTTCCGGGGCGGTCGTACTTGAACTCGGAGCCATCCTCGAAGGTCCCGTCCCCGTCGAAGTCGAACATGTGGAACGAGGCGCGGAGGCCTGTGAACACCGCCTTGGCTGTGTATCCGTCCACGGTCACCGAGAACGATGCCGTGGGCGCGGATGCTTCCGCTTTGTACACCTTGACGGTCCATGACTCCTCCCCGACAATGACGTCGAAACCCTTGCCGATGTCGCTCTCGGAGGGGGCCCCCGACAGCACGGTGAACACCTTGCCGTCGATGGTCTCGGTGCTCTTCCTCAACGGGCATTGGTCTGGCGTCTCGACGCCTACCTCGCCTTCGACGATGTACGCGTACTCCACGCCGGACCATGCCGCCTCCCTGTGGTAGTTGTCGGTGCATACGACGGTTATCTCCATCGTCACCTCGGATCCGTCGAATCCCCTGGCGGTGCATGCGACGGTGTAGATCCCCGAGGACGGGAACTCGTACAGCGCGGTCTCCGACGACGAGGCGAAGACCTCGCCGTCCACGGTCCAAACGTAGTTGGACACGTTCTGCCCGCCGATGGCCACGAAGTCGAAGACCCTTGGCTCCGATGCCCTCGCGGAAGCTGTGACCGAAGCGAGGGACACCGAGCCCGTTCCGGGATTCTCGGATGAGTCGGAGACATAGACGAAGGCCGTGTTGTCCACGTCCACGTATCCGTCCAGGAAGGCGCGGTAGGAGATCTCGTAGGTACCCGGGTTCTCCAGGGTTCCGGTGATGGTCCTGCCGCTCACCGACAGTCCCCCGTAGTTCTCGACCGGGGATCCGTCCAGAAGGACGGACTTCAGCTCGATGGAGGCGTTGGACGGATTCGTGACAGGTGTATACGAGAAAACATCTCCTTGCGAGAGGGTGTACTCGATCGGCTTCACGATGGTGATGGGCACCATGATGGTGACCTTCGCCGACCCGGTGTAGTAGCCGGTGGAGCTTGCGGAGATTGTGACGTAGTACGTTCCCGGCTCGACGTTCGTCATGTCCAGGAAGATGTACCTCCCGGAGACGGTGGCGTTGTACGAGGACAGGCCTCCGAGGTCTGATATGGAGAGCCTGGCGTCCTCCGGATCGGTTGTGACCGGCATGGTCGACGACTGCCCGCTGGTGATCGTCGCCGTTATTGGACTGACCTTGACGGTCTGCCTCTCCCACACGGCGTACAGGGTGATGTCCCCGTTGACCTTGAGGGAATCCACGGTTGTGGTGGATGTCTCCGACGTGGACCATCCCCTGAAAACGTACGCACCTGAGGAGTACTTCGCATCCGGGAGGGAGGCGAAGGTGTCCTCGGTGATGCTCTCGGTCCAGGTCCTCTGGCCGTTGACAGTACCGATGCCGGCGTCGTAGGTGACGGTGAACCTCTCGGGGATCTCCGTGACGGTGATGTCGAAGTTCAGGATGGCGTCCGCCACAAGTGATACGGAGGCGTTGTTGAACCTGAACTGCAGGTGGTAGTTGCCCAGCTCCGTCGGTGTGCCGGACAGGATACTGCCGTCCTTGGTTATCCCGGGAGGCAGCTCGCTGGTGCCGCTGTACTTGGTGTAGGTGCAGTAATTGTACCTGTTGCCCTCCAGGTAGTCCTGGAGGTCGATGGTGACGGGCTCGCCGAGATCGATTGTGATCTCGGCGGAGTACTCCGGAACCGCGGCATCCGACCCGTCGGAGCAGATGGGTACAGCCACGAGCGCCAGCAGGATCGCCAGCGCCACCGCTGCCTTGAGAACGAATCCGATGCCCATTTCCATCAGTCCCTGCCCTGCCCGCCGCCGTTCGATGCGTTCTTGAAGAACAGTCCGGGGTTCTCGTTCACGACCTCGGCCATGGCCTGCTTGTCCTCCACGGAAGTGGAGGGGTTGGTCATGACGCGGAGCCCGTAGGCTGTGTTCCTGGCGCGGTTCCTCCCCCTGAAAGCGCGGACGAAGAACTTCTGCTTCTTCGGACTCATTGAGGAGAACTCCTCCTGGGGCTTCCAGAAGGTGGACCAGAATCCCTGCCTGGGCTGCATGGTGGGGCCGTGAGCTTTCGCATCATCGTCCGAGGCGA